>NZ_WQPN01000028.1 GCF_018785315.1 Clostridium sp. MCC353 | reverse complement strand
ATCCGCAGCAGTGATTGGAAAATCACTGCTGCGGATGCCCCTGTTTGAATTGTCAAGAACCACCCTCTGAACACTGAAGATAAGAATAGTAATATGCCCGCAATTGTAGTATAATGGTATTCGGCTGGTTTTTAGAAACAGGAGGATAAACAATGAATCCAATGCTTAAATACAGAGGTGGAAAGTCAAAAGAAATCCCCTATTTTATTGATAAAATTCCATCCGGTTATGATCGATATATTGAGCCTTTTTTTGGCGGAGGCGCTCTTTACTTTTACCTGGAACCGAAAAAGGCTGTTATCAATGACGTGAACACCAGGCTGTTTTCCTTCTACAAAGAGATGAAGGAGTGCTACCCCCAGGCCAGGGGACAACTGGATGAGATACAAGGTATTTACGAAGAAAACCAGAGGCAGTATGAGGCGCTTAAAAAAGAACATCCCGACGACCATATAGAGAATAAAAACGAGGCATTCTACTATTGGATGAGGGACATGTTTAACCATAAGACAGAAGCAAAATATCTGGATGCCGTGATCTATTTTTTTATCAACAAGACCGCTTATTCCGGGATGATCCGGTATAATGCCAATGGGGAATTCAATGTCCCCTTTGGCAGGTACAAAAATCTCAACACAAAGCTGATTACGGACAAGCACTATGAACTGTTGGGAAGGACGGATATCTATAACTGTGATTATTCTGAAATTTTTAATATGGCCAGGGCGGATGATTTCATTTTCCTAGATCCCCCATATGACTGTGTATTCAGCGATTACGGCAACGAAACATACAAAAATGGATTCGGTGAGGAGGAACACAGGCGGCTTGCTAATGATTTTAGGAATCTGCCCTGTAAAACCCTTTTAGTCATCGGGAAAACACCGCTTACGGAAGAATTGTATGGCAGCCATATCATTGATGAATACGATAAATCCTATGCGGTTAACATCAGAAACCGGTTTAAGACGGATGCGAAGCATATTGTTGTGACAAACTATTAAAATTGTATATTTGTGCCGGAGCCACAAATTGGAATCACAGCTGAGAATCTGAAATTCTCAGCGCGTGCCTGCGCAGCGCAAACTTTGCGCAACGCAAAATTTGCGCATCGTAAAATCTGCGCATCGTAAAATCTGCGCATCGTAAAATCTGCGCAACGCAAAATCTGCGCAACGCAAAATATGCGCATCAAAACGTTCCGGCATGGAGGATTAAAAGGGGAGGAGAGACGGGATGCTGAGCTGTAAAGCGGATTTGAGGAAGCTGGATGACACTAATTTAAAATGCGGGGAATGCAGAAAATGTTTGGGAAAATCGAAACTGGATTATCCCTTTGTACGGGATCTGCGAAATTCCGATGATCTTGTAAAAGAATTAATCCGGTATGTGGAAGAGAATACAGGGTATGTCTGCAGGAGAACGGAGATTGATAAAAATCCGGATATTAACGTTTATAAAAATGGAGACTGCCGGGAAATATTGTGCAGAATTGAAGCGAAATTTTTAGAGGGACAGGCTTTTATGAAGGCAAAAGTGAATCTGGGCTTGTATCCCAAAGAGGCGTTAGTGGTTGATGAACCCAAACTGCTGAGTTATTTTCAGTGTAAAGATGGCGATAGAAGAGCTGGTAAAAACATTCCGATTTTTGTGGTATGGAGATATGACCGGCCATGTGATGATGTGGGCGGAATCGTGGTGTTCCAGGAAATCGATGAATTGAGACGGTTACATAGTTTATATGGTGATAAGAGGGCATTTCGCCGCCGCACGGGCGGAAATGACTTTCAAAACGGTACGAGAATGGGAATCATCGATAAGTATCACTACTCCCTCAGGGAATGCCAGCCGATCGAAGCCCTGATTCCAACGATAAATAAAATTGAAAACAGTTAATAAAATGTAAAGGAAGTAGTCATATGAAATATCGCACCCGCTACCGCTGTTTCTTTTTAACCCTGATTTTGTTCAACCTGGCAGCCAACTTCGCCCATCCGGTGACGCCGACTCTGATTAAGGAGCTGAATCTTCATGATTACATGTTCGGCGCGGCGCTGGCGGCCATGCTGTTTTCCAATTTTCTCCTGTCGCCCTTCTGGGGCAAGATCAATACCTACATTTCGTCGAAAGTATCCATGCTGATCTGCAGCTGCGGATATGGAATCGCCCAGGTGTTTTTTGCTTTGTCGGTTACGGAACCCCAGATTCTGGCGGCCAGGATGCTGGCAGGCATTTTTACAGGAGGGGTATACACCAGTTTTTTGACTTACGTGGTCAACACGGCATCCAATAAAGACCGGGGGCGCTATCTGACAATCAGCGCGGCCATACAGAGTGTGGCCAGCGCATTTGGATATATGATCGGCGGCTTTTTAGGGGAAATCTCCGTGATGCTGGCTTTCATGAGCCAGGCGGCCATTTTGTGCGGCTGTGGAATCGTGTTCTTTCTGCTGTGTGTGCCGGATAATGGAATGGATTTACGATCGATTTCCCTGTCCTCTTTCGCTAAAGAAGCCAATCCCATGAATGCGATTCTGGACGGACGGAAGTTTATGACCGCGGCCTTTGCCATGCTCTTTATTGTCAATGTGCTGACGAACATCGGATTTACCTCTTTTGATCAGGCATTTAACTATTATCTGAAAGACGTGCTGGGATTGACCTCGTCCTATAATGGGATGATCAAGGCGGTTGTGGGCCTGATTTCCTTTGTATCCAATATGACGCTGTGCATCTGGATTTTGAAAAGGAAACAGGTGAAGAAAATCATGGTTTTGGTGATTCTGGTCTGCGCCGCGGGAGCGTTGGGAACCATTGTTTCCGTAAAGATACCGCTGATGATCGGGTTCAGCATTCTTTTGTATGCGGCTTATTTCGTCAGCATTCCGCTGATCCAGGACCTGGTGGCCAATCAGGCCGAACAGGAGCAGCAGAATCTTGTTATGGGATTTTATAATGCGACTAAGAATATCGGCGGTATGGCAGGTTCTCTGACTGCGGGATTTATTTACTCCGTCCATGCCAAACTGCCCTTTATAAGCACTCTGGCGATGTTTGGGGCAGCGGCGGTGGTCATGGGAATCTATGCGGGTTGGAAAGGGAAAAGCAGCCGGGCTGATTGAAGAAAAAGACCGGCGGGTTATCCGGTGACCGAATTTTTGCACTGACAGATATCTTTTTGAATGATATAATTAAGAAGTATGTATTTTACAGCTTGAAAGGAAACGATGGATGAGAAACATAGCGGAATATGTTGAGGCATATAAAAAGAAAGCGGAGGCATTCGTGAATGAAGAGGAGGTACGGATTGGCACCAATGAACTGATTAAGGAATTGATTAAGGATTTCGGGATCGCTTCTTTGGATGAGAGCCATGAGACCACGTCAGTTCATGGCGGGCGGGCGGACAGTATTTACTCCGATATCATTATTGAATACAAGACCAAGGGTACATTCAGGGGCAAAAAGGGCCGGGATGAAGCCGTTTATGGCCGGGATGCCAGGGATCATGGACTGAAGCATTACCTGATTAACTTTACTTTGGATGAATATGCAGCCGGAACCATTGACGATGCCATTTTCTGCAGCAGGATTGTGAATAAGGTGGGAATTGGGTTCGATGGGGAGGCTATGATCATAGCCAGGTTTATTCCTGATGAAATGCCTCAGGATATTTTTTCGGATAAGAAGACCAAGAAACTGCCGAAACAGCTTTCCAATAAACTGCCGCTCAGGCTTGTGGTGGAATATATGGATGATCTGGAAACTGCATTTAAGAAGATGGTGCTGCTTCTTCGGTCAACCGGCAGGTACTGCCTCTCTTCCTCCAACCTGATTAAGGAATTCGGGCCGGGATCGGAGATATGCAGGGATACGATCAAATATCTGTACGGTGAATTGGAGAAGGAATTTAAAGGCAATACGCAGATCAATACGCTTTACCGGGAGTGGCTGAGGATTTTCGGCGATATTTACGGGAAAAAGGAGACGGATTTCACCCAGTACAGGGCTTCACTGGCCCGGATGTACGGGATGAAGGCGAATCTGGACCCTCAAAAGACGCTGTTCATCATACAGACTTATTATAATATCGTGCTGAAGCTTTTGATCTTTAAACTGCTGGAATCGCTGACTGACCCTACCAGAACGTCCAAGGCCATGAGCAATATGCAGGAAATCAGATCATTGTTTGCCGGGGATTCTTATACCAAGGTGGAAGTGGATAACTTCTTCGAGGTGCATTTTTTTGAATGGTTTCTGTTTGATCCGGATTTTGACCAGAGGTATGTCAATGATATTGAAATCAAGCTGGATAATTTTGAGACAACCACTTCTGTTATAAAGAGCGAGGTGGTGGAAGACGTTCTGAGGGATGTTTACGCCAACCTGATCCCTACGGATTTGAGGCATTTGATGGGAGAATACTATACCTGCGGATGGCTGGTGGATTTTACCCTGAATAAGGTACATTATGAAGGGGAGAGGGGGATTTCCCTTTTGGATCCCACCTGTGGAAGCGGGTCATTTATCACCCATGCGATTAAACGGTTCAGGCAGAAGAACAGCGGGGAGCTGACCAATGGACAGATCATTGAAGAAGCGACTAAAAATATAGCGGGATATGATATCAACCCCATTGCGGTAATATCCGCGAAAACCAATTATCTGCTCTCATTGGGCGATATATCAACCTATGAGAAAGCCATTTCCCTTCCTGTATATATGTGTGATTCCGTGCTGGTTCCCACCGTGTACGCGAAACAGAATAAGGCGGATCACTGCATAAAGGTGAAAACTGTGGTGGGCACCTTTGAGATTCCGGTCATGAAGGACAGGGCACAGAGCGATTTGCTGCTCAATAAGGTTTATGAGTGCATTTATAAGGAGTACACCTACAGCCAGTTCTATGATCTGACAATCAGGGAGAAGCAGCTTGATTATGACGGGATTGACATGGTGCTGGTGCAAAAATTTTATGAAAAGATTCTGGATCTGCACCAGAAGGGAAAAAATGGATTCTGGGGCGTCATATTGAAAAATGCGTTCGCTCCTCTGTTTGCGAAAGACGGTTTTGACATCGTGATCGGCAATCCGCCCTGGATCGGCTGGAAATCCATGTCCGATACCTACCGGAAGCAGACCCTGGACGTATGGATGAGCTATGATATATTCGAAAAGAGCGCGTATGACAAGATCACATCCCACGACGATTTCGCCATGGCGGTTGTCTATGTTTCCATGGATCATTATGTGAAGGAGAACGGTAAAATCGGCTTTGTGCTGCCGCAGACATTTGTCAAATCGCCAAAAGGCGGAGAAGGGTTCCGAAAATTTGTGATTACCAGAGATGGAATGTCGGTTCCGTTCTGCATTGAAGAAGTGTATGACATGGATGCCATTAAGCCGTTCAGACGGTTCGCAACCAATAAAGCGTCTGTGATGATCTTTCAGAAGGACAAGAAGATGGTCTACCCGATGCACAATTATTACCTCTGTCTCCCGGCCAAGCCAAAGGAGATTGTGGATCATTATGATACATTTGCCGAAGCGATGGGCAAGATCAGAATGGAAAAACAGTCGGCCAAGCCCATTAGCGCAGACGATGACAGAAGCCCATGGCTGACATTTGAAGAAAAAGAGCTGACGGTTACGGATAAATACCGCGGGCAGTCGGCTTATAAGGGCAGAAAAGGGATCGAGCCCTGTGGGGCGAAGGGAACCTATCTGGTGGAGATCAAAGACACCAAAGGGGATTACGTGCTGATAGAGAACCTGGTGGAACGGGCCAGGCTTCAAAAGGCCAAGGACCTGGGGGTTCATCCGGGACTGGTGGAAAAGGATCTGGTCTATCCCATGATCGGCGGGCGGAATATCAGCAAATGGGGCATTAATTCCTACCTCCACATGGTAGTTCCCCATAACAATTCCGGCGAAGGCATATACCGGGGAATGGACGAAGGGGATTTGAAGGTCAGGTATCCGAAAACCTATGAATGGCTGTTTTATTTTAAAGACCTTCTGTATGAAACAAGGGTGCGGAGCGCCAAGTTTTTTGACCCGGAGCAGTTCCCATGGTACAGGCTGGATAATGTAGGGGATTATACTTTCCGTGATTATCATGTGGTGTGGAGGGAGCAGAGCAAGTCTATGACCGCCTGTGTCATCGGCTCCATCGATGATCCCCATCTCGGGAATAAGGTGGTGGTGACGGATTCCAAGGTGCTGGCTTGTGCATCCGATGATTTGAGGGAGGTGCACTATATCTGCGCCATTATCAACTCGCCTAGGATTATCAGCATTATAGACGCCTACACCATCGATACCCAGCGGGGAGTGGATATCTTAAATAATATCGCAATTCCCAAATATGATCCGGAAAATCCGGTTCATGGGCATCTTGCGGACTGCTCTATCAGGGCCCATGGCCAGTTTTTGGCAGATGATAAAGCGGGAATTGCTGAAACTGAGAATGAAATCGACAGGCTGGTGGAACTGCTGTTTGTGTGACAGACAGCAGAGCCCCGCATTTTATGAGGATATACTGGGATGAAGATATTGATTACGGGAGGAAATGGATTTTTAGGCTCCAGGCTCATACGCCGGTATGAAAAATGTTTCCGGCTTTACGCGCCGGGACGGGGGCGGATGGATATCACGGATGAGGAACAGGTGATGCGTGAGTTTCATACGTTTGGTCCCCAGGCCGTGATTCACTGCGGAGCGGTGTCAGATACGAAAGCCTGTGAAGTGGACCGGGAACGGTCCTTTCAGATCAATGTGAAGGGCAGCGGCAACATTGCCCAGGCGTGCAGGTCGGTGGGTGCGAAACTCATATTCTGCAGTTCCGACCAGGTTTATTCGGATTGTGAAGAGCAGTACCCCCATGGAGAGGCAAAGGAACTCGTTCCAACCCGCACATATGCCCGGCAGAAGCTGGAAGCCGAACGAATCTGCGCGGAAATTAACCCGGACACAGTCAGCCTGCGCCTGAGCTGGATGTATGACCGGAATACGGATTTGGCCCGGGAACACGGCAACCTGGCGGCATCCCTCCTCCAGCATCTTGCGGCGGGAGAGAAGCCATCCTATCCTGTTTTCGATTACAGAAGCATCACGAATGTGTGGGAAGTGGTTGATAATCTGGAATGCGCTCTCAGACTTCCTGCCGGAGTATATAACTTTGGAAGTGAGAACGATAAAAGCACTTATGAGGTGGCTTCAGCCATGGCGCGGGCCCTGGGTGCGCCAGAGGGAGCGGTTCTGAAAGATCATGAATCCTTCGCCAAAAGGCCGAGAAATCTCAGAATGGACATCAGTAAAATCCAGGGATACGGAATCCGTTTTTTAACAACTACAGATGGAATTGAGGCGGCTTTTAAAATATAAAAGCCGCCTCAATTCCATTTATCATATTACTCCATCCATGCCGGAGCATTTTTTTATAGGCAGGCGCAGAGCGTTTCAGATTCTCATTCACGCTTCCAGATTTCCTGCCCGCCCAACACAACCCGGTCAATTCCCTTTAAATCAACCGATGTCTCATAACTCCCATCCCGGAACAGAGGCGACACCAGCACCTTCCGTGCGCTGATAGACATCGTCCCATCCCGTTCCTTAAAACGCCATCCCCTGAGCGCCACAGCCGATTCCAGGGCGTCCACCCTTAATTCCAAAGTTTCACCATTCACAGAAGCAACACAGCTCATTTGGATATTGTCAATGGGTTCGCCAATTATAAAAAGATCACATAAAACGAATAAAATGATCCCCGCCAATATTACCATTACTGTAAACAGTTTGGTTTTCCACCCCTTATTCTTCACGTTCCTTTCCCTCCTGCCAGTAAATTTATCATCCGTTTTTTTAATTCTAATCTCTGCACCGTCTAATGTCAAACCCTCGATCCAATTACTGCCTTCTATACATTTTTATGTTACAAAACGACTGTACAAGATCTCAGAACACGGCAAGGGGATTAGGAATCAAGTCATGAAGGATATCTGGATCCGCATGCCCCTGATAAAGAATATCAATGATACCGAAGCACAGATGAGATCGGTCATCGAAATGGTATCTGACATAAAAACTCAGATCAAAAAGGTATGCCTTCTTCCATACCATACATTAGGCCTGTCAAAATTACAGGCGATCGGAGCTGATGACAAAGAAGCCAAATGTTTTGAAGCTCCGGATCAAGTCAGGCTGGAGCGGCTGAAAGAAATGTGGGCAGAAAACGGCTATTATGTTGTAATTGACTGATTAACGGTCCGAAAAATGTTGAAATGTTAAATCTAAAAAAAATATAAAATATTTCTGTATTTTTACGAAAGTCTATGATATAATGACACATGAAAAAATACATTAGGAGGAAATATTATGGAAGGCGATTACAACAACGTACAGCAGCCGGGATACCAGGCACCACCAGCTTATACGGATCCTAATAAGGAAGTTATGACTATGGGACAGTGGCTTATCACAACCCTGATCATGGCGATTCCATGCGTAGGCTTCATTATGACACTTGTATGGGCATTTGGCAACGGCAATGAAAACCGTAAGAATTTCTGTCGTGCATCTTTAATCTGGATGGTTATAGGTATTGTCCTGTTAGTTATATTTTATGGTTCAATCTTCGCTATGATAGCGGCGTCAGGATATTAATAAGTACATAGAAAAGGCGGTATAGGCGGGTGTGGAAACATCCGGCCCATACCGCTTTTTTAATTCCGCTGTCCATCCGCATTTACATCCATCCGCCGTCCAGCCCGATTACCTGCCCGGTCAGATAAGAATCTTTGTAGCCCAGATGGTAAACCAGGTCAGCCACCTCTTCGGCCCGCCCAAGTCTTCCCGAAGGGATTTCCTCTATGAGCGATATCAGTTCATCTTCCTCTAAAAACTGATTCATCTCTGTATCAATGGCTCCGCAGGCGACTGCATTCACCTGTATGTTGCTGGGCGCCAGTTCTTTAGCCAATGCCTTGGTAAATGCGTTGATCCCGCCTTTTGTGGCAGAATACGCCACTTCGCAGGAAGCCCCCACATTGCCCCAGACAGAGGAAATGTTGATGATCTTACCGCGTTTCTGCGCGATCATTCCAGGAATAGCCAGTTTGCTGCAGTTGAAAACAGAGGTCAGGTTGGTGTGGACCACCCGGTCCCAGTCAGCGGATGTCATGTCCTGTAGAAGCCCGATATAAGAGATTCCCGCATTGTTAACCAGAACGTCGATGGTGCCGAACTGCTTCTTCGCTTTGGAAAACAGAAGCTCACACTGGGCCATATCGCCCATATCTCCGAGAAATGCCAGACAGGATGCCTGATAAGATTCAACTTCCTTTTTTGTCTGAAGCAGACGTTCTTCACTGCGCACACAGTTGATTACGAGATCATACCCCTTTTTCGCGAATTTCACAGCGATAGCTTTGCCGATGCCCCTGGATGCGCCGGTCACTAAAACTGTTTTTCTAGCCATATAATCACCCCTTTGCCAATAGGCATTTTTTGAAAAACATACTTCAATATAATGATATCAAAGTTTCAGAAAGGTGTAAATAATAATAAAGCGGCAGTTCAGACGGCTTATCTTCTTGACCGAAAAAGCCGGTCAAGAAGCAACGGATGTCCAGCCGATGTGAAAATGATAAAGAAAGCTGCTCACAAGCAAGTTTGACGCCGTTTTCTTTATCAATTTTCCCTCCGTCTGAACTGTTACAATAAAATATTACAAAGAGGTTACCTTTATGTTGAATATTTATGTCAAGCTGTGTTATACTGTATAAGTAAAAGTGGCGGCATAACTCTTGAGGAGATGTTTAAGAATGGACAAAATTTTTGATTTGATTATTATTGGTTCCGGCCCTGCCGGTTTAGCTGCGGCGGTATATGCGCAGAGAGCAAAATTAGATACCATTACGATAGAGAAAAGCATGGTGAGCGGAGGACAGGTTCTCACCACGTATGAAGTTGATAATTACCCGGGATATCCTGGAATTTCAGGCTATGACCTGGGAACGAAATTCCGTGAACATGCGGACAAGCTGGGCGCGGTTTTCACAGAAGATGAAGTGGAGCGGATTGACCTGGAAGACGGTATTAAAGCCGTAGTCTGCGCCGGAGATACTTACCGGGCGAAGGCTGTTATCATCGCTACTGGCGCCAACCACAGAAAGCTTGGAGTTCCGGGAGAAGAGGAATTGGCCGGTATGGGCGTTTCCTACTGCGCAACCTGTGACGGCGCATTTTTTAGAAAAAAAGTTACCGCTGTAGTGGGCGGAGGGGATGTGGCTCTGGAGGATGCCATTTTCCTGGCCAGATTGTGTGAAAAAGTTTATCTGATTCATAGAAGAGACGAATTCAGAGGGGCTAAAAGCCTTCAGGAGAAGGTGGAATCACTTCCCAATATTGAAGTGATCTGGGATACTGTTGTGGAAAAGATCAATGGCGCTGATAAAGTGGAATCCATATCGCTGCTCAATAAGAAAACCAATGAACAGTCTGAACTGGAGGTTCAGGGTGTATTTATTGCTGTGGGCATCACACCGGTGACTGACGTATTCAGCGGGCTGGTTGAGATGGACCATGGATATATTAAGGCGTCTGAAGACGGGCGTACATCTGTAGACGGCATTTTCGCTGCGGGAGATGTGAGGACGAAACCACTGAGACAGATCGTAACAGCCGTATCGGATGGTGCCAATGCCATTACGAGCGTGGAGCGATACCTGACAGAAGCATAAGGGAGGCAGTGTTCAGATGAAGAAGATGATGAAGGTACTGATAGCCGGCTGCTTCTGCACCACGTTTTTAGGCAGCATGACTGCATTTGGAGCCATGAACTTAGAGACGGAGTCCCCGGTTGCAGGAGGAGCGGTAGCATTAAACAATTACTTTGCCGGCAGCAGGAACCCGGAAGAGGATTTGGTTAAGACGGTTACAGCTACGACCAGGCAGATGGCTTCTGCCGGTGCCACGGCCGGCTCCCAAAAGGCCGCTCAGAGGGATGTCCCTCAGGTTACGGCGGCCCGTTCAGAATACGAGAATGTAGCCATTTCCCAGGTCAGCGAATATGTAAATGTAAGAAGCCAGCCTAATACTACCAGTGACGTGGTGGGCAAGATTTATAATAACTGTGCGGCCACCATACAGTCATCCGTTAACGGCGAAGGCGGCGAATGGTATCAGATCCAGTCGGGCAGCGTGAACGGCTATATAAAAGCCCAGTATTTTATAACCGGTTCCCAGGCGGAAGCGAAGGCAAAGAGCATAGGAAGAGAATATGCGACCGTAGTCGGAACACCCACCCTGAGACTGAGGGAAAGTCCTGACTTAAACAGCAAGACCCTGACCCTTCTGGCGGAAGGCGCCAATTACGTGGTGGTGGAAGAAACCGGCGATTTTATAAAACTGGCAGTGGATTCCGATCTGGAAGGTTATGTGTTTAAAGATTACATAAAGACCAATGTAGAATTTGATAAAGCGGTATCTCTGGCGGAAGAAGAAGCGAAAGCTGCGGAAGAAGCAAAGCGCAAAAAAGAAGCTGATGACGCCATAAGACAACTGGAAGAGGCAAAGAAGCAGGAAAGCAAAAAACAGTCGGAAGCAGCGAAAGAAACCACGGCGGCACCTAAGACAACCGTGGCAGAGACTGAGAAACCTAAGGAGACGACCACTGCTTCATCCACCATTCCAGCCAATCCGGCGGGAGACGGCGATTCGCCTACGGCCAACGCGCCTGCGACAGAAGCGGTGAAAACGACTGTGGCAGCTCCTGAAACCACAACCGCTGCGCCCAAGGAAACCACCCAGTCCAAAGGCCCGTCTGGTCCTGGAAGTGATCCCTCCGGTTCATCTTCAGAAGTGACCACGGCAACCCGTAATGCGATTGTGGCCTATGCAAAGCAGTTTTTGGGTAATCCTTATGTTTACGGAGGAACCAGTTTAACAAACGGTGCGGACTGTTCTGGCTTTACGATGCAGGTTTATGCTCATTTCGGCATTTCAACAGGCAGGAGTTCCCGCGACCAGGCGGCAAAGGGAAGAGAGATTTCCGTATCCGCCGTACAGCCGGGAGATCTGCTGTTTTATGCCAGCGGCAATTATATCAACCATGTAGCTATGTATATAGGAGGAGGCCAGGTAATCCATGCCAGCACTCCTACAACAGGTATTACGTTAGCTCCATCAAATTATAGGACACCGTGTAAGGCTGTTACGTTTTTGGATTAATAAGATAGTTTTGAGAAGTTTATAAAGGAATTTGCTATATGGACGCCGTGAATCCCCGGAATGGGGATGCGGCGTCCGTATTGCGTTAATGGGGCGGTCCAGAATTAAAGTAAAGCGTGAAGGCATTTTCGGAAATGGCTTGAGGGTTTAAAGTAAAGCGTGAAGGCATTTTCGAAAATGGCTTGAGGGTTTAAAGTAAAGTGTGAAGGCATTTTTGAAAATGGCTTCACGCTTTATTTTATTTAACAGCCCCTTTACTTAAAAAAATGAGCGCCAGTCATCCGGCGCCCATTTACTGTCATATTATTAAAATTCAGGTTCAAT
This sequence comes from Clostridium sp. MCC353, assembly GCF_018785315.1. Taxonomy (GTDB): domain Bacteria; phylum Bacillota; class Clostridia; order Lachnospirales; family Lachnospiraceae; genus CHH4-2. The sequence goes on along the minus strand of NZ_WQPN01000028.1, from coordinate 19,319 downwards.
CAACCCATAAGTGTTACCTTTTCTCTTATAAACCACGTTAACTTCATCCGTATCCGCATTTAAAAATACATAGAAGTTATGTCCAAGCAGTTCCATCTGAATACAAGCTTCTTCCGCATCCATAGGTTTAATGCCGAAGCGTTTTGTTTTAACGATCTGGATCTCTTCCTCGTTTTCGCTTTCTTCATCGATGAAAGCCTGGGAGAATGAGAGGGCAGCCTGTTTTTTGTCGATCAGTTTCTTCTTATATTTTACGATCTGGCGTTCAATGATTTCTTCTACCAGATCGATTGATACGTACATATCAGTGCTGGTTTCCTCGGCACGGATAATGTTGCCTTTCATAGGAATCGTTACTTCAATCGTCTGCTTTCCTTTCTGTACACTGAGTGTAACAATTACTTCCGTATCAGGAGTAAAGTAGCGTTCAAGCTTGCCAATCTTGTCCTGAACTGCATCTCGTAAACCCGGGGTCACCTCTATATTTCTTCCTGTAATGATAAAACGCATATGTCATCAGCTCCTTCTTCTTGAGATGTATTTAGTATACCATATGAAGTACAAAAACTCAATCAAAACTAATTAATTGTTAAGACAATTAATCTTAAAAAAAACTAAATTTAATCTACTTTTCTTAATGCTAGTTTGAAACAAAAGTCAAGGAAAAATACTGTATTTTTTGTCGAACATTGTAAATTCATGACAAATACACAAAATTTCCTTTTTTTTATTTTTGTTGTCGATGGAAGTTATATTTTGCAGTAAAATTGTGGATAATGTGGATAAGTTGGTGTATAAGTAGTTTTTTCCATAAAATTGGCGTTTGTGGGTGGGGATAAAAATGGGGGAATTGTGCACAGGAGATTGTGGATAGTGTGGATAAGTAAAAAATCGAACATAGATTTTGTGCAATTTGCTAGGTTAACCATAATAGATGAAAAAGGAAGGGGGATTATGACGGAGAAAGTGAATTTTTTGTTAATTAAAAGAGAAAACGTTGAATAAAACAAAGGTTGGTGATACAATATATAAGATTGTACCATTATAGCGTTAGTTAGGAGAATAGAGAAAATGAATCTCATTGAGAAAGTATTTGGCACTCATAGTGAAAGAGAATTAAAGCTGATTAATCCTATTATAGATAAGATTGAAGCATATCGGCCTGAGATGGTTGAACTTTCAGATGAAGAGTTAAAAGATAAAACAAGAATATTCAAAGAGCGCCTGGCGGCGGGAGAAACGCTTGATGATATTTTACCAGAGGCATTTGCGGTGGTTCGGGAAGCTGCAAGAAGAACTCTGAATATGGAACATTACCGGGTACAGCTGATCGGCGGTGTGGTTCTTCATCAGGGGCGTATTGCTGAGATGAGAACCGGTGAAGGTAAGACGCTTGTTTCCACTGCGCCTGCTTATTTAAATGCGTTAAACGGCAAAGGCGTCCACATTGTTACGGTCAACGACTATCTGGCAAAACGAGACGCTGAGTGGATGGGACGTGTTCATGAATTTTTAGGGCTGACTGTAGGTGTGGTACTTAACTCCATGTCTAATGATGAGAGAAGGGCGGCTTATGCCTGTGATATCACCTATGTTACCAATAATGAATTGGGATTTGACTATCTGAGAGATAACATGGCGATTTATAAGGAACAGATGGTTCTTCGTGAACTGGATTATGCCATCATCGATGAGGTCGACTCCGTTTTGATCGATGAAGCCAGGACTCCCCTTATTATTTCAGGACAGAGCGGCAAGTCTACAAAACTCTATGAGGTCTGTGATATTCTTGCCCGTCAGTTGGAAAAAGGAGAAGCTTCCGGTGAATTTACCAAGATGAACGCCATCATGGGTGAAGACATAGAAGAGACCGGGGACTTTATTGTCAATGAAAAGGACAAGGTTGTAAACCTGACCGAAGAAGGCGTTAAAAAAGTTGAGAACTTCTTCCATATCGAAAATCTGGCTGATCCGGAGAATCTGGAGATCCAGCACAACGTTATCCTGGCTCTCCGCGCCAACAACCTGATGTTCCGCGATAAGGACTATGTGGTAAAAGACGATGAAGTTCTGATCGTCGATGAGTTTACAGGACGTATCATGCCGGGGCGCCGTTATTCCGACGGTCTCCATCAGGCCATTGAAGCAAAAGAACATGTGAATGTGCGCCGTGAAAGCAAGACCCTGGCCACCATCACATTCCAGAACTTCTTTAATAAATTCCGCAAAAAAGCAGGTATGACAGGTACTGCTTTGACAGAGGAAAAGGAATTCCGTAACACTTACGGCATGGATGCGATTTCCATTCCGACCAATAAACCGATTGCACGTATCGACCATGAAGATGCTGTTTATAAGACCAAGAAAGAGAAGTTTAAAGCAGTAGTGGACGAAGTGGAAGCTTCTTATGAGAAGGGACAGCCGGTACTGGTTGGTACGATCACCATTGAGACCTCCGAGATGCTCAGCGGCATGCTGAAAAAACGGGGAATTCCTCATAAGGTGCTGAATGCCAAATTCCACGAACTGGAGGCTGAGATCGTAGCCGATGCCGGTGTTCATAAAGCGGTTACAATTGCCACCAATATGGCCGGACGTGGTACGGATATTAAGCTGGATGAAGACGCAAGAGCGATCGGAGGATTGAAGATCATCGGTACGGAACGTCATGAATCCAGACGTATCGATAACCAGCTCCGCGGACGTTCCGGACGTCAGGGAGATCCTGGTGAATCCAGATTCTATATCTCGTTGGAAGACGATTTGATGCGCTTATTCGGCTCCGAGCGTCTGATGAGCATGTTCAGCGCATTGGGTGTTCCAGAAGGCGAGCAGATCGAGCACAAGATGCTTTCCAATGCCATTGAAAAAGCTCAGATGAAGATCGAGAGCAATAACTATGGTATTCGTGAGAACCTTTTGAAATATGATGAGGTCATGAACGAGCAGCGTGAGATCATCTATGCTGAGAGACGGAAAGTCTTAGACGGTGAGAACATGAGAGATCTGATTCTCAAGATGGTTACGGATATTGTCGAGAATTCTGTGGATCTGTCCATTTCTGATGAACAGACGCCGGATGCCTGGGATCTGGCTGAACTGAATACACTGCTTCTTCCTGTAATTCCGCTAAAACCGGTTGCTCTGGATGACGAACAGAAAAAGCATATGAAGAAAGATGAACTGAAACATATGCTGAAAGAAGAAGCGATTAAGCTGTATGAAGTCAAAGAAGCGGAGTTCCCGGAAGCGGAACAGATCCGTGAAATTGAGCGTGTTATTCTGTTAAAAGTAATTGATAACAAGTGGATGTCCCATATCGATGATATGGAGCAGCTGAGACAGGGAATCGGCCTTCAGGCATATGGACAGAGAGATCCGCTTGTAGAATACAAGATGAGCGGTTATGAGATGTTTGACGCCATGACTGCGGCTATCTGCGAAGATACGGTCAGAATCCTGTTCCATATCCGCGTAGAGCAGAAGGTGGAAAGAGAACCGGCTGCTAAGGTGACAGGCACGAATAAGGACAACAGCGTTGCCAATGCGCCTAAGAAGCGGGATGAGCAGAAGGTATATCCTAATGATCCGTGTCCCTGCGGCAGCGGTAAGAAGTATAAACAGTGCTGTGGACGTAAGCCATTAAAATAATGATAAAAAAGAATCAGGCTTTGGCCTGGTTCTTTTTTAGTATGAGGCCAGTGCGCAGTACCTGTGCAAGATCTATCTGAACTGTTACGATAAAAACCCAAAATATACAGTAACCTCAAAGTCTTGGGGTTGACAATCTTTATAGGAATTGTGTATGATTAGACGTACTATAATAATGCCGAAACAATGAGTTTGGCAGTGAAAGAAGGTGACACAGTGGTAGAATTAGATCAGTTTAAGTACACATTATCAACATTTGAGAAACCATTAGTGGAAGTGAGGGATTCACTTTGACTTAGATGCTAAGTTAAAGAGGATTGACGAGCTGGATAAATCAATGGAAGAACCGGGATTCTGGGATGACGCGGACAAGTCCACAAAGCTGGTGCGGGAAGCTAAAAACCTGAAGGATACGGTAAACACTTATAACGGCCTGGAACGCCAGTTTGAGGATATCCAGGTGATGATTGAGATGGGCTATGAAGAGAATGACCCGTCCCTGATTCCTGAAATTCAGGAGATGCTGGATGAATTTACGAAGACCCTGGATGAGATCAGAATCCAGACCCTTTTGTCTGGTGAATATGACAACTGCAGCGCCATTGTCCGCTTAAATGCGGGAGCCGGCGGCACAGAATCCTGCGACTGGTGCAGCATGCTGTACCGGATGTATTGCAGATGGGCCGATTCCAAGGGCTATACCACGGAAGTGCTGGATTACCTGGATGGAGACGAGGCAGGAATCAAGTCTGTCACCGTACAGATCAATGGGGAAAATGCTTTCGGCTATCTGAAATCAGAGCGGGGCGTTCATCGTTTAGTCCGCATTTCACCGTTTAACGCGGCAGGCAAACGTCAGACTTCTTTCGTATCCTGCGATGTTATGCCCGATATCGAAGAGGATCTGGATGTGGAGATCAATCAGGATGATCTGCGGATCGATACCTACCGTTCCAGCGGCGCAGGCGGACAGCATATCAATAAAACTTCGTCTGCCATCAGGATCACCCATATTCCCACCGGAGTTGTGGTCCAGTGCCAGAACGAGCGGTCCCAGTTCCAGAACAAGGATAAGGCTATGCAGATGCTGAAAGCCAAGCTGTTTTTGTTGAAACAGCAGGAAAATGTGGAAAAATTGTCGGATATCCGCGGAGATGTGAAAGAGATCGGCTGGGGAAACCAGATCAGATCCTATGTACTTCAGCCATATACCATGGTGAAAGACCACAGAACCGGGGAAGAAAGCGGGAATGTAGGCAGCGTTTTGGATGGCAATATTGACCAGTTTATCAGCGCATATTTGAAATGGCTCAGTTTAGGATGCCCGGACCGGAAAGTTTCTGAATAATTCCGGTTTATAGTTTTTCATAATTGAAACCGGCAGGAACAGCCACTGGGCTGTCCTGCCGGTTTCAGGCCTTGGGAACTGTGTAGGGCCGCTGTAAACGATCCATCAGAATAAGTTTTGTCGAAAAAAAGGTTGCATCTCCTTGGAAAATATGTTACTATCTTCCTCGTGAGCACAAATGTATTTCAAGCGCGCACAGACATTGCAGAGCAAGGTTTGTGCGCTTTGTGTACATAGAGGTACAGAGGGAGCAATTATATGGAAGATAAGAGCAAGTATTTTGTGGTGAAACAAAAAGCAGTGCCGGACGTATTGCTGAAGGTTGTGGAAGCGAAGAAGCTGCTGGAATCGGAGCGGGCGATTACGGTGCAGGAAGCCACCGATAAAGTGGGAATCAGCAGAAGTTCTTTTTATAAGTACAAGGATGATATTTTCCCATTTTATGACAACACCAAAGGAAAGACGGTAACCTTTGTTTTACAGATGGATGACGAGCAGGGCCTGCTGTCGGATCTTCTTCATATTGTTGCCCTGTACAAGGCGAATATCCTTACGATCCATCAGAGTATTCCTGTGAACGGAGTGGCGACTCTTACCCTGAGCGTGGAGGTATTATCCAATACGGGGAACGTCTCCAAAATGGTTGAGGAGATTGAGGAGCAAAAAGGAATTCATTATGTAAAGATATTAGCAAGAGAATGAAAGGATGGTGTGTAAATAATCCTGATGGCTTATTTTTCACACCCAAATTTGTGACGGAGCCACAAATTTGAATTGAGCTGAGAATCTGATATTCTCAGCGCGGTATCTGCATAGCGCGGTATCTGCATAGCGCGGTATCTGCATAGCACAGTATGTGCGTATCGCATTATCTGCGCGCCGCAAAATTTGCGTGCCGCAAAATTTGCACAAAAAAACGCTCCGGCATGGAGGAATAGTATGATGAATGTTGCGATAATGGGTTATGGAACAATTGGTTCAGGTGTGGCTGAGATTCTGGATAAAAACCAGGATGTGATTGCGAAGAGCGCAGGCCAGGAAGTAGTGTTAAAATATGTGCTGGATTTAAGGGATTTTCCCGATTCACCGGTGGCGGATAAGATTGTCCACGATTTTTCAGTAATCGAACAGGATAAAGAGGTTCAGATTGTGGTTGAAACCATGGGCGGGTTAAATCCTGCTTATCCCTTTGTAAAAGCCTGTCTTCAGGCGGGAAAACACGTCGCGACCTCCAATAAAGCGCTGGTTGCGGCACATGGAACAGAACTGCTTAAAATTGCAAAAGAACATGATGTCAACTTTTTCTTTGAAGCCAGTGTGGGCGGCGGCATTCCGATTATCCGTCCCCTTTACCGCTGTCTCATGGGTGAAAAGATCGAAGAGATCACCGGCATTTTAAATGGGACCACCAATTATATATTGACGAAAATGGATAAAGAAGGAGCTTCTTTTGAAAGCGCGCTGAAGGAAGCCCAGGATTTGGGATACGCTGAGAGGAACCCGGAAGCGGATGTGGAAGGACATGACACATGCAGAAAAATTGCGATTCTGACCGCTATGGCTACGGGGAAAGAAGTTAATTTCGAAGATATTTATACGGAAGGCATTACAAAGATCACGGATGTGGACTTTAAATATGCGGATAAGATGGGGACTTCCGTAAAATTATTCGGTTCCAGCCGCATGGGAGAAGAAAAGATCCATGCCTGGGTAGCTCCTGTGATGATCGGCAAGGATCATCCGCTGTACTCCGTTACAGATGTATTTAACGGAATCCTGGTGAAGGGCAATATGCTTGGAACCACCATGTACTACGGAAGCGGGGCAGGGAAACTTCCAACCGCCAGCGCAGTGGTGGCCGATATCATAGAAGCCGCCCAGAATGCCGGCAGGAATGTGGAAATAGGCTGGAACGATGAGAGGCTAGAGATTGCGGATATGAAAACTTCCGCCCACCGTTATTTTGTGAGAATAGAAGGAAAAGCGGCGGATAAAGCGGATGAAATAAAAGCGTTATTCGGTGAAGCGAAGCTGGTGGAACTGGATGATATGGATGAATTTGCAGTCCTTACACCGGTTCTTACGGAATCAGAGCTTCAGGAAAAGACGGCCGGCTTGTCCGGAATCAGACAGCTTATCCGCGCAGAACTTGCTTAGGAAAGAACAGGAAGGACAACAGAGCAGATGTTAGTTGTTAAAAAGTTCGGAGGAAGCTCCGTAGCTGATAAAGATAGAATTTTCAATGTGGCCAGACGCTGTGTGGAGGACTACAACAAGGGAAATGATGTGGTAGTCGTGCTCTCAGCCATGGGGAAAACCACAGACCGGCTGATTCAGGAGGCCCATGAGATCAATCCTCATCCCCCGAAAAGGGAACTGGATATGCTTTTGGTCACAGGAGAACAGATCTCGGTGGCAATGATGTCAATGGCCATGCATTCCCTGGGAATACCGGCGGTTTCCCTCAACGCGGCCCAGATACAGATGAAGACCACCTCCTCCTACGGGATGGCGAAGCTCAAGAGGATTGACACAGAGAGGATCCGCCACGAACTGGAAGCCCGCAAGATCGTAATCATCACCGGATTCCAGGGGGTGAATAAATTTGACGATATGACCACCTTGGGACGGGGCGGATCGGATACCACGGCTGTGGCCCTGGCCGCTGTCCTTCACGCGGACGCCTGTGAAATTTACACGGATGTGGACGGCGTTTACACCGCTGATCCCCGTATTGTGCCAAATGCAAGAAAACTGACGGAAGTATCCTATGATGAGATGCTGGAATTCGCCTCCCTGGGCGCCAAAGTCCTTCATAACCGTTCGGTTGAGATGGCAAAAAAATATGGAGTTCAGCTTGTGGTTCTGTCAAGCCTTACCAGGGCGGAAGGAACGGTTGTGAAGGAGGGGACAAAGATGGAAAGAATGTTAGTGAGCGGCGTGGCCGCCGATAAAAATACGGCGCGGATTTCTGTGCTTGGGGTGAAGAATGAGCCGGGAACGGCATTTAAGCTCTTCAATCTTCTTGCGAAAAACGGCATTAATGTGGATATTATCATCCAGTCCATCGGACGCGGTTCCAGCAAGGATATTTCCTTCACCGTGGCCCGGACGGATCTGGAAGACGCGGTTAACCTGTTAAATGCCAATAAAGAACTGATCACAGCCCAGGATATCCAGAGTGAAGAGACGGTTTCCAAGATATCCATTATCGGAGCTGGGATGACCAGCAACCCGGGAGTGGCGGCCAAGATGTTTGAAGCCCTTTATGGCGCCAACGTGAATATTAAGATGATCGCCACTTCCGAGATACGCATCACGGTTCTGATTGACGAAGTGGACACCAACAGGGCCATGAGAGTGGTTCATGATGCATTTGACCTGGCGGACTGATTATGACAGAGAATATTTTTTATGTGTTGGAAAAAATAATAAGGCAGGGGATTCCCTGCCTGTTTCATCTTATTACCGGACTGTACTGTCCAGGATGCGGGGGAACCAGGGCGGCTTTGTACCTGTTTCAGGGTAAAGTCCTGAAAAGTGCCTGGTATCACCCGCTGGTGGTTTACATGGCTGTGATCGGAAGCCTGGAATTCATCACATTTGTGATCTCCAAGGTACGAAAAAAGCCCCAGCTTTACCTGGGGCATCTGGTTACGTTCACAAACATCGGCGTTGTGATTGTAATCCTGAATATGATCGTTAAAAATTATATGCTGCTGTTTATGGGGATCGATCCCCTGCCGTAAAACTATTGAACCGGAGCAGACTGGAAGAAATTCTGGTACTGCTCCATCATTATGTTATACATTTCATTATACATCTCTGCAAATGCAGGGTCGGTTCTGACTAAAACACCAACGATATAAATATAAGCTACAACAAAGATGCTGAATAAAATGGCGCATATGGATAAAACAAGGCCGGCAACGGCAACTCCCTCAAACGGTTTTCCTTTTTTGGAGAAAATGGCTAGCAAAAGCCCGACGACGCCGAGAAAAAACTGGAATGGGGGAATGCAGCAGCTTATAATTGCAAAAATTCCGACGATCAGAGAAGCGGCTGCCATGGAATTTTTCTCTTTTTGGGGTGGGTGACTGGGTGACTGATTTATATTGCTATCTAACATCTGGTTTTCCTCCGGTATAATCTATCATTTATGTCCTCTGCTGATTGTAGCATGAAATGATGCGGCTGTCCATAGACGGTTGCATATCAGCCGAGGATGAATTATAATAGTTCAGACAGGTCTGCGCATTTACTGCGCGGACCGTACGAAAACATAGTGGCTGCAGGCATCCAGCCCCTCGCCGCAGGCGACTTTAATGGGCTGGATGCGTAACAGTTCAGACCTGTCTGAACTGTTACTTATAATAAGCTAATCGAGACGGAAGATGGAGTTGAAACTATGGACATTATTAAGACATTACATGAAGAATTGAATATCAGCCGGGCTCAGGCAGAGGCGGCGGTGAAATTAATTGATGAAGGAAATACCATTCCTTTTATTGCCAGATACCGGAAAGAGGCCACCGGTTCCCTGAACGATGAAGTGCTGAGAAACCTGGATGAACGTTTGAGATATTTGAGAAATCTGGAAGAGAAGAAGGAACAGGTCATTTCATCGATCCGCGACCAGGAAAAGCTGACGCCGGAATTGGAAAAACAGATACGGGAAGCCGCCACCTTGGTTGCGGTGGAAGATTTATACCGTCCATACCGCCCGAAACGAAGAACCAGGGCGATGATCGCCAAGGAAAAGGGACTGGAGCCTTTGGCGGATCTCATTTCCCTGCAGATGGTGAAAGAACCGCTTGAAATTGCGGCGGCCCAATATGTGTCGGAAGAAAAGGGCGTAGCCAGCGTGGAAGAAGCCCTTGCGGGGGCCAGGGATATCCTTGCAGAGCGGATATCAGACCAGGCGGAATACCGTACATTTATCAGAAATATGACCATCAACAATGGAAGCATCCAGTCCTGCGCCAAAAACGAGGGAACGGAATCCGTTTACGAGATGTATTATGCATACGAAGAGCCCATCCGGAAGGTGGCAGGACACCGGGTATTGGCGCTGAACCGGGGGGAGAATGAAAAGATTCTCACTGTGAAAGTATTAGCGCCGGAAGACAGGATTTTGGGATATTTGGAAAAAAAGGTGATTGTCAATGATAATCCGCATACAACACCGCTGCTGAAAGAAGTGGCGGAGGACAGCTACAAGCGTCTGATCGGCCCGGCCATTGAAAGGGAAATCAGGAATGACCTGACGGAAAAAGCGGAGGACGGAGCCATCAAAATTTTCGGAAAGAATCTGGAACAGCTTTTAATGCAGCCTCCAATTGTGAACCGGGTGGTTCTGGGCTGGGATCCGGCTTTCCGTACCGGATGTAAACTGGCTGTGGTGGACGGCACCGGAAAGGTTCTGGATACGGTGGTGATCTATCCCACCGCGCCGCAGAACAAGGTGGAGGAATCCAAGGCGATTCTCAAAAAGATGATTAAAAAGTATAACATTTCCCTGATTTCCGTAGGCAACGGCACTGCGTCCAGGGAGTCGGAGATGATAATCGTGGATCTGTTAAAAGAGATCCCGGAACATGTCCAGTATGTGATCGTCAATGAAGCGGGAGCTTCCGTATATTCCGCCAGCAAGCTGGCCACGGAAGAATTTCCCAACTTCGATGTGGGGCAGAGGAGCGCGGTTTCCATCGCCCGCCGCCTTCAGGATCCGCTTTCTGAGCTGGTTAAAATCGATCCCAAATCCATTGGGGTGGGGCAGTACCAGCATGATATGAACCAGAAACATTTGAGTGAAACCCTTCAGGGCGTTGTGGAAGACTGCGTGAACAAAGTGGGCGTGGATTTGAATACGGCTTCCGCGTCTTTACTGGAATACATTTCCGGTATCACCAAGGCGATTGCCAAGAACATTGTGGCTTACCGGGAGGAAAATGGAGTATTCACCAACCGGAAGCAGTTGTTAAAGGTGGCAAAACTGGGGCCCAAGGCTTACGAACAGTGCGCCGGCTTTATGAGAATCCAGGGCGGGGACAACCCTTTAGACGGCACGTCTGTCCATCCTGAGAGTTATGAAGCCGCAAAAACGCTTCTGGAGCGTTTGGGATACCGTCCGGAAGAGATCGCTGCCGGAGGTTTAAAGGGGATCGGCAAAAAGATATTGGATTATAAAAAGATGGCGGCCGAACTGGGCGTCGGTGTGATCACACTGGAAGATATCGCGAAGGAATTGGAAAAACCGGCCCGGGATCCCCGTGACGAGATGCCGAAACCGATTCTCAGAACCGATGTATTGGAGATGAAGGATTTGACCCCAGGAATGATCTTAAAGGGAACCGTGCGCAATGTAATTGATTTCGGCGCATTTGTGGATATCGGAGTCCATCAGGACGGTTTGGTCCATATATCCCAGATGACGGAAAAATATATTAAACACCCCATGGAAGTGGTCAGCGTAGGCGATATTGTGGAAGTTAAGGTGATCAGCGTTGATCTGGCTAAGAAGCGGATCGGGCTTTCCATGAAACTGTAAACAGATGATTGATGAGGGGAAAAGGAGAGGAATATGGATCAGAAAAAATACAATTTTGATGAAGTGATTGACAGGGTGGGAACCCACTGCCTGAAATTTGACCGCCTTCCGGAAGGGGCCCCGGCGGATGCCCTTCCGTTATGGGTTGCGGATATGGATTTTCCATGTGCGGATCCGATTCTGGATGCGCTTCATGCCAGGATCGACCGGAAGATCTTCGGCTATACCACATACGACAACACAGAAGGGAAAGCGGCGGTATGCGGCTGGTTTAAAAGGCGTTTCGACTGGGATGTGGACGCGGAGGACATTTTTTTCAGCCCCGGCGTGGTTCCGGCAATCGCCTATCTGATCAACGCCCTGACGGAAGAAGGGGACGGTGTGGTGATCCAGAGGCCGGTTTATTATCCTTTCACCATAAAGATAGAAGCCAATGGACGCAGAATGGTCAATAACTCCCTGATCTACGAGGACGGGGCTTACCGGATGGATTATGAGGATTTGGAGAAGAAAATGGCCGATCCTTTCAACAAGGGCATGATCCTGTGCAGCCCTCACAACCCGGCGGGACGTGTATGGAAAGAGGAAGAGCTGAAAAAACTGGTGGAAATCTGTCAAAAATATGATAAATGGATTATTTCCGATGAGATCCATTTTGACCTGACAAGAATCGGGGTGGTTCATCATCCGCTGTTGAAGATCGCTCCGGAATACAAAGACCGGATTATCGTGTGCACCGCGCCCAGCAAAACCTTCAACCTGGCGGGAATGCACACCTCCAATCTTGTGATATCCAACCCGGAATATAAAAAACTTTGGATGCAGGTGGCCAATGAGCGCTTTTCCGCATCCGACTGCAACCCCTTTGGCCTGACGGCGGAGATCGCCGCTTACAATGACGGCGAAAACTGGCTGGAACAGGTGAGGGAATATCTGGACCGGAATATCGATTATGTGAGGGAATTTGTAAAAGAGAAACTTCCCAAGGCGAAGATGGTGGAAGCGGAAGGAACCTATCTTGTCTGGATTGATTTTAACGGATATGAAAAGGATCCAAAGAAACTGGAGGAACTGATGCAGAAGAAGGCAAAAGTGGCTCTTGACGAGGGGTATATCTTCGGGGAAGAGGGCGCCGGTTTCGAACGGATCAATGTGGCATGTGCCAGAAGCGTCCTTGCTGACTGTATGGAACGCATTAAGGCAGCGCTTGATAACTAGAAAGGTGATTATAACAGATGGCAGATCAAAAGACATTTTCATTTAACGTACAACTGACGGCTAAAGAATTATGGCTGTTTTCCCTGTATCATTCCTATAAGGGGCTGATGGGCATCTTTAACGTGTTGTTCACCCTGGCCGCCCTGTATGTTCTGATTATGAACTGGCCCACCATGCTGGTGAGCCAGAAGGTGCTGATGATTCTCTGTGTGCTGATGTTTACGGTGATACAGCCTTCCATGCTTTATCTGAAGGCGAAGCGCCAGTCCAAGGTTCCTATGGTGAAAGAACCCATGCAGCTTGTTTTTACCAGGGAATCCATATCTATTGCCCAGGCCGGTCAGGAAGCTGTGTTTGCCTGGGACCAGATCGGACGGGTGGAGGGAACCCCTTTCATGCTGATCTTTTACATGGACCGGGTTCATGCCTATCTGATCCCCAAAGCCCTTATGGGAGCAGAAGAAGGGGAATTCAGAGCATTCATACGGGAATGTCTGCCCAAAATCAGATATAAAAGAGTGTAGCGGAGGTAGGGATCATGATCCTGGAAACATATAAGCCGGAGGAGACATTTGAACTGGGGATGAAGCTGGGGACTGAGGCAGAGGCTGGTGAGGTTTACTGCCTGAACGGCGATCTGGGGGTGGGGAAAACCGTGTTTACCCAGGGATTTGCCAAAGGGCTTAATATTTTAGAACCGGTTAACAGCCCTACTTTTACCATTGTGCAGCAGTATGAGGAAGGACGCCTGCCCCTGTATCATTTCGATGTCTACCGGATCGGAGATGTATCGGAGATGGATGAGATCGGATATGAAGACTGTTTCTACGGGGAGGGGGTCTGCCTGATCGAGTGGTCGGACCTGATTGAAGAGATACTTCCGGACCATGTGATAAAGGTTAAGATCGAAAAGGATTTGGAAAAGGGATTTGATTACCGCAGAATTACGGTAACAGGAAAGGCATGAGAGTTCGATGAGAATATTAGGAATAGAGAGTTCATCTTTGGTTGCGTCGGTGGCAGTGGTTACGGATGATATTTTGACTGCGGAATATACCGTGAATTTTAAGAAGACCCATTCACAGACCCTGCTTCCCATGATCGATGAGATGATGAAGCTTTTGGAGATTGAGCCTGAGACGGTGGATGGGATTGCGGTGTCCGGCGGACCGGGATCATTTACCGGGCTGCGGATCGGATCAGCCACTGCCAAGGGGCTGGGGCTGGCCCTTGGGAAACCGTTAATCCATGTGCCCACTGTGGACGCCATGGCTTATAATCTGTACGGTTCGGCGGCGCTGATCTGCCCAATTATGGATGCACGGAGAAACCAGGTGTATACAGGGCTGTACCGTTTTGAGACGCAGTTTGAAATTGTTAAGGAGCAGTGCCCCATGGATATGGGAGCGCTGGCCGAAGAGCTGAACGGCAGGGGTGAAAGGGTCATTTTTCTGGGTGACGGGGTACCCGTATACAGGGAGCAGATTGTGAAGCTTCTTACAGTGCCGTTTGATTTTGCCCCGCCCCATATGAACCGTCAGAGGGCCGGAGCGGTGGCGGCTTTGGGCGCTGTCTATTATCAGGAAGGGAAGACCGAGACTGCGGCGGAACATGGGCCGGATTATCTGAGGAAATCCCAGGCGGAACGGGAACGGCTGGGAGAGAGTTTATGATCCGCAGGATGGAAAAGAGGGACATCGAACAGGTGGAAGAACTGGAAATGGCCTGTTTCTCTGTGCCGTGGTCAAAGGAACTTCTTGTTCAGGGGCTGGACAGCAGGCTGGACCGGTATTTTGTGCTGGAAGAAGACGGGATTTTGGCGGGATACTGTGTGCTCCGGGTGATCGCGGACGAAGGCGAGATCCAGCGGATTGCAGTACATCCCGGGATGCGGCGCCGTGGTCTTGGCAAGAAACTTATGGATGCAATGGTCATGTCTGCCAGGGAAAGCGATGTTTCAGAACTCATCCTGGAAGTCCGCGCAGGCAACCTCGGGGCAGTCAGCCTATATAAATCCTATGGTTTTCAAAAGGAGGGAGAGCGGAAGCATTACTACACCGATCCGATTGAGGATGCATGGCTGATGCGGCTTGGGGAGATTTGAAACAATTACCAGTAAAAACGGGCTGAAGAACAATTATAATGTAGGGGTATCCTGTAGGGTACTCCTTTATTATTTTTTTAAATCTATAGGAAAATGTTTCGCTGGAGTGTGGTCGGAAATTGCTTTTTGTCAGATGTGCATTACAGTTTGTGGAAATGGATTTTCAAACACGCTCTATGGATGTGCCTTGCATCTGTTTGCGTTTCGTACAAAAGGAATACTTCAGGACAGGAGAACAACGGCGCAGGAAAAGAAAGGTGAGGTTAAAATGAGGAAGTACAAAAGTGACGGACAATTGGAAAGTGTAGTATGCAACTGCTGTGCAAAAAGGCTGGTAGTGAAAGGAGGGATTGTCAGAGAGGGCGTGATGTCAATCAACCACGCATGGGATTTCTTCTCGGAAAAAGACGGTGAGATCCATCATTTTGATCTGTGTGAGACATGTTATGACGAACTTATCCAGGGGTTTAGGATTCCGGTGGATGTGGAAGAACAGATTGAAATGTTATAATAACAGTTCAGATAGGTCTGCGCATTTATTGCGCAGACCATACGAAAACATAGGGGCTGCAGGCATCCGGCCTCCCGCCGCAGGTGAATCCAATGGGCTGGATGGGTAACGGTCCGGACGGCTCATCGTCTTGACCGAAAGAGCCGGTCAGGAAGCAGCGGATGTCCATCCGATGTGAAAAATGATACAGAAATCTGCTTACAAGCGGGCATGATGCTGCTTTCTGTATCATTTTCCCGCCGTCTGAACTGTACATGTTATAGGCAGGAAATTCAGCACCTACTTGATTAATTGAAGCGGTTTGTGTTATCATTTCAGGTGAGACTTTAAGAAGATCTGGAAATGAGGATTATTATGTTGGATATATGTTTATTGGGCACCGGCGGTATGATGCCGCTTCCTTACCGCTGGCTGACCTCAATGATGGCGCGCTGTGACGGCAGCAGCCTGTTAATAGATTGTGGCGAAGGAACACAGATTGCGTTGAAGGAAAAAGGCTGGAGCCCCAAACCCATCGATGTGATCTGTTTTACGCATTATCATGCCGATCATATCAGCGGCCTTCCCGGACTGTTGCTCACAATGGGCAATGCGGAAAGGACGGAACCCCTCTTGCTGATCGGCCCCAAGGGCCTGGAACGGGTGGTGACTGCGCTGAGGACAATAGCGCCGGAACTGCCGTTTCAACTGCGTTTTCTGGAATTGAGCGAGCCGAGGGAACGGCTGAATGTGGGGCCCTATATTCTGGATGCCTACAGGGTAAATCATAATGTGGTATGTTACGGTTATTCCATTTCTATCCCGAGAGCGGGAAGATTTGATGTGGATCGGGCAAAATCCCAGGGCGTGCCGATGAAGATCTGGAGCCGCCTTCAGAAGGGGGAATGCGTGGAGATGGACGGAGTGTCCTATACCCCGGATATGGTGCTGGGGCCGGAGCGCCGGGGGCTTAAAGTGACTTACTGCACAGATACCCGGCCGGTTCCCGTCATTGCGGAATACGCGAAGGAGGCGGATTTATTTATCTGCGAAGGAATGTATGGAGAAGACGGGAAGGAAGCGAAGGCCAGGGAGTACAAGCATATGACCATGTATGAGGCAGCGCGTCTGGCCCGGGAAGCCGGGCCCAAGCAGATGTGGCTGACGCATTACAGCCCCTCTCTCACAAGGCCGGAAGAATTCATCGATAAGGTCCGCGACATCTTTCCGGGCAGCAAGGCGGCCAGGGACGGCTGGACACTGGAATTGGAATTTGATGAGGAATAGAGGTGGAAGAGGAGATTATGAAGAAGCATACCACAGACGAAGACGTATTGATATTGGCAATTGAAAGTTCCTGTGACGAGACGGCCGCGTCGGTAGTGAAGAATGGCCGGGAGGTGCTGTCCAATGTGATTTCATCCCAGATCGACCTTCATACTCTGTATGGAGGGGTGGTTCCTGAGATCGCATCCAGAAAGCATATAGAAAAGATTAACCAGGTGATAGAAGAGGCGCTTAAACAGGCAGGGACGTCCCTGGATGATATTACCGCAGTCGGAGTCACCTATGGTCCCGGGCTGGTAGGCGCTTTATTGGTAGGAGTTGCGGAAGCCAAAGCCATCGCCTATGCGGCTAAAAAGCCTTTGGTGGGAGTTCACCACATTGAAGGCCATGTATCGGCTAATTTTATTGAACATCCTGATTTGGAGCCGCCGTTTGTATGCCTGATTGTGTCAGGAGGGCATACTCATTTGGTGATTGTAAAGGATTATGGAGAATTTGAGATTATAGGAAGAACCCGGGATGACGCGGCAGGCGAAGCATTTGACAAAGTAGCCCGCGCCGTAGGATTAGGATATCCGGGCGGACCGAAGGTGGACAAGGCTGCTAAAGGCGGCAACAAACATGCGGTGGAGTTTCCAAGGGCCAAAGTGGAAGGCGCCCCCTATGATTTCAGTTTCAGCGGTTTAAAATCAGCGGTTTTGAATTACATCAACCACGCCCAGATGAAGGGGGAAGAGATCAATGTGGCGGATTTGGCCGCCTCTTTCCAAAATGCGGTAGTGGAGGCGCTGGTGAGCAGGGCCATTGCCGCAGCAAAAGAATTCGGATATGACAAGCTGGCAATTGCCGGCGGTGTAGCATCCAATTCGGCGCTTCGGGAAGCGATGAAAGCAGCCTGTGAAAAGGAGCATTTGAACTTTTATTATCCGTCGCCAATCTTTTGTACGGATAATGCGGCAATGATAGGAGTGGCTGCTTATTATGAATACATTAACGGCACGCGTCATGGCTGGGATCTCAATGCGGTGCCGAATCTGAAGCTGGGAGAGCGGTAGTGTGGAACATGCTTTAGGCAAAAAACGCTCCGGTATGGAGGATTAATTTGATGGAACAGACGAGAAGCGCGGCAATTGTGCTGGCAGCAGGCCAGGGCAGGCGCATGCACAGTGAGGTACAAAAGCAGTACATGTCACTGGGAGGGAAACCACTTCTGTATTATGCGCTGAAAGCATTTGAAGAAAGCAGGATCGATGATGTGGTGGTGGTGGTTGGCGCCGGGGAAATTGAATACTGCAGAGAACATATTATAGAAAAATTCGGTTTTTCGAAAATCCGGGCCGTAGTGGAAGGTGGAAAAGAACGTTATCATTCCGTTTATCAGGGACTTTTGGCCGTTGAAGATTGTGAGTATGTTTTGATCCACGATGGGGCAAGGCCTCTGGTGGATGAGATCATGATATCCCAGACCCTCGATGCTGTCCGTACATATCATGGATGTGTGGTGGGAATGCCGGTAAAAGATACGATAAAAACGGTGGATGAGAATGGGTATTCGGAGACAACTCCGGACCGGTCGAAATTATGGGCAGTTCAGACGCCGCAGGCATTTTCCTTCGGGCTGGTGCGGGGGGCCTATGAAAAACTGTTTGAAAAGGATGAATATCAGGCCGGTGTCACCGATGATGCAATGGTTGTGGAACAGATGACCGGACATAAGGTAAAGTTGATCGAAGGAAGTTATGAAAATATAAAGGTGACCACTCCGGAGGATGTGTTAATAGCGGAGGCTTTTCTACGGAAAAGGGGTATTTGAAGTTTTTTGCATCTATAAGGGTGTGTTTGAAAATTGCTTTCCGTCAGATGGGCGTCATATTTGGCGGGAATGAATTTTCAAACACATCCCAAGACGGCGGGAAAAGTGGTTAAGAAAGCAGGGACAAGTTTGAATGTAAGCTGCTCTTTTAACCGCTTTACAAATTGGATGGACATCCGTTGATTCCCGGCCGTTTTTTCGGTCGGGAAGACGGGATGTCTGGAGTGGGTAACAGTTCAGACAGGTTTGAACTGTTACGCATCCAGCCAATTAAAGTCGCTTGCGGCGAGGAGCTGGATGCCTGCAGCTATTATGTTTTCGTATGGTCTGCGCAGACTTGTCTGAACTGTTACGGGCTGTTGCAATTTTTTTCAAAAAAGTTTAATTTACTTATTGACAGGACGCGATTTAGATGATAGAATATCCAAGTCGCTGCGAAATACGGCGATTTAAAAAGAAAAAAGTACTTGACAAAAAGTCGTTTTTTGTTTAAAATAGAAAAGCACCTTTGGAGAGGTATCGAAGTGGTCATAACGAGGCGGTCTTGAAAACCGTTTGTCCGCAAGGACGCGTGGGTTCGAATCCCACCCTCTCCGTTAGCAGGTTGGACAACCTGTGAACATTGATGAATAGGTCAATGATAATCAGCTGTTAGTACTTTGCAGAAGTACCCAAGTGGCTGAAGGGGCTCCCCTGGAAAGGGAGTAGGCCGTTAGTAGCGGCGCGAGGGTTCAAATCCCTCCTTCTGCGTTGGATTTTCTCCAAACAGTACGATAGCAATGAACCTTGATAATTAAAGATTGAACAGTATGTAAAACCCTGAAAATTCTAAAAAAACAGGCCATATCTGATATGCCT
>NZ_WQPN01000161.1:383-2035 GCF_018785315.1 Clostridium sp. MCC353 | reverse complement strand
TGGACGAACTTGTCGATGGCTGCAATCAGGTTCTCCCGGTTGGCACAGATCAGCAGTTTCTTCCGGTTCCCGGATTTTTTATAATAGGCCCGCAGGATCTTCTTTAAATTAAACCGGCCGGTGTACATCAGGATGGTATTTAATCCGAAAAATACAATATATACGGAACGCGGGAACAGCGTGCCCACCCGGTTCAAATACAAAATCATTGACAGCAGCAGCGCCATATACAGGTTAGCAGCCAACACAATCTGCAGTTCTTCCCAGTTGTTCCTCTTCATCAGCGGTTTCGGCGGCTGATAGAACAGCACCACCAGAACATAGACAAAAATCATCAGGATGCACCCAAACCAGGCATCCGAAATCATTCTTCCCTGGACTACCTGATATCTTAGAAAAACCGCTAAAACAAAGGAAATGATGATCTCGCCAATATCAAACAAAATATAAAAAGACCTGCTTTTTACAAGCATGTTTCATCCCCCCGTTTCCCCCTCGTACGTTCCGTGTTCTTAATCGCGTAATTTAATACTGTCCGCAGGCTACGTTTTCATCCTTGGTTTCTGGTTCATACGTATCTGTCTCCAAGCCTGCTTTTGCATTCTCTAACTGGTTTTTCATTTCTAACTGCTTTTTCATTCTCCAGCTGCTCTTTCATTCTCCAGCTGCTTTTTCATTTTCCAGCTGTTCTTTCATTCTTCAGCTACTTTTTCATTCTCCAGCTGCTTTTTCATTCTCCAGCCGTTTTTTTCATTCTTCAGCTGTTTTTTTCATTCTTCAGTTGCTTTTTCATTCTCCAGCTGCTCTTTCATTCTCCAACTGCTTTTCATTCTCCAGCTACTTTTTCATTCTCTAACTGTTTATTCATTTGTTAAAAATGATTCTGCATTCTATATTCTGCACTCTATAATTATGTAGATTCTATGATGAATCAACGCGTCCTCTTTTTAGTAACGAATTATAATTCTGTCTTTGTCACGCATTCCCGCCAGTCAGAGTTCATCCAGACCAGCAGCCGTTTTCTTCTGCTGTTTTCTTTTCTATCTTTCTGCCTGTTATCTTTCAGTCATCTGCTGTTTTTTTCTACCTGTCAGTTTTCCCTGGCATACTCATACTGCTTCCCATACTTCCCATACCTGCCATACTTCCCGTAATACCGGTAATACCCGCTGTGATCCACTGTCACCTTGTTCAGCACTGTCCCTAAAATCCGGCAGCCGCTCTTCTCCAACTGGGCTTTCACCTTCTGAAGCAGGCGGAAACTGATGGCTCCGCTTTCGATCACCAGCACCGCGCCGTCACAATGCCTTGCCACGATCGCGCCGTCGATCAGATTCCCCATGGGCGGCGTGTCAATGATCACATAGTCATAGGTTTCACGGGCCCACAGCACCAGTTTGGTAAACATCTCCTCTTCCAGAAGCTCCGCTGGGTTGGGGGAATAGGGGCCTGCAAACATCACTTCCAGGCCGTTCACATTGGTCTGGTAAATGGCCTCCTCTTTCGTCACCTGGCTGCTCAGGTACTGGGACAGGCCGTTCACCTCATGATCCAGCTGGTATCTGGACACCGTCACCGACTTGCGGATGTCCGCGTCGATTAACAGCACATGTTTCCCAAGCTGGGCCAGGGACGATGCCAGCTGGAAAGAG
>NZ_WQPN01000161.1:0-373 GCF_018785315.1 Clostridium sp. MCC353 | reverse complement strand
TTGGTACGCAGCGTTTTGATCGCTTCCACATAGTTATAATCGCTTACCTCATATTGGGAGAGGCGGATTTTATTTTCCATTGGCTTTCCCTGCCTTTCTTCTCGACGTCTTCCGTTTTCTCTGCCCTTCGATCTCCCCGCTGTCGCTGACGGATTCCTTGGCCGGGATCACGGCCAGCACCGGCAGATCCAGATATTTCTGGATATCATCCTCGGTTTTTACCGTATCGTTCAGCACCACGCTCAGGGTTATGGCTGCGCAGACAAGGAACAGGGCGACCAGGCCGCCCACCGCTGCGTTTTTCTTCACGCTGGGGCTGGTCTTTTCCAGGGCCACCACCCCGTCCTCCAGCATTTTCGGGGGAACCATTTCC
>NZ_WQPN01000160.1 GCF_018785315.1 Clostridium sp. MCC353 | reverse complement strand
GCTGGCCGTCACGGTTCCCCTGATAATTATTCCCCTGATAACCGCCGCTTCTCGGCTGGCCGTCACGATTCCCCTGGTAATTATTTCCCTGGTAACCTCCGCTGCGCTGCTGGCCGTCACGGTTTCCCTGATAACCGCCACTGCGCTGCTGGCCGTCGCGGTTTCCCTGATAGCCGCCGCTGCGCTGCTGGCCATCCCGGTTCCCCTGGTAATTATTTCCCTGGTAGCCGCCGCTTCTTGGCTGGCCGTCACGGTTTCCCTGGTAATTATTCCCCTGATAGCCGCCGCTTCTTGGCTGGCTGTCACGGTTTCCCTGATAGGAACTCTGGGGTCTCTGGTTTTCCGCAGGACGCTGAACCGGAGCCTGGGTCTCGGCTGCTTTCGGAGCTTCCGCCGGTTTTACGCTTTCAGGCGCTGACGCTGCTGCGGATTCAGCAGGCTTTGGCTGAGGCGCTGCCGGTCTGCTCTGCGGAGCCTGTGCGGATTTCTGGGGTGATCTCTGCATCGCATTCTTTAACTGCTGTGAATTCTGCGGACGGTATACCGCCGTAATCTTTTTCTTAGGCGCTTCCTGGCCTTCTGCAGGCTTTGACGGTGATACGGATTTCTTTACCACCGAAGCCTGATCGTCTGTCACATTGGACAAATGGCTTTTTACTTCAATATTATTATTCTGCAATATATCTAAAATCTCCTTGTTGCTTTTTCCAAGCTCTTTTGCAAGATCGTTAACTCTCATACTTACTACCTCCGTTAATATTCATTTGTTTTACGATTGCCTTAGCCAACCCCTCATCCAGAATCGCCAGAGACGCCCTCTGCGCTTTTCCCGTAGAATGGCCGAGTTCTTCTTTTTTACCAAAAAAACAGATTGGGACTTCATAGTAAGTACACATATTAGAAAACATCTTTTTGGTATTCTCAGATGCCTCTTCCGATACGATTACCAGCCGCGCCTGCCCGCTTTTTACAGCTTTTTCTGTAGAAAATTCTCCGCTTGCGGTTTTTCCGGCTTTCGTTGCAAGGCCTATCAGATTCAACGCTTTTTTATTACTCTCCAAGCTGTGCCATCTCCTTTTCCAAAGTTTCATATACCTCTTTGGGGATCGCCATCTTGAAAGAACGTTCCAACCCCTTGCCCTTTTCCGCCTTCTTCAGGCATTCCATGGACGGGCAGATATAAGCGCCCCTTCCGTTCTTCCTGCCTGTGGCATCCAGTATGATTTCCTCATCCGGGGTTTTCAGTATACGGATCATCTCTTTTTTGCTCTTCATCTCACCGCAGCCGATGCACTGCCTGAGCGGTATTTTCTTAGTACTCACTAAAAATCACTTCCCCATCTCTTTTATTCCTGGTAATCTTCCCGGTAGTCTTCCTGATAGTCGTTATACTCTTCCTGTCCCTCTATCTGGAAATCATCCTGATACTCGATTCCCATCTCTTCGAACAGTCCAAGATCTCTTGCTTGTGTTTCACTCTTTATGTCAATTTTATAGCCGGTCAGCCTGGCGGCCAGTCTGGCATTCTGGCCTTCTTTTCCAATGGCCAGGGACAACTGGTAATCAGGCACGATTACCTGCGCTTCTCTTGCGTCTTCATCCGCTACCACGCAGATTACCTTTGCCGGGCTGAGCGCATTTTCGATCAGATACGCAGGATTATCATCCCAGTTGATGATATCGATCTTTTCTCCACGCAGTTCATTTACAATATAATTCACTCTGGCTCCGTTTAAACCAACGCAGGCGCCCACTGGATCCACGTTAGGATCATTGGACCACACAGCGATCTTGGTTCTGGAACCGGCTTCTCTGGCAATGGCCTTAATCTCAACGGTGCCGTCTTTCACTTCTGTCACTTCAGATTCAAATAAACGCTTTACCAAATCAGGGTGGGTTCTGGATACGGAAATTCTCGGACCCTTAGACGTATCTTTGACTTCCAGAATATATACTTTAATCCGCTCGGTGGGCTGGAATACCTCGCCTTTGACCTGTTCCGTCTCGTTGAGGATGGCATCCACCTTGCCCAGGTTAATACTAACATTTTTACCAAGATAGCGCTGAACTACACCTGGAACTACTTCCTTTTCCTGACAGTACCAATCGTTGTAGAGCACTTTCCGCTCTTCTTCCCGGATCTTCTGAAGAATCACGTTTTTCGCATTCTGTGTGGCAATCCTTCCGAATTCCTTGGATTTAATGGGAATCTGCACGATATCGCCCAGATCGTACTTGGGATCCATCATCTTCGCTTCCGCCAGACTGATCTGGAGCAGCTTATCCTCCACCTCTTCCACCACTTCTTTTTCTGCGTAAACAGCGAAATCACAGGTAACCGGATTGATGTTCACCCTTACGTTATCCGCTTTTCCAAAATGGTTTTTACATGCCGTGAGCAGGGAGTTTTCTATCGCCTCAAGTAAAGTGTCTTTGCTGATGTTTTTCTCTTTTTCCAATATCTCCAATGCTTCTAATAGTTCTTTGTTCATCTTTTCCTCCATTCCGCCGCCCCTAAACGGCATTTGTTTTAAAAGTCAAATGCTAACCGGATCAGCGCTATATCCACGCGGTTAAATACCATCTCCTCGTCGTCTCCTGCCTGAATCGTTACCGTTTCCTTATCATAACTTTTCAGCATTCCGGTAAATTCCTTCTGTCTGTTGACCGCACGGTACAGTTTAATGTCCACTTCACATCCAATGCTTCGTTCAAAATCCTTCTCTTTTTTGAGTGGCCTGCCAAGTCCCGGAGAACTGACCTCCAGGATATAGCTTTCACTGATAAAATCCTTCTCATCCAGCCAGTCGCTCAGTTTCCTGCTGATCACTTCACAGTCATCCACCGCGATTCCGCCTTCTTTATCAATATAAGCCCGCAAATACCAGTTACCGGCTTCTTTCACATATTCAACGTCAACCAGTTCAAAATTATGTTCTTTCATCAGCGGCATCAGATATGATTCAACCTTTGACTCATATTCTTCTCTCTTTGTCATTCCGCACCACCTTTCCTGTTTCATACAAAAAGTAAGAGTGGACTTTCGTCCACTCCTTTTGCTTTTTATCATGTTATCTCAAATAGTATAGCACCAAATTATGTCAATTGCAAGAGTTTTTCACATAATTATAGAAGTAACTACGCTTCTCCCATCACCAGCACCCGGCATTTCCTGTTTCTCACCCGGTTCTGATCCCAGTCAACAAAATAGATATAACCTACGGATCCGGTATTGAGCATCCCCTCATCCAGTATAAATGATTCACTGGCTCCGAACAGGGACCCTCTGATATGGGCATCCCCATTTAAAATTGTACCGGGATCCTTGGGATATGCCGGATCGTCAAGACTCATGAGGAAATCCAGATGTTTGGGGCCCGGATAACGGTATTCCATATTCTCCGTCACTTCCCTGGGAATGATCCGGTCCAGAATCCGGTTTAAATCCACCTGCAGAAATTCATCCCCGTTAAAATCCGTATCATGGACAAATTCTTCAAAAATCACCGAGCACGTGGTGTGCTGGGACTGCACCACACAAATCCCGTTTTTGATTCCGCTCTGTTCCACAATTTTCTTAACCTGCTCCGTCACATTGTGGTAACTGGGCCGGTTTCCATTGGATGTCACTGTAATTGTATCTTTATAGACCGCCATATCAATATCCCTCTCCTTTCAGTTCATCCCTGGCCTTTGCCAGCGCTTCTATCATCTCTTTCAATGCCTGATACGGATCTTCTGCAGCCACGATTCCGCTGGTGGCTCCGGTTCCGTCCGCTCCTGTCATGATGGCCTGATACACGTCATCCCCTTTGCTGATTCCCGCCGCCTGCAGAACCAGCGTATCCGGTGATACTTCCTTCACAGCCTGTCCGGTGGCCTCCATGTAACCGCTGCCGCTGACTTTTCCCGTCCCAATCAGGCTGGTTGGTTCACACACCATGATATCGGGATGGAATCCGGCCAGCGCGCGGGCCTCTTTTTCCGAATCCGCGCAGACAATGGTCAAAATTCCCAGTTCATCCGCCCGGCTTATGGCTTTTTCCAACTGGCTGGTACTCATGGCATGTTCTGCGTGGTTTAAAAATACCGCCTCCACTCCTGTCCCGGCCAGCGCCTCCGGAAGCACATGTCCCATCCCCCGGCCCGGAACCAATCCGTCCATATGCTGGGCCGTCACGATCACGCATTCGGTTTCCCGTTTTACGGACGGAAGATCGACGAGCTGTCCGGTAAAAAAAATATCCACATCATATTTCTTTGCCAGCTGATCCGCATATTCTGCCAGCCGGACGCTTTCTTCTCCATATATGTAAGCTTTTGGATTCACCACAAAAAATGGTCTTCTTATTTTCTTTTTTTCCATCATTCTCCCCTTTTCAACCGTCTCTTATTTTTCCCCGCGGGACGCAAAGATTTCAAAGTAATGGCTTAACACACCGGCCATCCCTTCATCCGCCGCCTTTTTCAGTTCCAGATAATCCTCAGGCCGTCTCTTTTCAATATTCTTCATGGCCCCCAGCAGAAAATCCGTAAAAATGTTCACTTTTGTAATTCCTCCAGAAACACACCGGCTGAGATTTTCATCTCCAGACCCGGAACTGCCGTGAAGTACCAGCGGAACCGGAACCGCATCCGCCAGTTCCGAAAGCCGTTCGAAATTAAGTACCGGCGTGCCGTTTCCCCTATAAGCCCCATGGGCTGTGCCGATGGATACCGCCAGGGAATCCGCGCCTGTCAGTTCCGCAAAAGAAACGGCTTCTTCCACTGTGGTGTAAACGGAATCGGAGTTCTGATAGTCCGTATAATTAGAACCCTGGCCGACGTGCCCGATCTCAGCCTCTACCGTAATCCCTCTTTCATGGGCGTAATCCACCACTGATTTCGTCCTTCTCACATTCTCCTCAAAACATTCCATAGAGGCGTCAATCATCACGGAAGTAAAACCCAGTTCAATCGCTTTTTTGATAAACCCTTCGTCCAGGCCGTGATCCAGGTGCAGGGCGATGGGGACATCCACCATGGACGCAGCAAATTTCCCGATCATGGCCGCCTCTTCCAGGGAAAGTATTGTGCTGTGCACCTGGGCAAAAGAAAGGATGATCGGTTTTCCCACAGCCTGGGCTGTTTTTACATAGGCTCTGGCCGAATCCATGTCTATGAAATCAGGCGCAGGAACGCCGCGCCTCTGTCTCTTGGCTTCCAATAATATCTCTTTTGAATTTACCAGCATTTTTCTATTCTCTCCATTTATTTTTTATAGATTCCATATTCCTTCCCCACCTCATACATATGGAAAAAATTCTCCACAGGCACATCGATCTGGAAGTGATTGGATGGCGAAAGGATGTAGCCGCCGTTCTTTCCAAAGGCATCAATCCTCTTTTTTACATCTCTCTCCACATCTTCCAAGGTTCCCGTCATGGCACACTGGATATCCACGCCGCCGTGGAAGATCAAACGGTCCCCAAAAGCTTCTTTCAGCCCCGCAGAATCCATCTCCGCCGCCAGCGGCTGGAGGGCGCTCTGGATATCCACTCCCATTTCTATAAAATAAGGCATCAGCTTTTTCACGCTGCCGCAGCTATGCAGAAATATTTTCACATTGGGGGCCGCCTTTTTGCACGCGTCGAACAAACGCTTATGCGGTTCTAAAAAGAACTCTTCAAATAAGGAGGGCGAGATAAAAGGCGCTCTCTGAGTTCCGAAATCAGAAGAAAATTCAATCCATTCAATATAGGGCCCAACTGCCTCCAGATAATAGACATTCAGCTCAATCAGCGCATCCGTCACTTTTTGAATTAACTTTTCTGCAAATTCCGGTTCTTCATAGAGGTCAACAAAAAACTGTTCAATCCCTCTTAAATACTGGCAGAGTTCGAAGATGGTGCCTGACGTTGCGGAAGTTGCGGTGATGGCAAAATCCGTATTTTTATACCAGTCCTCTGCTCTCTCCTTCAACCCTCTGACGCGGCCTTCATCCCTCATCCGGGGCCAGGGATAGACATCCAGATCCTCAATGGAGGCTTCCGCCAGGGGGTGATAGCTGAGGGATGGATGGATCCCGATCAGCTTTCTGCCCACGCCCCATTCGTCAATGATATTGCCCTGCTCATCCTTGTAGCTTTTAAAACCATCGGGCTTTCCGATATTTATGTGGCGGAAATCAGAGTTTACCAGATCGCTGATCCTGTAGTCCTCATACTCTGAAGTGGAACCCGGACGGATTCTCTCCCCCAGCTCCGTGTATCCTAAATATCCGGCTGTTTTCAAATAAAATTCCGTATTCATGCGGCTGTCGGTTCCCCATAAATCCATGGGCACACGATCCGGGATCTCCCCGTTCAGCACCGCACGCACCCGCTCTCTGCTTGTCATATTTATTACCTCCCTGGTTTGAAATTTAAATGTTTCCCTTACCTTTATGATAAAGCGTATTTGCAACAGTTCAGGCCTGTCTGGACTGTTATGCGCATCTGCACGTTTTTAAACTTTTTACCTCTAATATATTGCACGTTTGTTCATCCTATTGTATAATAATCCTGGTCTCATAAAAAATGGAAAGCAGCTCTTTTCCCGGTGAAAATCCGGTAAAAGGCAGCAGCCCGGATTATGAACAGAAAGGAAGTCATTCACTTGGAACCTGGCGAAAAAAGAAAAACAATTATTAAAGTTGCAAAACTCTACTATTACGGAAACATGACACAGAATGAAATTGCCCATATGATGGGCATCTCACGTCCCAAAGTCTCCCGCCTTTTAACGGCCGCCCAGCAATATAACATCGTACAGATCAAAATCAATGATCCCGCTTTTTCCAATGAGGAAGCGGCCGACACCCTGCGCCGCCATTTCGGCCTGAAAGCAGTGACCGTTGTGAGCCCGGGCCAGAGCCTGGAGGAGGCTAAGGATCATATCGGAAAAGCCGCCTCGGACTTTTTAAACGACCGGCTCACCGACCAGTTAAAGATCGGGATTTCCTGGGGAACTACCCTCAATTCCTTTGTTCACCGGTATCAATGTTCCAGGGCGGTTCCCGGCGCCATGGTAGCCCAGTTAGTTGGCGGAACCTACAGCCAGACCATGCATATGGACGGGCGGGATCTGACCAAAAACCTGGCTAAAAAGCTGAAATGCGGCTACAGCGTGCTGGAAACTCCCATGATCGTCCACAACCCGGAACTGAAGAAGCTTTTAATGGAAGAACCGGAAACCATAGAGCATTTCAAACTGCTAAAAAACCTGGACATCGCTTTTGTCGGTGTGGGTTCCGCCAATTATAAGGAGAGCGTCATCTATAAGGCAAAATATCTGGATGAATCTCAGGCAAAGCAGCTCTACTCCATGGGGCTCTGTGATATCTGCGGCCATCAGATCGATTCCACCGGACAGGAACCGGAAACGTCCCTCTCCGACCGCTTGATCGGCATTTCCCTGGAAGACCTGGCCGCCATTCCAATGGTGGTGGGGCTCTGCGCAGGCAATATGAAAACAAAGCCCATTCTCTCCGCTGTCCGTGGGGGATATTTAGACTCTCTCATCATCGATGAAATCGCCGCCATTTCCCTGATGGAAGCGGAAAACCTGGAGTGATCCTGCGCCCATTTTAGCGCTGAAGCTCCTGCAGCCCATGGAAAACTCCGCCCTCTGAAAGCGCGTCGTAAGCCTGCCGGTAAAGCCGGTAAAGAGACTGGTAGATTCCGGCATTTTCCGGATTGGGCTCATACCGCTTTTTCACCTTCACCATATTTTTTACCCCTTCCTGCACATCTTCGAAAAGCCCTACGCCTACGCCGGCGCAGACAGCCGCTCCTAAAGCCGCCGCATCCGGCACCATCAGCGTCTCACAGGGCTTTTGGTAGATGTCCGCCTGGATCTGGTTCCACACCTCTGATTTGGCGGCTCCCCCCACAATCCTGACGCATTTTATGTCCAGGCCGCTGCCGGCCATACTTTCCATAATATCCTTCTGTTCCAGCGTAATGCCTTCCACACAGGATCTGGCCATACACCCCCGGTCATGCCCCAGGGTCAGCCCCAAAAAGCAGCCTTTGGCCTCGCTGTTCCATCTCGGAGCTGCGCTGCCTGCGAAATAGGGCAGCATCAAAAGCCCTTTGGCCCCCGGAGGAGCATTCTCAATCATACGGTTCAGCGTATCATATACCCCGTCTTTATCCCGGAACTGCTCATAGGCGGCGATCTCATCACGGAACCACCGGAAAGCCCCGGCAGCCGCGTTCTGCAGCCCCTCAAATGTCCACATGCCATGAACGGCATGATTTGTTACCATCGTCTGACCCTTAGGATCCCGGTAACAGGTATCCAGCATGAATGTTGCCAGCCCGCCCGTACCGATGGACACGGATACCATTCCGGGTTCCACAATTCCGGCTCCAAGGGCAGCTCCGTTCTGATCCCCAATTCCCACACAGATGGGAGTTCCCGCCATAAGCCCGGTCTTATGGGCTGTCTCTAAACTCACCCGCCCCGCTATGCTGCCTGAACGTTTTATTCTGGGAAACAAGTCCTCGTCCAGCTCAAAAGCCCGCAGAAATTCCTCACTATAACAGAAATGCCGGCTGTCCCAGACTCCGAAAAAACAGGCCTCCGGCTCATCGCTTATGTATTCTTCCGCCCCCAGGGCCTTCAAAATCACATCCTGGAGCTGAACAATTTTATTCGTCTTTTTGAAAATCTCAGGCTCATGCTTTCTGGTATGCAGAATCTTTGGCAGCATCCAAGTAGCGCAGAGAGGAAGGCCGGTCACATCATAAAAATGCTCTCTTCCCACCTTTTCCTCAATTTCTTCCACCTCTTTATCCGCCCGGTTATCCAGCCAGGAAATCATTTTAAGAATCCTGCCGTCTCCGTCGATGAGGATGGTGCTGCTCCGCTGGGCGGAAACGCTGATGCTCAATATATTCTTTCCCTGGATTTTCACCCCGTCGATCACATTTGTACAGCAGTCAAACACCGTCTCGATCAACATGCCGCAGTCCTGCTCCACCCATCCTGTCTTAGGGTAAATACAGGCATATTCCCGATAAGCGCTGCTCACCACACCGCCTTTCAGATCAAACGCAATCACCTTTGCACCTGTCGTGCCCACATCAATCCCCAATAAATATTTCTTATCCATCCGCCAGTCCCCCTATCCGTTCCACCGTTTCTAACAGTCTGCCGCACAAAAGTTCAACTTCCTCCCGTTTCATCCCGTGCCCCAGCGAAATTCTTATGCATCCCCTCAAATACTCTTCCGGGACGCCCATCGCCTTCAGCACATGGGACGGCTCCACGCTCTTGGTGTCGCAGGCCGCGCCCATGGAAACCAGGATTCCCTGTCTGCTCAGGTGAAATACCAGCCCCTCTGCCTCAATCTCCCTGAAACCAAGGTTCAGGATCGACGGGACGCAGGCGGCGGCAGGGCTGTTGACCAGTATCCCGTTCCTGCCTTCCAGGCGGTTCAGCATCATGGTTTTCAAGCTCTCCATAGCCGCCGCATCACGTTCCCGCTCGGATGCCAGCAGTTCAACCGCCTTTCCAAAGCCTGCCACAGCAGGGACATTTTCCGTCCCCGCCCGCAGGTATCTTTCCTGCTGGCCGCCGCTGATCAATCGTTTCAGAGGAACTCCTTTTCTACAGTATAACGCCCCGCAGCCTTTAGGGCCATATATTTTATGGGCGGAAAATGATAATAAATCCACTCCCGTCGCTTTCACATCCACGGTCTGAGTGCCCATGGCCTGAACAGCGTCCGTATGAAACAGGCATCCGTGCCGGTGGGCGGCGTCTGCCAGGGTTTTAATATCCTGGATAACTCCGGTTTCATTATTCACCCACATGATGGAAACGAGAAATGTATCCGGTGTAAAGGCGGCCTCCAGCGTCTCTTTCCGCACTCTCCCCAAGCGGTCCACCGGAAGATAAGTGACTGTAAACCCATACTGTTCCAGAAAACGGCAGGATTCCAGCACAGCATGATGTTCTGTGGAGGACGTGATGATATGGCGCCTTTTGTTGTCCGGATGCAGGGCTGTTCCCTTAACAGCCAGATTATCGCTCTCCGTACCTCCGCTGGTGAACAAAATTTCATCCTCCCCGGCGTTCAGGCAGGACGCCGTTATTCTCCTGGCATTTTCAACCGCTAAAGCCGCTTCCCTCCCCTCCCGGTAAACGGAGGACGGATTGAAATAATGTCCGGTAAAATAAGGAATCATCGCTTCTAAAACTTCCGGACGGACCGGTGTCGTAGCCGCATAATCCGCATATATCATAAACTCACCTCTCCAATAACCCTGCAATGGTTTCCACACACGCTTTTTCCCCTACATGGCTGATAAACGGTTTTCCGCTGACCACCGGACAGGGCTGATCCTCAAAATATGGAAACATCTCTACAATCACATCATATCCCGGCTCCACATAACCGGTTTCCCATAAGTTCTGAATCTTAACATAGAGATCACCGCCCCACCGTTTCTTTATCTTCTCCGCCGCCATCAGCATGGTGGTGCCGCACAGACCTCCTGCAATCAGTATCTTCTTCATCCGATCCCCGGCCCTTCCTTAAAATCCGTCTGAGTACTCTTCGCATTTCGAGAAAATTTCCGCAAATTCCTGGGGGGTTTTTGCTTGTTTTAAATCCAGCAGAAGCTGTTTTTTAGAAAATACCGCCATCAGTTCCTGTAAATCCCCCAGATGCGCATCTTCTCCGCTCTCATTTGCCATTACAAATACCAGCTCCACAGGCAGCTCTTCCTCCGGATCCACCGTATTTCTGAAAAGGACCGGCTTAGTAAGGGACGCAATCCCCACTCCTGTCCGGTATACCTCACCGCAGAACGCATGAGGAACGGCGGTCATCACGCCTTCACTGGGCAGGCCGGTGGGATAGGATTCCTCCCGTTCCAAAACAGCGCCGCAGTAGCCGTCTCCCACATACCCCTTTTCCTGCATTTTGGCCGTCACCGCCCGTATCACCTCTTCCCTGGTGTCCGCAGCCGGATTTATAATTATAATATCCTGATCAAGAACCATTTCTTCTCCCCTTTATCCCCTGTCCTTATTTTCCAAATATTTTAAATATGTAGACCAGAAGCGCGCCCAAAGGATCTCCTCCCATATCGAAGCTGGAATTCACCACATTCGGGTCTGCCAGATTTAATAGTCCCATGGTCTGCGTATGAATTGGAGCCATCAATGTGGCAATATAGAATACCGGGATGCTCCAGATCAGGACAAACAGTACGATCCTGAACACATTCCCCTTGAGCTGGGCAGCCACAGCCCCGCACCAATACGGTATAACCGCCAGGGAGGCGATGGGCAGAATGCCGTTGCCCGGCAGAAGCACGGACAAAACCACAATCATAGGATACAGGAGCACGGCCGACGCCATGACCGACGGATGTCCTAAAAGGGCCGCGCAGTCTACGCCCACATAAACTTCTCTTCCTTCGAATTTCTCCTGTACAAATTCGGTGATCGCATTGGCCACTGGAATGATCCCTTCACACAGTACGGATACGGTTTTTGGGAGAAATACCATCAAAACTCCGATCTGCATTCCCAGATTCAAAACCATGCCGTAGTCATAGCCCGCCAGAATACCGATAATCACGCCGATTACGGTTCCCATCACGCCCAGTTCTCCGAAGATTCCCATCCTCTTTCTTATATTTTCCGGAGAAGCGTTGATATCCCTGATACCGGGAATCTTCTCGATCAACGCGTTAAATGGCTTTGCGAACAGGGCCAGAAATGAAACGGTACAGGGTACGGCGATGCAGGGCATATCGTTAAACTCCTGATAATCCTTTGCCGTAATATCCGCTATGATGGATCCCACTGCCAGGAAAATCACACCGGCCAGCACTCCTCAAAAGATGTTCCCTCCTGTCGCCGCCCAGACGAAGCCGCCCAGCACATTTCCATGCCAGATGCTCCAAATGTCGGTCCACATGGTTTTAGTCAGTTTGAGAACCACCATCAGGGCGTTGACTGCCAGGATTCCCAGAATCACAAAAGCCAGACCGGGCCAGGAAAAAGCGATTCCCGAAGACCCCCATCCCAAATCAGTGACCGTCAGATTGGTGTGGAACTTCTCTGAAAATGCCTGGATCGCCGGTGTCAGCGCCCCTGTTGCCGCATTTACCACAATATTCAGTCCCGTCAGGCCGATTCCGGCGTAAATACCGCCTCTCACACTGTTTTTAACTCCTGCCCGGAACACCAGCCCCAAAAGGCACATAACCGCCGCTACCAGCACCGGACCCCCTAAGCCGCCTAGTACGGCTGAAATACTTGCTGCTATGTTATCCATATACCTGTTCTCCTCTCAATTCACTGCCTGCAGTTTCATTCTTCGCTGATTTCATCCAGCTTTGCAATAATCTTTTCTGCCAGTTCCTCTTTCGCTTTTTTCGAACCGATCATAAACGGAAGCCCCTTGAAGCCTGGCGCTCCGTAAGAATCGTCCATCTGGGTCATCCAGACAATCACCATATTTTTTCTTCCCTTATATGGCGCGATATCACCGATCATGGCATGGATGACCTGAACATCACTTCTCCCCTTAGCATTTAAAAATTCCGTGATCTTGTTCTTTGCGTTTAAGGAAGTATTGATCCCCGCTCCGCAGACGCATAATACTAACTTACTTTCTTCCATGTTCATTTCCCCTTTTCTGTAATGGATAGAGCCGCTCATCTCTAATTTGTATTTTAGATGAATTGTTACTTTTTTTCAATATACTATCAGGCTATAACTGAACATTTGTGCACTTTATTTTTTATGACCAGTAATTTGAAGGTTTTGTTTTACAAAATCCCGGCTCCATCCTATAATGTCATTAGAATGTGTTGGAAAATTTCCTTCCGCCGGATTTTAGCGGCATTTATTGGGGATTTAGTTCCGATAGAGGAGGCGTGGCTGGCTGAGCCGGCTGAATATGCGCATCATATGCCGCAGACTGAGGCGTGAATCCCGCGGTAATGAATGTTCCAATACACTCCAGCGCATAAAATATATAATAAAACGGAGGTCATCTATAAATGGAAAAGAAAATCATGGATGCGGTATATAACCTGATCCGCCCATTATCCGGTTTTGAGCAGGCAGAAGTGGTGGAAGTATCCGAAGGGCACTCGGTCATTTCCATCGAAATTCCCGAAACATCCCTCAATTCCC
Source organism: Clostridium sp. MCC353 (assembly GCF_018785315.1). Lineage (GTDB taxonomy): Bacteria > Bacillota > Clostridia > Lachnospirales > Lachnospiraceae > CHH4-2. The sequence goes on along the minus strand of NZ_WQPN01000160.1, from coordinate 2,615 downwards.
TGGGCAATGTTCACGGCGGTTTTTTGTTTACCCTGTGTGATATTTCAGCCGGAATCATCAGCGCTTCCCACAGCCTTGTGAGCGTTACCCTCAACGGAAGCATCAACTACATCAAAGGGCTGAGCGGCGGCACACTGTATTTCGAGGCCAATACCCTTCATAAAGGGCGTACCACCCTTGTTGTGGACGTGAAGGTCACCGACCGGAATAAAACCCTGATATCAACCGGGACATTCACCATGTATGTTTTAAAAGATTTTTAAATTCCAATTCTTTCCCCCATTCTTTGGGTACATTTCTCCATCACACTCCTTGTTTGGATCACATATGATAGTATATAACAAATAAGGAGGCCACCCATGAAACCAAAACTGGAAGCCTGTGAGGTCAGCTACTCCTACCACTCTTTAGATGGTGAGACGCTGGCCCTTTCTGATATATCATTTTCCGTAAACAATGGTGAATTTCTAGCCGTAGTCGGTCCTTCCGGCTGTGGAAAATCCACCCTTTTATCTATATTCAGCGGATTGCTGGCGCCGGAAAAGGGAACCATTCTGATCGACGGCGTGCCGATCGAAGAATCTCATGCTAAAATCGGCTATATGCTGCAAAAAGATCATTTGTTTGAATGGCGGACCATTTATGCCAATACGGCCCTGGGCCTGGAAATCCAGAAAAAACTCAACTCTGAAAGCAGAGAAAAACTTCATCATATGCTGAAAACTTACGGCCTGGGCGGATTTGAATCCTCTAAGCCTTCCGAATTGTCCGGCGGAATGAGACAGCGGGCCGCTCTGATCCGCACCCTCGCTCTGGAACCGGATCTTCTTCTTTTGGATGAACCATTTTCAGCCCTGGATTACCAAACCAGGCTGTCTGTATGTGACGATATCAGCACGATTATCAAAAGCGCCGGAAAAACAGCGATTTTGATCACCCATGACCTTTCGGAAGCCATAAGCGTTGCCGACCGCGTCGTCATCCTGTCTCCCCGGCCCGGCAAGGTAAAGTCCATCATTCCTATCTCGTTTCCGGACGATTGTACAAGACCGCTGGAAAGGAGGAACAGCCCGGATTTTTCACTTTATTTCAATAAGATATGGAAGGATCTTCAGGAAAACTGACCACGAATCTGCTGTCCGGGATCTCTTTTTTTGAGATCCTGATCCAGCAGATTCTTTAGAAAATTAGTTATTATTGGTTATCTTTATCAATCCCTTGACCCCGGATTATAATTTTGCTAAAATTGGTAACTATTCAGATTCTGAAAATATCCGGACAGAAGAGAGGGTTCAAATATGCCAAAATTAAATGAAAATTACCAAAGACTGAAAGAAAGTTATCTTTTCGCGGAAATCGCCCACCGTATCTCCTGCTATACAAAAGAGCATCCTGATAAACAGGTCATACGCCTTGGCATCGGTGATGTCACTCTTCCCCTTGGAAGCTGTGCGCTAAACGGCCTTCACGAAGGCGTGGACGCCATGGCCGCTTCTGAAACATTTAAAGGTTACGGGCCTGAGCAGGGATATCTGTTTCTCAGGGAATCCATCGCCGCGTATTATGAAAGAAACGGCGTATCCATAGACCCCGGCGACATCTTTATCTCCGACGGGGCTAAAAGCGACACCGGAAATATTACGGAATTATTTGCGGATGACAATATGATCCTGATCCCGGATCCGGTTTATCCGGTTTATGTGGATTCCAATACCATGTTTGGGAGAAGGATCACCTATATGGACGGCAATTCGGAAAACAATTTCCTTCCTATGCCCGACAAAAATGTGCACGCCGATATCATTTATCTGTGTTCCCCCAACAATCCGACAGGTGCCGTATATAATAAAGACCAGTTAAAAGAATGGGTGGATTATGCTTTGGAACACGACGCGGTCATTCTGTTTGATTCGGCTTATGAAGCTTTTATCACAGATCCCGAACTGCCCAGAAGCATTTTCGCCGTGGAAGGGGCAAAACGCTGTGCTGTCGAGTTCTGTTCCCTGTCGAAAACAGCCGGTTTCACCGGAACCCGCTGCGGTTATACCATCGTACCGAAAGAGCTTCGGTTTAAAGCCTCCAATGGAGAAATCATGTCCTTAAACGCCATGTGGAACCGCCGCCAGAGCACAAAATTCAATGGGACTTCCTATATCATCCAGAGCGGGGCCGCCGCCGTCTTCACAGAAGAAGGCATGAAGCAGTGCATGGACAACATCCGCTATTACCAGGAAAACGCCCGCATCATAGGGGACATGCTTTCAAAGAAAAACATTCCTTTCTACGGCGGCGTCCATTCTCCCTATCTTTGGTTTGAATGCCCGGACGGCATGGATTCCTGGACATTCTTCGATCACCTGTTAAACAACGCCCAGGTAGTGGGAACGCCGGGAGCCGGATTTGGGAAAAATGGACAGAATTATTTCAGGCTGACTTCTTTTGGAAATCATGAGAATACGGTTGAGGCAATGAGAAGGTTTGGGGAATTGTTTTAAATTTACAAAATTGGGATTTAATTGAGAAAGATACGCAGGGAAGCGGGACGAGGGGACGGACTGGATGTTTGGATGCGGACGGGCCCAGGGGAATCCTTCGGGGATGAAAACCAGCTTCCA
>NZ_WQPN01000159.1:40999-54443 GCF_018785315.1 Clostridium sp. MCC353 | reverse complement strand
TTCATAATTCGTTTCTCCTTTTCTTCTATATGATGTTTTGATTTATTAATAATAGTAATTGTTACTGATATTAATATAAAACAAGTGCAGCCAAATGTCAATACTTTTTCAAAAACTTTTTTACTTTTTGTTATTGCTGGGTAGCAGTCCAGATAGGCCTGCGCATTTACTGTGCGGACCGTACGAAAATATAGTGGTCGCAGGCATCCGGCCCCTCGCCGCAGGCGGATTCAATGAGCTGGATGCGTCTACTCGGCCAAGAATGGGAAAATGATAATATTTATACGAACATATGTTTGCTATTTCGGCTCTGCTGTGTTATAATAAGAACAGAAGTTTTAAGGGTCAAATAATAATAGATAGGAGACAGCCATATGAATCCATATAAAACATGTCCGGAGTATGAAACTGAGAGTTTTAAATTGAGGCTTGTTAAGCGTTCGGATGCGGAAGACTTATTGAGATGCTATTCCAGTCCGGCCGCAGCAAAAAGAGCCAACGGAGATAATTGTACCAGTGATTTTCATTATACAACATTGGAAGAGATGGAGGAGTGTATCGGTTTCTGGCTGAAAGAGTATGAAGAACAGCGTTATGTCCGTTTTTCTGTTATTTCCAAGGGAACGGAGCGCGCCGTCGGCACCCTGGAGATATTCGGCGGAGAAGGGGGAGTTCTGCGGATTGACCTGGCTGACGAATTTGAGACGGAATCTAATATAGAAGAATTAATTAAACTCACTATTTTGAATCTGATCAGCGATTTTAAAGCTGACAGCCTCAACATAAAAGTCTCCAATACTCCCATGAGGGTGAATGTATTGGAACGGTATGGATTTGTGCCGTCAGAAACTTTCCGTCCTGGCATGGGATATTATGAGAGGAGGAAGCAGGCATTTTTTGACGAGAGCAAGGGGCTGGCTTACTGCGGCCTGGCCTGCTGCGTCTGCAGTGGGAATGGGGAGTGCGCCGGATGCAGGAATGCAGGCTGCACGAACAAAGACTGGTGCAAGGCTTTCCGGTGCTGCCGTGAGAAGGGGCTGGCAGGCTGCTGGGAGTGCAGCGAATATCCCTGTGATTACGGGATGTTGAAGAAGCCGCGGATCAGGGTTTTTACGGGTCTGATTAAAGAATACGGGGAAGAAGCGCTGATAGAAGCTTTGAGAAAGGGAGAAGCTGAGGGACGTTTCTATCATTATAAGGAGAAGCTGACCGGAGATTATGACTGGATGGCTGAGGAGGGAGAACCGTTTCTGTGCGGAATATTGAATGTCAGCAACGCAAATGATTGACAGAGAGGGATATCTGGAGTAGAATGGTGATATGGTAATACCTTGTTAGGAGCGTGAATATATGGAAGTTCATCCAATGGTGAAAGCGAATTTGAGCAACTCTGTTAAAAACTATCTTTATCAGTACATAAGGAATGTGGATCTGAAGGGGAATATGAAGCTTCCTTCAGAGAATGAGATTTCCGCTAAATTAGGAGTCAGCAGAGTGACCATCAGGCGGGCTCTGGATGAACTGGAAAAGGAGGGGATGATATTACGGATTCATGGAAGGGGGACCTTCATCAATCCGGAAGCGGTTAAGATCCAGGTTAATTTGATGCCGGGAGAGGAGTTCTGCCGTTTGGTGGAACTTTGCGGCTATCAGGCGTCTTTCCAGGTGATCTCTATGGAGCGGAAAGAGGCGGATGAGGAAACCAGGCAGATTCTGGAGCTGGACCAGGGAGAAGAGATTTATGTGGTAGAGAAGGTCTATATGGCCGATGGTCATCCGGCCATCATCAGCATTGACCGTTTTGCCTGTTCTCTTGTGGGGGACAGCCTGAGTGAAGAGGCGGTAAAGACCACATCAACGTTTGATATTATCCGGCAGTGCGCGGGGAATTTCGTGGTCCGGGATAAGATCAGAATGGAAACCATGGACAGGGAGACGATGTGCCGGTTCGCAAAACCGGGCAGGCTCATGGAGTGCAGCAGCGCCCTTGTATTTCATGGTGTGAACTATAATCAGGAAAACCGGCCCATTATTTATGATACGGAATTTTATGATACCAGATATATCAAGTTCAGTCTGCTGAGAGTTAAGAACGTATATGAGAATTAAACCATGGATATGATGATCCGGCAGCCAGACGCTTTTGCGGAGCAGAGGATGCCGGATCGAAGGAATGGGCCGGAGATAAAAGTAGGAAAGATAAAGGAAGGAAAGATTAAAGTGCGGTGAGGTGCTTTTATTTTTTAAAATTTTAAAAGGTAATACCATATTATCATACTAACAATATTAGGAGGAGAATGAAATGAAACATAAGCTGGATACTTATTTTCATCTTACGGACCGGGGGACGGATCTGAGAACGGAGATATTGGCGGGAACCACCACATTTTTAACCTGTGTTTACATTGTGGCTGTGAATCCGAGTATACTTTCTGCAACGGGGATGGATACGAAAGCGCTTTTCTGGGCGACGGCTCTTGCTTCGGCGATTGCATGTGTCTGGATCGGATTATGGGCGAACCTGCCGTTTGCGCTGGCTCCGGCCATGGGGTTAAATGCATATTTTACCTATTACGTATGCAACACTTTAGGGCTTCCGTGGCAGAATGCGCTGGCGTGTGTGGCGATCTCGGGAGTGACTTTTATGCTGTTGAGCATCATAAAGGTTCAGCAGAAAATCGTGGATGCCATGCCGGACTGCATTAAACATTCGGTAGGCGCCGGCATTGGCTTTTTCATCGCGTTTACAGGTTTGAAACAGGCGGGAATCATCGCGGCATCACCGGATACCCTGCTCACACTGGGGGATCTGGCAAATCCGGGGGCGCTTCTGGCGCTGTTCGGCATCTTTTTGACAGCGGTTTTGGTGATAAAGCGGGTTAAAGGGGCAATTTTAATCGGTATTATGATAATTACGGTGTTGGGGATATTCATAAAGGATCCGGTTACAGGGGCTGCCTATACGGTGCTGCCGGAAAGGATTCTATCTTTTGATAATCCGGTAACGGCTTTGGCCCCAACCTTTGGGAAACTGACGCTGAAAGGGATGTTTGACGGCTCTCCGGCTATGATATTGGGCGTGATTTTCGCCATCATCAGCTTTCTGTTTGTGGATTTGTTCGACAGCATCGGAGTGTTGTTAGGCGTGGCGTCTAAGGCCGGCTTAGTGGATAAAGACGGCAGCATTCCATGCGCTGGAAAAGCGCTGTTCGTGTCAGCAGGCGGCGCGGCCATAGGAGCAGTTTTAGGCACCAACACGGTTACGATCTATGGAGCGGAGAGCGCAACAGGAATCAGTGAAGGCGGAAGAACCGGATTAACAGCCTGCGTCACCGGAATTTTATTTATACTGACCCTGTTTTTATCACCGGTGTTTCTGATGATACCGGCGGTGGCTACAGCGCCTGCACTGGTTATGGTGGGAATTTTTATGATAGAGCCTCTTAGAAATCTTCCGCTGGATGATGTATCCATCGCTCTGCCTGTGTTTATGACGGTCGCATTTATGCCGTTTTCATATAATATCGCTTATGGCATTTTATTCGGACTGATCGGATATACCATTGGACAGATTGCGGCGGGAAAAACAGGGAAGATCACTAAGACGGTGTGGGTACTGACGGCCATATTTGTGATATATCTGGCGCTTGATATCATTTTATAGGAGGAGAGGAAATGAGGACATTTGAAGAGATAAAGAATACGATTGAAACAGGTCTGGGGAAGTATCCGTGTGATTTGAAGCTTTCCAATGTGAAGCTGGTTAATGTATTTTCCGGAGAGATTTATGAAACGGATATTTATATTAAGGATAAAAGGGTCATTTCCATAGATCCGGACGCAGGGCTGGAGGCGGGTCAGGTTCTGGACTGCAGTGGAAAATATGCGCTGCCGGGACTGATTGATGCCCATATGCATTTTGAATCCACCATGCTGTCTCCGGAAGCGCTGGCCTCCGTAGTCGTTCCCCAGGGAACCACTACCCTGTGTGCGGACCTGATGGAAATCGCCAATGTGGCGGGGGCCGACGGGCTCAACGCCATGCTCCAGTCCATGAACCGTCTGCCTTACCGGATGCTGATCGAGGTATCTTCCAGGGTGCCGACCGCTCCGGGACTGGAAACCACCGGGGCTATATTGGGGGCTAAAGAAGTGGCTGAAATTATGGACTGGCCGGAGAGCATAAGCCTTGGCGAGCTGGACCCGTCTAAAATCCTGTTCGTGAGGGAGGAGTATATCCAGAAGATAGCGGATACGCTGGCCAGAAGAAAAATTGTCAACGGCCATGCCATTGGACGCCTGGGACAGCAGCTTAACGTCTACGCTTCTTCCGGTATTTCAGATGACCATGAGTGTGTGTGTGTTCAGGAGATGAAAGAACGGCTGAAGGTGGGCATGAAAGTGCTGATCCGGGAAGGGAGCAGCGAGCGCAACGTGGATGAACTGGTAAAAGGAATTGTAAAAGAACATATGCGCACCGATAATCTCATGTTCTGTACGGATGATAAACATGCCAGGGAGATTCAGACGGAAGGCCACATTAACTACAATGTGAGCCGGGCCATTGAACTTGGAATGGATCCTATGGATGCCATACAGATGGCCACGGTGAATGCGGCAAAGCATTTCCGTCTGGAAGACGAACTGGGAAGCATAACGCCGGGACGGCTGGCGGATATTCTGCTGGTGAATGACATCAGGGAGGTGAAGCCGGAAACCGTAATTTTCGAAGGCAAGATTGTGGCCAGAAATGGAAAACTTCTGGAAGAGTGCCGGGTTGGCGACTATCCGGAGTGGATTAAGCATACGGTCACTTTAAAAAAGGAGATTACACCTGCTTCGTTCCGTGTGAAATCTAAAAGAAAGGGGCTGACCACCAAAGTTCAGGCGATTGATATGATACCAAGACAGATCATCAATAACCGCATGAAAGCGGTTTTGCCGGTAGAAGACGGTTATATTATGCCGGATCTTTCCAGGGATCTGCTCAAACTGGCTGTTGTGGAGAGGTATGGAAAGAATGGAAATGTGGGGATCGGCTTCGTCCATGGCTTTACGCTGACCAAGGGCGCATTGGCCTATTCCATGTCACATGACCATCACAATATCGTGGTGGTTGGAACCAATGACGAAGACATGGCAAATGCCGTCAACGAGGTGGCAAGGCTGAACGGCGGTTTGGCCGTAGCCTGTGACGGACGGATCCAGAACAGCATGGAGCTTCCTGTAGGCGGGCTGATGAGTGAAAAAACAGCTGAAGAGGTGATGGCGCAACTGGATATCCTGAACGAAGATGCGAAAAAGCTGGGATGCGGAATGGACGCGCCGTTTATGTCCCTCAGTTTTATTTCCCTTCCGACCGTACCGGAACTGGGGCTGACTGATCTGGGGCTGGTGGATGTGCTGGAACATAAATTGACGGAATTGGAGATAGACTGAAGGGCTGATGTCCAGACGGAATGATTTTAAACGGATGAGAGGCTGCCGCACCTGTGATTTTATAATCACCGGCGCGGCAGAACTTTTTCTATGATTTTATGAGAGACCTATCAGACATGAAGAAAGGGCTGAAATACTATTTTTAGTATGACGGCCCTTTTTGACATATGATACTTCATCCTCATCATAATTCAGCAGTTCAGACGGCGGGAAAGATCATAAGGAAAGCCGTCTTAAATGTTATATTATATTTGATAAACATATTTGTAAGTGGAAATATCAGACAATATTAGCTATAATATAATAAATGATATTCAACATTCACAGAAGGATGCCTTCCATTTCTAAAAGCGGATACTGCCTGTGGATGTAAAGGATGTGCCCGCGGCAACTCCATGGGAAGAACAGGGCCGTGAGAATGAGCGCATGGGAGGATAAGAGATGGAAAAAAAACTGACGGCAATGCTGGATTCCTTACAGGAAACCGGGATCTGTATTGTGGATAAAGGAGAGAAGACCCTTTTATATTTCAATGGACGGATGAAGGCTGTCTGCCCTGAAGCGGAAATCGGTATGGACTGCGGCATGGTATGGAAGGCGATTGGCGTCAGCGGCTCGTTTCCGGACGGAGAAGGGTATGGCCATACAATCACTTATAATACGGATTTCGGAAAAACAACGGATATCATAACAAATGAGATAATGTGGGGGGACCGGATTCCGGCTGTGGCTGTAATCGCAATACCTCATAAATGCGATTACGAGGAGCGTCAGGATCATGAGCAGATCGAGAGGCTGTATACTTCAAGCCTTGTTACGGTGTTTGATGAATGCATCATTGTCAATTTGACGGGGGATTACTATGTGAACTGTCAAAAGGACATGATGTGGACCGAAATTCCGGGGCAGGGGGAATTTGACCGTGAGAATCGGAGATACGCCGGGCTGACTGTTCATCCCGATGATCTGGAAGCTTTTAACTCTTATTTTTCCAGAGAAGCCATGCTCAGGATTTTCAGTGAAGGAAAAACCCGGATTTGTAAAAGAATGCGGAGGCTGACGGACAACGGCATTTATCATATGGTGGAGTTTACCGCGGCGCGGCTGGATGCGTTTTCAGACGACTGCTGGTGTGTGCTGGTATACCAGGATATTGAGGACGAATACCTGCTGGAGCAGAACCGCAGTTTAGAGATCAGCCAATTGGCTACAGCGGCGAGAGTGGCCTTTCAGATGCTGATTTCCGTAAATTTAACAAAGAATACATATTATATGATGGAATATGAGCGGTTTGATACAAAACGGGCGCCGGAACAGGGGAATTTTGACGATCTGATCCAGGTGGGGGCCGCATCGGTAGATCCCGCTTTCCGGGAAGAATTTCTGGAGAAATTTTCAAGACAGAATCTGCTGGACGCATTTGAAAAAGGAGTGCAGAATGTGGTGATGGAGCTGCGGCAGATGGGGGACGACGGACAATATCATTGGAATTCCACCCAGGTTGTCAGGGTGAACAGCCCCTATACGGACGATGTCCTGCAGATCACCATGACTAAAAATATCGACGAGGAGCGCCGTAAACAGGAGGAAAACCTGGAGAAAGAGAGAAAAGCCAAGGAGATTCTGGAGGAAGCGCTGGAGAAAGCGGAAGCGGCCAGCCGCGCTAAGGGAGAGTTTTTATCCAGGATGAGCCATGATATCAGGACGCCTATGAACGCAGTTATGGGATTTACCGCCCTTGCACGGCTTCATTTGAGGGAGCCGGAGAGACTGGAAGAATATTTAGAAAAGATAGAAATCTCCGGCGCCCATCTATTAGGGCTCATTAATGAAGTGCTGGATGTGAGCAAAATCGAAAGCGGTAAGACGGAGCTGGAGGAACATGAGTTTGATCTTCACAACCTGCTGGAGGATGTGGTTTCCATGGTGCAGCCCGGCATCCGGGACCGGGATCAGAAGCTTTCCGTTGAGATTGAGGAGGAAATCCACTCCCTGGTCCTCGGGGATGAGCAGAAACTGAGACAGGTTCTTGTCAATGTGCTGGAAAATGCCTCCAAATATACAGAGCGGGAGGGCAGTATCAGCCTCAGGCTCTCAGAGCTGGAAGAGGCTGAGAATGAGATGGGCACTTACCGCTTCATCATAGAAGACACGGGAATCGGCATGAAAAAAGAATTTATCAAACACATTTTCGAGCCATTCAGCAGGGCGGACGATTCCAGAACCAGTAAAACGGCGGGAACCGGTCTGGGCCTTACGATTGTCAATAACCTGATCCGCATGATGGGAGGCGAAATCCAGGTAGAAAGCGAATACGGCAGGGGATCCTGTTTCACGATCACTGTTTTTCTGATGAAAACAGACAGTAAGGGGATAGAACGGAAAATAGAGGAAATGGAACCTGCGGAAGATTTCAGCGGTATGCGGATACTCTTGGCAGAGGATAATGAATTGAACCGGCAGATCGCAGAAGAGATGCTTGAAATTCTGGGAACGCAGGTGGAATCAGCGTCAAACGGCAGGGAAGCGGTGGAAATGATATTGATTCACCCTGCTCTGTATTATGACCTTGTATTTATGGATGTACAGATGCCGGTCATGGATGGTTATGAAGCCACAGAGAGGATACGCAGTTCAAAAAAGGAGAGGATCGGGGAGCTTCCGATTATTGCGCTGACAGCCGACGCATTTACTGAGGATGTGAAGAAGACCAAGATGTCCGGTATGAACGGTCATATATCCAAACCCATCGATATGGAAAAACTGAGAAAAACCCTGGCACAGTGCATGTTATGGAAACGGAAGAACCGGAAAGACAGCGGTTTTTATTACAATGAAGAATCACTGAAAAAATAGGTATAACCTGTAGTTATAAAAAATATATAAATTTGGTATAAAATATTTATAAACCAATCATTGACTTCTTTGAGGTGAAGTGATAGATTGTTAACAAAGAAAAATGGTACTGAGAAAATGCAATTCCAGCCGTCTGTGGATGGAATTCGTCTCTGCATCCCGAAAGATGCAGAGATTTTTCTTTTCCCAATGATACCTTTTTCTTGATCTCAATTTTATTACATAAAGGAGTGGCAGTTATGAATGGTTTATCTATGATGATTTTAGCTGTAGTGGTTTTAGGCGGCGCCTATTTGATTTACGGCAGATACTTGGTAAAGAAGTGGGGAATTGACCCTCAAGCGAAGACACCGGCTTTCGAAATGCAGGACGGGGTGGATTATGTTCCTGCGGATACCAATGTGGTGTTCGGACATCAGTTCGCATCCATCGCAGGAGCAGGCCCGATCAACGGACCGATACAGGCTGCGATGTTCGGCTGGCTTCCTGTCATGCTCTGGATTCTTTTAGGCGGCGTGTTCTTCGGTGCGGTTCAGGATTTTTCCGCTATGTATGCGTCTGTTAAGAATAAAGGCCGTTCCATCGGTTACATCATTGAACTCTATATCGGAAAGCTCGGGAAACGGCTGTTTCTTTTGTTTACCTGGCTGTTTTCCATCCTGGTTGTAGCGGCATTTGCCGATATCGTAGCCGGGACCTTTAACGGGTTTGACGCAGAGGGGGCTGCAATCGCTGCCAATGGATCAGTGGCAACTACTTCCCTTTTATTCATTCTGTTTGCCGTTTGTCTGGGATTTTTCCTGAAATACACCAGATGCGGTACGCTGGTGAATACCCTTGTTGCAATCGGGCTTCTGGTAGCTGCGGTAGCTGCAGGTCTGGCCCTTCCTGTTTATATTCCTCAGGGAACCTGGCTGATTTTTGTATTCATCTATGTGATTATTGCGTGTGTAACTCCTGTTTGGGCGCTTTTGCAGCCCCGTGATTATCTGAACAGTTATCTGCTGATCGCAATGATCCTGGGAGCTGTTTTGGGAATCTGTGTATACAATCCTTCCATGAATCTGCCGTCTTTCACATCTTTTACGATTGTGGGCGCAGATGGAAGCATCTCTTACCTGTTCCCGGCATTATTTGTCACCATCGCCTGCGGCGCAGTTTCCGGTTTCCACTCTTTGGTCGCTTCCGGAACCGCTTCCAAACAGATTAAAAATGAAAAGAATATGCTGCCGGTTTCTTTCGGCGCCATGCTTTTGGAGAGCCTTTTAGCGATTACAGCCCTGATTGCCGCCGGTTTTGTAGCAACCAGTGAGGGCCTTCCGAAAGGGACTCCTCCCCAGTTGTTTGCCAAGGCAATTTCTATATTTTTAACCAGCCTGGGGCTTCCGGAAAGCGTATGTTATACATTGATTACGCTTTCCATCTCAGCATTTGCGCTGACCAGCCTGGATTCCGTAGCCCGTGTGGGCAGAATTGCTTTCCAGGAATTTTTTACGGATGACAGCATAGCGCCGGAGCAGGCGGGCCCGCTGAATAAATTGCTCACGAACAAATATTTTGCGACCATATTAACCCTGATCCTCTGCTATGCGCTTTCACGTGCCGGTTATGCCAGCATCTGGCCATTGTTCGGTTCAGCCAACCAGCTTTTGTCAGCCCTTGCGCTCATCGCCTGTGCCGTATTCTTAAAGAAGACCAAACGCCAGGGCTTCATGCTTTGGGGGCCAATGGTGATCATGCTTGGGGTGACATTTACCGCATTGACCCTGAAAATCAAAGATCTGGTAACTGCTTTGTCGGGACAGTTTGTGTTCGGCAATGCGCTGCAGCTGGTATTTGCTGTCCTTCTTTTGATCTTAGGCGTGATTGTGGCATTTGAAGGAATCCGCAAGCTGGTGAGCAAAGAAGAGGCTGCCGCATAGGGAGATGGAATGTCTGGGAGATTTAGATGATGCTGACCGCGTCACCTGAATTAACTACCAGCTCACCTTCTTTATCCCTCAGCTTTTCCCACCATCCGCCTGGGAAATGATCCAGTTCCACACCTTCTTCATCAATCAGTTTCCGGCGTATTAACTTACCGTCAATTTCACGGGGTTTTACGCCGGAAATTTTTGCTGTATGGACGGCTACGGCTGCGGCCTGCCCGGTGCCCATGGCCGGTCCAATGATGCGCATGGCTCCGTTGGCATGGAACTCAGCGGAGCAGCAGCGTCCTACGACTAAGAGATTGTCAATTCCTTTTGGAATCAGGCTCCGGTAAGGAATTTCGCAGTAATCCCGCGGATTGGAACGGGCTTCTACTCCGGCCGGACGTCCGAAGGGATGCATGGCGGCGCTGCAGCAGGCTTCCCTGCATACGGCGGAACCGCTGGGAGCCGGGATATGGATATGGCGCTGGAACACGGCTTCCGGGTTGGTTGGATGGTGGGTGTCGAACATTTCCGGAAAACGTGCGATTCCATCTTCAAATTTGGTTCCACAGGCCACGTCTGAGGCCTTCAGCATATATTCGCCGAAAATCCGCCGGGAATCCCTGACGCCCGGCAGCGAACCCTGGCCGATCAGATGTACCTGTTCAAATCCCGGCACATAGTTTCTGAGAAAATGTTCATATTGGTTGATTAAATTGTGCTGTTCTAATATCTGGCGGGTAATATCCTCCACATCCGTGTTATGGGTATAATAACTGTGGAATGAAAATGTGCAGAATTCCATATGTTCCCGGGTGGTATTGGGAATCTGCACCTGGAAAATCCCTTTCCATGGATTTGCCACATGGCGGGATAATTCTCCGGCTTCTATGGCCTTTTCTTCCAGGCTGAAAATCAGGGGTTTCACTTTTTTTGGATCTGTTCCGTTCCCGATCTGTTCTTCTTTCCATTTTTCATCTGCCAGTTCATACGCGGGAGCGTTATAGCCTGCCCATCGTGTTCCCATGGTAGTGGACATATTCAGTCCGGCAAAATCAGCGCCGCCTGTCTGGTAAGGAACTCCGGCCAGATAAGCCACGTCAGCATCGCCGGTGGCGTCAATAAAGTATGGGGCATGGACTGCCATCCAGCCGCCTTTGGTATAAAACACAGCGGATTTAATGGATTCTCCATCCAGTTCTACATCCATGCAAGTGGCATCGTAAATGATCCGGCCGCCGTTTTCCATCACCATTTGTTCCAGGATAAACTTGGAAAATTCCGGATCAAAGGTCGGGTTATGGTCATCGTCGCCGCTTTTTCTCATGAGATATCCATTTTTTTCAAGCCGTTCTACAAAATCTTTACAGTTTCCCTCTATCATTCCGGCAACCTGGGGCACATATCCATTGGTGGCGAGTCCGCCAAGGCTGACGCCTTTATCCAAAAGAATGGTCTGGAGCCCTCTTTTTGACGCCGTTACAGCGGCAGAACATCCACCGGCCCCTCCTCCAATAATTGCAACGTCACAGTAAAGATGTTTTATAATAGTCTGCATAGTTAATCCTCCTGTCATTGATAAGATAATTCCATGAATAAAAAATAATTAAAAAAAGAAAAGACATAGGCAATCCCACCTACGTCCTTATCTTATCAAAGGGACAAATACGAAACAAATCAAAAATGATAGTTATGTTTCCATTTTGGAAATGATCAATCGGCCGGATGAGTTTCCAGCCATTTTTTAAGACTGTTTATAAATTTATTCAGGGCTGTTGAACGGTTGTTTTTCAGGTAATAAACAACGGTTGTGAATGTATAGTATTCTTTGGTCAGAGGCAAAACTTTCACCCCTGGATACGTGAAATCCGGGCGGTGCATGAGAGGCGCGATTCCCTGCCCGGATGCCACCATATTGAAAACGATGGTATTGCGCATTTCGGAGATGAATTTGATGTCCGGCTGGAAGTTTTCACTGCGGCAGGCATTGATAAAGCACTGGATTTTATCATCTTCTTCCATGCTTTCACGAAAACAGCGGAAAAAGAACTTTTCATTCTTTAAGTCCGAAAGGTCTACTCTGTTGTCCCTGATGGCAGGGTGATGTTCGGATATGGCGATCATGAGGTGCTTTTTTTCCAGTGGAATAATCCCCAGTTTGTCCTCCGGAAGGAGATTCGATAAGTAAATGGAATGCTTTAAATATTCTGCGTAATCATCCAGGATGTTCTCCGAAGCCATGTTGAAAGCAGCATCAATTCTGCCCGTGCTCAACATGCTAATGGCTGCCTTCTGATCGGCAAAGATCTGGTGAAGCTGTACTTCAGGATAGCAGCGGCAGTAATCGCTGATCCACCTGTCTTCCCCAAGGGTGCTGAAGCCATTGGGACAGGATACAATAAAAGAATTGTCCTGGTCATTGAGTACAGAAGAGACGTGCAGGTTTAACCGGTTATAGGCGTCTGCAATCCGCCTTAAATAAGGGATTACAGAACTTCCCGCTTTTGTGAGCGTAACTTTAGAACGTGCCTTCCGCTCGAATATCTTAATCCCCAGTTCATTTTCCACTGCAAAAACCTGTTTGGATACGCTGGAAGGTGAAAAATTGACTTTCCAGGCAGCGTCCGAAAAGCTTAAAGTTTCCGCCACTGCTAAAACCGTTTCAATTTGCTTTAAATCCATATGAATTCCCCCGCTTCTAACCTAATACAAAGATAACACTGACGGGGGAGCTTGACAAGGAAAAATCTTTATTTCATTGATTGGCCAAAGTAACGCCATGAATCCTGGGAATGGGGACGGGCGGGGGCGGAGGCCTGCTTGGATGGTTGGCGCCGGGCGGAGCGGAATCCGTTGGCGATGAAAACCGGCTTCCAACCGTAAGTGAAACTAAGGCTCCAGGGATAAAAAAAGACGGTCCGATGCCCATTCACGGTAAACTCTTTATGGGACTTTACCGTTCAGTGGGCATCTCAGAAACTGATTTGGTTTTCAGTTTCTGCCCGTCTTTTTTCATCCCTGGAGCCTAACTTTCACTAACGGTTTCCAGACGGCTTTCATCGCCAACGGATTCCGCTCCGCCCGGCGCCAACCATCCAAGCAGGCCTCTGCCCCCGCCCGTCCCCATTCCCAGGATTCATGGCTGTGTACTGGTCTGATAAAGGATAAATAAAGATTTTACGTAACTGACGTGGGGATTAACAGTAAAAGGTCAAGGCATTTTTGAAAATGCTTTC
>NZ_WQPN01000159.1:40652-40989 GCF_018785315.1 Clostridium sp. MCC353 | reverse complement strand
TCATCCCTGGAGCCTAACTTTCACTAACGGTTTCCAGACGGCTTTCATCGCCAACGGATTCCGCTCCGCCCGGCGCCAACTATCCAAGCAGGCCTCTGCCCCCGCCCGCCCCCATTCCCAGGATTCATGGCTGTGTACTGGTCTGATAAAGGATAAATAAAGATTTCACGTAACTGACGTGGGGACTAACAGTAAAAGGTCAAGGCTTTTTTGAAAATGCCTTCAGGGTTGATGTTAAATGGTGTGGGGATTTACATTAAAGGGTGAAGCCATTTTCGAAAATGCCTTAGCCCTTTATGTTAAATTTGCTTTTAATTACTTTAGCCTGAGAAAACCA
>NZ_WQPN01000159.1:0-40642 GCF_018785315.1 Clostridium sp. MCC353 | reverse complement strand
AAATGGTGTGGGGATTTACATTAAAGGGTGAAGCCATTTTCGAAAATGCCTTCGCCCTTTATGTTAAATTTGCTTTTAATAACTTTAGCCAGAGAAAACCAGCAGGAAATCGGGAGGAGGGGGCGGACAGACGGCCGGATTTTTGGAAGGGGCCAGGCCGAGGGGCATCCGTCGGGGATGAAAGCCATCTGGAAACCGTTAGCGAAACTTAGGCTCCAGGGATGAAAAAAGACGGGCAGAAACTGAAAACCAAATCAGTTTCTGAGATGCCCACTGAACGGTAAAGTCCATAAAGAGTTTACCGTGAATGGGCATCGCACCGTCTTTTTTTATCCCTGGAGTCTTAGTTTCTCTTACGGTTGGAAGCTGGTTTTCATCCCCGACGGATGCC
The DNA here is from genome assembly GCF_018785315.1 of Clostridium sp. MCC353. Lineage (GTDB taxonomy): Bacteria > Bacillota > Clostridia > Lachnospirales > Lachnospiraceae > CHH4-2. The sequence goes on along the minus strand of NZ_WQPN01000159.1, from coordinate 40,251 downwards.
CCTCGGCCTGGCCCCTTCCAAAAATCCGGCCGTCTGTCCGCCCCCTTCTCCCGCTTTTCTGCGTAACTTTCACTAATTAAATCCCAATTCATCCAAAAAAATCTTTACAGGACATACCCCAAAACCCCGAACAAAACCGTTGCAACCGCAATGTATATGGCCACCATCCCTGCCCCATATTTTAAAACAAGGGGCTGGGAATCAATCCATTCATTTCCGATCAGCATTGGGGACCAGGCGCCGGCGCTCATGGTCAGCATGCCCAGCATGGCTGATATCGTGATGGCGCATCCCAGTACGGATGGATTGATTCCGGCATCCATATAGTTAACTACAAAGGGGGCTATGATCGTAATGATAACGACGCCAGTGGACAGATTGGACATCAGGTTGGTGATGATGGAAGTCAGGGCCACGGCAAAGAGCATGAAAATAAACCAATGCATCTGGCCGAATAATGGATTTAGAAGCGCATTGATTCCGGCTTTGATCCCACAGGCGTCGGAAGTAATGGCTCCGCCGATTACGACGAAGGCGCCGGTACAGAGAACTGCGCCCCACATCACGCCCTTTGACAGAGATTCACCGATGTTGAATACCGGTTTCCCATCCAATTTGATCCAGGCCAGGAAAGTCAATATCAGGGCGAACCAGCCGTATAAGGTGATGGTTCCCATCCAGACGCCCAAAGCGCTTTCCTTTGGCACAAAACTGCTGACAATGCTGAAGCCGATACCGATCAGGAACGCAAACAACAGAATGAGCTGCTGTTTGTTAAAATGAAGGGTTGAAGTGTCAATGCCCATTTCATCAGGATCCAGGTCTGCAAGACGGGACATGTCGGCCCGGAAAATATAACGGATGGACAGGCCTTCCGCAACGGCAACAGCGCTTCCCACAATCAGCCCGCAGATGATATAGGTTGCAGTATCCAGTTCAATCCCATACACTGCCATGGTGGAATTAAAACTGGCAACCATGGCTAACTGCAGACCGGCGATGGGAAGGGAACAGTAGCCCAGCCATGCGGCCATGAATGTGCCGATAATCATTAAGATTGGAAGTTTTTCACGTTTTTGGTATCCTGTAACCTTAAATACATTGTCCAGCACTTCCCACGCTAAAAAGAAAGAAGCGTAACTGAGAAAGATTGAAGCGATAAAGAATGCCCAAAGAAATACGCAGCAGAATAAAACAGGATGGCCTTTCAGGCATTTCCGGGTGATAAACCATCCGGCAATCACTTTTCCGGCTCCGCTTTGACGGATTGCGAAACAGAGGGCCATCAGTAAAATCATTTGAAAAACAGTGGTATTTCCCAGCATGGAAGTGATAAAATCCGCAGTTTTAATATAGCCGGTAAATACCAGGGCCGGAATAGCCAAAAGCGGAGGCCATGTCATTTCAAACCAGGATAAAAACCAGATGACACCGATAAAAATACCAATTACCTGAACACCCAGTCTTGTCACGGTGGCAAAAGGAGGGATTACATATCCGAACCCGAACATGAAAAATAGTCCCACCAATAATTTCATCAGATAAACGGCTTGTGAATCCTGCTTCTTGGCAGGCATGTTAGCAGCAGCCATATCGTTCGCCTCTTTTCTTTTAAATGATCTTGAATATTTTGGGATTTACATTGTCTTTTCTGGTTTAATTGTAGCGTACCGGATTCTGCCAAACAATTCCAATAAAGATAATATATTTCGATTTTGGAAATTTACTTCTGTGGCAGGCGAATCTGTACCCATCTTTGGAAGCGTCTCCATTTCATGGTCTGGAACATGGCCTGGAATATACCTTGGAATATAGCTTGTAACGTGGCTTGTAACATTGTCTGAATCGAAAACTGCCAGTATCTCCTGCTGTAGCACCGCCGTAACGATTCCGTTTAAATTGTGTATAAACAGTTGATAAAATCCGCACAATATGTTAAAATTCAGCAAGACAATACTTTAAACTGTTAAAGTTTAAACAAATACTGTAAGAGAGGGCTTTAAGCATGAGAATTGTAGTTTGTATTAAACAGGTACCGGCCTCCAATAAAGTTAAAGTGGACCCGGATACGGGAGTGATCATCAGAAATGGGGCGCAGTCCAAAACCAACCCCTATGACTTATATGCGGTAGAAACCGCATTGAGGATAAAAGAACAGGTGGGAGGGACTGTTACAGCCATATCCATGGGGCCGTCCCAGGCAGAAGAGATGATGCGGGATGTATTTAACATGGGTGTGGACGAAGGAGTGCTGGTATCGGACCGGGCTTTTGCGGGAAGTGATGTTTTGGCAACTTCTTATACGCTGTCGGAGGCGGTTAAAGAGATCGGCGGCTGTGATTTGATTATCTGCGGAAAGCAGACCACGGACGGGGATACCGCGCAGATCGGGCCCGCTCTGGCGGAACATCTGTCCATCCCCCATATTTCCTGGGTGTCCGGTATTCTGGATGTGAATGATAAAAGCATCAGCGTGAGCAGGGAATCCGAAGAGATCGTGCAGTCCGCCAGAATGGAATTTCCATGCCTGATTACGGTGGAGAGCGGGATATTTGTTCCCAGACTTCCTTCCTATAAGAGAAAGAAAGCGGCGGCGGGAAAAACGGTGAGAATGCTTACTCTGCGGGATTTTGCGGATCAGAACAAAGAAAATTATGGGTTAAGCGGTTCCCCCACCAATGTGGAAAAGATCTTTACGCCGGAGGCTGAGATCCGCCAGGTTTATCTGGAAGGCCAGACGGAGGAGAAGATGAAGCAGTTGGTGGAAATCCTTCAAAAGAAAAAATTGGTGGAGGGCAGAAGAGCATGAAACAGTTAACCATAGATGCCGGCCTGTGCAATGGCTGCGGTGTGTGCAAGGAAGCCTGTGCATTTCAGGCGGTTGAGATTACAAAAGACAGGGCAGAAATCAATGCGGCCTGCAGGATGTGCGGCGCCTGCGTGAAGGCCTGTCCCCAGAATGCGGTACACATTGAAGAAACACCGGATCAAAAGGTGGATAAATCCCAGTGGAAGGATATTTATGTATTTATGGAACAGGCCAACGGGAAGATTCATCCATGTGTCTATGAACTGATTGGCGAGGCGCTTAAACTGGCAGATCCGGTTGGATTCGGCGTATGCGTGATCGCGGCAGGCGGGAACGGCACCGCGGAAAATGCGGAAAAACTGCTGAAATACGGCGTGAAAAAAGTTTTTGTCTACGAAGCGGAAGAATTGGCTGATTTCCGGGTGGATACCTATACCAATGTGATGGAAGATGTGATAAGCAGCCATAAGCCGTCGGTGGTGCTGATCGGAGCCACCAGCGTGGGACGTTCTCTGGCGCCTCGGATTTCAGCTCGTTTCCACACCGGCCTGACGGCAGACTGTACCTGTTTGAAAATGCGGGAAAATACGGACCTGGTACAGATCCGCCCGGCATTTGGCGGCAACATTATGGCCCAAATCCTGATTCAGAACCACCGTCCCCAGTTTGCTACAGTCAGATATAAAGTGATGGACCGGGCCCAAAAGGTGGAAAACCCTGACGGCCAGCTGGTTATGTGCAGTGTGACGGAAGAAATGTTAAAGTCGGGCATTGAAATTCTGGAAACCAGGATTCCCCAGCAGAAAGAAGGAATTGAGGACGCGGAAGTGCTGGTGGCTGCCGGCAGAGGCGTTAAGAGCCAGAACGGCATGAAACTGGTAAAAGAACTGGCGAATCAGCTGGGCGGCAGAGTGGCCTATACAAGGCCTATGGTGGAAGCCGGATACGGTTTGGCAGCGGAACAGATCGGCCTTTCCGGGCGGACGGTGAAACCGAAACTGATCATCACCTGCGGCGTGTCGGGCGCCATTCAGTTTACCAGCGCCATGAACCAGGCGGAATGCATTGTGGCCATTAACCAGGACCCGGATGCGCCAATTTTTAAAACAGCCCATTATTGTATTGTGGATGACTTGAATCAGGCAGTACCTGCTCTGATCGAACAGTTAAAATTAATAGCAGAAAATGAGGAGGTATAACAGGATGCCTTATCCATATACTAAGATCAATGAAGAACATATCGAATATTTAAAGTCTGTGACCGATCCGTCCAGAGTTTATGAAAAGGAGCGGATTCAGGAAGAGTATTATCACGATGAGATGCCGGAATACGGCATTTTTCCGCCGGATGTGCTGGTGGAAGCCGTTTCCCGGGAAGAGGTGTCCGCAGTCATGCGGTTCGCTTATGAAAATAATATCCCGGTTACGGCCCGTGGGGCAGGGACAGGATTGGCAGGAGGCGCTACGGCCAAATACGGCGGAATCCTGCTCTCTCTGATGAAGATGAATAAAATAGTGAAAATCGATATGGAGAACCTTTCCATCACGGTTCAGCCGGGAGCGCTTTTATCAGAAGTGGCTGCGGCTGCAGCGGAAAATGGCTTGTTTTATCCGCCTGATCCCGGCGAGAGGACCGCTTCTATCGGAGGAACGGTAATCACCAACGCGGGCGGAATGAGGGCCGTGCGGTATGGAGTCACAAGGGATTATGTGCGGTCCATAGAGGCGGTGCTGCCTGACGGTGAAATCGTCAATTTCAGCAGCAACGTGGTGAAAAATACCACAGGCTTTGATATCAAGGACCTGATTATCGGTTCCGAAGGAATTTTATGTGTGCTGACGGAAGTCACCCTGAAACTGATTCCAGCCCCCAAATGTACCCGGACCCTGGTAATTCCCTTTGATACCATTGAGACCTGTGTGGAAACCGTACCTAAGATTCTTCAGTCCCATCTGGTTCCTACGGCCATTGAGCTCATGGAGGCCGACCTTTTGGAGATTGTGGAAAGAACGCTGGGGAAACATTTTCCCGACAACAGCGGCAATGCGTATTTGATTGTGATGTTTGACGCCAATTCCCAGGAAGAGATCGAACGCGACTGTGATGACGCGGCCGAGATCTGCATGGCGTCAGGAGCGCTGGACGTGCTGTTCTGCGACACGGAAGAGCGGATCGGCTCGGTTTGGAGCGTAAGAGGGGCCGTATTAGAGGGGATGAAGGCGGATACCACTTCAGAAGAAGAATGTGATGTTGTGGTTCCGAGAAATAAAATCGCCGAATTTGTGAAGGCTGCCAAAGTAATCGCTTCCAGACACCGGGTACGGATTATCACCGTAGGCCATGCGGGGGACGGCAATATCCATACGGAAATTCTCCGCGACCAGCTTACAGAAGAGGAGTGGAACACGGCTACAAAAGAGATATTGAGAGAACTCTATGCAAAGAGCAAAGAACTGGGCGGACAGATGTCCGGCGAACACGGAATCGGAAACGGCCGTCTGGAGTATCTGGAAGATTTTGTGGGAACCAGGATGTATAATCTGTACCGTTCCATTAAACTGGCATTTGATGAGAAGAACATATTAAATCCGGGCAAAATGATAAAATTTGACAATATGTGACGGGCAAAGGGAGAGAGAACGATGGTCAACAACTGGATGGTTTACAGCGAGGAAAATACAATCGCCCACAAACGGGTGGAGGCGGAGAACCAGAAAATCAATCTGCTGATTACCGCAGACGATGATTCGGCTTTTTACCTTGCCATTGAGGCGGGTATGGATTCCATCTCCGTAAATCTGAAAAGCAGGGATATGGAAAGCGCCTGTAAAGAGGCCGATGTCTTTGCAAAGTCATATTTTGGCGATAAAGCACGTTTGTTTGAAGAAATTGCCGATCGAATCTAGGTTTTCCCTTGACAACCGGGAAACGAATCCATTATAATGTTTCTATTTATTACATTAGACAAGTGTTGGAATGACGGAGGAGATTATGAAAAAGAATTTGAAGAAAGCGATGGCGGCATTTTTCGCTGTTTCCATGGCGGTGTCGTTGGCCGCATGCGGCGGAAAAAGCGAAAAAAAGGATGAGACAGCGGCAGCTAATGATGGCGCGAAAACCCTAAAAGTGGCTATGGAATGCGGATACGCCCCTTATAACTGGACGCAGCCGGATGATTCCAACGGTGCGGTTCCGATCTCGGGAAGCCCGGATTTTGCATATGGCTATGACGTTATGATGGCTAAGAAGATCGCTGACGAACTGGGCTATGAACTGGAAATTGTCAAGTTAGACTGGGATGCCCTTGTACCGGCCGTACAGTCGGGAACAGTGGACTGTGTAATTGCGGGCCAGTCCATCACGTCGGAACGTATGGAATCCGTGGATTTTACAGAACCTTATTATTATGCGTCCATCATCACTCTTGTGAAGAATGACAGCGCCTATGCGGATGCCAAGAGTGTGGCGGATTTAAAAGGCGCGGTCTGCACTTCCCAGCAGAATACCATTTGGTATAATGTTTGCCTTCCTCAGATTCCGGATGCCAAGGTTCTTCCGGCCCAGGAATCGGCTCCGGCTATGCTGGTAGCGCTGAATTCCGGCAAATGTGATCTGGTCGTGACCGATATGCCTACCGGAATGGCCGCATGCGTGGCATATCCCGATTTCAAGCTTCTGGATTTTTCTGAAACGGAAGGGGCATTTGAGGTTTCCGAAGAAGAGATCAATATCGGCATCTCTTTGAAGAAAGGCAATACGGAATTAAAAGATGCGATTAACGGCGTTTTAGGAAAGATGACAGCAGACGATTATACCAAGATGATGGATGATGCGATTGCGGTTCAGCCTCTTTCCCAATAGGACAGGCGTTAACACAGTACAGGCACGGGAAGGCGGATGCAGCCCCGTGCCATTTTAAAAGTGAGGAGTAAAATTATGTCTTCTTTGCCTTCAGATTTTTTTGGAAGAATTGTGTATATTCTCCAGCGGAACAGCGCCTCTTTTTTGAGAGGGGCGGGAGTTACTATGGTCATCGCCCTTGTGGGCACGCTGATCGGATGCATTATCGGGTTTGCAGTAGGAATTGTCCAGACAATTCCGGTGGAAAAGCATGATAATGTGGTGAAAAAGGTGTTTTTATGGATTGTAAAAGCCCTTCTAAATATCTATGTGGAAGTGTTCAGAGGAACCCCTATGATGGCTCAGGCCATGTTCATTTACTTTGGTTCCGCTGCGGTATTCAATATTAACATGTCCATGTGGTTTGCGGCATTCTTCATTGTTTCCATCAATACGGGGGCGTATATGGCGGAGACGGTCCGCGGCGGAATCCTGTCCATCGATCCGGGGCAGACAGAGGGAGCCAAGGCCATTGGAATGAACCATTTCCAGACCATGACCAGCGTGATCCTTCCTCAGGCACTGCGCAATATCATGCCTCAGATCGGCAATAACCTGATCATCAATATTAAGGATACCTGCGTACTGTCCATCATCGGGACGGTAGAATTGTTCTATGCGACCAAGAGCGTTGCAGGAGCCCTGTATACTTATTTTGAAGCCTTTGCCATCGCAATGGTGATCTATTTCATCCTGACCTTTACCTGTTCCAGAATCCTGCGTTTCTGGGAGAAAAAGATGGACGGGCCGGACAATTATGACCTGGCCACGACGGATACACTGGCCCATACCAGCGGCATGTACCGTTATCCGGACGACAAGAACAAGAAAAAGGAGGAAGCATGATGGCGGACAACTGCGTATTACAGATCAGGCATTTGAGCAAAACATTCGGCACCAATGTCGTGCTTAGGGATATTGATTTCACGGTCAGTCCGGGGGATGTCACCTGTATCATCGGAGCTTCCGGTTCGGGTAAGTCCACCCTGCTGCGCTGTATCAACTTGTTGGAAACCCCTACCACAGGGGAAATCCTGTATCATGATACGGATATTACGGATTCCAAAGTGAACCCCTCCGGTTTCCGTGCCAAAGTGGGAATGGTATTTCAGAGCTTTAACCTGTTTAACAATATGACAGTTTTGGAAAACTGTATGGTTGGGCAGATCAAAGTATTGAAAAAGTCAAAAGAAGACGCCCAGAGGAATGCCATGATGTATCTGGAAAAGGTGGGCATGGCGCCCTATATCAATGCAAAACCGCGTCAGCTTTCCGGCGGACAGAAACAGCGTGTGGCAATCGCCAGAGCTTTAGCCATGGAGCCGGAGGTTCTGCTGTTTGACGAGCCCACGTCGGCTTTGGATCCGCAGATGGTGGGAGAAGTTTTAGAGGTTATGAGAACCCTGGCGGATGAAGGGCTTACGATGATTATCGTGACCCATGAGATGGCATTCGCCCGCGATGTGTCGAACCATGTGGTGTTTATGGCGGGCGGTGTGATTGTGGAAGAAGGAGAACCCCAGGAATTGTTCAGCAATCCCAAAAACCATCAGACCAAGGAGTTTTTAAGCCGCTTTATGCGGGGATAATCAGAAGGTCACAACAAAAGTAGTCCCGTGAGCCGGATCGCTGCTGGCCGCTATCTTTCCGTGGTGGCTTTCGGCAATTGATTTGGCGATGGAAAGCCCCAGGCCGTATCCGCCGGCTTTCCGCACCCTGGACTTATCGGCCCGGTAGAAGCGTTCAAACAGATGGCCGATATCTTCCGGGGAAATGGGATCGCCGCTGTTATTAACAGAGAGCAGGATTTTATCCTGTTCTTTTTTTAATGTCAAATTGACGGTTCCGCCTTTTCCGGCGTATTTACAGCCGTTGTCCAGGAGAATTGTCAGCAGTTGTTTGATCTGGCTTTCATTGCCGGTCAGATGGATTCCGGGGGCAATATGGCTGGTTAACGTCAGATTCTGTTCAAATGCCAGGGATTCAAAGAGAAGGACGCGTTCCCATGCCAGATTGCTGAAATCCAGATCCGCCATGATAGTCTGGGTGGCCTGGGCATCGGATTTGGCCAGGAACAGGAGGTCTTCCACCAGTTGTTTCATCCGGTTTGCCTCTTCCTGGGTGTTGTCAAGCCATTTTTCCTGGCTTTGAACGGTGTCCGTTTTATGGGCCGCCAGAATCTTTAAGTTGGCTAAGATCACGGTCAGGGGCGTCCTCAGCTCATGGGAAGCGTCAGCCACGAACCGGCTTTGCTGCTCCCAGGCCCGCTCCACCGGCGTAAGGGCCCATTTGGAAAGAAAGAGGCTGAGGATAAAAAAGGCGGCGCTTCCGGCGGTGAAAATGGCCAGGTAATTGAAAAGCAGCATTCTCATATTGGATTTAAAGAGGGTCAGGTCGGCAAAGACGATATTCATTCCCTCCGGCGTGTCCTGTTTCAGGTAAAGAAGGCCATAATCGTTGATTCTGCCTTCCGGAGAGGGGAGGGAAAGCGCCGCATCCACCAGCGCCTGAAGCTGATACTTTTCAAATTTTACATTCTGGGTTTCTGTGCTGACGATTTGCTGTTCCTTGTCCAGAGTTACCAATAATATGGGCATCAGGTTCCTGAGCTGACGCTGATCCGGCTTAGGCTCCGGCAGGCGTCTGATCTCAAATTTGTGATCCTGGGGCCGGTTATTGAACTGGATCACCTGTTTCATGATCATCCGCAGTTCCCTGTTCGAGCGCTGGTAGTTGGTATAATAGAGAGTTCCCAGCACCACGGTTAAAATGCTGGCTACAAAGATCATGTTGATCAGGATAAATTTTCTGCGAAGTTTTTTAATCATGGTCTGCCTCCAGGCGGTAGCCTACTTTCCGTACAACGCCGATACTCACGGTTGACCCCAGGAAAAAGAACTTTTTGCGCAGAAATGAGATATAGGCCTCCACATTATTGTCTTCTGCGTCGGAATCGCTTCCCCATACTTTTGAAATCAACTGTTCTTTGGAAATAATGGATTTGGGATTGCTCATGAGGATTTTAAGGATTTCAAACTCCTTAAAGCTCAAATGGATGGATTTAGGGCCGCACCACAAATCATTGGAAGAGAACTTGAGCAGCAGATCCCCAAAGGCCAGTTCCTCGATTACCACATCTCCCTGACGTCTGGAAAGCGCGCGGATCCGCGCCAGAAGCTCTTCCGGCACAAATGGTTTGGTCATATAGTCATCGGCTCCCCTGTCAAGCCCTGCAATCTTATCCCTCACGTCATCCCTGGCGGTCAGCATGATCACCGGGGTTTTTATTTTATTTCTTCTCAGCTCCTGAACGATCTGAAAACCGTCCTTTCCGGGCAGCATGACATCTAAAACAATGACGTCATATCCGCCTGAAAGGGCCAGGGAAAGGCCGTCGTCTCCGTCATTGGAGATATCAGCCTGATATTTCTGTTCTGCCATGATCTGTCCCAGCGCCTCTGCCAGACGGATTTCATCTTCTACAATCAATATGTTCATGGCTCAGCCCTCCTGACTTTGTTTAGTTGTTTAAGTCCTATTATATATGGAAAAGTATAGTTCCTCAAACTGAAATTAAGCTGAAAAGCTGTTTTAAGGTAAATTTCAGGTAAAACCGGTAAGATACCCCCATCATCAAACAAAAAGGAGGTAATCCAATGGCACAGGAAGTATTTAAACGCTATGAAAAAAAATATATACTGACCCGGTCCCAGTTCCAACGGCTGATGGCTTATTTCAGCGGGCGGATGACCATGGACCACTATGGAAAACATAAAATCTGCAATATTTATTATGATACTCTGGATTATGAGTTAATCAGAACTTCTCTGGAAAAACCGGAATATAAGGAAAAGGTGCGTTTAAGAAGTTACGGCATCCCATCAGGCGGAGATACGGTATTTTTAGAACTGAAAAAGAAGTTTGGCGGCGTGGTGTATAAAAGAAGGGCGGCTATGAATTTAAACGAGGCGGAGGATTATTTGAAAGAACATTGTAAACCGCGGCAGGACAGCCAGATCCTTCGTGAGCTGGACTATACAATCCGCAGATATCATCTGATACCGGCGGTATATCTGTCGTATGACAGAACCGCTTATTATGGAAATGAGAATTCTGAACTGCGGGTGACTTTTGACACTGATATTACAGGAAGATCCTACGCTCTTGATTTAGAGAGGGGAAGTTTTGGTGTAAATGTGCTGGATCAGGACCTGGTTTTAATGGAGGTGAAAATTCCGGAGGCCATGCCGGTATGGATGGGCGCCTTATTTTCCGAGCTGGGCATTTTCCCGGTGTCATTTTCCAAATACGGGACTTACTATAAAAATTATATTTTGAAACATAGAAATGAAACAGGAGGGAGTGTCTGTGCTTAACAGTATTTTATTAACAACCCAAACAAATCTTTCGCTGATGGAATTTTTACTCTGTACAGGAGTGTCGATTCTATCGGGACTGGTGCTGGCTGCAGTCCATACCTATAAAAACCACTGTTCCAGAAATTTTATGATGACGCTGGTAATCCTTCCGGCCATCATTCAGACAGTGATCATGCTGGTTAACGGGAATTTGGGAACCGGGGTCGCGGTCATGGGGGCGTTCAGCCTGATCAGGTTCCGCTCTCTTCCGGGCAATTCCAGGGAAATACAGAGCGTATTTCTGGCAATGGCCATCGGTCTGGCCACAGGAATGGGATATCTTGGGCTGGCGGCGGTTTTGCTGATGATTGCTGGGGGAATGACGGTTCTTTTAATTTTAATTCCTGGCGGCAATACGGATTTCAGCAGGCGTGAACTGAAGATAACCATTCCTGAAAACCTGGATTATTACGGCGTATTTGACGATGTATTTGAAAAGTACCTGAAAAAATCAGAGCTTTTAAAGGTGAAAACCGTTAACATGGGAAGCCTTTTTGAATTACAGTATCAAATTGATCTGAAACATGAGAATCAGGAAAAGGCTTTTATTGACGATCTGCGGTGCCGCAATGGAAATCTTCCTATCATATGCGGCAGGTTCGCAGCGGAAAGGGAGGAATTATGATGCGGTATTTGAGAGAGAATAAAAAATATAAGATGGTGATGCGGTGGATGGGAAAGCTGTTTTTAACCGTTATTCTGGTATCCACAACAACAGGGTGCCAGCCGGGGAAAGCGGCGGGCGGTTCGGTACAGGAAATGGAACTTTTGAATGAGGAATCCAAAACGGAACCAGTAACAGAATCCAAAGCGGAATCAGAAAAGGAAGCTTCTGCAAATGGGGAAACGGAAAAATCTGCCGGGGATCAGACCGATATCATCTGCAGTCAGAAAACGGTGACCATTGAAGGCGGAGGCGCAACGGAGGAAGCGGGAATTATCACCATTTCAAAGGGAGGGACTTACCGGCTTTCTGGAACCCTGACGGACGGCAGAATTGTGGTGGACGCGTCCAAAGATGATGTGGTCATACTGGAACTTAACGGATTTGAAATCAGCAGCAGCGGGCTGTCCGCCGTCTTGGGGATAAAGAGCGGAGAAATAAGGCTGAAATTAGTGGACGGAACTGTGAATAAAGTTGCAGACAGCGCAGAATATGTGCTGGAGGAGGGGGAAGATGAGCCGGATGCGGCAATTTTTACCAAAAGCGATTTGTTTATAGAAGGCAGCGGCAGGCTGGAAGTGACGGGAAATTACAGTGATGGGATCAGAAGTAAGGACAGCCTTTACCTATTATCCGGTGAAATCGACATTTCGGCCAAAGAAGATGGGATAAAGGGCAAAGATTCTTTGGTGGTGGATGGAGGCAGTGTCACAGTTCAAGCCGGCGATGATGGAATTAAGTCCAAGGGTTCAGTGGTTATCAACGATGGAATTATCCAGGTGGCGGAAAGCTATGAGGGAATTGAAGCCCTAACGATTGACATTAATGGCGGAAGTGTGGATATAAAATCTACGGATGACGGGCTTAACGCAGTGGAGGATACGGATAGCAAAACTTCGGGAAATATAATTATGGGAGATATAACTTCTGGAGGTATAACTACGGGAGATATAACTTCGGGCAATAAAACTATGGGCGGCGGAAGGAAAAATGGCAGTTTCGAGGTTTCGGAGAATGCGTATATCAGAATTGCAGGCGGTATTGTCACGATAGATGCATCGGCTGACGGAATTGATTCCAACGGTCATTTTTATGTGGATGGCGGAGAACTCTACATCAGTGGGCCGTCCGGCAATGGAGACGGGGCGCTGGATTATAATGGGGAGGGAATTATCACCGGCGGCGTGGTGATGGCGGCCGGAAGTTCGGGAATGGTGCAGGGATTTTCGGAGAGTTCTGAGCAGCACAGCATTATCGTCTATTTCGAAAATACTCAGGCAGCGGGAACGGAAATCAGGGTTGAACATGGTTCCGGCTCGGCAATCGTCTCATATAAGCCGGTTAAAGAGTATTCCAGTGTTGTGATAAGCGCTCCTGAATTGAAGGCGGATGGAACCTATAAGATTATGGTTGGAGAGGATACTAAGGAAGTTACCATTACCGGAATGATTACCACGGTGGGAACCAGGGCAGCGGGAAATATGCCGGGCGGGCCCGGGGGCCAGGGCGGACGCGGAATGGGTGGAAGACCGGGAATGAACCAGGGAGAAAATGGGATGGGGTTCCCGGGGACGGAAGGTGGACCGGAACGTAAACAGTAAGGACAATTTAGGGGGGAATAATTCTGGGAAAAACAGTTCACGAGTGTTTAGGCCAATAATATCATATTCGTAACAGTTTAAATGGCTCATCTTCTTGAATGAAAAAAACGGTTCAGAAGCATCGGATGGCCATCCGAAGTGAAAATTGATAAGGAAAGCTCCTTACAAACGAGTTTGTCTCTGCTTTCTTTATCAATTTTCCCCATCTGAACTGCTACTCACATTCTGGTTTTCTATGCGGTCTCTCTTGTAATAAAAGCAAATTTATGTTAAAGTAAAAGGACTTATCTCAGAAGTTTCTGCTTCTGAATTAATCTGGCAAATCTGCCAGCGATCCCATTTTAATAAATTAGCGCATGAGGAGAAATTGTGTATGGAAGAGAGCAAGAACAAAGAATTTTTAACTGGAAATTTAGTGGATAGGAATGAAAAGGAAAAGTTCATTCGTGAGCTGGCAGAAAGTGAGTGTAAGCTCAATATCCGATTGATCAATGACTTTGCATTTAAAAAGACATTTCATAATAAGAAGGCGTTGACCGGGCTGTTAAGCGCGCTTTTGGATATGCCTGCCGGAAAGATAGAAGAGCTGGAATTTCCGGATACATTTTTAGACGGTGAATATGAGGACGGGCGGGAAGGAATACTGGATGTAAGGGTTCATTTGAACAACCAGCGCAGGATTAATATCGAAATACAAGTGTTGGAATACCCGTATTGGGAGGAACGTTCCCTGTTTTATCTGAGTAAGATGTTCGTAGATGGTTTTTCAAAAGGAGAGAATTATTCCAAACTGGAGGAAAGCATACAGATCAGCATTTTAGGATTTGACCTGCCTCATGCAGACCATTATTATTCCGTGATCAGGCTGATGGACGAGAAAACCCATACCATATATAGTGACAAACTGAGTCTGCGCATGTTATACTTAAAGCAGTTAGACAATGTCTCCGAAGAAGAATTGGGAGAAGAAGTTTACAAATGGGCAAAGCTGATATCGGCAAAAGATTGGAAGGTGTTGATAAAAATGGCTGAGAATAATGAGTATATGAGAGCTGCGGTGGAAGAGATGGAGAAGATCAATTCGGATAAAGAACTGCGGTACAGATATTTGAAAAAAGAGATGGAATTATCGGATGAGACAACGATTAGGGAGTACTATCTTAGTAAGGGATGGGAAAAAGGAAAAGCGTCGGGCGAACAGTTTATGCTGGGGCTGATTAAAGCAATGATGAAGGACGGTATGGGCCAGGAAGAGATCGAACGTCTGGAAACGGATGATTCATTTAAAGATGAGATGGTGAAAAAATATATTCAGTGAATTTTGTAACCGGTTTATATTTGTTATCTGAAAGGTTCACGGTATAAAAGGAATAGGAACCGCCGCGGATTATGGCCCTGGCGGTTCCTATTCTTATTAATGTCTCAAAAATGATCTGCGAAACCTCAGTTTCCTGGTTTTCAAGCGGCTGAAAAAGTTAAAGTAGATCACAAACAAAATTGTTGTAGTAATCCATGTGAGCGGATAACTGAATACGATCATCTTAATGGTTCTGTGGAATGGAACAGCGGCTACGATCCACAGGATTCTCAGGACACAGACGCCTAAGCAGGTGATCAGCATGGGCAGCCAGCAGTCCCCGACGCCTCTTAAAGCGCCGGAATAGATCTCAATGGCCACATAAGTGATAAAGGTAGGAACCAGGAAATGCAGAATGTCCATACCGATGGAAATAACCGCCGCATCCGAGGTGAACAGGCGGAAAAACGCGTGCCCGATCAGGTACAGGCCGGCAGACAGGAAAACAGAAGCAGCCATGCTCATGGCCATGCATACCCGTATCCCCTTTCGAACCCTGTCGTGCTTGCCGGCTCCAAAATTCTGCCCTGTAAACGTGGTGACGGAGATGCCGAATGCGCTGATAATCATCCAGAACACGCTGTCAATTTTACTGTATGCGGTCCAGGCGGCTATGGTATCCGTACCCAGGGAATTGACGCTTGCCTGGATCACGATGTTGGAAAAACTGTACATAACCGACTGGAGCCCGGCAGGAAGACCGATGCGGATTACCCGTTTCAGCATTCTCCTGTCTAAACGGACCTGGCTGGGGATCAGCCGGTACACATCGGCAGTGCGCATTAAAACGACAATTACCAGGACGGCGCTGACCGCCTGGGACAAAATGGTAGCCAGCGCGGCTCCTGCAACCCCCATATTCAGAATGGCTACAAACAGGATATCCAGTACGATATTGGTAAAACATCCGGCAATTAAAAAATACAGGGGCCGTTTGGAATCACCGACGGCTCTCAGAATGCCCGACCCCATATTATAGATCAGGTTGGGGATGATTCCGGACAGATAGATACGGATATACAGGGAGGCATAGGATAAAATATCGTCCGGAGTATCCATGATTTTCAAAATGGATGGGGCCAGGCCAATGCCGCCAGCCATCATGACCACACCTCCGGCAATGCAGAAGGCGATGGAAGTATGTACCGCATATCCAACCTTATCGGCCCGCTTGGCTCCGTAATACTGGGAGATAATGACCGTGGCGCCTGAAGAAAGGCCTACGAAAAATCCAACCAGAAGCTGGATTAAAGTCCCTGTGGTGCCGCCCACGGCAGCCAGCGCTTCTTTTCCCACGAACTGTCCGACGATGATAGCGTCTACCGTATTATAAAGCTGCTGAAAGAACGTACCGAATAAAATGGGAAAGAAAAACAGAAGAAGCTGTTTCCAGATCACTCCTTCCGTTATTTGATTGTGCTCCATTGCACCGGATGCCTGCATTTCTGACTTTTTCATATTCCTGCTTTGACCTCACATTTAATAGAATCGTTATGTATCGCCTTTTGATACAGGTAAATTGTATATCATTATAGCGGGTGCAAAGAAAAAAGGCAATAGATGTTGGGAGAGTTTTGAAGTTTTAATGTCCGGTTTTGTAACAGTTCAGACAGGTCTGAACTGTTACCCGGTTTTATTCCGATTGAAACGGGCCGGAAGCTGTGATAAACTACAGGCATACATTAATTTGCGTAAGGAGAGAAAGACAGATGACGGTTCAGGATACGGAGATTATCATTGATGATGAAAAGATCGATTCCGGAGATGTTCAGGATATTATCGGGCCATTGTGGTGGCAGGTCAGCATTTACGATGGGGAAGAGGTTTATGAAGCGGACTTGAAGCCGTTTGCCATGGAACAGAGATATGTATTTGCATTGCAGTGGTATCTGGCGGAAGTCTATAATGGCGGGCATGACCAGTTTTACAGCAATTCTACAGGAATCGTATGGGAAGATGCAATGAATGGGGCCAAGGCAGCAGGGCTTGACGGCCTGCATGAAATTATAAAGAAATCTGCGGAGAGAATGGGCGGTTATCCGGATAAGGAGAGAGAAAACCGCTGGAAGCAGATGGAAGAACTGGAGCCGGATTTTGAAGATCTGGACGACGAGCTTTATCACATGGAAGGAATCGACGAGGCGGTTGCCGAATATGTAAAAAATCACAGGAAAGCTTTTTATTTCAAAGGGATTGTAGGCATTCCCACCTATTAAAAGGGCAGCAGGAGGTATGGATATGTTATTCAGAAATGCACAGGAGAAGGATATTTCGCGGATGATGGAGATGGTGAACCAGTCCAAAGCTTCTATGAAGGCCAGGGGAATTGACCAGTGGCAGCAGGGATACCCCAATGAAACGGTGCTGAGAGAGGATCTGGAAAAAGGGATCAGCTATGTGCTGGAAGACCAAGGGCAGGTTGTGGGAATGATTACCGTGGCTTCAGGGGATGAGGAGGCTTACCGGAAAATTGATGGGAGCTGGCTGAACCAGGAACCTTACGTTTCCTATCACCGGGTATGCGTGGAAGAGGACAGGAAAGGACAGGGGCTGGCCGGAATACTGTTTGAAGAGGGAGAAAAGCTCTGCAGAGAATGGGGATTTAAAAATATCCGCAATGACACTCACCCGGACAACCATTCCATGCAGAGAGCGGTGGAAAAGTTTGGATTTAAACGGTGTGGGATTATCTATATTGTGGGTACAGAAGAAGACGGAAGTCCCAGGGCAGCTTATCAGAAGGTCTTAAATGATTAGGAAATGAATAAAAGACAGACGCGTGCGAAAAACGTATCTGTCTTTTTCATTTTCCCGCTGAACCAATCCGCTGCAAGAGACAATACTCAGATGCAGTGATTGGAATCACTTCGTTTTTGCCTTATTGAGGGCGGTTTCGATGGCATTTAACAGTGCCGTGGAGGTGTATCTTGTTTCGCTGGAATAAGAGAGGTTTTCCAGTGACTGTGTGTTGCAGATCTGCTCAGCCAGATCGGTAAGGGTGGGCTGCATGAGAGGATACATGGTCGTAACGGAATCGCTTAACGGTCTCATCGTGATGGTGTTTATATGATCAGCATCCACGGTTACCTCTACATTGACCTCCTGATTCCCTAATGTCAGCGAAGCCGTATAAACGCCTGGTATGTAAGAAGCCTGGCCGGAAGATGCGGTCTCGGTATCTTTTTTCGGATGGAACATGATCAGAAAAAGAGAAATAAGCAGAATTCCAAGGCCGATGAAAATGGCAGTATATATAATTTCCTTCATACGTAAGACTACAATTTTGGTTTTGGAGCTCATAATGGGGAACCTCCGTATGTGTTTGTTATAATCTATTTAATATGTGGCCGTTTTATGCAAAAATTAAAAAGGATGTTGTAAAATTGATTTTTAATTGCAGAAAATCACCCATAAAAATGGGACGCGGCGGCGGGAGGGCCGGACTTTAGGAACCAGTCTGACCTGGTCACGGGCCCCGCACCCCAGTGGGGGAGAAGCGGGAGCCGGATGGACGGAATTGACGAATTATGGTAGAATGGAAACAATACTGTACCCGGCTGCTGATCAAGATAGATCATTTGAAAATGGGGCTAATTCCCAGTGGCCGCACCACAAATTGTACAGAGCGGGAAATGGATTTGTCAGAAAGGGTATTTTGGAGGACGTCTATGAGTTATGATTTAATGGTATTTAATCATTTAAAGGTTCCCTATGAATTGGGGCCCCTGCGTCAGTGGTTTCGCACCCATATGGAATATGATGTGCTGCCGGATACGCCGCCGGCCATCTTCCGTGCATTTTTAGAAAATTTACAAAAGGTTTTTCCATCCATGAATCACTGTGCCGAAGAACGATGGGAATATGCCTGTGAATATGAGGTGCACGAAGATTTTGTCTATCTGTGTTTTGGATATTCGGTTGCCGAAGAAGCCCATGATATTGTAAAACGTCAGTCAAAGATAGAAAACCTGGCTTTTTGGGATGTCAGCCAGACCTTTGACCGTGCATTTCCCATTACGCTCCCTGCGGATCAATGGCCGATGGTGCTGGAAGCCAAGTGGATCAAATACGGAAAGCATTTTGTATACAGCTATGAGCAGATCCGAAAGGTTCTTGTGCAAATGAAAACAATAGAACGAAGCAGTGTCTGTCTGACGGACCGCTATGGAAATTATATCCAGGCCGGTGGATTTAACGATGCTTTTATCGTTGAAGTGCGTAAATATATAGATGCTGTAACATATCAGCATATGCGTGCAGATCTGAAACAGGAAAGTCTGGCTGCAGATGCATTTGTATCAATCAATGATTTCCGTGTCAGAGTTCCTGAATCACAAATTCTTACGAAAAAGCAAGTCTGTTCTCTCTTCCAGGAGTTTACAGACGGGAATCCGCCGGAGGACTGGAACTTTTTTTGGAAAAGAATTGAGATTTAGCAGACGATAAATTGATACAGTGGGCAGAACGTTTGGGGGATTTTCCAGAAGAGGCTTCGGATATGGAGTTTGAATGGGAAGAATATGATCAATGCCGTGAGGAATGCGGCTATTCAACTGATGAATGGGAACCATTGAAAGCGACGATATGGAATATATGTTCGGAGACTGCGGACATATCTATTTCTGGATACGGAAACAGGATCTGAAAGATCAGATGTTTGATAATATATGGCTGATTTTGCAGTGCAGTTAGAGCGCTTAGCAGATAGAAAAGATCAGAATTTGAGGGAGGAAAAAATAATGGCAGAAGAAAAGGGAAAATTCGAAGAATTCCTATCGGCAGTTGCGCCGGAACACCGGGCATTTGTGGAGAAACTAAATAATAAACTCATTGAACTGGGCTGTAATCTTGTTACCAAGGAAGCGAAGAGCGGATATACTGCGTCATATCAATTTGAAAAGAAAACAGTAATGAACTGGGTGTTTCGAAAGGCGGGTATTCTGGCACGGATTTACGGTGACAATGCGGGCAGCTATGAGGAGATAATCGCTTCTCTGCCCGTTGATATGCAAAAGAAAATGACGGCTTCCCGCGACTGCAAGAGACTTATAGACCCTAATGCCTGCAGTGATACCTGTGTGAAAGGTTTTGTTTATTCCCTCAATGGCAATATACATAAAAAATGCCGTAATGACGGAATGTTCTTCCTGCTGACAACTGAAACAGCAGAGCACATAGCTGATTTGGTCTGTGCCGAGGTTACAGTACGTAAGGCGGCTTCATAGCGGCAGTGCAGTCAAGCCGCATTACTTCCGGGATTACGGTAAGCCAGGCAGAATTATTATTTGAACGCGCAAGCGTCTATCCGCAGTCACAGGAGGCAGTGCGCAGACAGCTCACAAGAATCCTTGATTTATTGATTGAACACGGTGCTGATTATACAGCCTGGGCAAACAGAGGCCATTATCCTGAACCATATCCGGGCCCCAGCAATAAGAGCATGTATATCGATGATTTTGTACCGGCAGATGGGACGGACATCGACGGGAATAAGGAACTGAGAGCATTTATGCAGGAGTATTTCAAAAACAGAAAGTTACATGTTTGATTGGAACAACGATGCATTTTCATCATATAAAAGAGGAGGGATTTTATGAAACGCTTCGTATTACTTGCATTTATAAAAACACTTGTCATTACTGTAGGAAGTAGTTTGATCTATATTCTATATGGTCTAATATCCAACAATCCTTTTAAAATAACCTTAGAATTTGAAATAATATTTTTCTTGGCAATATTCTTTACCAGCTTAATCGAGTATGTATGGGTGAATCGAAAGAAATAACGTTATATCTTGATCTATAGCTGTAATATTTTAGACTGATGAATTGAAACGCGGTTTCCTATGTTTGGTGCTTCGTAGTATTAGACAGATGGAAGATTGTAAATGGTGATGGTATGCAGCATAATCTCAGAGAAAAAGTATCACGAATTATAAAAGAGCGAAAATTGTGTAGTTTTATGAATAATACAAAATGGAATGAACTGATATCCGCAATAACAGAAGAAATGCCGTTTCCTCCCCCATTTGATATTAAATATCTGACCGGGAAAGATTGTTTTTCAAACGAACTTCTTAATGGAGATGTCTATCATTTGGGCGACTGGAAGGGAGAAAATTTTCCGCCTGAAGAATACTACTTCAATATCGAATGGATTAAAGTACGTCCCCGCCATTTAAAGCATCGCGTAAAGCTGATCAAACCAGAAATCATTGACGAAAGCAGACTATTTGAGACAATCTTGAATCGATATCATATTCACTATGAAGAAAGAAACGGATCATATTATATTTACGGATACCATTAACTTCCCGTTTATTGGAAAGGCAACAAAAACAGTTTGGATAAGCTAAGGGTCAGGATGAACGTATAAAAGAATTGCCGCGTACAGATTCTTTTCGATTACTAGCTGTGTTCCTTTGGTTCTATTAACTATATGCAATTTTATAGTAAGCAGGTGGCTTTCAATAGGATCAAATTTTTATTTACCCCTTATTCAGCCAGTACCCAGCCGAGAATCCTGGAAACGGGGGCGGGCCTGCGCGTTCGGGGGCCGTCTGGAAACCGTTAGTGGTTCTTGGCCTGCAAGGGCGGACAGAGGCGGGCAGAAACTGAAAACCGAATCAGTTTCTGAGGTGCCCGCTGAGAGGTGAAGTCCACACAGAGTTCACCTCGAATGGGCACCGCACCGCCTATGTCCGCTCTTGGAGACCTAGAACCACTTACGGTTGGAAGCCGGTTTCCGAACGCGCAGGCCCGCCCCCGTTTCCAGGATTCATGGCGTTACCTCCACAATTAACAAAAAAAATGGCCCCCCCATCAAGTTTATGGTATACTGAAAAGCAAAGTCATGCCATTACGGCGGATAGGAGGTAATATGTCCTTACAGTTTATTCTAGGCGGTTCGGGCAGCGGGAAAACAAGGGTTTTGTATGAATGGCTGATCAGAGAATCCATTTCGAATCCCGGACAGCAGTATATTGCGGTGGTTCCGGAACAGTTTACCATGCAGACCCAGAAAGAGATTGTGACCCTGCATCCCAATCACGGAACAATGAACATAGATATCGTAAGCTTTCAAAGGCTTGCGTACAGAATATTTGAAGAACTGGCAATTGAAAATCCCATGGTTTTAGACGATATGGGGAAATCCATGGTTCTTAGAAAAGTTGCGTCGGAAAAGAGAAACAGCCTGGGGTATTTTAAGGGGAACCTGAATAAACCCGGGTTCATCAACTGTTTGAAATCCATGATTTCAGAGCTGCTTCAATATGGTATTACAGATGAAATGCTGAAAGAAATGGTTCCTCAGGCCGGGAGCGACGTGCTGAGCCATAAATTAAAGGACCTCACGGTTTTGTACCAGGGGTTTCAAGAGGGCAAGGAGAATTGCTTTATAACGGCAGAGGAGATTTTATCCGTGTTGTGCGATCATTTGGCTGATTCGGAAATCATCAAAAACAGTGTGGTCACTTTGGACGGATATACGGGATTCACTCCGGTTCAGTACCGGCTCCTGGAACTCATGATCCGTTACTGCAAAAAGGTGGTTGTGTCGGTCACAGTGGATCCGTCGGATCATCCTTATCAAAGGACGGATTACCAGGATCTGTTTTATATGAGCAAATTGATTGTATCCAAGTTAAACCAGATAGCAGAGGAAAATTTTATATACCGGGAACCGGACATCCGTTTGGACCGCCATCCCTATGTCCGGTTCGGGGACAGGGCGGAGCTGGACTTTTTGGAACAGAATATCTTCCGGTACGGCGCCGCTCCATATGACGGGGAATGGAAGGACGGGGAGAATTCTCCTCTTTCCCTGTACCAGGCGGCATCCCCTCAGGATGAGGTGGCCTTTGTGGCTGCCGGAATCCATAAGATGGTGCAGGAAAATGGCCTGCGTTACAGGGATATTGCGGTGATCACAGGAGATCTTGTCGGTTACCGGCCCCAGATCATCCAGCAGTTTGTTAAAAATGAAATCCCCTATTTTATGGATGATAAGAAGAGCATATTGGAAAATCCCATGGTGGAACTGATCAGAGCCGCTTTGGAAGTGCTGCAGAAAGATTTCGCCTATGAGAGCGTGTTCCGCTATATTAAGACCGGGCTGGTTTGGGATGACATGGAACAGGCGGACCGGATGGAAAATTATGTGATTGCCCTTGGAATCAGGGGATTTAAGAGGTGGAACAGCATTTGGGAATGGGAATATAAAGGCAGCCATGATTTGAATCTGCTGGAATTAAACTATTGTAAGAACCAGATTCTGGAACCTCTCTGCCATTTGAGGGAGGCTTTCCGGGAAGAGGGGATTACGGTCAGGGGAATGGCCGCGGCCCTGGTGTCATTTCTGGAAGAATGCCAGGTGGAAAAGAAAATGCAGGAGTTCCAGACGTATTTTGAAAGCCGGGGACAACTGGTGCTGGCGAAGGAGTACAGCCAGGTCTATCAACTGGTTATGGATCTGTTTGACCGTCTGGTTGGGCTCTTAGGCGGGGAAAAAGTCAGCAGGAAAGAGTTTGGCGAGATTTTGGACGCGGGGTTTGAAGAGATCAAAGTCGGTGTGATCCCGGCTACGGTTGACCGTGTTGTGGTGGGGGATCTGACAAGAACCCGACTCGACCACATCAAGGTGCTGTTTTTTGTAGGGGTCAACGACGGAATTGTGCCGTCGAAAAAGACGGCGGGAAATCTTTTAACCGATAAAGAGAGGGAATTTTTAGGCTCACATAACATAGAACTGGCCCCCACCTCTACGGAGGATGGGTTTATGCAGCGTTTTTATCTCTATCTGATGCTGACAAAGCCGTCCCAAAAGCTGATTTTGTCCTATACGGCACTCAATTCCCAGGGAAAGAGCCAGAGGCCGTCCCACATCATCAATGAGATCAAAGCCCTGTTTCCGAAACTGGAGGTCAGGGAGTGTGAGGCGGAGGATGGAATGATCCATTCCATTCAGGAAGGGAAAAGGCAGTTGACCCAGGGGCTGCGCAGATTCCGGGAAAAGCCGGATGATCCCCGTTTTATGGAGCTTTACCGCTGGTTTTTCAATTCGCCTGAGTATAAGGAACAGCTCAGGCCGCTTGTTGAGGCGGCCAGTTTTGTGTACCGGGAGAGAGGGATCGGAAAGGCTGCGGCCCAGGCCCTCTATGGAACTGTGCTGAATGGCAGCGTGACCCGGCTGGAACAGTATGCAGCCTGCGCCTATGCCCATTTTCTGAAATACGGGCTGGAACTGACAGAACGGCAGGAATATAAACTGGAGGCCGTAGATTTGGGAAATCTGTTCCATAATTCCATTGACCGATGTTTTAAAACGATACAAGAACAGCAGAAGAGTTTTCGGGATATGGGAGAAGAAGAGAGAAAACAACTGGTTAAAACCTGTGTGGAAGAGGTGACCGGAGAATACGGAAATACCATACTGCAGAGTTCGGCCAGAAATGCCTATCTGGCGGCCAGAGTGGAGAAAATTACGGACAGGACGATCTGGGCCCTTGCGGAGCAGTTGAAAAAAGGCGATTTTGAACCGGCAGGCTTTGAGGTGTCCTTTTCATCTCTCGATAATTTGGCGGCTATGAAGATCCCGCTCTCAATTGATGAATCCCTTCATTTGAAGGGAAGGATCGACCGTCTGGACACCTGTGCGGACGAGGGACATGTCTATGTGAAAATCATCGATTACAAATCAGGGAGCACCAGTTTCGATCTGCTTTCCCTGTATTACGGGCTTCAGCTTCAGTTAGTGGTCTATATGGATGCGGTGGTGGAACTGGAAGAGAGAAAACATCCGGATAAAGAAGTGGTTCCTGCCGGAATCTTTTATTATAATATCAAAGATCCTATGGTGGAAAAAGAAGCCGGGACTGATCTGACGGAAGAAACCATTGAACAGCAGATTTTAAAACAATTGAGAATGAACGGTTTAGTCAACAGTGAGCTGGAAGTGATCAAACACCTGGATCATGAAATTGAAAAGGAATCCGATGTGATTCCTGTGGCAATGAAAGACGGGGTGATCCAGGAAGCCAGATCATCCGTCGCTAACCGTGAGCGGTTTGAAGCTTTAAAAGGATATGTCAGGGAGAGGGTGAAAAAGGCCGGAAGGGAAATTCTGGACGGGCAGATTCCGGTCAATCCGTATCAGCAGGGTACGAAAACGGCCTGCGATTACTGTCCCTATCACTCTGTCTGCGGATTTGACAAGAAGACGGATGGATACCAGTACCGGAAATTCCGGTCCATGAAGCCGGAAGAAATATGGGGCGAGATAGAAGAGACGCCGGGAAAGGAGAAACCGCCATGTCAGTAAACTGGACCAGAGAACAGCAGCAGGTTATTGATAGCAGAAACAGGAACCTCCTGGTGTCGGCCGCTGCGGGAAGCGGCAAAACCGCAGTTTTAGTGGAGCGGATCATTCAGATGATTACGGATAAAGAGAATCCGGTGGACATTGACCGGCTGCTGGTCATGACATTTACCAGCGCGGCGGCTGCGGAGATGCGAGAGAGGATTGGAGCGGCCATTGAAGAGAAACTGGCTAAGAATCCCCATGACCGCCATCTCCAGCGCCAGGCCACCCTGGTTCATTTCGCCCAGATCACCACCATTGACAGCTTTTGCCTGCAGGTGATCCGGGAACATTTTAATAAACTGGATATTGATCCGGCCTTCAGGATCGGGGATGAGGGAGAACTGATGCTGATCAGGGCCGATGTGATGAAGGAAATGCTGGAGGATTACTACGAGAGCGGAGACGAAGGGTTCGAGCGCTTTGTGGACACTTATGCGGTGGGAAAAGCCGACGGCGGCATAGAGGACTATATCATGCAGGTCTACACCTTTTCCCAAAGCAATCCATGGCCCGGACAGTGGCTGAAGGAATGCAGGGACGAGCTTTCAGGCAGCGATATGGAACAACTGATGGAAATGCCCTGGATGCAGTTTTTGATGAGCGACGCCATAGCCCAGCTCAGGGAATTTATGAGCCAGCTTGAAGAAGCCCTGGAAATTTCCATGGGGGATGAGATTTTATCCGCTTACGAGCCCATGTTAAAAAATGATGTGGCAATGATGAAACGGCTGGCGGATTCTGCGGATTATGGGCAGCTCAACGAAGCGTTAAAAGGCGTGGCGTGGGACCGGATGGCCACAATCCGGAAAAAGGATGTGGACGGGGAAAAGAAGGAGTTTATTACCTCCACCAGAAACCGGGTTAAAAAAGCGGTGACAAAACTGCGGGATGATTACTGTTTTGATACGGTGGAAGATGTGATCGCCGACATCCAGGCAGCCGGTGATACGGTGCTGACCCTGTTAAAGCTGGCCCAGGATTTTTCGGACCGGTACCAAAAAGAGAAAAAAGAAAAGAATATAGTGGATTTTAACGATCTGGAACATTTTGCCCTGAACATCCTGATCGATATGCAGGAAGGCCAGGAGCGGCCGACGGCGGTGGCGGACGAACTGAGCAGCCAATATTATGAGATTCTGGTGGATGAATACCAGGACAGCAACTATGTCCAGGAAGCGCTGATCCGCAGCCTTTCGGGAGAGCGGTTCGGACGTCCCAATGTGTTCATGGTGGGGGATGTGAAGCAGAGCATTTATAAATTCCGTCTGGCCCGGCCGGAGCTGTTTATGGAGAAATACGAGACGTATACGGTGGAGGACAGCAAAAGCCAGAAGATCGAACTGCACCAGAATTTCCGAAGCAGGGAATCGGTTCTGACCAGCATCAATGACATTTTTTATAGGATTATGATTAAGGATTTGGGCAATATCCAGTATACGAAGGATACGGCCCTCCATCCGGGAGCTACGTTTGAGCCATGGGAGGGCAGGGCGGGGACGCCAACGGAACTGCTGCTCCTGGACAGGAAGGAGGAGACCGGGGAGTATACGGGGCAGGAAGCGGAAGCCCGGATGATCGCCGGTAAGCTGAGACAGCTGATGGACCCTGAAAACGGACTTTATGTGTGGGATAAGAAAAAGAAGGAATACCGCATTGTAAAGTACCGGGATGTGGTGATCCTGCTTCGGAGCACCAGCGGCTGGGTGGAGACATTTTTAGAGGTGCTGACAAGTGAAGGGATTCCCGCTTATGCGGAATCCAGAACCGGATATTTTTCCGCCATTGAGGTGGAAACGGTGTTGAGCCTTCTGGCGGTAATTGACAATCCGATCCAGGACATCCCTCTTGCGGCGGTGCTGAAATCCCCGGTTGTGGGCATGACGGATGAAGAACTGGTGGTGATGATGTACCTCTATAAGAGGAAGATCGAAAAGGGCCAGGACAGGGGAATCTATGGGGCTCTAAGGCATATGCTGGCTGTGGACACAGCGGGAAATCTGCCGGAAGAAGAGCGGTTTATCGCGGAAAAACTGCGCAGATTTGAAGACATGAGAAATGACCTGCGGCGAAAGAGCGCCTATATGCCGATTCACGAGCTTCTCTATGATATCTACAGCGTGACCGGTTATTATGATTATATATCGGCCATGCCTGCGGGAGAGGTGAGAAAGGCCAATCTGGATATGCTGGTGGAAAAGGCTGTTTCCTACGAAAAAACCAGCTATAAAGGCCTGTTTCAGTTCATCCGCTATATCGAAAAGATCAAACGGTATGACGCCGATTTCGGAGAGGCATCGGTGATCGGTGAACATGACGATACGGTGCGGATTATGAGCATCCACAAGAGCAAAGGCCTGGAATTTCCGGTGGTATTTTTGGCCGGGATGGGCAAGAACTTCAATAAACAGGATGTGAGGGGGAAGATTTTAATCGATCCCCGGCTTGGAATCGGAACGGATTATGTGGATTTGGAAAGAAGGGTGAAGTCCACAACCCTGAAAAAGAATGTGATGAAGCGGAGAATTGATCTGGAAAACCTGGGAGAAGAGCTGAGAATCCTGTATGTTGCCATGACCAGGGCAAAGGAAAAGCTGATCATGACGGCAACTGACCGGAATCTGGGCGGTAAGATGGAGAAATGGCGTCAGGTTCCATTTGTAAACGGGGCCGTTCCCTATACGGTGTTATCCACTGCCGGTTCTTATCTGGACTGGGTTTTGATGAGCATGTCCCGGCCGGTTCCCTCCATTGAGGTGGAGGAGGTGGAATTGGAGGAGCTGGTGGGAGCGGAAGTAAAACGCCAGGTCTCCAAGGAACTTTCCAGGGAGGAACTGATTCATTTTAACGGGGAAAAGGTCTATGATGAGGAGTATGCCGGGCGGCTGAAGGAAACCTTATCTTTTAAATATCCCCATGAGCCGGATATCCATCTCCATACCAAGATGTCCGTATCGGAACTGAAAAAACAGGGACAGATGGAGGACGAGGAAGAAACGGAGCTGTTACCCGTTATCCCGGCATTTTTAAAGGAGGAAGAGGCCCAAAAGACCGGGGGAGCGACCAGGGGAACCGCTTACCACCGGATTCTGGAGCTTTTGGACTTCGCGGCAATATCGGACCGGAAATCGCTGGAAGAGGCGGCTGCGGTCCTGAAAAAATCCAGGAAAATGACGGAAAGCAGCATTGCTCTGGTGGATACCGGGCGGCTGTGGCGGTTTTTTGATTCGCCTTTAGGCAGGCGGATGAGGGAAGCTGCGGCAGCAGGAAGGCTTCATAAGGAGCAGCAGTTTGTGATCGGGATACCGGCCGGACAGATGGAAGTCTGTGATTCGGACGAACTGGTGCTGATCCAGGGTATTATAGATGCCTATCTGGAAGAAGAGGACGGCCTGGTTTTAGTGGATTATAAAACGGACCGGGTGCAGGCGGGACAGGAACAGGTTCTGGCGGACAGGTACCGGGAACAGCTGGACTATTATCAGAGGGCGTTGGAACAGATGACAGGGAAATGCGTCCGGGAAAAGATCATTTATTCCCTGACACTTCATAAAGAGATCAATCTCAAACATTGGGCGGCCGCAGAAGGCGGCGGAAAGGAAGGAGAAAGGCATGAGAACAATTAAAACGGCGGCATTAATCGGGCTTGGGGCGATCGGAAGCTACCTGGCAGGAAACTTATCAAAGGTGATGGGAGACGATCTGAGGATTATCGCGGGAGGAAGCAGGAAAGAACGGATTGAGCGGGACGGGATTGTCATCAATGGAGAACCTTACCATTTCCATGTGGTTTCGCCGGAAGAGGAGACGGGATATGCGGATCTGGCCATTGTCATCACCAAATTTACGGGCATCAGGGAAGCCTTGAAAGATATGAAAAACCAGATCGGCCCGGATACGGTGATCATGGCTCCGCTCAACGGGGTGGAGAGCGAAGAAGCGGCTGCAGAGGAATATGGATGGGACCGGGTGATCTATTCCCTGGCAAGAGTCAGCGTTGTGATGAAGGGCAATCAGGTGAGCTACAACCCTAAAGTTGCCCATATGGAGTTTGGAGAGAAGACCAACCAGACCATTTCGGAGAGAGTCCAGGCTGTGAAGGATTTATTTGAAAGCGCCGGAATTGAATCCTGGATTCCGGAAGATATGGAACGGGCCATCTGGATGAAATACATGTGCAATGTGAGTGAAAACCAGACGGCAGCAGTTCTGGGCATTCCGTTTGGCGCCTGGAGCGGTGTCAGCGACCACGCGACCGCGGTCCGGGAGATGGTGATGCGGGAAGTTGTGGCTGTGGCGCAGAAAAAGGGCATCGATCTGTCGGAAGAGGATATCCGGAAGCAGAAAGAAGTGCTGAAGAAGATGCCGTATCAGAACAAACCCTCCACCCTTCAGGACATTGAATCAGGCAGAAAAACAGAAGTGGATATGTTTGCGGGTACCATGGTGCGGCTCGGAAAAGAGCTGGGAGTGCCCACGCCGCTGAATTCCTTTTTATATCACGCGATCCATGTTTTGGAAGAAAAGAATGAGGGAATTATATAAACGTAACAGTTCGGACGGCGGGAAAATTGATAAAGAAAGCTGCTTACAAGCGAGCTTGACGCTGCTTTCTTTATCAATTTTCCCGCCGTCTGGAATGTTTCGTATAAAATATACTAAAAATTTTTCATCTTGACAGATGTGTTGTGACATGTTACCATGAAAATGTAAATGTACAAAAATTTTTAGTATATCTAAAAAATATTTGTGAAATCTTTTACAGAGTTTTGATAACTGAATTTTATGTGGAGGAATCGCAAAATGACGCTAAACTGCTATGTTCGGGGGCGAAAACGGCGACAATTTCATAAAGATTATTTTTTGAGAGCAGTCCATTTGGGCTGCTCTCTTTTTAACTTTGTATAATTTTTCACAAATAACAAGCTTAAAAGGAGGTAATGGTATGAAGGAAGAGACGAAAACTGTGTGCTGCTGTGGATGTGACAACAGCCAGGAAGGGCTTTTAAAGCTGATTGGTGAACGGGCCGCCGAGTATCGGGGGAAAGAAGGCAGTTTGATCCAGGTGCTTCATATGGCCCAGGGGATTTACGGATATCTGCCGTTGGAGGTGCAGCAGGTTGTGGCGGAGGCGCTGGATGTGCCGCTGTCAGAGGTTTCCGGGGTGGTTACTTTTTATTCTTTCTTTTCAACCCAGCCCAGAGGGGAGCACACCATACGGGTATGCCTTGGCACCGCCTGCTATGTAAGAGGCGGAAAAAAGATTGTGGAGCGTTTGAAAAAGCTGTTGGATGTGGAGATCGGGGATACGACAAAAGACAGGAAATTTACCTTTGAAGTGGCCCGCTGCATCGGCGCCTGCGGCCTGGCGCCGGCCATGTCCATTGACGACCAGGTGTTTAAACAGGTAAATCCTGATAAGCTGGAACAGATTTTAGCAAGATATTATGACGGGGAGGAATAAAACATGGATTTATTGAGGGTCAAAGAGGAATACATAGAAAGACAAAAACAGTATCAATATCAGGTTTTAGTATGCGGCGGAGCCGGGTGCATCTCGTCACACTGCGGGGAAGTACAGGATGCGCTGAAAGAAGCGCTAAAGGAACACGCTCTTGAAAAGCAGGTTCAGGTGCTGGTTACAGGATGTATGGGAACCTGCGCGGCCGGGCCTGTGCTCTTAGTGGAGCCGGACGGAATTTTCTATACGGCCATGAATCCGGATAAGGTGGCAGATATGGTGGAGCGCCATTTGGTAAATCAGGAGATTTGTGAAGAATACACATTTTATGATGAAGAATTGAAGAAATATATTCCGAAACTGGACGATATCAGCTTCTTTAAGGAGCAGGTGAGAATTGCGCTGAGGAACTGCGGGCGGATGGAATATGCGTCCATGAAGGCTTATATTGCCAGAGACGGCTACGGGGCCGCGGCCAAGGCGCTTACGTCCATGAGCCGGGCCGATGTGGTGGAAACCATTAAGGCTTCCGGACTGAGAGGGCGCGGAGGAGCCGGGTTCCCCACAGGAGTAAAGTGGGAAGCAGGTATGAAAGCTGTTTCAGAAGATGGAAGAAAATATATTGTTTGTAATGCGGATGAAGGCGATCCGGGAGCATTTATGGACAGAAGCATTCTGGAAGGCGATCCTCACAGCAT
The DNA here is from genome assembly GCF_018785315.1 of Clostridium sp. MCC353. Classification (GTDB taxonomy): domain Bacteria; phylum Bacillota; class Clostridia; order Lachnospirales; family Lachnospiraceae; genus CHH4-2. Next base: position 8,983 of record NZ_WQPN01000159.1, on the reverse strand, counting down.
CATCGAAGGAATGATGATAGGGGGATATGCCATTGGAGCGGATAAAGGTTATGTCTATGTGCGCGCAGAATATCCTCTGGCCGTAGAGCGTCTGTCCAATGCCATCGATCAGGCCAGAAAGGCGGGAATCCTGGGTTCGGATATCTTCGGAAGCGGTGTGGATTTCGATCTGGAAATCAGAATCGGAGCGGGCGCCTTTGTCTGCGGAGAGGAGACTTCCCTGCTGGCGTCCATAGAGGGAAAGAGAGGGGAGCCGAGACAGAAGCCGCCGTTCCCATTTGAAAAAGGCCTGTTTGAATCTCCTACCATTATCAATAATGTGGAGACGCTGGCCAATATTGCCCCTATCGTGCTGAACGGAGCAGATTGGTACCGTCAGTTTGGAACGGAAAAAAGCGCGGGAACCAAGGTATTTGCACTGGCCGGAGACATTGCCAATGCGGGAATCATCGAAGTGCCTATGGGAATCCTGCTTGGAGATATTATCTATAAAATCGGAGGCGGGATTTCGGGAGGAAAACGGTTTAAGGCCATCCAGTCAGGCGGCCCCTCAGGAGGCTGTCTGACAAAAGCCCATTTAAATACCCCGGTCGATTATGAATCCCTGTCAAAGCTGGGCGCGATCATGGGATCAGGCGGCCTGGTGGTTATGAACGAAGACACCTGTATGGTGGATACGGCCCGTTATTTTATGGACTTCATCCGGGATGAATCCTGCGGAAAATGCCTCCCGTGCCGCAATGGCACAAAGCGGATGCTGGAAATCCTGGAACGGATTACGGAAGGCAGGGGAAAAGAAGGGGATTTGGAACTTTTGGAAGAACTGGCGGAGACCATCAAGCAGACTGCCATGTGCGGCCTGGGCCAGACAGCCCCCAACCCGGTATTATCCACATTAAAATATTTCAGAAATGAATATGAATCCCACATTTACGCCAAACACTGTGACGCAGGCGTCTGCGCTGAACTGCAGACCGCCCCGTGCCGCAACGCATGTCCGGCCAATGTCCATGTACCCGGATATCTGACCTTGTTATCTCTGGGAAGAATCGAGGACGCATACCAGTTAATCCGACAGGAAAATCCGTTCCCATCGGTCTGCGGCCGCGTCTGCACCCATCCCTGTGAGAGCCATTGCCGCCGCAGCCAGGTGGATGAGGCTGTTTCCATCTGTTCTCTCAAGCGGTTCATCGGGGACTACGCGCTGCGGGACGATTACAATGTGCCCATGGTAGAGCCCCAGCCGTCTACCGGAAAGCGGGTATCCATCATCGGGGCTGGGCCGTCCGGTCTGTCCTGCGCTTATTATCTGGCGAACCTGGGCCATGAAGTCCATGTATATGAGGCGGAATCCGTGGCAGGCGGAGTCCTCTATTGGGGAATTCCGGAATACCGGCTTCCAAAAGAAGTGCTGGCAAAGGAAGTCCATGCCATTGAGAAGAGCGGAGTGAAGATCCATTTGAAAACAAAGATCGGGGAAAATATCACATTTGACCAGATGAAAGCTCAGTCCGACGCCGTATATATCGCTATCGGAACCCAAGTGTCCCGGTTACTGGATATTCCGGGAGAGGATTTGGAAGGCGTGGAAAGCGGACTTCAGTTCTTAAAACGGGTAGGGCTTAATTATGACAGAACCGTTGCAAAACGGATCGTAGTGGTGGGCGGAGGCAGCACAGCCATGGATGTGGCCCGTACGGCAGTCCGTTTAGGCGCAGAAGAAGTGACCGTAGTCTACCGCCGCACAGAAAATGAGATGCCGGCCGGTGCAGAAGAGGTTGTGGAAGCGAGAGAAGAGGGAGTTAAGATCATCACTCTGGCCTCCCCAAGAGAATTCCTTGGAAAAGACGGCCATGTTACAGGTATCCATCTGGTGCGCAGGGAACTGGCGGACTACGGAAATGACGGGCGCAGAAGAAGCGTACATATTGAAGGTTCTGACTTCACCATTGAATGCGACTGCATCATCAAAGCCATCAACCAGGATGTGGATCACCAGTTCTACCACACAACCCAGGTGGGAATGGATCAAAGGGGCAATCTGGAGATCAATAAATTCACCGGCCAGACGTCCCAGGAAGGCATATTTGCAGGCGGCGACACCAGCCCGTGGGGTGCGAATGTGGTGATCCAGGCCATTGCGGACGGAAAACTGGCAGCGGTCAATATCGATAAATATCTGGGCGGCAGCGGTGAACTGAACAAGGGACAGATGTTTGTGATTCCGGACGCGCCGGATGCGGAAGTGACCGAACCCCACAAACGTTTCCCGGTAAGAACCCTGGCTCCGGAAGACCGGATCGACAACTTTAAAGAAGTTGCCTGCGGTTTCCATAAATTAGACGCCATGGCGGAATCGTTAAGATGTCTGCACTGTGATAGAAGATAGGAAGGAGAGGTAGTGTGATGAATATAACGATCAATGGAAAGAGGATGGAAGTCCGGGAAGGCCTGACCATCATGGAAGCGGCGAAAGAAGCCGGAATCAAAATCCCAAGCCTTTGCCAGTACAAAGATATCCATAAATACGGTTCCTGCCGTATCTGCGTGGTGGAAGTGGAGGGCATGAAGAACCTCCAGGCCTCCTGTATGGCCAAAGTCCGGGACGGAATGATGATTAAAACCAATTCCCCCAAGGTCAGGGCTGCCCGCAAGGTGCTGTATGAACTGCTGTTATCCAACCACCCCAAAGACTGCTTGAACTGCCAGAGAAACCAAAACTGTGAGCTCCAGCAGCTGGGATATGAGCTGGGAGTTACGGAAAGCCGCTTAGAGGGGGAAATGGCAAAGGCCAAAATCGATATTTCACCTTCCATCACCAGGGATACCAGCAAATGTATCCTCTGCCGCCGCTGTGTTACGGTCTGCAACCAGATCCAGCATGTGGGGGCGATCCAGGCCCAGAACAGAGGTTTTGAAACCGTGATAAGCCCTGCCATGGGGCTGCCGCTGAATTCCACGGCCTGTGCCATGTGCGGCCAGTGTACCGTAGTCTGCCCCACAGGCGCCCTTCAGGAAACGGACGGCCTGACGCCGGTATGGAGAGCCATTGCAGATCCTGATAAACGGGTTGTGGTTCAGGTAGCTCCTGCAGTCCGGGCCGCGTTGGGTGAGGAATTCGGCATGGAATGCGGCACGCCTGTCACCGGAAAAATGGCATCGGCCCTTCACGAACTGGGCTTCGACGACGTATTTGATACCCTGTTTTCCGCCGACTTGACGATTATTGAAGAGGGAACCGAGCTTTTGGGACGTTTAAATGATGTCCTGAAAGAGGGCAAAGAAGCCGCCCTTCCGATGATCACAAGCTGTTCGCCGGGCTGGATTAAGCATATTGAGCACCGGTTCCCCGATGAGCTGGATCACCTTTCAAGCTGCAAGAGCCCTCATACCATGATGGGCGCGGTGGTGAAATCCTTCTATGCTGAAAAGATCGGAAAAGATCCAAAAGATATGTTCGTGGTTTCCATAATGCCGTGCACGGCCAAAAAGTATGAGATTCAAAGGCCGGAGATGCAGGTGGACGGACACCCGGACGTGGATGCGGTCCTCACCACCAGAGAGCTGGCCAGAATGATTAAATCCGCTGGAATTGATTTTGTAAACCTTCCGGAAGGCGAATTTGACGCCCCGCTGGGATTGTCCACAGGCGCGGCAGATATCTTCGGCGTGACCGGAGGCGTTATGGAAGCCGCTTTGAGAACGGTTTACGAATTGGTGACCGGCCGGGAACTTCCCTTTGAAGGGCTCCATGTGACGCCGATTGTGGGCATGGAACAAATTAAGACAGCGTCTCTGCTCATTGAAAATGTCCTTCCCCAATTCTCCCATTTGGAAGGGGTGACGGTGAATATCGCGGTCACCAGCGGTTTGGAAGGCGCTTCGATCCTGATGAAGGAAGTGGCGGAAGGAATATCGCCCTATCATTTCATCGAAGTGATGGGATGCCCCGGCGGATGCGTCAATGGAGGCGGACAGCCGAGAACCTATGTGGAGGGATACCGTGAGAAGAGGGCGAAAGCGCTTTACAGCGAAGATGAGAGGAAGACTTACCGCAAGTCCCATGAAAATCCGGACCTCCAGAAACTTTATGAGGAATATCTGGGAGAGGCCAACGGACATCTGGCCCATAAACTTCTTCACACCCATTATACGAAACGCGGGGTTTATAATGAGCTGATGGAATAGTTTTGTATACGGAATAGTTTTGTATATGGAATAGTTTTATATATGGAATAGTTTTGTATATGAAATAGCTTTATATATGAAGTTGTTTTATCTTTATAGCGGTTAGCTTTTGCTGTGCCGGTTTCTCCGGGAGTTATGTGGAGAAACCGGCACAGTCTTGTTTTTTAGCCCTTGCCATGGTTTCTCTGTGGGCTTTTTGAAACGCTGTGAGATACTTACAGCGGTGCAGACGGTTCCTCTTTTCTGCCGGAATAAGGGATAGGCCCCCGGATATCCGTTTAAGCACAGTAATGATTGACAGCATGTCTCTTTGTGATACAATATCATATATAGAAAATATCTATAAATGGGGAAAAGAGGGGTTAATCATGATACCAGACAATGAAGTGAAATTAACAAAAATGTCGCACACCGCAGGCTGCGCGGCCAAAATCGGACCGGGAACTCTCGCAGGAATCCTGGAAAGTCTTCCAAAATTCCAGGATCCCAATCTGCTGGTGGGCATTGAGACTTCGGATGACGGAGCTGTTTATAAAGTTTCCGACGAATTAGCGCTGATACAGACATTGGATTTCTTTACTCCGGTGGTGGACGATCCGTATGTTTTCGGACAGGTGGCGGCGGCCAATGCGCTGAGCGATATCTATGCTATGGGCGGTGAACCCAAAATCGCTCTCAATATTGTGGCATGGCCAAACTGCGTCAATCCTAAATTTCTTGGAGAGATTTTAAGAGGGGGCGCAGACAAGGTGCTGGAAGCAGGAGCTGTCCTGGCCGGAGGCCACTCCATTCAGGATGACGAACCAAAATACGGGCTCAGTGTCACCGGTTTTGTACACCCGGACAAGATGTTTAAAAACTGCGGGGCAGTTCCCGGGGACGTGCTGATCCTGACAAAACCCCTGGGAACCGGCATTGTCAATACTGCCGTAAAAGCGGAGATGGCATCGGAAACGGCCAAAGAAGAGGTGATCCGGACCATGACCTCTCTGAATAAAAAGGCAAAACAGGTGATCGAGGGCTATGAGATTCACAGTTGTACTGATGTCACCGGCTTTGGGCTGGCAGGGCACAGCGTGGAGATGGCGGAAGGAAGCGGCGTCACCATAGAGATTGATTTGGACAGGCTTCCGGTTCAGTCGGAAGCGGCCGAATACGCGAAAATGGGGCTGATCCCGGCCGGAGCCTACAGAAACCGTTCATTTACAGAAGAAAAGATCGACATGGGCGTTGCAGAGGAACATATGCTGGATATATTTTTCGATCCCCAGACCTCCGGCGGCCTGCTCATCAGCGCGGATCCTGAAACGGCCGGACAGATTATGAAAGATCTGGAACAGGCCGGTATGGAAACTCCATTTGCGGTGATTGGCCGTGTGGTGCCTGCCGCAGAGAAGAGAATCCGGTTAGTGCGGGAGATGAAACTATGATTTATCTGGATAATGCGGCAACTACATTTCATAAGCCGGAATGTGTGGTAAATGCGGTGGTTCAGGCCATGCGGCATATGGGAAATGCAGGGCGCGGGGCCCACGATGAAGCGCTTTTTGCCTCCCGGCTGATTTTTGATGCCAGACAGAAGGCCGCTGTATTTTTTGATGTTGGCGATCCCTCCCGGGTGGCATTTACAATGAATTCTACAGAAAGCTTAAACATAGCCATTCAGGGCTTATTCTGTCCCGGAGATCACGTGATCACCACGCAGATGGAACACAATTCTGTGCTGCGGCCTTTGTATTTAATGGAAGAAAGAGGAGTGCGCCTCAGCATTCTTCCGGCGGACGGTTTGGGAAAGATTGATCTCAAGGAACTGGAAAGCCAAATCAGGCCAGAAACAAAAGCCGTTGTCTGCACTCACGCCTCCAATCTGACCGGAAATATGGTGGATTTAAAAAAGATCGGAGAGGTCTGTGCCGGATACGGTATTTTACTGGTGGTGGATGCATCACAGAGCGCAGGCGTTTATCCTGTCAAAATGAAAGAGATGGGGATCGATGTGCTCTGTTTTACGGGCCATAAAAGCCTGATGGGCCCTCAGGGCACAGGGGGAATCTGTGTCCGGGAAGGCGTCAGGATCCGGCCTTTGCTGGCGGGAGGAAGCGGAGTTCACAGCTATTCGAAAAAACATCCGGCCGAAATGCCTACTGCTTTAGAGGCCGGTACGCTGAACGGCCATGGAATTGCCGGCCTGTCTGCTGCATTTGATTATATAGAAGAAATGGGAATGGATAAGCTGAGGGAACAGGAACTGGGGCTTATGTGGAGATTTTATCATGGAGTCCGGAACATACCCAATGTGAAGATCTATGGGGATTTTGATGCGACAGAGCGGTGCCCCATTGTGGCTTTGAATATCGGGGATTATGATTCCGGTCAGGTGGCGGATGAGCTGTATACAGAATACGGCATCTGCACCAGGGCGGGAGCCCATTGCGCCCCTTTGATGCACCAGGCCCTGGGTACAGCTGACCAGGGAGCCGTCCGATTCAGTTTCTCCCACCAGAACACAAAAGAGGAAGTGGATGCGGCCATACAGGCGGTAAAAGAACTGTCGGAGGAGTGAGGGGGCTGAAGAATGAACCTGAAACAATTAGAAGCCTTTGTGTGTGTAACAGAGGTGAAGAGCTTTTCAAAAGCGGCAAAAAAACTTTATCTCACCCAGCCGACCATCAGCGCCCATATCAATTCTTTGGAAAAGGAGCTGGGGAGGAAGCTGTTTATCCGCACCACAAAGGATGTATTTCTGTCGGCGGATGGACAGCGTTTATATGAAAAAGCCCGCCAGATGCTTCAACTGGAAAAAAGCATATGGAGGGATTTTGAAGAAAAAGAGAACCCGGAAAAACGCAAAATGATTGTGGGCGCCTCTACGGTGCCCGGCCAATATATCCTGCCTCAGGCCCTGTCCCTGTTCTGTCAAAATTATCCGGAAAATGAGCTGCAGCTTTTGGAGGCGGACAGCGAAGCCGTGATAAGAATGATTTTAGACGGTGAAATCGAAGTGGGCTTTACAGGAACCAAAATTGAAAATGCTTCCTGTGTATACGAGCCTTTCTATTCCGACCGCTTAGTTCTGATCACACCGAATCAGGAAGAATACAGACAGTTTAAAGGAGACGGTTATCCGTTGGAACAGCTCTACCAGGAAAAAATGATCGTCCGTGAAGACGGCTCCGGCACCAGAAAGGAAACGGAACAGTTTTTAAAGGACGAGGGAATCGATACGGAAAAGCTTCATGTGGTGGCAACCATCAGCAATCAGGAAACCATTAAAAAATCTGTGGGCAGCGGCATGGGAGTGTCCATTATCTCCAGCGCGGCGGTGGAAGACTACGTACAGCAGGGGCTTGTGCTGAAATTCCACCTGGGCGGGAAAGACGTATGCAGGAAACTCTATATGGTTTGGAACCGCAACCGGAAACCGGGCATGGCGGCCAGGACGTTTTTACAGTTTGTACGGGATTTATATGAATACATATAGGATAATCTTTATTTAACGAGTTGGCGTGGGTAACGCCAGTAAGAAGGGGAACCTGGAGCGGAGGACAAGGCCGGGCGGCCAAAGGGGAGGACCAAAGGCAGCGGGGATCTGATTCCGGCCGTTAAGTGGAACTAAGGCTTTCAGAATGGAAAAAGGCGGTGCGATGCCCATTCACGGTAAACTCCTGATGACTTTACCGTTCAGTGGGCATCTCAGAAACTGATTCGGAATTCAGTTTCTGACCGCCTTTTTCCATCCTGAAACCCTAAGTTCCACTAAACGGCCTCCACAGGATCCCCGTCGCCTTTGGTCCTCCCCTTTGGCCCCCCGGCCTTGTCCTCCGCCCCAGGTTCCCCTTCTTACAGGCTGGGTACTGGGCACGCTGAAATAAAAAAGATTGGGGGGAGAAAGAGCAAAGAAGCGTTTGAGTGGTATTTGGTGTAGGTTTTGATAAATATGACATGGCGATTTGATATAAAGGGTGAGGGCATTTACATTAAAGGGTGAAGGCATTTTCGAAAATGCCTTGAGGGTTGACATTTTCCTTATTAAATGTCTATTTTATGGAGGAATGGTATATGACTACAGTGTATTTTATAAGGCATGCGGAACCAAATTATGCAAACCATAGTGACCGGGAAAGGGAGCTTACAGAAAAAGGTCTGAAGGATAGAAAAAAAGTAACGGATTATCTGGATGATAAAAATATTGAAGTTGTTCTGTCAAGTCCTTATAAGAGATCGATAGATACTGTGAAAGATTTTGCCGACAAACATAGTCTGGTAATTGAATGTATTAGCGATTTTAGGGAGCGCAGGGTAGATAGTGTGTGGATTGAAGATTTTGATGCCTTTTGTAAAGCGCAATGGAGCGATTTTGGTTATAGATTATCGGATGGGGAAACCTTAGGTGAAGTTCAAATGAGAAATATTAATGCATTAAAGGTCGTTTTAAACAAGTATAAGGATAAAAATGTAGTTATCGGCAGCCACGGAACCGCGTTAAGCACGATTATCAACTATTTTGACAACTCCTTCGGATACAATGAATTTCAAAAAATCAAATTGATTATGCCTTGGATCGTAAAACTTACTTTTAACGGAGAGAGCCTGAAATACATTGAAAAGATAGATGTACTTAATAGACTATGACAGGTCAGAGATAAGGTTTAAAGATAGGTATACACCAATGAAAAGGAAGTAACGCCATGAAGACGGGGAATCCGGGGCAGGGAGCCGTGGATGAGAGGAATTGGGGGGCGGATTCCGACCCTAAGAAATACTAAGGCCTTCAAGGACGAAAAAAGACAGTGCG
>NZ_WQPN01000002.1 GCF_018785315.1 Clostridium sp. MCC353 | reverse complement strand
AGATATCTCATACGCAAGTAGTAAGACCCCTTGAAGACGACGAGGTAGATAGGGCAGAGGTGGAAGCATGGCAACATGTGTAGCTGACTGTTACTAATCGGTCGAGGGCTTAACCAAGTTGGTTTAGGAAAGAGGAACCGGTGTGAAACCGGAACGGATGGAACGGCAGGAATGCTGTGGATGATATATAATTCAGTGTGTGGTTTTGAGGGTACATACCCTATGATCCTTGATAGCTCAGTCGGTAGAGCACGCGGCTGTTAACCGCGGTGTCGTAGGTTCGAGTCCTACTCAGGGAGTTTGTTTCTTGAAAAATTAATACGGCCCCATGGTCAAGCGGTTAAGACATCGCCCTTTCACGGCGGTAACACGAGTTCGAATCTCGTTGGGGTCATTGTGTCTTAGAATAAATATTTATTTTGGACCTTTAGCTCAGTTGGTTAGAGCAACCGGCTCATAACCGGTCGGTCCTGGGTTCGAGTCCCCGAAGGTCCACTAACTCTGAACTAAATATTTGATCATTATTTTGGCCTGGTGGCTCAGCTGGTTAGAGCGCCGCCCTGTCACGGCGGAGGTCGTGGGTTCGAATCCCATCCGGGTCGTTGACATCTTTGTAAAAAAGGTGTACAATTATTTACAATTATATATTTATTCCCTGGGATCTTAGCTCAGCTGGGAGAGCATCTGCCTTACAAGCAGAGGGTCATAGGTTCGAGCCCTATAGGTCCCACTAGAAGATATTTATTATCTTCATGCCGGCGTGGCGGAACTGGCAGACGCACAGGACTTAAAATCCTGCGGACCTAATCGTCCGTACCGGTTCGATTCCGGTCGCCGGCATTGAAAAGAACAATCTTAAACGATTGTTCTTTTTTTATTTTTATGTTTAAATGTGTCACACGCAGTTTATAAATTTGTCTAATAGTATAATAGAATAAAATATCTGGAGGTACGAGATGGAGAGAGAGGAAACAAACCGATTAATAGATCTAGCGGTAGGCGGGGATAAGGCGGCGCTGGATCAACTGATGGCACAGATTCAAGACAGGGTATTTAACATTTCTCTTAGAATGCTGGGGAGTGTTGCGGATGCGGAGGATGCAAGCCAGGACATATTAGTGCGTGTTATGACAGGACTTCCTGGATTTAGAAAAGAGAGCAGTTATTTTACATGGGTTTATCGGATTGCTGTTAATTATCTGATCAATTATAAGAAATCAATGTTTGCTAAACATCCTCTTGATTTTGAGTTTTATGGACAAGATATTGAAAAGGGACCTTTGAATTATCAGGAAGACCTATTCGAGGAGAAGGAGAGGGAATTGTTAGCAGAGGAATTAAAACTCTCCTGTACTAATGTTATGCTTCAATGCCTGGATCCCCAGAGCAGGTGCATTTTTATACTAGGCACCATGTTTAAAGTAGATAGCCGGATTGCTGGAGAAATCCTGGATATGAGCCCGGATAATTATCGTAAAAAATTATCCAGGATTAGAAAAAAAGTGGGAGATTTTTTATATCATTATTGCGGCCTTACAAAGACAGGCATGTGCTCATGCCGGAATCGGGTTGGTTATGCAGTATCACAGCACAGGATTAATCCAGACAGTCTCGAATTCAAGAATTTGAAAAGACTGGATCAAGATACCTTGGATACGGTTAAAAAAGAGATGGAATTATTGGATGAGGCTTCCATCATATTTTCAAACATGCCGGAATACCGGCTGCCGGATAAGGCCAGGATGTTTATAGAACAAATGATTGGATCGGAAGCGATGAAGACCATTGGGGCCGATATTTAAAGTAAAAGGTGAAGGCATTTTCGAAAAAGCCTTGAGGTTTTAAAGTAAAGGGTGAAGGGATTTCCGAAAATCCTCGAAATTTAATGTCATGCCAATGATATCAATTTTTAGATCTGTTTCCATAAAACAATTGAAACTTCGAATTCTTCACCACCGGGATTTAAGTAAAATTGCCCGCCATTTTGTTCTACCAGTTCCCGGACGCTGGCAAGGCCGATTCCTTTTCCCTCATGTTTGGTGGAAGTGATTTGATCTTCATAGGAGCTGAAAACCCCGTTCCAAGTGTTTTTTACGGTCAGCAGAAGATTTCCTTTTGATATTTTGGAGTATACTTTGACAATGCGTTTTTCTTTTGGCAGCATTTCTGCGGCATCAATTGCGTTTTCAAGAAGATTGCCGAATAAGATGCCAAGGTTCCAGCTTTCCAGTTTGAGTTCAGGTGGAAGGGATACTTTTAGTTCCATTGGAACCCCTTTTTGGCGAGCTATTTTGATATAATAATTTAATACAGCGCTGGCGGCATGGTTTTCACAGAGCGTTGGCATGCTGGCCTGTTCGGTATTGTCTTTGCAGCCTCTTATGTAGAGTTCCATTTCATCATATTGTTTTTGTCCGGCGAGTTCGATGATGGTATTTAAATGATGGCGCAGATCGTGGCGCATTCTGCGTATCTCTTCAAAATTGCCGGTGATGACCTGGTAGTTTTCTTCCTGAAGCAGAAATTGCTTTTTCATCAGACGTATATTTTCAGTGAGGGCGGCACGGCCTGCGTATGCATTGACTGTGTTAAACCAGAGCCCTCCGGCTAATGAAAGGACAAACAGGAAGGAGGCATTTTCAACGGGCCATCCGAAACGTACCGGCTCAAAAACCGGGGCGGTTGTCTGGAACATAAGAGAGAGGGCGATGGCGCAGAGACTGGCCAGCAGAGGACCGGTCATGGGCTCTCCTCGTTTTTTGTTAAACAGCGCGGTTATGATCAGCCAGCCGAACAGGATCAGCTTATAACAGTCCAGGAAAATGGAGTAGGCCAGCATATAGTTCAGCTGGTGCTTCAGGAACAGCGCGGGAACAAGAAGGGAAATCAAGGACACCAGGCTGCTTGAAATGAGAACAGCCATTCGGGATTTCCCATTTATTCCACAAAGATTACAGTGCAGTGCGGTAACTGCCAAAAGGAAGAGATAAAAACTGACGTCTTCCAGGTGATAGGACCAGTATCCGGCTCCAAACAGATGGAACAGAGGATACATGATATGTATGGAGAACAGGTGGCAGATGAGGGCAAATAAAACCATCTGCTTTCTTTCAGTTCCTGTTTTTAATCCAATCGTGAGATACATGATTCCTATGGTACATGATGAAATAACCATAATACAGGTTCGCAGAAAGCGGAAGAAGATAAGGTCTGAGACCGCTTGTGGAGTGCCAAATGCGGGGGGATAGACCATTCCGCTGTAATAATGGCTGTGGTCGGCAGCCTGGACGACCAACTCGGCATTTCCTGAAGCCTGAAAAGTGACGATGCCGGTCCGTATGCTGGGATAAATGTTTTCAGAGGATACGTTTCCCAGATCGCTGACCAGCCTTCCGTTTATCCATATACGGGAAGAGGAATAGATTTCCGGAAGTTCCAGGGCATATTCTCTTACCTCCTGAGGTAGGAGGATATTCAGGCGGTATGTGGCGCAGCCATGGGGGAAGAGGCATGAGCTGTTTCCTTCAAAACCGCCATATTGCCCGAGGTAAAGGTAAGAAGGTTTCCTGCCTTCAAATTCTCCGGGGGATAAAAGCTGCTGGGAGTAGTATTCCCAGCCGTATGCCAGGATGGTAATAGGCTGGGAGGCTGCCGCGCTGCTCAGATCCAAAATCCCATGGTTTCCGTAAATGCTGTTGTAATTATATTTGTTGTCATGGCGGTATTGCAGCAGAAATAATGGGATGGTCAGGATAAGGGCACAAATAATCCAAATCAGCCGTTTTAAATAAGGCCGTGTTTTCACATCATCGCCTCCTTATCATATAATAACCGGCAGCGCCGCCAAGGAAAATAGCGGAGGCGCCTATGAGAATTCTCAGATATTGATAATCTGATATTTTATCGGCTGGTCTTTGATGTGCCCACGGAGCAGCCGGGTCCATTTGGACGCTCATGGCAGTTTCTGTATCAGAGGCATCATCAGGGGATGGGAAAGCTGGTTCCGATTCTGTAAGCAGGCGTTCGGGGAGAGCCGTGTTTGGAAGCGTCGGAATTGGAACAGGGGAGATATCCGGCAGAGATGAAAGCTTGTGATTTTCAGTTTTAAGGTCTTTATTGCCGTTGCCCGTTCCGTGATTTATTTTATCGGATGCCCCGTTGACGGATGGATTGATAGCGCTATTGCCGGAGGTATTGTTTGGTGCGGTATCCGGTGGAGTATTGATATCTGAACTGCTGCCGTTATCTGAGCTGCTCTCGTTATCTGAACCGTTGCCGCTAGCTAAACTATTGCTGTTATTCGAACCATTGCTGTTATCCGGCCTGCTGCTGCCATCAGGATTGCTGCTGTCATTTGGTTTATCGCCGCCATTTGGTTTATCGCTGTCATTTGGTTTACCGCTGTCACTAGGTTTATCGCCGTCACTAGGTTTATCCCCGTCCTCCGGCTTACCGCCGCCACTAGGTTTATCCCCGTCCTCCGGTTTACCGCCGCCACTAGGTTTATCCCCGTCCTCCGGCTTACCACCGCCACTAGGTTTATCCTCATCCTCCGGCTTACCGCCGCCACTAGGTTTATCGCCATCCTCCGGCTTACCGCCGCCACTAGGTTTATCCCCATCCTCCGGTTTATCCCCATCCTCCGGCGTTTCAGAAGAAGATATGTCAAATAGTCCTTCCGGCGGTTTTTCATAGCGTTTACCGCCGCCTCGTTCTCCGCCCGTATCTATTGCAAAATAAAGGCCCATTAAATCGTGATAAATGTTAATGGCAGAGGAATATGTTTCATGGTCAGTGCGTGAATTCTGCTCAATTTGAAGCGTGTAACCCTTGTCCCTCAAGTAGTTTTTTTTCAGGTGGGATACGGAAAGGTTCTCGCCGGTCAAATGGACGTTTGGCATATTTGTGACGTTGTACCAACTGAGATTGCCGTCCATGGAGCACCATACTGTTATTTCTGACAGATCTTCAAATGCTATAGGGGCATCATCCTCTCCAAAGAATTCCAGGATGGCTGTATTATCTGAAAAAAGTTTATTTTCTTTTGTGTATAGATTAAACGGCGATTTCCAGGGGGAGACGGATATCGTTAAGGTGAGTTCTGGCATGTGCTCAAAATCCAGCATATGTTTATATTCTTTTATTGACTGCGGGGTAAATTCTCCATAGATTACAGTCTCTCCCGGTTGATTCCAATCGATAGAATCTGCCGGGGCCCAGTCCCACTGTACGGTAAGTGGGACGCTTTTGTTTCTGGGGCTGTCTGGGGTATTTCCATAGAAGACATTAATATTATCATAATACTTGCGAACCAACGCCCCACTGTCTCCCTGCAATACATGAACTGTTAACGGTTGGTTTCTTGGTATAGAAGTTTTGTACTCCAGTATTTGATAGGGCCCGTCTAAAATGACGGTATCGTCCCAGATACTGCCGGATTCCTCATTCCATAGTTCGCCGCCTTCTTTGCCGCCGGAGAAAATGAGGCTGGCTGACGGATTCCCGTTTGTGTAAGAGACTTCTACAATATCGGAACAGGAGCAGTGAGGTGTGCCGAGATCTAAATCGGAGATCTGGAATAATGAATCAACGGAAACGCCCGAAACCGTAAGCCGGTCTTTCCAGATGTTCACTCTGGCGCTTTGACCGATATTATGCCAGCTGACGCCTCCATCCAGGCTCTCATATAAAATTATGGAGGTATTGTCCAACGATATGGGACTGCCCTTCAATAGGTATTTTAAGGTCAATAATCCGTTGTCCAGCTCCGGTTCGAATGACATAACTCCACTTTCCAGGATGTCAATGGTAAAGGAAGGGAGAGGCGTTTCATCCCAGTCCAGCGGATATGGGCATAAACCTGTATCTATGATTCCGGTAACCGTGTAGGAGCCTTCTGTTGTGAAATCGACTTGGGATAAGTCCCATTCTACCGGAAGTTCCCAATAGTCATCTAAGTGGCCTTCGGGGCCGTCTAAATATAATTCTACGGTGTCGGAGAGCTCATAATAGGGATCGAAATCATCTCCTAATTTTAATATCAGATCTCGGTCCGAATAATTAAAGTAATAACCGCAGAGGGTGTATTCATTGTCCCCACATTCCAATAATGCAAAAGAGGGAGTGGCTGTGTTGTAAAACAGGCCGTCTGATGGAGCCTGTATATCATTTATCAGGGGGAAAACGTCTCCGGTTGGTTCCTGAGCATCTGCAGTATCTTCTTTAGAATTGTTCCCGGAGCCGTTGTCTCCGTCCATGCCGTCTTCAGAACCGTTGTCTCCGTCCATGTTGTCTTCGGAACCGTTGTCTCCGTCCATGCCGTCTTCAGAACCGTTGTCTCCGTCCATGTTGTCTTCAGAACCGCTGTCTCCGTCCATGTTGTCTTCAGAACCGCTGCCTCCGTTCATGCCATCTTCAGAACCGTTGTCTCCGTTCATGCTGTCTTCGTTCATGCTGCTTCCGGAATCACTGTCTCCATTAAGGTTGCCTTCGGTACCACTGCTGTCGGCATTGCTGGATGTGGCAGCATACACTACTAACGGACATGGCTGTACATACTTGGAAGATACCATGGGAAATGCCATGGTATTTTCTACGGAACTAGGTAAGATACCGTCAGCAGCCAATATAATAAACAGAGTACCCGTTATGATAGGAAGTAATCGATGTTTTTTATTCATAGTTAGTTGTCTGTCATAGAAACGGTTAGAAACCGTCCATACTCTCTTTCAAATTTTTTTTCATATGCGCGGCTTAAAGGTACGCGTTCCCCGGTTCGCAGAAAAATATCATTTCCTTGTCTGGTATCGATATAATCCATGTTTAATAAAAAGCTCCGATGAGTGCGTAAAAAACGGGTGTCAGAAAGCTCTTGGCAGATGTTCTCCAACGTGCACCGCAGTGTAATGTCGGAAGCGGCATGGATAACCGTTTGATTGCGGAAGACTTCTGCAAAACGGATTTGCTGCAATGGAACTTTTATTTCTTTTCCGGAAGTGGAAACAGTTATGTATCTGGCCGCTGATCGGAGCAGGTCCTCACATCTTTCTAAAGCTTTTTCGACACGTTCATAAGTCACCGGCTTGACAAGATAGTGTTCTGCATTTACCTCATAGCTTCTCGCATAGTGGTCGGTGCTGACTGTAACAAATATAATTGCACATTTGCTGCCTTCTGCGCGCAGCAGTTCAGCCAAATCCATGCCGGAAAGCGGTTCCATATAAATATCCAGGAACAGGATCTGAATCTCAAAATCCTGTCGGGCAGCTTCTAAAAGCTGGCTGCTTTGGGCAAAATCAAGAATGGTATAATCCAGCATATGATTGGCGGCGTATTGGCCGATGAACTCATGAAGCTGGTTTACTACAGCTATATCATCGTCACAAATTGCTATTTTCACAAAATCCCTCCCTGTATACAGAATAATATATTTATTTAAGCATAGATGATGGGCTCTTGCAAGTTGATAAGAAACCGATTGTCCCGTTTTCCTGCTGCTTATCCCAAAACACTTATCAAAATGGCTGTTTGGCGTTATTTTTAAAAGATGTAGAAAATGGTACCGGAGGTGGAGTATGCTGGCAGCTATTTGCGATGACGCGAAGGCGGATAGGGAAAAAGTTGGTGAATTTCTTGCGCAGAAAATGAAAAGCCGGGGAGAATCTCTACAGATCAAGTATTTTGACAGGGGAGAAGATTTGATCGAAGAGTATGATAATGGAAATGTTGTATTTGACATGATATTTATGGATATTTATCTGGGACATTTAAATGGTATGAACGGCATGGAGACGGTTCGGAAAATAAGAAAATATGACAGAAAAGTATCCGTGTTTTTTATGACGTCCTGCCCTGATTATGCGGTGGAAAGCTATGAGGTCCGGGCAGACGGATATCTGCTGAAGCCGGTGGATAAGGAAAAAATAGAAAAGGCGGTCAACCGTTTTATGGAGGAGCGGTATCCCAGGATCAGACAAAGCCTGCTGATGGTCAACGGAAATACCGGAAGGCGGATTGCCTATGATGATATCATTTATATAGAAAGCAGAGGCAGAAATCTCAGGGTGGTATGCAGCGGGGGGATAGAACATATCATACGGAAGAAATTGGCCGATGTCCAGGCTGAGCTGATCCAGCCGCGTTTTTTAAAATGTAATCAGAGCTTTATTGTTAATATGGATTATATTGCTTATGCAGACGAAGATTTTACTATGGACAACGGGGACATCATACCGATAAAGGTGAGGGAGAGAAAGAAGATCAAGGAACAGTATTTTACATATACATTGAGACAAGAATGGCATACTGTCTGCTGAAGCGGAATTGGCGAGTGTATACCCGTATGATGGTAAATAAAACGAATCAATTGCAATCCGGAGATGGAGATGGTGAGGGTGCGCTGCTGATAGGAAGCGGCGCCCCGGTGCATAAATGATATAGACAATAAAAATGGGGTTGAGGAATTTTTAATTAAAATAGCCTTGTAGCATAACCAGATAGTGTAAACAGATCGTGTAACCAGATAATATAACCAGGTTTTATTTGACAGAGTTATTTAAAAGGTATATCATAAGAATATAGTAAAACTTAATTTTATACAATAAACTATTGAGGGGATTTTTATTTTTTGCCAGTACAATAAAACTTGGTTTTATTGTACGAAACTGTTTGAAAGGAGAAGTGTGATGATTCAATGGAACAATGATGATGAGCTGTTTGAACTGATGAAAAGGGAATTGTATACGGCCGTAATCGGGGATATTATGGATGAAATGGGGCTGTATCATCAATTTCTGCCTCCGCAGATCAGACCGCTGGATAAACGGATGATGGTGGCGGGAAGGGCGATGACCGTGTTGGAAGCAGATACTTATGGCGATGACCGGGACGGCGGATATAATCCGTATATGAGCAAACCATTCGGACTGATGCTGGAGGCGCTGGACGACTTAAAACCCAATGAAGTATATGTCTGTACAGGGGCCTCGCCGGAATACGCGTTGGTTGGAGAACTGATGGCAGCCAGAGCTAAAACGTTAAACGCGGCGGGAGCTGTGGTCAATGGGTATATCAGGGATACCAGAGGGATCCTGGAGCTTGACTTTCCCTGTTTCAGTTATGGAAGCTATGCGCAGGATCAGGCGCCCAGGGGGCGGGTGATTAATTACAGGGTTCCTGTTAAGTTGGGAAATGTGGTGATTCAGCCAGGGGATATTGTGTTTGGTGATGTGGATGGAGTTTTGGCAATCCCACAGCATGTGGAAAAGGAAGTGATTGAGCGGTCCTATGAAAAGGCAACCGGTGAGAAAAAGGTATTAAAAGCGATTCAGGAGGGGATGGCGGCTGCAGAATCATTTGCAAAATATGGAATTATGTAGGCCGGTCATTAGAAAAATAATGTAGACAAATCATGCAGGTTGAGGTCTGCTGGATTGACAGCCCCTGATGGCTGTGATAGGATTTTGTTAAATGTAAATAAGTTTTAGGGAGTGAAAATTTGGCGGGAAATGATTATACCATCGCCGCGGTTTTAAAGGCGCTGCGGGCATTAAAACAGTTTAATTCCAACCGGAGGGAGATGACTTTGACCGAACTCAGCAATTGCTGTGATATGACAAAGAGCAGTATGCTGAGGATTCTGGCAAGTCTGGAAGCAGAGGATTTCGTGAAATATGATGAGGCGGCCAGGAAGTATAAACTGGGGATCGCCATTTTCCATCTGGGGAATACGGCATTTGACTTTCTGGATATCAAAAAGACTGCGCAGCCTATTTTGAAACGTGCGGCGTCTGAAAGCAGGCTGTTGATTCACCTGGCCGTTCTTGAGGACGATGAAATCGTTGTGATTGACAAGATATGGCCCTCGGAGAATCTGGATATGGCGGCATTGATTTCCTATGTGGGAGGCTCTGTTCCTGTACATTGTACGGGTGTGGGCAAGGTGCTGGCGGCATATGCCGATGAACGTCAGAGGGAGATTCTGCTGGACCGGTGTGATTTCAAAGTTTATACTGAAAAAACCATTGGAAGCAGGGAACAGTTTCTGGAGGAACTGGAACAGGTCAGAAAAACAGGAGCGGCTTTTAATGACGGGGAACATGAACCCTATCTGCGGTGCATTACCCGTCCGGTATATGATGGGGAGGGGAAGGTTGCGGCAGCGGTTTCCTTATCCGGGTTAAAGGATGTGATCACAGATGAGAAGTTGGAATTCTACGACGGGATTTCACGGAAAACAGCCGCGGCGGTGTCCAGGGAGCTGGGACATCATTTGAGGTGACCCCATTGGCCGGAGGCATTTTCCGCCCAGATAAAAAGAATATTTGTACCGGACTATGATCCGCAGCCAGGCTTTAGAGGATGGCTGCGGATTCTTAATGGAATGATGAAAGAACGGTGCAAAATATGTAACTTTGTGATAGAATAGAGAAAAAGGAAAAGGAGGCTGGTATTTATGAGTCATGTGATAACCATAAGCCGTGAATTTGGCAGCGGCGGACGGGAGTTGGGGCTTCGTTTGGCGGAGAAGCTTGGAATACCGTTTTATGATAAAGAACTGATCTATATGGCGGCTAAGGAAAGTGATATTGCAGAGGATGTATTTCACAAGTATGAGGAATCTGTGGATCATTTGGAAGTGCCGGTTTATACTCCATTTTCCAACATTTATCAGGTTCCCATGTCGGATCAGATTTTTCTGGCGCAGGGAAGGGTGATTAAAAAACTGGCGGATGAAGGGCCTTGCGTGATTGTGGGCCGGTGTGCGGATATGGTTTTGGAAAACAGTGTGAACCTGTTTATCTGCGCACCTATGAAGAAGCGTCTGGAGCGGATGCTTACCATAGAGGCCGGGGCAGATCCCAAGGAGATGGAACGCAGAATCCGGGAGATCGACAGAAAAAGGAAGGATTATTATCAATATTATACCGGCAATACCTGGGGCAGGGCGCCGCATTATGATTTGTGCCTGAATACGGGGAAAGCGGGCATAGCCGGCTGCATGGCCACTGTTTTAGCATATTTGGAAACTCTGAAGGATTAGGAATTATCTGCACGTTGATGAGATAAGGGAGAATCATGGGAATAGACTTATATTATACAGAGTGCGGAAAGGGAGAGCCGCTGGTGCTTCTGCATGGCAACGGTGAAAACTGTGGTTATTTTAAGCACCAGATGGAGCACTTTTCTAAAGAATATCATGTGATTGCGATTGATACCAGAGGACATGGAAAATCGCCCAGGGGCACAGAACCCTTTACATTAAAGCAGTTTGCCAAGGATTTGAAGGCATTTCTGGATGAGAAAAAGCTGGGGCAGGTGAATCTGCTGGGATTCAGCGACGGGGGAAATATTGCCCTTATATTTGCAATTAAGTATCCCTCTTATGTAAAAAGGCTTATTTTAAATGGAGCGAATCTGTATCCATCCGGTGTGAAGCTGAGGTGGAGGATTGAGGGATATCGGGAATATCTGAGGCTTTTGACTTCCGGGAAGGAAGAGAGATCCAGAGGAGAAGCCACTAAACTGGAATTGATGAGGCTGATGATCAAAGAACCCCATATCAGGACATCCGTGCTTTATGAACTGAAGATGCCTGTCTTGGTCATTGCCGGAACTAAGGATATGATCCGTACCTCACATACCAAACGGATTGCCGGGGCAACCCTGCGGGGGAAACTGGCATTGATAGAAGGGGATCATTTTATTGCGGCGAAGAATCCGGCTGTGTTTAATGCCGCTGTAGAAAACTTTTTAAAAACTTCCTGAAAAATACTTGACAAGAATGGGAAAATAGATTAAAATTTGTAATGTTGCAGAGATAAACTGTGACATTACAAAAAATATGTGTGTGTAGCTCAGCTGGATAGAGCACTTGGCTACGGACCAAGGTGTCGGGAGTTCGAATCTTCTCACGCACGTATAGGAAAAGCCCTGGATCGATGATCCAGGGCTTTTCTAATTACTTACGAACAGACCGATAGGAATTAAAAAAAATAGGGTCCAAAACATACGGATTTACGTTAAATTCGTACACAGATGCGATATGCATATATATTTGAGTTGTACTGATACTCGAATGTCCCAGCAAAATCCGGAGCATCTCAACAGAGCCGCCGCCAAGTATAAAACAGGTTGCAAAGGTGTGTCTTAAAAGATGGGGCTTTAACCGCTGGATATTGGTGCGCTTACGAAGACGGACAAACAGGGACTTAATACAGGATTCAGAAAATGGGTTCCCAGCTATGCCGGAAAAGAGGAGATCTGAATCAATTATGTTTCTGTGTATATTTACATACTCATACAAATATTTTCGTAAATTACGTGACATAGGAACCACACGTTCTTTGGAACCTTTCCCGCGAATCAAAATACAGCGGTTATTAAAATTAACATCCTGAACACGTAAAATACAAACCTCATTTGAACGCAAGCCGGCATCCAGCATTAAATGAACCACACAATAATTACGGCATCCAAGAGAGGTCTTTAAATTAAATAAACCATCAATTACAAACAGTCAAATTACAAGAGAACTTGAATTATCCAAAAAATGCAATAGGTAATTATAAAAACAATCAAATTCCAAATGCAACAATATTAGTTAAATTAGCCCAATTACTTGGGACAAGTGTAGAATATTTGATGACGGGAAAGCAAGCAGAACAACTAACAATAGAAGAAAATAAAATAATAGATGCATATAGAAAAGCAGAACCAGAGATCAAAATAGCCATCCGTAAGTTACTGGATATAAAAGACCAGCAGGATCAGTCATCAACTTACAAGACTGGTTTAAAAAAATAGATAATTATGGTAAATCATGTAAATACATAGTATAATAAACGGGCTGTCTACCCTATACCGCACAGCGGAAAGGGGGTGCAACATGAATAATATAATAAATTTCCTCTTTTCGATCATAGCGAGTGTAGCTGGTAACTACATAAGCAAATGGCTAGATCGAAATGAAAAAGACAGTTAGCCTAAGAAGAACCCCCAGAGACTAGCCCTCCCTGGGGGTTCGATTTTGGTGCAACATGGTATAATAAATTTCCTGGTAACATTATTCTATTCCATTCCACCAAAATTGTCAATAAAAATGTATCTCAAAAAAATCCGGATCCAACCGGATGAGAACCAGGTTTAAGCAAAATTTGAGATAAAAAAGATAGATAAAAAAGAAAATAATTAGTTACTTGCTATGTCCGCGGCACAGCTCGAACCATTCCCTCACGCGAATAAAATAACTAAAAATTTGGGCCCTCCAAATTTTCTTAACGTTATTTTATCCGCTCCGGTCATTCCTTTCGAGCTGTGCCGCTACACTTGGATGGGACCCCCCATCCAAGCCTCAGAAGGATACAATATAACCAAAATACAGTCAAAAAAGGCAAAACCAAAAAGACAAAACCCAAAAATACAAACGTGTCAGTAACACAACTAAGTATCATATAACAAAAAAAGAAATACATGTAACTATGGACCAAGGTGCCGGGAGTTCGAATCTTCTCACGCACGTATAGGGAAAGCCCTGGATCGATGATCCGGAGCTTTTTGTTGCCTGCAAAAAGGGGCAGTCAGATTATAAGAGGACTTGAACTATCCCAAACAGCCAATCTCCCTATATCACACAGCGGAAAGAAGATGTGACATGGAAAATATACTCAGTTCCTTCTTCCGATCATGGCGAGTGCAGCTGGTAACTATATAAGCAAATGGCTGGATCTGAAAAAAAGACAGTTAGTCAAAATAAAAAATCCAGACCTGACCGCAGCCAAGTGTTTTTCTCATTGTTTTGTCCGTATATTCTGCAAACTGTGAAGGCAATATTTTCGCCATAGGCTTGTCTGCCATTAAGCCTAAAAATATAAAGTTTTCCAGCCAAAATAGTTGAAATTATATAGCCAATATGTTATTATTTGAACATTAAGTCGAAAACCGGATAAATATGCATAGGTGCATACTCCAAAGTGGGAGTGCACCGTTTTTTGTATTGTCAGGGAAGTTGTGAAACATCCATTGGCTGCCCGGTTAAGAAGAGGAGGAGCTTAATTATGAAAAAGAAACTCAGTTTATTGTTGGCAGCAGCAATGACGGCCAGTCTGGCTTTGACCGGATGCGGCGGTTCCGGTAGCGGCGGGGCGGCAGGCAGCGGAGGGGCAGCAGGCAGCGCAGACCAGACCACGGCGGCGGGAGCGGCCGGGCAGGAGACCACCGCCCAGAGTTCATCATCATCTGTGGACACAACAGGTTTTCTGGCTGTGGCTAATGTATCTGATGTTCAGACTGCCGACGTACAAAAGACATCCAAGGATTATCAGATCCCTCTTAATATTTACGACCGCCTGGTGGACATTCAGGTGGCGGAGGACGGGACTTCTTCTGTGGTGCCCAGCCTTGCGGAATCATGGGAGATTTCAGATGACGGCCTTGTATATACGTTCCATTTGAGAAAAGACGTTAAGTTCCATAACGGCAATGATTTAACATCAGAAGACGTTGCGTATACGTTTAACCGGCTTCTCACCGTAGAGGGGGCTACCAATACGGAGTTTATCGACCAGATCAAGGGCGCGGCTGAATTATATGACGGTACGGCCGACAAACTGGAAGGTATGGAAGTGGTTGATGATTATACCTTTAAAGTTACGTTAAAAGAAGCTTATTCAGGCTTTTTAGCCTGCCTTTCAGCACCCGGCGTCTCCATTTATGACAGTGAAGCCACTGAGGCGGCAGGGGATCAGTTCGGTTTGGATCCTGCAGTCACTGTGGGTACAGGGCCATTTAAGTTCGCTTCCTGGACGCTTAATGACCAGATCGTTCTGGTTGCCAATGAAGACTACTGGAGAGGGGCTTCCAAGCTTCCCGGAGTTGTGATTAAAGTTGTGCCGGATACGGAGACCCAGACCATGATGTTTGAAAGCGGCGAACTGGATCTGATTGACCTGGATTTCGTACAGGATGCGGTGGATCATTTTATGGAAGCTTATCCAGACCAGATCGTATCAGGCCCTCGTGTGGGAATCACATATTTTACCATGAATCAGAATAAGGAGCCTTTTAATGATGTGAAGATCCGCAAGGCGGTTCAGATGTCAATTGACCGTCAGGCCATTCTGGACGCGTTATACGGCGGCAGAGGCGATGTGGAACACGGTATTTTCCCTCATGGGCTGATTGGGTTTAACCCGGATCTTCCTGCCATCAACTATGATCCGGAAGCTGCCAGGGCTCTGCTCACCGAGGCCGGATATGCGGATGGGTTTACGATGGAAATCGGAGCGGACGGAAGCGCATCCGACACGGTGACTATGGCGCTTGAGATCATCAAAGACCAGCTTTCGGAAGTTGGAATCAACGCTGAGATCAAAAACTACGATGAATCCACCTGGCTGGACACCAGAAATGCCGGGGATATGGGTTCTTTCATGAGCACCTGGACTGCGGACTACAATGACCCGGATAACTTCATTTATACATTCTTCGGCAATGCGGATAAGACCAGGATGAGATCCATCAATTATCCGGATACGGAGGTTATGGCCCGTGTACAGGCGGCAAGAACGATTGTGGACAATGACGAAAGGCTTGCTGAATACAAGGCTTTAGAAGAAAAGATCATTCAGGAAGATGCAGCATGGGTTCCCATGTTCTCAAGACAGCATTTATTTGCAGTGAGCGCCAGAACAGAAGGATTCAAGGTATCATGGAATGGTTTAAGTGATATCAGCTTCTATCCGATTTCTGTTAAATAATTGATAAAACATTTATGGATGCCGCAGAATGAGGATGACTTGTTTTGCGGCATCTATTTTTGTGAAAAGGAAGGGATTTGTCTCGTGATTAAAAATATCGTCAAACGTATCTTGATATCGATTCCGGTTTTGATAGGTGTGATTCTGATCATTTTCGTTATGCTCCGCATTGTTCCGGGAAATCCAGTGGCAACCATGATGGGGGAACATGTAAATGAGGCGGTGATCGAAAAAGTGAGCAGGGAAATGGGCCTTGACCAGCCTCTTTATGTCCAGTTTTTTAAATATGTGGGAAATGCCCTCCGCGGTGATTTCGGAACTTCGTACCGGCTGAACAGGAATGTGACGAGTATTATTCTGGAGTCATTTCCCAACACGGTGAAGCTGTCCGTGTGCGCTGCGGTTGTGGCGTGGATCATCGGCATTGTGTCGGGCATCGTGGCGGCGGTCAAACAGAATAAGCTGCTGGACCGTTTGTTCATGGGCGGTGCGCTGATCGGCGTTTCCATGCCGGTGTTTATGACAGCTTTATTTTTACAGTATACTCTGGCATTTAAGTTAAAGCTTTTCCCAGTATCGGGGTATAATTCCCTGGCCTGCATGGTGCTTCCGGCCATCGTGCTGGGGTGGAACTCGGCGGGGAGCATTGCCCGGATGACCCGTTCCAATCTGTTGGAGGTCATGCAGGATGATTATATCAGGACTGCCAGGGCCAAAGGGCTTAGGGAATGGGGCGTTATTGTTGGCCATGCGCTGAAAAATGCCATGCTTCCCGTAGTTACCATGATGGCGCTTCAGATCTCCAGCATGTTGTCGGGAGCCGTCATTACGGAAAGCATTTTCGGCGTTCCGGGGATCGGGCGTCTGGCGGTCAATGCCATTGAAACGAGGGATATGCCGCTTTTACAGGGAACGGTTGTATTTACGACGATTCTGGTTATCGCGGGAAACCTGGTTGCCGATTTATTATATTCCGTATTGGATCCTAGAATCAGGGAGGGCGCATAAGATGGGAAAATTACATAAAAACAATCCTCTGAAGGCATCGGCTGTGACAGCCGGACAGGGTTCTGCGGAGGTTAATTCTGAAAATGTGCCGTTTCATATTCCTGATATGGATTCCCAGATCGGCGAATCGGATACCTGGCTGGATAAGGTGAAAACGATGGTGAGGCAGAACAAGCTGGCCGCATTTTCGGCGGTTGTGATCATTCTCATTCTGCTGGCCGCCATTTTCGCGCCTGTTGTGGCTCCTTATGATCATCTGAAGCAGAGCTTGGCTGACCGGCTGCAGGCCCCCAGCGCCCAGCATTGGCTGGGGACGGACGAACTGGGCAGGGATGTGGTCAGCCGTATCATCTACGGCGCCAGGGTTTCTTTAACCATCGGGCTTGTGCCTACGGTGATTTCCATGATCATTGGAACGATTCTGGGCTTGTTTGCCGGTTTTTACGGGGGCAAGGTGGACTTTATCATCATGCGTCTGGCTGACGTGATGCTGGCATTTCCATCCCTTCTTTTGGCTATGGTTGTGATGTATACCATGGGAGGAGGGCTTGTGAACATTTTCATCGCCCTCAGCCTTGTGAACTGGGCGGGGACGGCCCGCATCGTCAGGTCACAGACGTTGTCGTTGAAGGAAAAGGAGTATGTGGAAGCGGCCCGGTCCATCGGTGTGAAGAAATGGACCATCATGAGACGCCATATTCTGCCTAACTGCATTCCTTCTCTGATCGTATTGTTTACGCTCAACATACCGTCGGCCATTCTTTCCGAATCCAGTCTGAGCTTCCTTGGCGTCGGGGCCCAGCCGCCTTCTGCCAGCTGGGGCTTAATGGTTGTCCGGGGCAAGAAATATCTGTTCAGCGAACCGTGGCTTTCTTTAGCGCCTTGTGTGGCCATTATGATTGTGGTGATCGCATTTAACTTTTTAGGGGACGGCCTGCGGGATGTGCTGGACCCGTATTTGAAAGAGCAGTAAGGGGGAGATCAGGATGAGTGATAATACGGTATTGGAAATCAAAAATCTGAAATCCCACTTTTTTACGGCCAAAGGGGAGGTCCCGGCTGTGGACGGTGTCAGCATTTCGGTTCCTGCGGGTAAAATTATCGGCATTGTGGGGGAATCGGGCTGCGGAAAGAGCATGACGGCCATGTCGGTGATGGGGCTTTTGCGCCATCCGGGGAAAATTGTGGACGGGACCATTATGCTGAACGGGCGGGATATTACCTACCTTTCTAAAAAAGAATTGTCCGAGGTGCGGGGAAATGAGATTTCCATGATATTTCAGGAGCCCATGACCTCTTTAAATCCTGTTTACCAAGTGGGGAAACAGGTGAGGGAGGCCATTCTCCTGCATCAGAAGATGAGTAAGGAAGAGGCAAAACAGAAGGTGATCGACATTTTCCGGGAAGTGGGGATTCCGGAACCGGAAAAACGGTATCATTCTTATCCGCACCAGTTGTCCGGCGGCCTCCGCCAAAGGGTGATGATCGGTATGGCTATGGTGTGCAGGCCCAAGGTGATGATCGCGGATGAGCCTACCACGGCATTGGACGTGACCATTGAAGCCCAGATTCTTAGACTAATGAGACGGCTCTGTGATGAACAGGGGACGTCTATCATTTTAATCACCCATAACATGGGAGTTGTGGCGGAGCTTTGCGACTATGTCTATGTCATGTATGCGGGAAAGGTGATGGAACAGGCGGAGACATTTGAATTGTTTGAAAATACCCAGCATCCTTACACCAAGGGGCTGTTAAAATCCATTCCGAAACTGGATGGGAAAGAAGAACGGCTGTATACAATTGAAGGGGTGGTTCCCAACCTTCTTCACCTTCCAAAGGGGTGTAATTTCTGCAACCGCTGCCAGCAGGCAGAAAAGGTCTGTTTTGAGAAAAAACCATGTTTGTATCAGACATCCCAGGGACATGGAGTCAGATGCTTTCAGTATGAACAAGAGGTGCAGTTGGATGGAATATAAAAATGTGCTGGTTGAGGCAAAACATCTGGTGAAGGAATTTCCGCTGGATGGAAAAAAGGGAAAAATGGTGGTGCATGCGGTTTCGGACGTGAATCTTCAGATTTATGAAGGGGAGACGCTGGCTCTGGTGGGGGAATCGGGCTGTGGAAAGAGTACCCTTGGCCGGGTTTTGATCCGGCTTTTGGACCCCACTGCCGGGGAAGTGGCATTTGAAGGCGTTGATATTACGGGGCTGAAGGAAAAGGAGTTTGCGCAGTACAGAAAGCAGATGCAGATCATTTTTCAGGACCCATACGCTTCTTTGAATCCGCGGATGAGTGTAAAAGAGATCATTGCAGAGCCGCTGGTGACGCATGGGCTTGCGAAGACGAAGCAGGAGATTGAGGATCAGGTCAGGGAGCTGATGAAGGAGGTGGGAATTCCGGCAGAGTTCATCAACCGCTATCCGCATCAGTTTTCAGGAGGGCAAAGGCAGAGGATCGGGATAGCCAGGGCGATTGCGCTGCATCCGAAACTGATTATCTGTGATGAGCCGGTTTCGGCCCTGGACGTGTCCATCCAGTCCCAGGTGCTGAATCTTCTGAAGGATTTGCAGGCGCAGTATCAACTGACTTACCTGTTCATTTCCCACGATCTGAGCGTGGTTAAATTCATTGCGGACCGGGTCTGCGTGATGTTTTTGGGGATGATCTGTGAAATCGGGGATACGGACAGCTTGTATGAGAAGCCGCTCCATCCCTATACCAAGTTTCTGTTAAATGCAATTCCAAAGGCGGATCCCAGATTCAGGAATGAAGAGAAGGAACTGCTGACAGGGGAAATTCCCAGCCCTGTGAATCCGCCGTCGGGGTGCAGGTTCCATACAAGGTGCCCTTATGCCAGGGGAATCTGCGGGGAGCAGACGCCTGAGGGAAAGCGAGTGGGGGACAGGCAGGTGTTCTGTCATTTTCCGCTGGGAGATTGAGGACAGGCGGAGTGAAATGAGGATGAGAATGGCGGGAGTTGTGCCGGGAACCGTGGAATGAGCAGCGGGAGCCGGGGCGGGCGGACTTTACCGGGGACGGGGAGGTTCGGGCGTTCCGGGGCCTGCTGTTTTTTTGTGGGTATCGAAGGAGAGAGGGGCTGAGATTTAACATGAAGGGCTAACATGGAGGGCTAACATTGAGGGCTAAGGCATTTTCAGAAATGGCCTTACGCTTTACTTTAAGAGGCCAAGTCATTTTCAGAAATGGCCTCAGGCTTTACTTTAAGGGGCCAAGTCATTTTCAGAAATGGCCTCAGGCTTTACTCTAAAAGGCTAAGTCATTTGTAAGCGATACAAAACAGACCGTAGTGTACAACTGATAACCATCTGCTATACTCTTTTCAAAAGATTGAAGGAGGATA
>NZ_WQPN01000027.1 GCF_018785315.1 Clostridium sp. MCC353 | reverse complement strand
CAGGTGATTGATGAGGCGCTGTTATGCCTGCCTTACAGCACCAGGGAAGAAGTGAACGGGTTTATCGTGCGCCTGGAAACCATGGGGATTGAAACCCATGTGGCGGTGGACACGTATGACCATCAGGAAAAGGCTATCGAACGGTTTGGCTCCTACCGCGTGCTGACCTATAGCCCGAGGATATTTGAACCGACGGAACTGTTTGTAAAACGGGCCATGGATGTGATCGGCGGGGTGGCAGGATCTCTGCTAACGGTTCTGCTCAGCATCGTGATCGTACCGGCGATTCATTTGGAATCCCCCGGGCCAGCCATCTTTAAGCAGGTCCGGATCGGCAGGAACGGCCGCCGTTTTTCCATCTATAAATTCCGTTCCATGTATATGGATGCGGAGGAACGGAAAAAGGAACTGATGGAAAAGAATGAAATGAAGGGCCTGATGTTCAAGATGAAGGATGATCCCCGGATCACGAAGGTAGGGAAGTTCTTACGAAAGACCAGCCTGGATGAATTCCCCCAGTTTTTCAATGTGCTCAAAGGGGAAATGAGCCTGGTGGGGACAAGGCCTCCTACGGAAGATGAGTTCCTGCAGTATGAAGAGCACCATAAGAGGCGTCTGAGCCTGAAGCCGGGAATCACCGGATTATGGCAGGTGAGCGGCCGGAGCGATATCCAGGATTTTGAAGAGGTAGTGAGCCTGGATCTGGAATACATCGACAAATGGTCGGTGTGGCTGGACATACGGCTGCTGATCCAGACCGTGTATGTGGTGCTGTTCCATAGAGGGGCATCTTGATTATAGAGAAACAGGGAAACGAAACAGACAGAGAGATAACGGAAAACAAAAAAGTAAATAAAAAGATAAACAAAAAGAAAAAAAGACAAATAGAAAGACAAATAAAAAGATAAATAAAACGATGAGTAAAAATAGTCTTTTCGGAGGTCTGGAAACCGGACATGAGGATATGAAGAATAAAAATAAGAAGAACTATTTATACATAGCAGGCGCGGCTGCCCTTATCCTGATCTTCTTGTGCTGGTTCACCGGATTCAGTTACCGTTCTTACCGGACCAGTCAGGAAGCGAAAGAACGTCTGGCGGCCCGTGAGAAAGTCGTAAACTCAAGTTTAACAGGGGCAGTTCTGGATGGAGCAGTACAGGAAGGCCGGGATAACGGAAAAGGGGAAATCCTCTACCAGGGAAAAACCTACCGCAGAAACACTGCCATGCGTGCCATCCTCTGTATCGGTGTTGACACCAAAGGGGAGATGGAATCCCATACGGCGTCCGGCCAGGGAGGCCAGGCGGACGGGGTATTTTTAGTGGCCCAGGACGCGGCCAGGGACCGGGTGAAGATCCTGATGATCCCCCGGGACAGCATGACGGAGATCACACTGTTTGACCTGTCTGGAAATGAACTGGGAAAAGATATCCAGCACCTGACCCTTGCATATGCCTATGGGGATGGAAGGGAAAAGAGCTGTGAACTGATGACAGAGGCGGTTTCCAATTTACTTGGGAACCTGAAGATAGACGGGTATGCGGCGGTGAACATCAGCGCCATCCCGATTTTGAATGATGCGGTGGGCGGAGTAACGGTAACCATCCGGGATGAAGGCCTGGAAAAACGGGATCCGGAGTTGAAAAAGGGGGAAACCGTCACCCTCCATGGTGAGCAGGCAGAGATTTTTGTCAGGTACAGGGATATCACCAAATCCCAGACAGCGGTCAGCCGTATGGGGAGGCAGAAACAGTATCTGCAGGGTTATTTACAGGCAGCCAGAGAGGCGGCGTCCAGGGATGACCACCTGATCCCAGATTTAATGAACCGCCTGCAGAACAATATGATCACAAATATGCCGAAGGACCAGTATTTGGACATGGCGCTGTCCGTGCTGAACAGCCAGGATAGTTTGGGGGACGGGGATATTATAACCGTGCCTGGGGAAGCAGTGGAAACTAACTTATATGATGAATACCATGTGGATCGGGAAAACCTGGTGCCTATGATGTTGGATTTGTTTTATGTGGAGAAATACTAAAAGAGCACAAAAATATATGATAAGTAAGACAATCCGAAATGCCTAAAAGGCAATAACCAGCAAATCGGCTGTTTATTGATAAATACAAAAAGAAAGGAAAGGTGATGTAACATGAAAAAGAAGTGGTTAGGTATACTCCTGACAGCAGCCCTTGTGGCAGCACAACCGGTAAGTGCATTTGCGGCCCCAAGCCCAAATACAAATATCGACTTCGGTGATGGTGGCGGAGACGGTTATTATGATGATTCCAGTTCCAGTAAGACCACAGGAACAAGCGCATCTGGAACCGCAACATCCCAGGATATTTCCGTAGATGGAATATCAGCGGCGGGAATGGCAACGATTGGAGATACCAAGGTAGGCTTTGTCAATGGAGATGCTGCAACTGCAGGGCTTCCAGCTCAGACCGTGGAGGCGATCAAAGCGATCAATGCCGGTACAGCTTTATCAGAAGCCATAAAGGATGTGAATCTGAGCGAATATGCAGCTCTGACATCTGTTCGTGCATTTGTCATGAAAGATGCAAATACCAATCAGGAGAAAACAGGCAGTACGACAGTAACACTGTATGTGCCAAACCTGCTTCAAAACCTGAACAATGTTCAAGTTTTGTTCTATGACAACCATACTGGAATCTGGAGCTTGGTTAATCCCATTAATGTGGATACTGCCAAAAAGACGGTGACAGTTGTTGTTAACGGATCAGGATCGATGAGTGTTGTTTATCAGAGATAGTTTCATGGAAGGTTAAAAAGGATTGGGATTTGAAGCCAGGGAGGAATTGAACTGAAGGGGGAGAGGAATCCCTGGCGGAATCATAAGAACAGATTTTTTAATGAATAAGAGATGTGATATAGGGAGCATCTGAAAACAGTTAATTTGGAAATACAGATGGCACGGCGCTGAATTTAAGTGATAAAGATCAGAAGTGGCTGGGGCTGAAAGATACTTTTAAATTCTAAAGATGTAGAGGGGCAATCAGTTGGATAAAAATAAAAAAATAAAAGTTTGCTTGGTGGGTTCATCTGGTGGGCATTTAACCCACCTGTATATGTTAAAGCCTTTTTGGAAAGATAAGGATCATTTTTGGGTTACATTTGACAAGGAAGATGCAAGAAGCCTTTTGGAAGGCGAAAAAATGTACCGGTGTTATTATCCGACCAACCGGAGTCTTAAAGCACTAATTAAAAATACCAAGATTGCATGGAATGTATTATACAAAGAAAAGCCTGACTTGATTATTTCATGCGGCGCAGCAGTTGCAGTTCCGTTCTTTTACATCGGAAAGATGATGGGAGCAAAGCTAGTTTACATTGAGGTATTTGACCGTATTGATAAGCCGACAATGACTGGTAAGATGGTTTACACAATTGTGGACAAGTTCGTTGTTCAGTGGGAGGAACAGAAAAAGGTTTATCCAAAAGCGATTAACCTTGGCAGCATATTCTAAGCAGGGGACGAGAATAATGATTTTTGTGACGGTAGGAACACATGAACAGCCATTTAATCGGCTGATTCAAAAAATAGATGAATTAAAACAAGATGGTACGATCCAGGACGACGTAATTATTCAAACTGGGTTTAGTACATATGAACCTGAATACTGCCAGTGGAGCAAACTAATTCCTTACCAGCAGATGGTTAAAAATGTGGTGGATGCACGAATTGTGATAACACACGGTGGCCCGGCAAGTTTTATTATGCCATTACAAATCGGAAAAACGCCTATTGTTGTACCGCGCCAGCACCAGTTCAATGAGCATGTGAACGACCATCAAGTGGAATTTGCGCAGAATGTGGTTCAGAGAATGGGAACAATCATTCCGGTGGAGGATATTGAAACACTTGGAGATATTATAACTAACTATGACCAGATTGTTGCTGGAATGGGTCATGGAATGAAATTCAATAATGCAAAGTTCAATGAGAACCTTGAAAAGCTGGTAGAAGAATTATATTGAGGTTGAAAAGATGAAGAAAGTTGGAATCATATCAATGCATCGTATTGCAAATTATGGGTCTTTTTTGCAGGCTTATGCATTGAAACAGTTAATTGAGGAATTATGTTGTGAAGTAGAATTTGTGGATTATCATGTCGGCGCATCAGTAATTGTTGATAATGCGGATAGTAGGAATAAATTTGTCCGCAAACTTGAAAAGGGCTTGGAAACATTTCGATATCAGGTTCCTCTTTCACATAAACTATCGTTCATCCAATATAAGCAGTCTTTTGCTAAAAAATATATGCCACTTCTGGGAATTACGAATACAATGAACTACAGTCCGGTCTTGGATTGTCTGGTTGTAGGCAGTGATGAGGTTTTTAACTGTATCCAGAAAAATTCCAATGTGGGTTATTCACTTGAATTGTTTGGTAAAGACAATCGTGCAAAAAAACTGATTACTTATGCAGCTTCTTTTGGCAACACAACATTGGAAAAACTGAAGAAGTATAAAAAGGCTGACGAGATTGAATCACTACTGAAGCGGTTTATAGCGATTTCTGTAAGAGATGCAAATTCGGGAGCTATTGTAGAACAGCTTACTGGGAAAGTACCCGTGTATAACCTGGATCCGGTTCTGATCTACGATTACATAAATTGTTGCGATAAAATTCCACATATTAAGACTGAGGATAAATACTTGATCCTGTATGCGTATGCGGGACGCATTTCTAATAGTGAAGCGGATTGGATTGCTACGTACGCAAAGAAAAAAAAATTGAAGGTTTATGCAATTGGAGGTATCCAAAAATGCGCAGATCGTTTTGTGAATTGCTCGCCGTTTGATGTGTTGGCTTACTTCAAAAATGCAGAGGAAGTTATTACAGATACGTTTCATGGCAGCATTTTCTCTGTAATTACACAACGTTCGTTTACAGCACTTATTCGAAAGAGTATAGGCAATAGCTATGGTAACGAAGAAAAACTGTATGATTTGCTAAATCGGCTGGGTTTGTCAAAACGGATGACAACTAAGGTTGAAGATGCAGAAAACATTAATAGTCAACCGATCGATTATGCAGAAGTGGATGATATTTTACAGAAGCAGAGAGCATTGGCAAAGGAGTATCTGCGAAAAAATTTAGAGGGATAAAAATGGAGAACATATCGAGGATAAAAGAGCGATGTGTAGGGTGCAAAAGCTGCGAGCAGAGTTGTCCGAAGCATTGCATTTCAATGGTAGAAAACAAAGAAGGATTTTGGTATCCAGTGGTCGATGAGAAAAGCTGTATTGGATGTAAACGGTGCTTAAAAACATGTTCAGCTGAAAAAACAGATCTCCATCGTAATGAGCCACAACATGTTTGGGCATGGCGTAATAAGAACGATACCGATATTATGCGTTCTGCATCAGGTGGAGCAGCTGATAGTGCAGCAAAAGCAATTCTGCAAATGGGCGGTGTAGTATATGGAGCTGCTTATGATTATCAGTTGGTGGTAAGTCATATTGAAGTGAGGAATGATGCAGAAAGAGAAAAAATCCAGTCCTCTAAATATGTTCAGTCTGATTTGAAAGATAGTTATTCCAAAGTGAAACGTCGGTTATCAGAAGGAAAAACGGTCCTTTTTACAGGA
This sequence comes from Clostridium sp. MCC353, assembly GCF_018785315.1. Classification (GTDB taxonomy): domain Bacteria; phylum Bacillota; class Clostridia; order Lachnospirales; family Lachnospiraceae; genus CHH4-2. The sequence goes on along the minus strand of NZ_WQPN01000027.1, from coordinate 24,150 downwards.
ACACCCTGCCAGATTGCAGGTTTATATGCATTCCTTGGTGGAGACCAGCCCAATCTGTATACAGTTGATTTGATTTGCCATGGAGTTCCCTCCCCTAAGTTTTTTAAGAAATACTTGGAGTATAAGAATAAACAGGCAGGAGACCGAGTGATTTACTTTAACTTTCGCTCTAAAGATAAACGAGGCTGGGGAACACAATATCTGCTAAAGATAGAGACAGAGACAGAGACAAAGACAAAGAATCTCTTTATTGATCCCTATGGAAAACATTTTATGGATGGCGACTGTTATAGAGAAATCTGCTATCAATGTCCTTTTGCAAACACGAGCCGTGTTGGCGATTTGACCGTGGGTGATTTTTGGGGAATTGCAAAAAGCCACCCGGAATTCAACTCTCCGAAAGGTGTTTCAAGCGTCTTCGTCAATACGGAAAAAGGACAACAGCTTTTTGAGAAGATGGAATCTTTTGCTGAAGTGAAGCAAGCTACGCTGGAAGATGGAATGGTGAAGCAGCATAACCTCGTGCGTCCAAGTGATAGACCGATAACGAGAGATGTTTTTTATGTGGGGATTGATGAGCCTGAATTCGTAGATAGGATAAAAGTGGGATTACAGCTGAAAGCACGTTTGAAAACGATGCTGCCAAGTAAATTGATTCAAACAATTAAGAAAAAATTGTAAGAAAATTATATTGTGGAGAATGGCTGATGGTTTGTGGAATAGTTGTTTTTAATCCAGAATTAAGTAGGCTTAAGGCTAATGTTGAAAAACTTCAAGAAGAAAATGTGAGAATTATTTTTTTTGTTAATGGGTGCAATACAGAGTGTGATAAATATATAAAAACTGTAGAGAATGTTATTGTATTAACCCAAAAAGAAAATGTAGGTATAGCTACAGCATTAAATGAAATTTTTAAATGTGCGGAAAAATTAGGAGAAAAATGGGTTCTGACATTTGATCAAGACTCTATTATTTCTGATGAATTTTTGTTGCAAATGACAAACAAAGCTGAGAATACAGATGAAAGTATAGCTTGCATATGTCCTAAGATTGTAGATAAAAGAAGGATTTTTCCTGCAAATAAGATAGTGAACTATGAAGGTGATGAACAATATGTACAAATGTGCATTACATCAGGAAGCTATACAAGAATAAGGGCGTGGTCTCAGGTAGGAAAATTTGATGACTATCTGTTTATAGATTTGGTTGATAATGATTTTTGTAAAAGATTAATTAATTCGGGATGGAAGATTCTTAGATTGAATACCGTTGAATTAAATCAGGAATTTGGAAATATAGAGCCTAGAAGTGAAAAAACAGTTGCAAGAATTAAAAGTATATGCAATAAAATTCAAAATAAGAAATTAGCTGTAAACATATCGAAATTTTCATATAAGAAAAAAGTTTCTCCACTTAGGGTATATTATACAAACAGAAATATTATTTATTTGAATAAAAAACTGAAAAACTATGGTGGCATTGGATATGAAAGCTATAGCAGTAAAAGCTATGTAGGATTTATTATTTCTTTTATGGTACCAAGTGTTTTGAGAGCTCATGACAAAAAAGCTGTACTAAAAGCTACCATGAGTGGGATTAAGGACGGAATGAGGTCTAAGGCAGTGGAATGGTTGGCTTGAGCCTTGAGGGTATAAGGGGAAAATATGTCAAGTATATATACGGGAATTGTTACATACAATCCAGAATTGGTAAGGTTAAAGGATAACATATTAGCGATACAAAATCAGGTGCCAATTATTGTAATATTTGATAATGGTTCCAATAATATCGAAGATATCAGGCAAACCGCTTCAGAATTTGCAAATACAAAAGTTTTGGAGTCTAGTGAAAATGTTGGAATAGCAGCTGCATTGAACAGACTCATGCAATGGGGCTGTGAAAATAACTATGATTGGATGCTAAGTTTGGATCAAGACTCTGTTTGCCCCAATAATTTTGTTTCTCTGATGAAGCCATATTTTACGATAGAGCAAAATCTTGGTGTGGTTGCACCTGTTATTGTTGATCGAAATGTTGGTGTGGTAGGACATGATCCGAAAACAGAATATGTGTATGTAAATACTTGTATAACATCAGGATCATTTTCAAAAATATCTGCATGGAAAGAAATTGGAGAATACGATGAAAGCATGTTTATCGATTCTGTTGATTTCGAATATTGCTATCGCATGCGAAAGTATGGGTATGGGGTAATCCAAGTAAAAAATGTACATTTATTACATGAAATTGGTAAAAGCGAAAAAAAGAAAATTCTCTTATGGACGATAGATGTGAGAAATCATTCGGCTTTTCGTAAATATTATATGGCAAGAAATAATGTTTATTATCCCCTGAAGAATCATTTATGGTTTCGATTTATTAGAGGTAATATTAGAAATTTGAAGATGGGAGCAATTGTTTTGCTTTATGAATCAGATAAAAAGAAAAAACTGAAATCTATCTCATCTGGTTGGAAAGCCGGCCTTAAAAAGAAAGGACTTTGACGTATGAAAATTTGGTTAGAATATGCTAAATCGTTACATAGAACGTTACCAATCGCAAATTATTCCTTGTACAAGAAAAGAAGAGAGTTTTTTAAAAAGAATGATTCGAGAAATTTTTATGATATTCCTATCTTCATTATTAGTTTTAATAGACTTTCTTACTTAGAACGTCTAATTGTAAAGTTAGAAAGTATGGGATATACGAATATTAAGATTATAGATAACGCCTCTACGTATCCGCCTTTATTGGAATTTTATGATAAAACTCAATATGAGGTTTTTAGACTAAAAGAAAATATGGGGCATATGGTTTTTTGGAAAAATGATTTATTTAATGTATATAGAAAAGATTTATATGTTGTTACAGATCCAGATATCCTTCCAATTGATGATTGTCCGAAAGATATTTTAAAAGAATTCTATTTATACCTAAAAAGATTTCCGAGAATAAGAAAAGCAGGATTTTCTTTAAAAATTGATGATATCCCAGAGAATTCTAAACTGTACAGAGAAGTAATGAAATGGGAAAAACCGTATAATTTATTTCATATTCCCTTTTGTAAAGCCTGTGCAGCTGATGTTGACACCACGTTTGCTTTATATTTACCAGACTTTTTGGATGTTAGTCGCCATTTTATTACAGCTGTTAGAACTAATTATCCATACCAGAGTTTACATATACCGTGGTATGTAACTGAGGATATAGAACCAACAAAAGAAGATTTATTTTATGCAACTAGAAGGATAAATGGATTTTGGGATACTGTACAAGGGAGTAAAACGGACGAAGCAGCATCGGATAGCTGGATAAATTAGGAAAAATAACGAGGATAAAATGTTAAAAAAGATTAATGTTAATTCGTTGCTGTTTTATTATATTTTGTTCATGGCTTTGCTATTAAATTATGTTGAAAAAGTTAAAATTTGGCAATTTGCATTTGCTGCTTTAATTTTTATGGTATTTGTTGGTAGTTATAGATTCAGATCGATATTCATTAGTAATTCTCGTGAAATTATAATTCTACTGGTACTGATTTGTTTGTCTATGTTCTGCTCAGAACATAATGAGTTTGCCTTTATGAATTTTAGAGGGGTCATTACACCAAGTATTGCCTGCTTGAGTTTGTTTACAATAATGAAAAGCAATAGAAGCAGATTTGAAAAAATGCTTATGTCTTGCGTGAAGATTATAAATGCATGGTGGGTTTTAAACATTATTGCATTACTCATACAGATTTCAGGATATCCTATTTTTTTAAAGCAGAAATGGATTGATGCATCTCCGTATTACAAAGATTTGTGTTGTGGATTGTTTGGACAAAATCGAACGCATGAACTGGTTCTGTTTTCATGTATGATCTATTCTTGCAATTTGAAGGTATGTGAACTTTTGAATGAGAAGAATAGGCGAAAAGGTGCAAGGTTGCTTTTGATATATACAATTGTAAGTGAATTATTAATGCTTGTTATTTCCACACAAAATGATAATACAGCAATGTTCCTTTTTTTGCCATGGTCAATCTTATTGAGAGGAATAATCAAGGATTATGATAAAGCGATTGGAGTGTTTAAGAAATCTTTAAAATACATTGTTGTGGTAATACTTGCAATAGTGGCTATCAGATTGAGCTTGTTCATACCTTCAATTAGAGAAGTTTTTGAAGATTATTTATACAGAAGACTTTATGATATGTTGAATTATAATAAAGTAGGTGTTGCAGGTAGTAATGAAAGATTGGCAATAGTGGAATATGCGCTGTCACTACGGGAGAGTTATTTGTTTGGACAAGGATTTGGAATGGAAATGTTTGGTGAACATATAGCGCATGGATTTAAGCATTTTGGATTAAGTAGTATCGGATCTACTATATATATAGCTGGATTATGGTATTACTTGATGCAAATTATAATTTATTGTCGAATGTTTGTTGGAAAGATAAATCAAAATCGAGAATCCAATATTGTTATTAGAATATTGATTTTTGTGACTATATTTAGTTTGTCTATATACTCACCAATATTTATATCTTTTTCTTCAATAATTTTTTTGACATTGTTTTTTGCGTATATATGATTATAAGAGGTGAAAAATGAAAAAAGTTGCAATTGTTACTTTGTTTGATTACACAAACATAGGTAATAAACTTCAAAATTATGCAATTCAAACGTTGATTTCGAATTTAGGTTATAGTCCAATAACATTGTTATGCGATAATCTTTTTTATCAAGAAAGCAGGCTGGATGTGATAAAAATTTATTTAGGTCGCATATTAAAAAAGTATAGAAAATTATTCATGGATAGAAATAGAAAAGATGTTTTCAAAAAAGGTACAGAACAATTAATTCAAACAACCCCAATTTATACATGGGAAGAAATACAAAATTTGAATGCTTTTGATGCTTATGTGACAGGAAGCGATCAGGTATGGCATAATTGGCTTCATAAAGAAGGTGAATTGGAATTCCGTTTTTTAAGTTTTGCAGACAGAGCTAAAATTATATGTTTTTCACCAAGTTTTGGAATGGACTATATAGATATTTCAGAAAGGGAATTCTATAAGAAAGCACTTGATAGATTTTTTAGATTTTCTTGTAGAGAGGAAAGTGGATGCGAGATTATAAAGGATCTTACAGGTAGGGAGGCAATATTGCTGAATGATCCGACAATGATGTTGGAGTTGAACAGATGGAAGCAGATTTCAAAAAAACCAGATTATGATATTCCGGATAATTATGTTTTAGTGTATTGCCTTTCGGACTTGCCTTTAAAATGTTTAGAAGATATTAAAGTATATGCGTTTAAGAATTCATGTGCGATAATTGATATTTATAACACTGATTATCCCCAATATTATAACACGACGCCGCAGGAGTTCTTGTATCTGTTTGATAAAGCACAGTATGTTTTTACAAATTCGTTCCATGGAACTGTTTTTTCAATTTTGTTTAATAAAAAATTTACATGCTATATGCGTGAATCTAAAAATGCAAGAATGAATAATCGTGTTTTAACACTTTTAAATAAAATGGGGTTATCAGAAAGAATAAATAAGATCTCAGATCAGAGTATAAACTACACAAAAGTAAATGCAGTTATAAAACAGGAGAGGGAAAAGGGAATCAAATATTTAAGTGCTGAATTAAAAAGAACATTAGAATAGTAGGTAATAAAGAAAAATGCTGAACTACTTTACGGAATTATAACTTACAGATTCAATATGAATGTTTTGATACGCGGGGAAATAATATGCAGATTAGTCAAAGAAAGGCTGGTGTAATACTTTCATATGCCGGCGAAGTAGTAAAAATTCTGGTGAGCATAATATATACACCCATTATGTTACGTCTTTTAGGACAAAGTGAATATGGACTATATCAGTTGGTATATTCGGTTATTTCCTATTTAAGCCTGCTCAGTTTGGGTTTTGGAAGCTCATATCTTCGTTTTTATTCCAGATATAAAGCTCAAAACGATGAAGAAAAAATAGCGAAACTTAATGGTATGTTTATGCTCATTTTCTGCTCAATTTCAGTTATCTGTATTCTTTGCGGAATCGTGATGATAGGAAATATTCAAAGTATTTTTGGGACAGGACTTACAAACCGTGAATACAATACGGCAAAGATATTGATGAGATTACTTGTAGTGAATCTTGCGATGACTTTTCCAAATAGTGTGTTCAATTGTTCAATTACTGCTCATGAAAAGTTTTTATTTCAAAAGCTGTTAATTTTGCTTCAAAATATAGGTAGCCCATTCTTGACATTGCCATTGTTGATTATGGGTTATGGATCGGTTGGAATAGTAATAGCAACAACATTTTTGACTTTTGTTTTATTAATATCCAATATATTTTATTGCCTTAGACAGTTACATATCAAATTCGTTTTTAGAGAATTTCAGGTAGGCCTTTTAAAGGAAATGTGGGTATTTACTTTTTTTATCTTTTTAAATCAAATCATAGATCAAATTAATTGGAGCGTAGATAAATTCCTTCTTGGAAGGCTTACTGGAACTACAACTGTTGCAGTTTATGGTGTCGGCGGACAAATAAACACGATGTATCAACAATTTTCCACATCAATATCTAATGTTTTTGTGCCAAAGGTTAATAGAATCGTTGCGGAATCAAATGATACGATGCAACTAGTAAAATTGTTTACAAAAGTAGGGCGAATACAATTTATTATTTTGGGACTGATTTTGTCTGGGTTTGTGTTTCTTGGGAGTCCGTTTATAAAAATGTGGGCTGGTGATGGATACAACGTATCTTATGAGGTTGCACTCTTATTAATTGTTCCTGTTACGGTACCGTTGATACAAAATATAGGAATTGAAATTCAACGTGCAAGGAACATGCATAAAGCGCGTTCGATTGTATATTTATTTATCGCAATTGCTAATGTTTTAATCAGCATTCCATTAATAAAAGTTTTTGGTCCAACTGGTGCAGCCCTTGGTACAGCAATCTCACTGTTTATAGGCAACATTATTTTTATGAACTGGTATTATCATGCACGTATTGGAATGAACATGTTTTATTTTTGGAAAGAAATTGCTAAATTTATTCCGGCATTAGCAGCTCCTTGCGTTGTTGGTGTTATTATTATGAAGTTTGTGAATATTACTGGATTTATAAAATTAGGTATGTTTGCAATCCTTTATACAATTGTATATTTTGTTTCTATGTATTTTTTAGGAATGAATATAGAAGAAAAGCAGCTTTTAATGGGATCGATAAAAAAGTTACTAAGAAAATAACACTATAAAAAAGAAAATGATGGCAATCTTTGGTTTAATGACTTAATGAGGAAAGGAAGTATTGGTGATGGAGCCATTAAAGGTTTATGCTTGTTATAATACAGATGAGGATGTTAGGCTAAGCAGTTCTTCAGGAGCAGTATTTTCTTCTTTAGCAGAGTATGTTTTTGATAAACAGGGGGTTGTATACGGTGTTGCTATGTCGGAAGACTGTTATTCGGCGGAATTTATTGCAGTTAGTGATAAAAAAGATTTTGCACAACTTCGTGGTTCAAAGTATATACAAGCAAGACTTGGTGACACATTTAGGAATGTTAAAAGTGATTTGGCATCAGGAAAGCTGGTTCTATTTTCTGGAACTGGATGTCAAGTGAATGGTCTGAAAAAATTTATTGGCAAAGACTATGAGAATTTGATTTGTGTAGATGTTATTTGTCATGGAGCACCATCACCTGCTTTATGGCGTGAATATGCAAAGTATCAAGAACAGAAAATTGGTGGAAAGCTGAAAGGCATTAACTTTCGTTGCAAGGATGATAGTTGGACTGATTTTGGGATGAAAGAGGTGCTGGAGACAATACCATGTGGAAAAAAACAGAAATTGTATATATCAAAGGATAAGGATCCGTATATGCAAATGTTTCTGAGAGACTATTGTTTACGTCCATCTTGTTATGAATGCGTGGCAAAAGAAACGAAAATGTCGGATCTTACCATTGCTGATTTTTGGGGGATAAAAAATGTGGCTCCGGAAATGAATGATGGTATGGGGACATCTCTTGTATTAATTCGCACAAGTAGAGGACAAGATTTTTTTAATCTGACTCTTAAAAGTATAAAGTTAAAAGAAGTTTCTTATGAAGATGGAATTAAAGAAAATCCATCAGAGTATAGATCTAGTAAAAGACCTCGACAAAGAAATACTTTCTTTGCCGATATGCATAATATAAGTTTTGAAGAACTTCAAAAGAAGTATGGAACGCCAATTGAATATTCTTTGAAAACAAGAGTTAATAGAAAATTAAAAAAGACAGTTAAGAAAATGCTTCAATTAATCGGCGGGGCAGGGAGTAAAAATAGCTGAATATAGATTACTTTTTGTATCTAAATGCGAGGGAAATTAGTAGTGAAAGAGATGCCTGTATTATATAACATAAAGGAAGAATGCTGCGGCTGCACTGCTTGCTATGCTATTTGTCCGAAAGAGGCAATTAGCATGGTAGAAGATGAAGAAGGATTTGAATATCCGCAGATTGATGAAAATAAATGTGTTCGCTGCTATCAATGCATTAAAGTATGTCAGATAAAAGCAGCAAAAGCAGTGTAAAGTATAGAGAGGAAAAACTAAAATGGTTCCGAAGACGGATGGTGCAGCTTGAGCAATAGCCCATTGGAAAACTCGATTAGACCGGTAATCTAGGGACACAAAAACTGGTTGTTCAGCGACAGTCAGGCCGGAGCCAATGCGAGCATAACATGTAACAATAAATCAGAGTAAAATGCTAACAACCCTGACATCAGTAACTGGTGTTGGGGCAAATGAATTAGGAACACCCTGATACTTGGTTCTTACAAATTAACAGATAAAACTCTAAAAAGGGTCATGCAGACAAAACATGACCTTTTCTTTCACCAATCTTAAAACATATTAAATTGAATTCCCATAAAAAAAATGTTATACTTTTGGAAAATACTTCTATATCGTCATCACCTTAACACAAACAATTGTTAAAAACAACAAGTAACTAACAAGAAACCAACAAAAAAACAGGAGCTGCCCCACATGACCTTTAAAATAACCAAAGCCACCCCGTCCGACTACCCATCCATCGTCCGCCTGATCCAATCCGTGTGGGATCGACTGGAGCAGAAAGCATGGTTTGCCGCCGACAATTCGGACTATACCATCCAGATGCTGGAAACCGGACAAGGGCTTGCATTTAAAGCTACAGAACAGGAGACAGGTGAATTAGCCGGAATCTTCATGATCGTATTCCCCGGCCTGTCGCAGGAAAACCTGGGAAGGGATATCAATTTGCCGGAATCAGAGCTAGTCAAAGTGGTTCACATGGATTCAGCCGCTGTCCTGCCTGAGTATAGAGGGTATAGCCTTCAGCGGAGGCTGATGCAGGCGGCCGAAGCCGAAGCGCGCAGGCGGGGATTCCGGTATTTGATGTGCACAATCCATCCGGATAATCATTACAGCAGAGACAATGTACTGGAGCAGGGATATCACATCGCGGCTACGAAAGAAAAGTATGGTGGTTATATAAGGAATATTTTAATTAAGGAACTGGAAGCAGTGTAAGAAAAGATACCTGACAGCTTATTTTTCACCTAAATTTGTGACTGAGTCATAAATTTATACCGTAGCCGGGAATCAGGAATTGCCAGTGCGGGTGCCTGTGCAATAAAACGTTTCGCAATGGAGGTAAATATGAGAAAATATTTAATTTTGACAGCAGCAAGTTTAGCATTATTATTGTCCGCATGCGGCGCTGAAAAGGGAGGAGAAAACGGACAGTCTACTGAAGCGACAACCAGAGAAATTGTGATTGAGTTTGAGACACAGGCAGAAAAAACTTCGCCGGTCGAAAGCGCAGCGGTTTCAGATGAGTCCGCACTTGACGAAAACCAGTCCCTGCTGGCAGAATCAGAGACGGAAGCAGTAGGAACTTCCAGTTTAGAATCTTCCGCCGAGGAAACCACAACGGAGATGCCGGTTTATAAAGTGACACCAATGGAAAAGACTATGTATGCGATTAAACCGGTTAATGTCAGAGCCGGCTATACCACAGGAACCACGGTACTGTCCAGTTTAAAAGCAGGGCAGGAGGTGGAAGTTACCGGCATGTCGGAAAATGGATGGATACAGATTAAGTTTAATGGAGGCGAAGCCTATGTTTACAAGACCTATTTATCTGAATCCAAAGATGATGTAGAAACGAAAGCCTCTGCAGAGAGTCATGCGGGTAACAGTAATAATAGCGAAAATGGGAATAACAGCAATAATAACGGCAACAATAATGGAGGCAGCAGCGCATTAGCAGCCGATCCGGCCCAGACACCAGGCAAAAACCCTTCACAGCAGCCCTCAGGGCCTGCAGCGGCTCCGGAATCTGCCCCTGAATCTGCTCCTGCCCCAATTACTATTCCGCCGTCACCAATCAGTTAATAAAACCGAAAATTCGAAACACAGGATATAATGGCTCTGCAATATTTTGATAGATTATCTGCAAATGCAGGTTCCCCTTGCTATCTGCATATAATCCATAAACTATTTGCAGGGCCAGTACTTTTATGTGATATTGCCTTTTTTAACTTAACTATAATCTGAATTTTTTAGCATAGTTAAAACGTAAAATATAATGTATAAATGCAAATAGCATCCCTCAATTCTAAACGCATCTGCCAATTCTCAGAATGCATAACCACCCCTCATCCAACCATAGCAAAAACCTATAGACTATATAAGCAACATAGTATTTGACTATTCTCCCCAAATAAGGCATACTAAAGACATCAAAGCTATACCAGTACGATTTTTCAGGAGGGTATTCACATGGTAAAATTATATGACGGCGGCGCCTATTTGGTAAATGGAACTGAGATCGTTCCTGAGGCAGAGGCTGCAAAGATCGCTTCTTTAACAGGAAAAGAAGTGACGAAAGAAGAGGCTAAAAAAGGTACAATGGCCTACTCGATTTTAGAAGCTCATAATACATCGGGAGATATGGACAATCTGAAACTTAAATTCGATGCCATGACATCCCATGATATCACTTTTGTAGGCATTATCCAGACTGCGAAGGCGTCCGGAATGGAGAAATTCCCAATGCCTTATGTGCTCACCAACTGTCACAACTCTTTATGCGCGGTAGGCGGCACCATCAATGAAGACGATCATATGTTCGGATTGTCCGCATGTAAGAAATACGGCGGAATTTTCGTTCCTCCTCATATTGCGGTCATTCACCAGTATATGCGTGAAATGATGGCAGGCGGCGGTAAGATGATCCTCGGATCAGACAGCCATACCCGCTATGGCGCCCTTGGAACCATGGCCATTGGAGAAGGCGGCGGAGAATTGGTGAAGCAGCTTCTCTGCGACACTTATGATGTATCTTATCCGGGAGTGGTTGCCGTATATCTGGACGGCAGTCCGAATCCAGGCGTTGGCCCTCAGGATATTGCGCTGGCAATTATCGGTGCAGTCTTTAAATGCGGTTATGTAAAGAATAAAGTGATGGAATTCGTAGGCCCCGGTATTTCCTCCATGACCACAGATTACAGAAACGGCGTGGATGTGATGACCACAGAAACAACCTGTCTGTCCTCAATTTGGAGAACCGACGAGGATACAAAGGCATTTTTGGCGCTGCATGGCAGAGCGGACGATTATAAGGAATTGAATCCGGCAGATGTGGCATATTATGACGGTATGGTTTATGTGGATCTCTCCACTGTAAAACCTATGATCGCCCTTCCATTCCATCCCAGCAATACATATGAAATTAATGAGTTAAATGCCAACTTAGGCGACATTTTAAGAACCGTAGAGGTGGAAGCCGCAAAGATTTCAGGTAATCCTGATATCAATTTCAGCCTGACCGATAAGATCGTGGACGGAAAACTTCAAGTGACCCAGGGAATTATCGCAGGATGTGCAGGCGGCAATTATACCAACGTTATGGAAGCCGCCCATATCTTAAAAGGAAAGAACTGCGGCGCGGATGAATTCTCATTATCCGTATATCCGTCTTCCCAGCCGGTCTATATGGACCTTGTTAAAAAAGGCGCGGTTTCTGACCTCATGGCAGCAGGCGCAGTGCTCAAAACCGCATTCTGCGGACCTTGTTTCGGAGCCGGAGATACACCTTCCAACAACGGATTCAGCATCCGCCACACCACCAGAAACTTCCCGAACCGTGAAGGTTCCAAGCCGGGCGTTGGACAGATGTCGGCAGTTGCATTAATGGATTCCCGATCTATCGCTGCCACAGCGGCCAATGGAGGAAAACTGACTTCAGCATCAGAAGTGATGGACGATTATCAGGTGCCTGCTTATGAATTTGATGATACGGTTTATAAGAGCAGAATTTATCAGGGATATCAGGCAGAGGATACAGAGAAAGAGCTGGTTTACGGCCCCAACATCAAAGACTGGCCTGAAATGAGCCCGCTAACAGACAATATTTTATTAAAAGTATGCTCCAAGATTCTGGATCCGGTGACCACCACGGACGAATTGATCCCGTCAGGAGAAACATCATCTTACCGTTCCAACCCGCTCGGACTGGCAGAATTTACACTTTCCAGACGTGATCCCCAGTATGTGGGAAGGAGCAAGGAAGTTGACAAAATAGAAAAAGCGAGAGCGGCAGGCCGGTGCCCGTTAGAAACAGCGCCTGAATTAAAGGATATTTTTGATAAGATCAACACAATTCCAGGAAATGAACAGGTGAAGGCTTCTGAAACAGAGATTGGAAGCATGGTCTATGCAATAAAACCCGGTGACGGTTCTGCCCGTGAGCAGGCGGCGAGCTGCCAGAGAGTGATCGGCGGCCTGGCTAATATCTGTAAAGAATACGCTACCAAGAGATACCGTTCAAATGTCATGAACTGGGGAATGCTGCCATTCCAGATGGAAGCGGATCCGGAATTTGAAGTGGGCGATTACATCTATGTTCCAAACGTGAAAGAAGCGCTGGATGGAGATATGAAAAACATCAAAGCTTATGTGATCGGCGATACGGTAAAAGAGCTGAACCTTTATATTGCTGACATGACTCCGGATGAGAAAAAGATTGTAAAAGCCGGGTGTTTGATCAATTATAATAGAAACCGATAAGGAATGATTCATAAAGGGATGGCGTTCAGCCATCCCTTTTGTCAGCCGTGTAGCCATCCTTTTGTCAGCCGTGTAGTCATCCCTTTTGTCAGCCATGTAGTCATCCCTTTTGTCAGCCATGTAGTCATCCCTTTGTCAGCCATACAGCGATCCCTTCCTCCCTCTCCGGCTTCAACCCTGTCTGCTCCCTCCAAACGCCTCTTTCACCAGTTGTATGAACAACTGGTCCGCTTTTGACAAAAAACTGTTCTTCAGCGTGGCGATGCTCATATCCCAGCTGGCATCGTACTTTTCATCTATGGACAAGATCGTCGGCAGATAGTCGCTTGGGGCGATTTGGGAATATTGAAGGGGAACCAGCGTAATCCCAAGGCCCTGGGCAGCTAAAAGCTGTGCGGTTTCATAATTGCGCAGGGTGAGGCCGATTTTAGGCTGGTGAATCCCGGCTTTGGCCAGCACGGAATCTGTGACCTGACGGATTCTCTGCTGTTTGTGAAGCATGAGAAAGGTTTCATTTTTCAGAAGTTTGATATCGAGAACCGGGTAGGGATAGCCCGGTTCTTTTTTTGCCCTTTTAACAAGTGGATGATCCGGGGAAATGGCTATGACAAACGGATCTTTCTTCATGATATCGTAGTGGAGCTGGGGCTGGATGTTGGATTTGGGCGCATGCATGATGGCGAAATCCAGTTCTCCGCTGAGCAGGAGCTGCTCCAATGTGGATGAATTTTCTTCCGAAATAATCAATTCCACATGAGAACAGATATTGCGGAATTTGGGAAGAACCTTGGACAAGGTCAGGGTGCCCAAATGGTTGGTGATCCCCAGATGGATACGGCCTGTTTTTAAATTATTGATATCGCTGATCTCTATCTCAAAGTCTTCGTACATTTTTAGGATCTGTGTGGCCATATGATAGTAGCGCTCACCGGCAAATGTCAGCGTCAGCCCGCTGGTGGTGCGGTTAAATAACTGGGTTCCCAGGGTTTCTTCTATTCTCTGCAGGGACTGGCTTAGAGACGGCTGCGCGATAAAAAGTTTTTTAGCGGCCTGGGATATGCTTTTTTCATCAGCCACCGTTTTAACATATAATAATTCTTTGCTGGTCATACTTCATTCTCCTTTATAATGAAATTATAGTACAAAGGCGCTCCGATGTCATCTGCTAATGACGGCGAAATGATAGAGAAAGCAACCCTTCAGACGGCTCATCTTTCTGAACGGAAAAGACGGTCAAGAAGCAATGGATGTCTAAATAACGAAATTATTTAACGAAATATCACAACTAAATAGAAAAGGACGCCCGGATATGGTAAAATAGTAAAATCAATTGTTGAGTGAAAACAGGATATCAGAGGAGGGTTACGTGGAAGAGAGAAGATTACGGCAGGCAGAAGATCTGGCAAAAAAAATTTTACGTAAGTATTTCTGTGAATCTGATATGGAATTTATGATATCTACTTTTGCAGAAGATATCATCTGGGTCGGCGGAGGAGAACATCAGACTGCCAAAGGAAAAGAGGCGGTTACCCGCGCGTTTCTCAAGGGAAAAGAAGAGATGCTTTCGTTCCGCATGTGGGATGAGCATTACGAGAGCGCCAGGATTGATGATAAGACTTATTTATGCAGCTGCGACAGCATGATGGAGACGGATCCGGCGGCGGATTCCCATATGAAGGTGAGGCAGAGATGCACTTTTGTATTTCGGGAAAAGGGCGATACATTTGAGACGGTCCATATCCACAATTCAGTTCCTTTTGCCGGAATCGGGGAAGAAGAACTGTTTCCTGTCAGGGCGGCGAAGGAAGCATATGAGCGGCTGGAGTCACTGACCCTGCGCCAGGACCGCCAGCTGGATTTGATTTTGAATCAGTTGAGCGGGGGGATGATTATCTGTTCCATTGCGCCTCCCTATCATGTGGAGTGGATGAGCGATAACCTGACACAGCTTCTGGGGTATACGAATTACGGCGATTTTGCCTTACATACGGGAAACCGCTGCCTGGATTTTATAGAACCGGAAGATTATAAATGGATAACAAGCCGGGTAAATGAGCAGTTAAAAGCCGGAGACGTCTATAATTTGGAATACCGGGTACATACCAGAACCGGTGAGATATTGTGGATTTCCGAAAAAGGGAGAAGCGTAATAGAGCCCGGCAACAGGGAAGTCCTGTACGCAGTGCTGATTGATGTGACCGAAAGGAAACATCAGGAGCTGAAACTGGAAGAAGCCCATCGGGAGATCCGGCAGACAGCGGAGTTTTTGACACAGCTTTACCAGACCGTGCCCTGCGGCATTATCCAGTTCACGGCGGATGAGGAGCATTTGCTGCTCAATGAAAACAGGATGGCCTGGGAAATCTACGGCTATACGGAAGAAGAGTATAGGCGGGAGATCCGTTCGCCGTTTCAGCTTCTCCTGGAAAAAGATAAGGCGAAGGTCCAGGAGTACCTGAGACACATGACCCTGGAGTCAGGGCCCGTTTCTTACACCAGGGAATTCATCAGAAAAGACGGGAAAATCTGCTGGATCAGCGTTATTATGGAGCGTTTGATCAACGCGCAGGGAAGAGATGTAATTCAGGCAATCTATTCCGACGTGACAGAAACAAAGGAACTGCAGATCCGGCAGCAGCAGGAACAGATTCTTGAGAACCAGTCTCTGCGGGCCGCGATCTGGACCGTATATCAGGCGATCATGAGCATTAATCTCACCCGGGACACCTACAATTTCTTCATGGAGCAGGGAAATGCCCTGGAACTCAGGAGAGAGGGCTGTTACCAGGAATTTCTGGAAAAAGTAGAATCCGTAATTCACCCTTCCCAACGGGGAGAATACATAGAGCGCTTTTGTAGAAATGGGGTTCTGCGGTCATTTTCCAAAGGCAGTGAAGAGATCTATATGGAAGCGCAGCTCAAGAATGAGGATGGGATCTATCACTGGCTGTCCATACAGATCATTCACGTGGATAATCCCTATGGGGATGAAATTCTGGCCATTATGCTGATAAAGCTTCTGGACGAAGAGAGGGCTCAGAAAGCAAAACAGGAGCAGGTATTAAAGGAGGCTCTGGCAGAGGCCCAGGAGGCGAACCGGGCCAAAAGTGATTTCCTCTCCAGGATCAGCCATGATATCAGAACGCCCATGAACGCCATTATAGGCATGAGCGCTTTGGGGAAAATCAATTCAGGAGATCCGGAAAAGCTGGCAGAATGTTTTGATAAAATCGATTCCTCTTCCAAATATCTGCTGTCCCTGCTCAATGATGTGCTTGACATGTCCCGGATTGAGAGCGGAAAGATTGAACTGAACCGGGAGAGGTTTGAGTTCAGGGAATTTGTGGAATCCCTGTGCGGCATGATACAACCCCAGGCGGATGAAAAGGGGCAGCAGTTCCTTTTAAGCTGTGATCCTGAGCTGTACCGGCCATATACCGGCGATTATCTGAGGCTTCACCAGATATTAGCCAATCTGCTGGTGAATGCGGTGAAATTTACTCCTCATGGCGGCCGGATCAGCCTTGAAATCAGAAATGGAGGGCGGACGAAAGACGGTCTGGTCTTAGAATTTAAGGTATCTGATAATGGGATAGGCATGAGCGAAGAATTCTTAGAGCGGTTATATGAACCTTTCGAGCAGGAGAGCTCCGACCAGGCCAGAAATCTCATTGGCACCGGCCTGGGTCTGTCCATCGTTTCCAACTTAGTTCAGTTGATGGACGGCACCATTGAGGTGGAAAGCAAAAAGAAAATAGGAACCGTGTTTAAGGTATGCATTCCGGTCCGCCCGGCGGATGGGGATTTGGGAGTGTTGGAAAATGAGACGGCAATTGAGGAGATCGGAAATTTACAGCATTTACGGGTCCTTTTGGTGGAAGACAATGAATTAAACCGTGAAATTGCCGAGGAGATGCTCAAGATGAAGGACATCGTGGTGGAAACTGCCGGAGATGGCGTCCAGGCCGTGGAACTATTCGGAAAGAGGCCGGAATACTGGTATGACGCGGTTCTCATGGATATCCGGATGCCGAATATGGATGGAATCCGGGCCACAAAGACGATCCGCAGCATGGAGCGGGCGGACGCCAAAAATGTGCCGGTCATTGCCATGACTGCCAATGCATTTGACGCGGACAGGGAAGAGGCAAAAAAGGCAGGTGTGGATGAATATCTGATCAAGCCTTTGGACATGAATCTGTTGTTCCAGGCTCTGGATAGGATTAAAAAGAAAAATATCTGAGAAAGAACATTTGTGGTAACAATTCAGACCTTTCTAAGCGGATGCCATTTGTCGGAACGGGCATATTGTGATATGATAACAGAGGAAGCTGATTATTCAGCTTCCTCCACTATTTTTTCAAGAACATTGATCAGATCGTAGATGGTATTGATTTGAACATTGCGGCTTAGAATTTCATTTTTTAAGTCAATGGAAAGTGTTTCAAACTTGGCCTGTACGGCCGGGGCGATATAGGACATGACAGAACCTCCTTACATCATGTTTTTGTGCGAACTGCCGGTATTTGGCATTTCATTTGGTATGGGATTGGTTGCGGTTTGTTCATAATGGGTTGTGTCAATTTCAGGACCGGACCCATTTCCATATGGGGACTCCTGTTTGGCAGGCGGAGGTGTTTGCTTTTTTCTGTGGCACATGAGATCATCTCCTTTCTCCGTCATTTGATTTTAATAGTTTGGGCAATTTGGAAAAATTTATGTTAGAAGATTCTGTTAATTTAATGTTTAGATAGAATGAGGAAGTTTATGATAGAATACCAGTTGATCCGGAGCAGCCGGAAAACCTTAGCCATTCAGATTACGTCGGAAGGGCAGGTGATTGTCCGCGCGCCCATGAAGTGCAGCAGGAAGCTGATTGAGAATTTTTTAAGAGAAAAGGAAGGCTGGATCGCCAAAAAGACGGAAGAAGCCGTAAAAAGGCAGAAAGAGAAGCCTGAGCCCGGACCGGCTTTTACGGAAGAAGAAAGGGCGAGGTATGTAGAGCAGGCCAAAGCCACATTTAATAGGAAGGTGAAGCTTTTTGCGGAGAAGATGGGGGTTACCTATGGCAGAATCACGATCCGCGAACAGAAGACCCGATGGGGGAGCTGCAGCGGAAAGGGCAATTTGAACTTTAACTGGCGGCTCATTCTCATGCCTGAGCCGGTTCTGGACTATGTGGTGGTGCATGAACTGGCGCACCGGAAAGAGATGAACCATTCTCCCCGTTTTTACCGGGAGGTGGAACAGATCATGCCCGATTACAGAGAACGTCAGGCATGGCTTAGAAAAAATGGTGGACGGTATATAAAAAGGTAAAAACGGGGATATTTATCATAACAGGGTATATCAGGTTCAAAACCCTGAAATATGGTAAAAGGATGTACAGGATCTATGATTGAAGAACAAGCTATGATTCAATTTCTAAAACGGTTTGACAAATACCCCTTTTTAGTAAGATTAAAAGGAAAAGAATACCGGATCGGCGACGGGAAACCTGTATTTACCGTCAACGTGAGACGGCCGGTTCCACTTATGGCCCTCAGAAACAGCACTTCCCTGGCCTTGGGCGAGGCATATATGGACGGGGCCCTGGACATTGAGGGGGATTTATACAGAGCGCTGGATTATTTTTTAAGCCAGATGGGCCGGTTTTCTAAAAATGAGACAGCCCTTAAAAAGCTTTTATATACGCCGGTATCCAGAAAATGCCAGAAGAAAGAAGTGTGTTCCCACTATGATATCGGCAATGAGTTTTATAAACTGTGGCTGGACGATACGATGAATTATTCCTGCGGGTATTTTTCCGGTGAAAATGACACCTTATACGATGCCCAGGTCCATAAAACTGATTATATATTAAAGAAGCTCTACCTGAAAGAAGGAATGAAGCTGCTGGATGTGGGCTGCGGCTGGGGCTTTCTCTTAATCGAAGCGGCTAAAAAATACAAGATCAAAGGCATGGGCATTACCCTGAGCGAAGAGCAGTACAGGGGATTTAAGAAGAGGATTGAAAAAGAGGGGCTTCAGGATTATCTGACGGTAAAACTGATGGACTACCGCGATTTAAAACGCTGTAAAATCCGGTTTGACCGGGTCGTCAGCGTCGGAATGGTGGAACACGTGGGAAGGGACAACTATCAGGAATTTATTGACTGTGTCAACCATGTGTTAAAGCCGGGCGGACTGTTCCTCCTCCATTTTATCAGCGGATTAAAGGAGTATCCGGGAGATCCGTGGATCAAAAAATACATTTTTCCCGGCGGCATGATCCCCAGTCTCAGGGAAATGATGGCGGGAATGGCGGAAGACCGGTTCCATACGCTGGATGTGGAAGATTTGAGGATGCATTATAATAAGACCCTTCTCTGCTGGGAGAAGAATTTTAAAGATCATAAAGAAGAGGTGAAACAGATGTTTGACGACCGTTTTGTGCGGATGTGGGAGCTCTATCTCTGTTCCTGTGCGGCTGCATTTAAAAACGGAGTGGTGGACCTGCATCAGATTTTGGCCTCAAAAGGGATCTGCAACGACCTGCCCATGGTGCGCTGGTATTGATTGATGGAAAAATGCTTTAAATAGTTAGGAACAGGGGGAAGAGATGGATTACAGGACGCGGCTGTATGGTTTTAAAGAAGTGTACAATCACCGGGATACGGACAGGCTGTTTTTGAATGCGGTGAAAGGCAATGTGGACTTTCACAGAAGCCATTGCAGGGAATACGACGGCATTTTAAAAAGACAGGGATTTTATACGGAGCAGATGAAGACCGCCGCCGACCTGTACCGTCTGCCCTGCCTTCCCACCTTATATTTTAAGCGCCACACCCTGTATTCCATGGCTGAGCGCAGCATGGTGATAAAGGCGACTTCCTCGGGAACTGCGGGGAAGAAAAGCCGCCTGGGATTTGAACTGAAGGGCCTGATGTATGCCGGGGAAATGACCCTGCGCATGGCCCGTTTCCATGGCCTTTTATCCCTGAAACCCGCCAATTATCTGATTCTGGGTTATGAACCCCATAGAAGCAATCACACAGTGATCAATAAAACCCAGAGAGCCTCCATGCTGTTTGCGCCTCCGCTGAACTGTGAATACGCTCTTTTATATAGAAATGGGAGCTACCGGCTGAATCTGTCCGGGCTGAAACAAACGCTGAAAAAATATGCGTCCCGGCCATATCCTGTCCGGATCATAGGATTTCCCTCCTATCTGTATTTCTTGTTAAAGGAGCTGCAGTCGGATGGAATATCCCTGAACCTTCCTCCCGGATCCATGATCATGCTGGGCGGCGGATGGAAACAGCATTACAAAGAACAAGTGGAAAAAACGGCGCTGTATGACATGGTTTGGCATGTGCTCGGGATCGGAGAGGAGAACTGCCGGGAGTTTTTCGGCGCGGCGGAACACCCCGCCCTCTATTGCACCTGCAAGAACCACCATTTTCACGTTCCCT
The DNA here is from genome assembly GCF_018785315.1 of Clostridium sp. MCC353. Classification (GTDB taxonomy): domain Bacteria; phylum Bacillota; class Clostridia; order Lachnospirales; family Lachnospiraceae; genus CHH4-2. The sequence continues at coordinate 3,579 of NZ_WQPN01000027.1, read as the reverse complement.
CCTACAGCAGGGTGATCATCAGGGATGCGGATACCCTGGAGCCTCTGGATTACGGACAGACTGGTCTTGTTAACCTGATTTCCCCCATGATGGAAAGTGTGCCCATAGTCAGTGTTATAACCGATGACCTGGGGATTTTACATAGGGGAAATGAATGTGGATGCGGAATCGAAACCCCTTACTTAGAAATCATAGGAAGAGCGGGGATTTCCGGTATAAAAACATGTGCGGCAGGAGCGGGGCAGTTGATTCAAGAACGCCGGGGAGACATTCCGGCTCTTTCAAACGGCTTTAAGCCCGGAATGTTTTGAAATGGAGGTAAACATGAGATGGAATGATTTGCGCCGGAGGGTCCTGTCGGTGCTGGAACGGCCGGTTTTAAGCCGGGAACTGGTAATCGGCGCCTGTGACCGCCTTTCCCGGCAGATGCTGGACGGAGCTTATGAAGAAATGCTTCAAAACCTGGAAACCACAATCCCCGGCCTGTCCTCAAAGCTCACCCAGGCGGCCCGGATGCTCAGCCGCGATGCGCTGGAACAAAAAGTGCTGTGGGAGCTGGACGGCCTGCCCAAAGAGAGGACGGCGCCTCTCGGAGTGCTCCTCCACATCGGAGCTTCCAATCTGGACGGCCTGGCGGCTTACAGTGTGGTGGAAGGGCTTCTGGCGGGCAATATAAACCTGTTAAAGCTGTCCAGAGACGATGACGGAATCAACACCCTTCTGCTGAGTGAACTGGTAAAAACAGAGCCGGTGCTGAAGGATTACATATATGTGTTCCGCATCCCTTCCACAGATACGGGAAGGCTGAAAAAACTGATGGATCTGGCAGACGGAATCAGTGTCTGGGGCGGAGATGAGGCGGTTCTGGCGATCAGGAAACTGGCCGGCCCCAATACGAAACTGATTGAATGGGGGCATAAGATCAGCTTTGCCTACGCTGCGGAAGAAGGATGCGGCGAGGCGGCCCTCAGAGGGCTGGCTGAAAATATAATCGGAACCGGACAGCTCCTGTGCAGCTCCTGCCAGGGTATTTTCCTGGATACGGAAAATACAGAGGCGGCGGAGGCATTCTGTGTCAGGTTCCTTAAAATTTTGGAAGATGCGTTCTCAGAACTCAGCCAGGGGGACGCCGGGCGGCGCGCCTGCCATACGCTGGAACTGTATAACAGGGAGCTGGAAAATGACCCGGATGTGGTCAGAATTTATCGGGGACGAGGGGTGAGCGTCACTTTGTGCAGTGACAACCGCCTGGAATTATCGGACATTATGGGAAACTGCTGGGTTAAACCGCTTCCCAGACGGCGGATTGTGGAGACATTGAGAGATAAGAAAGGATATCTTCAGACCGCGGTCCTGGTCTGCGGCCAAAAAGACCGGGCGGAACTCACCTCCCTTCTTGTCCGGGCAGGGGTAGTGCGGATCCGGCCAGGAGAGGAGATGGACACCCTGTATCCCGGGCAGCCTCATGACGGCGAATATCCTCTGATCCGGTATTCAAGGGTCATTGATTTGCGGGAATGAGGACGGAAATCTCCCGATATAACCTGGGGATATAATATATATTCCTTTTATTCAGTTGACAAATAGTACCAACATTGCTATCATTAAATGTACTATATGGAAGGTGGAGATACGATGGATAGAATTGTATTATCGTTATTAGTGGACAATACATCAGGGGTTTTGAGCCGTGTAGCCGGTTTATTCAGCCGCCGCGGTTATAATATTGAGAGCCTGACAGTTGGTGTGACCGCCGACGAGCGGTATTCCCGTATGACAGTTGTCTCAACCGGGGATCAGGAGATTTTGGAGCAGATTGAAAAGCAGCTTCGCAAGCTGGAGGATGTCAGGGATATCAAGGAATTGAAACCGGGCCATTCCGTATATCGTGAACTGATCATGATTAAGGTGCGGGCGAATGCCAGCGAGAGACAGGCGGTCAGCGCCATTTCCGATATTTTCCGGGCCACGATTGTGGACGTGGGAAAAGAATCCCTCACAGTCATGCTCACGGGCGACCAGTCTAAACTGGACGCGTTGATCAACCTGTTGGAAGATTATGAGATTCTGGAACTTGCAAGAACCGGTCTGACCGGACTTTCAAGAGGCGCAGATGATGTCAGATATCTGCCCTGATATTAAGTAGGCTAGAGGCGTAAGTGAGTGACGGACTGAGGGTCGTAAGGCACATGAGCCTTTAACAAATAAAATGTATCAATACATATTCTGAGGAGGAAGTAAAATGGCAAAGATTTATTACCAGGAAGATTGTAACTTATCCTTACTGGAAGGAAAGACCATCGCTGTAATCGGTTACGGCAGCCAGGGTCATGCTCATGCACTGAATGCAAAGGAGTCCGGATGCAATGTGATCATCGGCCTTTACGAAGGAAGCAAATCATGGGCAAAAGCTGAAAAGGCAGGATTTGAAGTTTATACAGCGGCAGAAGCTGCTAAAAAAGCAGACATTATCATGATTCTGATCAACGATGAGAAGCAGGCTAAGATGTATAAAGAGTCCATCGAGCCCAACCTGGAAGAAGGCAACATGCTGATGTTCGCCCATGGATTCGCAATCCATTTCGGACAGATCGTTCCTCCTAAGGGAGTGGATGTGAGCATGATCGCTCCTAAGGGACCGGGACATACAGTAAGAAGCCAGTACAAAGAAGGAAAAGGAGTTCCTTGTCTGGTAGCCGTACATCAGGATGCAACTGGAAAAGCGAAAGACCTTGCGCTTGCATATGCTCTTGCAATCGGCGGAGCCAGAGCCGGCGTTCTTCAGACAACCTTCAGAGAAGAGACAGAAACCGACTTGTTCGGTGAGCAGGCTGTTCTTTGCGGCGGCGTTACAGCCCTGATGAAAGCAGGTTTTGAAACATTGGTAGAAGCCGGATATGAGCCTGAGAGCGCATATTTCGAGTGTATCCACGAGATGAAGCTGATCGTAGACCTGATCTTCGAAAGCGGATTCGCGGGAATGAGATATTCTATCTCCAACACGGCTGAATACGGTGATTATATTACCGGACCTAAGATCGTTACAGATGAAACAAAGAAAGCCATGAAGAAGATCTTATCCGATATCCAGGATGGTACATTCGCTAAGAACTGGCTGTTAGAAAACCAGGTTAACTGCCCGAACTTCAACGCTATGAGAAGAAGAGAGGCCGCTCATCAGTTAGAGGCTACAGGAGCTGAACTGCGTAAGCTGTATAGCTGGAATGACGGAAACAAACTGATTGACAACTAATTAAAAAAGATATGCCCTTTCCTGTGGCTGATTGCCGGGAAAGGGTATTTTTTTGTCTGAGGAGTTGTTTTTTTGATGTGAAAGTTACGCAGGAAAGCGGGGCGAGGCGGCGGATGGAGAGGCGGGGGGTGGGACCGGACCGGGCTGGCCGGAATCTGACGGCGCCGGGACACTGCTTCCAACCGTAAGTGAAGCTAAGGCCCCAGGGATGGAAAAAGACGGTCCGATGCCCATTCACGGTGAACTCTTTATGGACTTCACCGTTCAGTGGGCATCTCAGAAACTGATTTGGTTTTCAGTTTCTGCCCGTCTTTTTCCATCCCTGC
>NZ_WQPN01000158.1 GCF_018785315.1 Clostridium sp. MCC353 | reverse complement strand
TAATTTTTATATGGGCAATATTTTTTTCATTGCTTTTAAATCGTAATCTTATTGAAGCTTTTATACAATTATTAAAAAGGGGCTAGCGTTTAACTTGAGGTGAGTTTATGAATGTTGGAGTAATATTCGCAGGTGGTGTTGGTAACCGCATGCATAGTAAAATAAAACCAAAACAGTTTCTTGAGATGTACAATAAACCAATTATTATACATACATTAGAATGTTTTGAAGCACATCCTATGATAGATGCTATTACTGTAGTTTGTGTTGAAGACTGGATATCTTATTTAAATGAATTACTTTATAAATATCGTATTGAAAAAGTAGAAAAAGTAGTGTCGGGAGGAAAAACCGGTCAGCTCTCTATTTATAATGGTTTATGTGCCGCGGAGGAGATTGCAGGGGATGAGAATACCATTGTACTGATTCATGATGGGGTACGTCCATTAATTAATGAAAAGGTAATCACAGACAATATTGAAAGTGTTCTAGCACATGGTTCTGCTATAACTACAGCTAGCGTAAAGGAGACAATCCTTGTGGTTAATGAAGGGGCGTCTACAATTAATTATGTACAGGATCGCAGGAATTCGCGTGTAGCAAAAGCACCACAGAGTTTTTGGCTAAAGGATATTATGAGAGCACATAAGAGGGCTTTATCAGACGGAATTACTGATTGTATAGACTCCTGCACGATGATGCAAAAATATGGTTTCCCATTATATTTAATAGATGGGCCAGGAGAAAATATTAAAATTACAACTCCTGAAGATTTTTATACGATGAGAGCTATTTTAGAAGCGAAAGAGAACGCCCAGATTTATGGGTATGATGAATGAAGGACAAAACTAATGTTTAAAGGTGTTGTGGATAGATATTTATTAGAAGATTTAGAGATATTAGCTAATAGTAATTTGCCGTATGAATTACTAACAGATTCTACTGTATTTATTACAGGAGCAACTGGTCTGATAGGAGTACAACTTATAAGAGCCCTACTAATGTTTAATTCTAAGAAGAATACGAGAATAAAAATTATTGCTTTAGTTCGGAATAAAAATAAGGCGATTGAAATATTTGGGTCTTCTATAAGGAATATTATTATAGTAGAAGGTGATGTAACAACGCCGATTTTTTATAGAGGTTCAGTTGACTATATTATACATTGTGCGAGTGTTACATCATCGAGGACTATGATTAAGCAACCGGTAGAAACATTATACACATCTATAGAAGGAACAAGAAATACGTTGGAATTTGCTTGCAAAAAACATGTAAAATCTTTTATTTATGTTTCTTCAATGGAAATGTATGGTTCGTTTACTCAATTAAACCATGATGTGTATGAGAATACTCTTGGTTATGTTGATCCCTTAAACGTTCGTAGCAATTACCCGGAAGGTAAAAGAATATGTGAAAACATGTGTGTTGCTTATTTGAATGAGTATGGAGTTCCAATAAAGATTGCAAGATTGGCACAGACTTTTGGTGCAGGTGTACTTAAAGAAGAAAATAGAGTATTTGCTCAATTTGCGAGAAGTGTGATTAAAGGAGAAGATATTGTGTTGCATACAAATGGAATATCTGAAGGTAATTATTGCTATACAAGAGATACAGTTAAGGCACTATTTCTCTTACTTGTAAAAGGAGTATATGGTGAGGCATACAATATTTCAAATCCAGAGACACATACTACTATAGCAGAAATGGCGCGGATGGTCTGTGAAAAAATAGCGGATAATAGAATAAAAGTAGTTTTTGATATTCCTAAATCTAATATATTTGGTTATGCAGCGGATACAAAGATGAAGTTGAACTCTGATAAAATGCAAGCATTAGGATGGAAACCTGAAGTAGGGCTTGAGGAGGCATTTCGAAGACTGATTGGAAGTCTAAAAGACACATATAATTATTAATTAAGATGATGTTGGAGTACCCTTATTATATGTTAATGTGAGAGTATGACATCCAGATTACGGAGGATATCCAGGAAGCCCTCAATGACCTGCTGGGGAGCACTCTGAAGGAGATGATGGATGCGGAGATGGATGAGTATCTCGGCTATAGGGGCAGACTGCCGGAATAAGTGCACACAGGCATAGGTGTACACCTATCCGGAAAGGAGCTTTCCATGTATGGATTTTCAAAATACGATGCGCAGGACAGGTACGACAGCTATAATACGGTACAGGTGAAGTTAAAACTGAATATGAAGACATATGCAGAGATCCTGGCCTGGGTCAGACCGCACAAATATGGCAGGGACACTTCCGCCCAAGGGGCAATCAAGGCCCTGATACGGGAAGACATCGCCAGAGACCAGACCGATGGGATACAAAGTTAATCCCTCTGCATTTTACATTCGTTGGCTGTCTGCAGCTCTGACAGGGATTCCATGATAACAGGTAATCAATTCCCTCTACAACAGTCCCTGTGCCAGGGGCAAACAGTTCATCGTTTGCGGTGGCTTTCGGGTCATAGGATTTCAGTTCACTGTCATACCAGTCATATATATCACTGTATAAGTTGGCTGCATGATCCAGCAGGGACTGCAGTTTATTGATCTTTGCCCTGATATCTCCAGGTACAAAGGGATCGTCTGTTTTTAGCTTCATGGCACACCTCCTGATGATTTCGCTATACTCAGGAATTTATTCAGCAACAAATTTCAGGAAAGATCCTATGGTATTGGCTTTGCTTGAACATTTTTCTTCAAGGTAATGGTAAAACTCCAGGATGTATTTCTGTCCTAAGTGTTCTATACCCACTAGAGGCTATGAAACGGCATTACGGAAAAAGCTGATCATAAAGATTTAGGAACGGATGCAGTTTCCCGATCATATCAGGAATTGGACAGACTAGAAGATACATGTCCCCATATTCATCTGCATTTTTATTCTGATGTGGGCAGCAAGCCTTCAGAAAGCACTGATGGATCAGGACAGCCGAACATCCTCTCATCTTCATTACTCTATAAATCCCTATCAACTAACACAATATCAAAATCCCCCAAAAATCCATTCCCCAAGTTCAGAATCACAGACAATATTACCGAAAATTAGGTATTCCCCCTCCCTCCCTTCTGCTATAATTACCATATCAATAATCGAACGGAGGGAATTTATTATGAAGAAAAAACTGGCACTGTTATTAGCATGCTCCATGGTAATGGGCCTGACCGCCTGCGGAGGCAAGACCGAAGCGCCTACCACAGCAGCCACAACGGCAGCCCCCGCCACAACAGCAGCCGAGACAAAAGCTGAAGCAGCGGAGACGAAAGCAGCCGAAACCAAAGCGGAAGAAACCAAAGCAGCAGATGGTGCTGAAGCAGCCAAACCAGACGGCGGATTAGACGCCCTGATCGAAGCCGCGAAAGCCGAAGGCGAGCTGACCGTATACGGTTCCTGTGAAGAGGAATATTTATCCGCGGCCTGCAAGAATTTTGAAACCCTTTACGGCATCAAAACAAAATATCAGAGACTTTCCACATCCGAAGTGTACACAAAGATTTCCGAAGAAGCCGGAAAACCATCGGCGGACGTTTGGTTCGGCGGCACAACAGATCCCTATAACGAGGCTGTTGCAGACGGATTGTTAGAGCCTTACGAGGCGGCGAACGCAGTTAACTTAATCGGCGACCAGTACAAAGATACCACCAACTGCTGGTATGGAATCTATAAAGGAATCCTGGGATTCATGGTGAATCAGGAAGAACTGGACCGTTTAGGATTAGAAGCTCCCAAGACCTGGGATGATCTGATAAAAGAAGAGTATAAAGGCTTAATCATGCTGTCCAACCCGAATACGGCTGGAACTGCAAAACTGGTTATTAACACCATGATTCAGATGAAGGGCCATGACGAAGCCATGGAATACTTCAAGAAACTGGATCAGAACATTGCACAGTATACGAAATCAGGCTCCGGCCCGTCTAAGATGGTAGGCCCTGGCGAGTGCGTGATCGGAATTGGCTTCCTGCATGACGGTATCTACCAGATCCTTCAGGGATATGACAACATCAAATTGATCGTTCCTGAAGACGGAACTTCCTTCGAAGTCGGCGCAACCGCTATCTTTAAGGGCTGTACTCATCCGAACGCAGCGAAACTCTGGATTGAATATGCCCTGTCACCGGAGTGTGTAGACCATGCGAAAGAAAATGGCTCCTATCAATTCCTGGTACTGAAAAATGCAACCCAGCCGGAAGAAGCAACTCAGTTTGGTCTGGATATGAACAATACCATCGACTATGATTTTGAAGATGCGAAGAACAACATTGCCAAATACGTGGAAGATTTCTTTAATGCGTTAGGAAACTCCAACGATGACCGTTTCAAGACAGAATAATAACTGAACGAGATAACAACTGAACGAGATAACAACTCAACGTCATAACAACTCAATGAGATAATAACTCAAGGTGCTGGGAAATGCGCAACCAAACATTTCGCAGCACCTTTTGCCCCAGAGCGTGTTAGAAAATTCATTTCCGCCATCTGCACGTCCCACTTTGCGGTATATTTGCACCGGATTTAGGTTACATAGCCCGCTATGCGCCCTTCATTCGGGACAAATCTCCCACAAACTGTGAGGCACATCTGACAGAAAGCAATTTTCTAACACACTCAAGAGCGTATTTGAAAATTCATTTCCGTCGCCTGTACGCCCTTTTTTTGGTATATTTGCCCTCGAATTCAGGTTACATAGCCCGCTATGCGCCATTCATTTGGCCCAAATCTCCCACAAACTGTGACGCACATCTGACGGAAAGCAATTTTCAAACACACTCTAAAGCATATCGAAAAGACGAGAAAGGGTTGCTATTATAGAAAGAAAGGGGGGCTTATCATGGCCAGAAACCAAAGCGCCCGTCTGGAGCGCAAGAAATTTTTTTCAGACCCCATACTGGTCAGCATGATCGCGGTTCTGCTGATTTTCCTGGCTTTATTTATTCTTTATCCCCTTCTGATGCTGTTGGTAGACAGCTTTGTGGCAGAAGGAAAACTCACAATGGATGTATTTAAACGGGTGCTCAGTCTGGAGCGTTTCCGCAATGCATTTAAAAATACCATTGTTCTGGGATTCATCTCAGGGCTGGCGTCCACGGCCATCGGCCTGTTGTTCGCCTATGTGGAAGTCTATGTAAAACTCAAGAGAAGAGTGCTGGAGAAGCTGTTCGGGCTGGTTTCCATGCTTCCTGTCGTCTCTCCGCCCTTTGTTCTGTCCTTATCTATGATCATGTTGTTTGGAAGAAGCGGGATTATCACCCGCTCCCTGCTTAAAATATACGACTCCAACGTTTACGGCCTGAAAGGGATCGCAATCGTGCAGACCCTAACATTTTTCCCGGTCTGCTATCTGATGCTCAAGGGCCTGCTTAAAAATATCGATCCTTCTTTGGAAGAGGCCACAAGGGATATGGGGGCCAGCAGGTGGAAGGTGTTCACCAGCGTGACATTTCCCCTTCTGCTTCCAGGACTGGGCAATGCGTTTTTGGTAACATTTATCGAATCCGTGGCGGATTTTGCCAATCCCATGCTGATCGGCGGTTCCTATGATACGCTGGCCACCACCATTTATCTCCAGGTTACGGGGGCTTATGATTCCACCGGAGCGGCGGCCATGTCCGTGGTATTGCTGCTTTTGACCGTAGTCCTGTTCCTGATCCAGAAATATTATCTGGAAAAGAAGACGGCGGCCACCCTGACCGGAAAGGCGTCCAGAATGAGGATGCTGATTGAAGATAAGAGTGTAACCGTTCCGCTGACCGTATTCTGCGGGCTGGTGGCGGCATTTGTGCTTCTGATGTATATCATGGTGCCATTTGGAGCACTGTTCACCCTTTGGGGCAGGGATTACAGCCTTAGCCTGAAATGGTTCCAGTACATGTTTAAGACCAGCGGGTTAAAAGCATTTAAGGATTCCTTCGTGCTGTCTTTGATTGCGGCTCCATTGACCGCATTTTTATCCATGGTGATCTCTTATCTGGTAGTTAAGAAGAAATTCCGGTCTAAAGGATTTATCGAATTTGTATCCATGCTGGCCATGGCAGTGCCTGGAACCGTATTGGGTATCGGATATATCCGCGGATATGCCAACGGGCTGTTCAGAACCGGATTCATGAGCGGACTTTATGGAACCGGCCTCATCCTGATCATCGTATTCATTGTGAGAAGCCTTCCTACCGGAACCCGAAGCGGTATATCAGCTCTCCGGCAGATTGACAAATCCATAGAGGAATCCGCCTACGACATGGGCGCTAACTCAGCAAAGGTATTCATGACCGTGACCCTGCCGCTCATTAAAGATTCCTTCTTCAGCGGCCTGGTAACGTCCTTTGTCCGCAGTATTACAGCGATTTCAGCCATCATCCTGCTGGTAACGCCGGATTTCCTGCTGATTACCTGCCAGATCAATGAACAGGCGGAAAAGGGAAATTATGGTGTGGCCTGCGCTTATGCGACGGTGCTGATTATGATTACCTATGGAGCGGTGCTGATCATGAATACACTCATCAAATATTTCGGTGTCAGCAGAAAGATTAAGGAGGAGAACTGATGGAAAAACAGAAAAAAGGTGTTCGTTTAGAGCACATTTCTAAAATATATACGGATCCTAAGACAGGAAAAGAATTTTATGCGGTTCAGGATACCACCCTTGATATCGAGCCGGGCACATTTGTAACTCTTCTGGGGCCTTCCGGATGCGGAAAGACCACCACACTGCGCATGATCGCAGGGTTTGAGAGCCCGGATGAGGGGGAAATTTATCTGGGAGATGAGGCCATCAATGCCCTCACGCCCAATAAGCGGGATACGGCCATGGTGTTTCAGAGCTACGCCCTCCTTCCCCATTATAATGTATTCGATAATGTGGCATACGGTTTGAAAATCCGCAAACTGCCTCAAAATGAGATCAAAGAGCGGGTTATGAACATATTGAAACTGGTGGAAATGGACGGCATGGAATCCCGTATGACCAACCAGCTTTCCGGTGGCCAGCAGCAGCGCGTGGCATTAGCCAGAGCCCTTGTGATTGAACCCAGCGTGCTTTTGTTCGATGAACCTTTGAGCAACTTAGATGCCAAGCTGAGGGTTACCATGAGAACGGAAATCAGGAAAATCCAGCAGAAGGTGGGGATTACGGCCATTTACGTTACCCATGACCAGTCGGAAGCCATGAGCATTTCCGATAAGATCATCATCATGAGCAAAGGAAAGGTGGAGCAGATCGGCACGCCGAGAGAGATTTATTATCATCCGTCCTCCAAATTCGTGGCAGATTTCATCGGGGAAGCCAATTTCCTGAAGGCTCATGTGGTTTCTGTAAGCGGTGATAAGGCTATGATAGACGTGGTGGGCCAGCGGTTTGAGGTCAATAACTTTGCAAAAGCAAAACAGGGAGACGATGCCACTCTGGTAATCAGACCGGAAGGAGCTACCCTGTCGGAACAGGGCATACTGGAAGGAAAGGTGATCCTGTCCACGTTCATGGGTTCCTACCAATATTATCAATTGATGGTGGGGGACATGGAAATCCAGATTACGGATTATAATCCGGTGAACAGGCGTATTTACGAAGTGGGAGAGCGGGCGCTTTTGGATTTCGACCCCAGAGGGGTTTACATTCTGTAGCCCGGTTGATAGAATGGTCAGTAAGAAAACATTGCGGGGTTAGATAACCTATGAATAAATGGATGATGGGATGTACGGCTGCTTTTCTTACGTTCGGCTTGATCGGATGTCAAACTCACACAGAGAATACCATATGGAAAACAGATGCGGATGAGGCGCTGGTAGTATACTGCCCTCATCCGTTGGAGTTTATTAATCCGGTGGTTTCGGAGTTTGAAGACAGGACAGGAATCCGGGTGCAGGTTCAGACCGGAGGGACCGGGGAACTGCTGCGGATGGCCGAGGCGGGAGAAGAGCCCAAGTGCGATATCTTATGGGGCGGCTCTCTGTCCACGGCTCTTCCAAAACGTAAGCTGTTTGAGCCATATACCAGCGTGAACGAGGATATGATCCAGGAAGACTATAAAAATGAAGAAGGGAATATGACCCGGTTTACGGATATTCCCAGCGTGCTGATGGTGAACACCAATTTAATCGGAGACATTGAGATAAAAGGATATGGAGACCTTTTAAATCCGGAACTGAAAGGAAAAATCGCCATGTGCGATCCCTCCACCTCCTCATCGGCTTATGAACATCTGATCAATATGATTTATGCCATGGGTGACGGGGACCCGGAACAGGGCTGGGATTATGTGGAGGACTTCTGCCGGAATCTGGACGGAACTCTGCTGAAAGGGTCCTCAGCAGTCTATAAAGGGGTGGCGGAAGGCCGTTTTGTGGTAGGGCTCACATTTGAAGAAGGCGCTGCCCACTATGTGGCGGATTCAGAACCTGTAAAGCTGGTCTATATGGAAGAAGGAGTGGTGTCAACTCCCGACGTGGTATGTATTATGAAAGGGACCGGACATGCGGCAGCGGCCAGGGCATTTGTGGATTTTGTGACCGGAAAAGATGCCCAGACCATGATTGCCACCACATTAGACCGCCGGTCAGTGAGGACCGATGTGGGGGAACCCGCCTATCTGCCGGATAAAGGGGAGATACATATTATTTACTGCGATAAAAATGTGGTGAGAGACAATAAATACCAATGGCTCGCCCGTTTTTCCGATATTTTTAATTCTGTGTCGGGGGATGAGAAATGATGGGGAGCGGAGGTGCCTGCAGATGAAAAGAGAACGGTATTTCAGGGATGAACTGAGAAAACTGTTTATCGGCTATGCGATCGTACCTGCAGTCTTGTTCACTTTGGTCTGCGGCCTGGCTTTTGTGGGGATTCTCCTGTATGGAAAAGGCAGCGGCACCATAGATTACAATAATTATGCGGCCGAAGAAGTGGAACGGGTGCTGTCCGGTTATGAAAAAGGGCTGAAAGAAATGGAACTGAAGCCTGAGACTTTCACAAAAGAGGCGGACAATCAGGTGAAAACTGCTGTTTTTCAGGAGTTTTACAGGATTTCCAACAGTCTGGGCTGCGAAGCAGATCTCTATCTGTTTGACCGTGACAGAAAACCGGTACTGACCGGAAGGCCGGCGCTTCCCGGGTATTTTAAGATAGAGGAAGGGCTGGACTGGGGAATCTTTGGTTCCATGGACAGGAAAAAAGGGAAAACTGCGGTGCGCCTGATGGAAAGCTGGAAAAGCGGCAGCAAGGATATGGCCCTGGGAAGGGCTGTATACGATGGGGACAGCCTGTTGGGCTACCTGGTATTTACCATTAACAGCAGCCAGTTTCAGCCGGTTTTGGACCGGTCGGATGCCCAGACCGTTGTGACGGACCGGTTTGGCTGGGTGTACTTGAGCAACAGTTACAATTTTTTAAACAGCAGCAACCAGATTGTGAAAGATTTGGAAGGCGCAGGCCGGTTTATGCTTTTTGACGGCCACATGTATCTGGTGTCCTCACGGCCTGCGTACCGAAGTCTGCTCCGGGTATACGCGGTTTCCGATATCCAGAATATCGTGGTATCCCTGTCCCTTGGCAGCGCATTGATCATAACTGCCCTTGCGGCCATGACCGCCTGGGTTTTGGTGAAATCCAAGAAAGTCACGGAAAAGAAGACAGAGGATTTCTACCGCATCCTGGATGTGATGGAAAAAAACAGAAATGGTGATTTAGACGGGACGATCCGCATTAAAAGCGACAATGAATTCCGCATCATCGCCGATACCTATAATGAGACCATTATTGGATTGAAGCAGCAGATGGAGAATAACAGGAAGATGGCAGAGCTGGTGGCGGCAGCCCAGAACAGGCAGTTAGAATCCCAGTTCAACCCCCATTTCCTCTACAATACACTGGAAAACATCCGGTATATGTGCAGAATCGAGCCGGAAACCGCTTCAAAGATGATATTAAGCCTTTCCAATCTTCTGCGCTATAGTCTGGACAACAGTAAGGAAGAGGTGACGCTGAAAGAGGATATTGACCATTTGGAAAATTATCTTATGATTTTAAAATATCGCTTTAACCGTAGGTTTTCCTATGAAATTGACGTAGAACCAAAGGCGTTAAAATGCAGAATTCCCAAGCTGGTACTGCAGCCCATGATTGAAAATTCCATAAAATATGGGTTTGGAAACCAGGAAACGCTGAGAGCGGAGCTGAAGGCTTATATTTATGACGGAAAGCTGATCATGATCTGCCGGGATGACGGGGTGGGAATTCCGCCTTCTGTTTTAAGCGAACTGACAGAACTGTTTGGACAGAAGGAGAACAAGAGCAGACATTCAGGTCTTTATAATATACACCGCAGAATTGAAATTCTGTACGGCCATCCCTATGGGGTGGAAATCCGAAGTACGGAGGGGCACGGAACCACGCTGATTGTGACGGTTCCCGCACATATGGAGGAAATGTAAATGCTGAAAGTGTTGATAGCGGAAGATGAAGATATTATCAGAAAAGGGCTGGTGTACACGACAGACTGGCTGGCAATGGGCTGTGTTGTGGTGGCGGAGGCGGCCAATGGCCAGGAAGGCCTGGAAAAAATTCTGGAATGCCGCCCGGACGTGGTCATTGCCGATATCTGCATGCCGTTTTTGGATGGAATTGAGATGATAAAAAAGGCGTCTGAAACGGTTAAATTCAAGGGAATTGTGCTGACCAGCTACGCGGAATTCGATTATGCCAGAAGGGCCATTGACGCCAGGGTCTGCGAATACCTGTTAAAGCCGGTGGACGAGGAAAAGCTGGCCGAAACCATGAAACGGCTGAATGAGGAGATCGCAAACAGCAGGCAGATGGAATATGTGATGGAACAGGCTGAGTTAGAAGGCGGCAATATGAACCTGGACTATTATATGCAGCTGGACGTTTCGGAGAACAGATACATATCGAAAGTGATCGAGGAAATCCGGGTCCATTATGCGGAAAAGCTGAGCGTGGAGACCATATCCGAAGAACTGGGGGTCAGCGCCAGCTATTTGAGCCGCAAGTTCAAGGAAGTGACAGGCCAGACCTTTCTGGATTTCCTCAATAAATACAGGGTGCAGCAGGCAGTGGTCCTGCTGAACACCAGGCAGTACAGGATCAGCGAGATCGCGGAGGCCACCGGGTTTACGGATTATAAGTATTTCTGCGCAGTTTTTAAGAAATATACACTGAAATCGCCGACGAAGTTTATAAAAGGGATATATTAATTTATAGTATCAGTTCAGGACAGCGGGAAAACCAGATGTCCTGAACTGTTATTTTTTGTACCAAGTTTATAATTAACCTTGTTTTTTTCCATTACATGGTATATTTTGAAATGATAACCATAAATATACGAAATTATGAGGTGGAAGAAATGGAATTAAAGATGGAGATGATCCCTGCGTTTGAAACATACTTATATGAGCAGGAAAGAAGTAAGGCCACAATCGAGAAATATATCAGGGATTTGAAAAAACTATTCAGTTATCTTGCGGATGAACGAATAATCAGCAAAGAAAAGATGATCCGATTTAAACAGGATTTGATAAAAACCTATAAAGCCAGTAGTGTGAATTCCATTCTGGCCGCTGTCAACCATTTCCTGGAATTCTTGGGCGCCGGGGAATACCGGGTGAAACAGGTTAAGCTTCAGAGAAAACTGTTCTGCCAGCAGGAACAAGAGCTGTCAAAAGAGGAATATTTCCGCTTAGTGAATGCGGCAAATCGGAAAAAGAATAAGAGGATCTGTCTGCTGATGCAGGCCATCTGCAGTACCGGAATCCGGGTGAGTGAGCATCGGTTTATCACTGTGGAGGCACTGAAAGAAGGATGTCTCAGGATTTATAATAAAGGGAAATCCAGAATAGTTTTTCTTCCACCGGAATTGTGTACCGTATTAAAACAATACTGCCAGGGAACTAAAATAATTAGCGGTCCGGTATTTATCACAAAAAGCGGCCGTCCCTTAGACCGGAGCAATATCTGGACCATGATGAAGGCCCTGTGCGGGGATGCAAAGGTGGATTCGAAAAAGGTTTATCCTCACAACCTGCGCCATCTGTTTGCATTTACTTTTTACGGAATTGAAAAGGATCTGCTGCGTCTGGCAGATATTCTGGGGCATGCCAGTGTGGATACGACCAGGATTTATACGGTTTCAAGCGGCTGGGAGCATAAGCGGATATTATCGAAATTAGGACTTGTCTGTCAAAATGACGGGAAAATTATAACATAATCTAAATTATGTAGTAACAGATCTATATAACATAATCTAAATTATGTAGTAACAGACCTGTATTGTCTAATAGCTATTATGCATTTATTTCCAAAAAATTTCAAGCAGAATCGTAAAAATATTTTAAATTTGTCATTTGACACCAAAAATCCAGTGAAAGTTAACTTTTGCTGTTATTTTTTTGCCCTTTTATTCTGCGCATCGAAAAAAATAACCACATAATTTAGATTATGTGGTTATTTTGTGCAGAGGCGTCCGTATTTATTCGAAAATGGCCGCGGATGCCGGGACCGAAAAGGAGAAGGGGTGCTGGAATGGCAGATTTAAAAAAATGCACAAATTTTGGGGTGAAAGTAAAAATCGCATTAATCGAACGGAACATGTCGAACAAAGAACTGGCCAAGCGGCTGGGTTATTCCAATTCAACGATCAGCGACGTGATATTTGGAAGGAACAGCAGCCGCAGGACCATGGAGCTGATTGCCAGGGAACTGGAGATAGAAGTGGAGGAAGTACGGTAATTCCACTTTGCTTTTTTGCGTGATTGGAATGACGGGGCATTGCGTAAAGAACAAAAACAGAAAGGAAAGGGCCATGGTACCGATCACCGACGTGCATTCCCACATCCTTCCGGGCATTGACGATGGAGCAAGGCGGATGTGGGAGACAAGGGAATTAATGAAACAGGCGTATGAACAGGGTATCCGGACGGTTATAGCGACCCCGCATTACCACAGGGGGAAGCATTACGTGGATCCGGACGGTATTATGGAACTGGTCCGGAAGGTGCAGAGGGAAGCGGATAAGCTGTTTCCGGATATGAATATCCATGCCGGGCAGGAGCTGATCTATTATAATGGGATCTTTGATGATATTGCAGCAGGGAAAACGGTGCCAATGGCCGGTTCAGACTGTTATCTGATGGAATTTCAGACGGAAGTGTCTTATGACACTGTTTATCAGGCGGTGAGGCAGATGGCTTTGATGCGGTTTTGTCCGGTGCTGGCCCATATAGAGAGGTACCAGTGCCTGAGGACACCGGGAAGAATTGAGGAACTGAGGAAGTCCGGAGCGTATATGCAGATGAATTTTGGCAGCCTGTCCGGGGGAATCCGCCATGTGAGGGAGAATCTGTGGTGCAGGAGAATGGTGCAGGAAGGAAAGATCCAGTTTCTGGGAACGGACATGCACCGGGTAGACTTCCGCCCGCCGGATATCCGGAAAGCCGTGGAGTGGATATACCGGAAATGTGGAGAAGATGAGGAAAAACGGATGGTAATGGGGAATCCGATGGAGGTACTGATCGGGGGTGCCGGTGATAAAAGTGCGGCCGGGTGCGGAGGGTGAGAAGCGTATGGCAGGAAGTATAGAATTCCGGTTTAAAATGGAATCCGTATGCCGAGATAGAAGCTGAAATTAAATAAAACATTGAGGGGAAATAAGCTGCTGAAACAGAAGAGACTGCTTGGAGATCTCCGGCAGAAATAAATAGAAACTGAGTAAAGGAACTAAACATTTATGGAAAAGAGATTTGACGAGGACCAGGACGAAATTGAAATTGACTTACGGGAACTGCTGTTTGAATTCCGGAGGAAATGGTGGGCGCTTCTGACCGCTCTGTTTCTGGGCTGCGGCCTGGCTGGAGTTTACAGCTATTTTGTGATGACGCCCCAGTATACCTCCAGTGCCAGCTTATACGTGCTGTCGAAAGAGACCACGCTGACTTCCCTGGCGGATTTACAGATCGGAAGCCAGTTAACCCAGGACTATAAGGTGATGATAAACAGCCGTCCAGTCCTCCAGAGCGTAATCAATACCATGAACCTGAACATGAATTACCAGGAACTCCGGAAGAAGATTAAAATCGATAACCCGACTAATACCAGGATTCTGACCATATCCGTACAGGATCCGGACCCTTACCTGGCAAAGGAGATCGTGGACAGTGTTTCAGCCGAAGCCTCCGCTTACATAGGGGAGATCATGGAAATGGTCCCGCCGAAAATGATCGAGGACGGCGTGGTGGCTCTGGAAAAAACCAGCCCCAGCGTGAAGAAAAACGCGGCATTGGGCGGCCTGGCACTTTTGTTTATCGTCTGTGCAGCTATTACCTTGAGCGTGGTTTTGAACGATACGGTGAAAACGGAAGAGGATATCGGAAAGTATTTGGATCTTCCGGTACTGGCTGTAATCCCATCCAAGGAATCCGTCAGCGACAGCGGGGAAATTGAAGGACATAAAAAACGGAAGGCATCCAGAAGAAAGGCAGGTAAATCCAATGGAAAATAAAATCCGCCTCTCCCAATATGAGGTGAACGATTACAACTATATGGAAGCGATCAAAACGCTGCGTACCAATCTTCAGTTTTCCGGGAGCAGCATCCGGGTGGTCATGTTTACCAGTTCCATCCCCAATGAAGGGAAGAGCGAAACCTCCTTCCAGCTGGCGGCTTCCCTGGCCCAGCTGGGGAAACATGTGCTGTTAATCGATGCGGATATCCGGAAATCGGTGACGGTGTCCCGGTATCAGCTGGACCATGAAGTGAACGGGCTGTCCCAGTACCTGAGCAGCCAGGTGACAAAAGAGGAGGCCATTTATCAGACCAATGTCAACGGTCTGGAAGTGATGTTTGCAGGTCCCTATTCCCCCAATCCGGCGGAGCTTTTAGAAGAAGATCTTTTTACCGAACTGGTGCTGTGGGCCAGGGAAACCTATGACTATGTGATCATCGACACGCCGCCC
The DNA here is from genome assembly GCF_018785315.1 of Clostridium sp. MCC353. GTDB lineage: Bacteria > Bacillota > Clostridia > Lachnospirales > Lachnospiraceae > CHH4-2. The sequence continues at coordinate 61,541 of NZ_WQPN01000158.1, read as the reverse complement.
ATGGGAAACTTGATTGACGGAGCGATTGTAGCGAGGCACTGCGACGGAGCGGTGCTGGTGATTGAGAGCGGAGCCATCAGCTTCCGCCTGCTGCAGAAAGTGAAGGCCCAGTTGGAAAAGAGCGGATGCCGGATCTTAGGCACAGTGCTCAATAAGGTGACGGTGGACCACAGCGGATACTACCGGTATTACGGGAAGTACGGCAGATATGGGAAATATGGAAAGCAGTATGAGTATGCCAGGGAAACATGATCACAGAAAAAATGGATCCTGAGAAAACAATAAAAGGCCGGAACATGGAAAAAAACAGGAAACAATGCGGGAAACCGGAACAGGTCAGGCGTGGAAACATGAGAAACAAAAATAGGAAGAAAGAGTTATATACGGCAGCAGCGGCTATTCTTTTTCTGGCTTTTCTGTGCTGGTTTGGAAGATACAGCGTCCAGTCTTACCAGGGCAGTAAAGCGGCTAAAGAGAAGCTGGCTGCACGTCAGACTGCCGGATCCGGAGACTTGAACCGTGCGGACTTAAACCGAACAGACTTAAACCAGGCAGACTTAAATGGGGATCCGGTGCAGGAAGGCCGGGACAACGGAAACGGGGAAGTCATTTATCAGGGAAAAAGCTACCGGAGGAATACCGCCATGCGCGCTATTCTCTGCATCGGCGTTGACACCAAAGGGGAAATGGAATCCCACACTGCAGCCGGCCAGGGAGGCCAGGCGGATGGGGTATTTTTAGTGGCCCAGGACGCGGCTAGGGACCGGGTAAAAATCCTGATGATACCCAGGGACAGTATGACGGAGATCACTCTGTTTGACCTGTCGGGAAATGAACTGGGAAAAGATATCCAGCACCTGACCCTCGCGTATGCCTATGGGGACGGAAGGGAAAAGAGCTGTGAATTGATGAAAGAGGCGGTTTCCAATTTACTTGGAAACCTGAAAATAGACGGGTATGCGGCTGTGAATATCAGCGCCATCCCGGTTTTAAATGACGCAGTAGGCGGAGTGACGGTAACTGTCCGGGAAGAAGGCCTGGAAAAACGGGATCCGTCATTGAAAAACGGGCAAACGATTACCCTTGACGGCCGCCAGGCGGAGATTTTTATCCGGTACCGGGATGTCAATAAATCCCAGACGGCGGTCAGCCGCATGGACAGGCAGAAAGAGTATTTGCAGGGATACCTGCAGGCAGCAAAAGCGGCGGCTGCCCAAAATGACCGCCTGATTCCGGAATTAATGAACCGCCTGCAGAGCAATATGATAACAAACATGGCCAAAGACCAATATCTGGATATGGCGCTTTCGGTGCTGAACAGCCAGGAAAGCCTTGGGGACGGGGACATTTTAACCATACCTGGAGAGGCTGTGGAAACCAATTTATATGATGAATACCATGTGGACCGGGAAGCGCTGGTACCCATGGTGTTGGAGTTGTTTTATGTGGAGAAACGCTAAAAGCATAGAACTTCCTAAAATGGAGAATTGCATAAACGGCTTTGCAATCGGTGAAACGGAAGTTAACTGCTTCCGAACCGTCTGACAGGCAATAACCAGCGGATTCCGCTGTTTATTGATAAATATAAAAAGAAAGGATAGGTGATGTAACATGAAAAAAAGATGGTTAGGAATCCTCTTGACAGCAGCCCTTGTGGCAGCCCAGCCGGCAGGCGTATTTGCGGCCCCAAGTCCGAATACGAATATCAACTTCGATGGCGGCGATGGCGGCGACGGCTACTATGATGACTCCAGCACAAGCAGGACTACCGGGACAAGCGCGGCAGCAGCCTCAGCAGCCCAGGATATTACCTTAGAGGGAACATCCACGGCGGGAATGACAACGATTGGAGATACCAAAGTAGGCTTTGTCGACGGAGACGCGGCAACTGCAGGCCTTCCATCCCAGACAGTGGAAGCGATCAAAGCGATCAACGCTGGAACGGCTTTATCAGAAGCTGTAAAGGATGCGAATCTGAGCGGATACGCCGCACTGACATCTGTTCGTGCATTTGTCATGAAAGACGCAGCGACCAATCAGGAGAAAACGGGCAGCACAACGGTTAGCCTGTATGTGCCGAACCTGCTTCAGAACCTGAAGAATGTTCAGGTGTTGTTCTATGACAACCATACGGGAATCTGGAGCCTGATTAATCCGGTCAATGTGGATGCATCCAAGAAAACTGTGACGGTAGTTGTAAATGGTTCAGGATCAATGAGCGTTGTTTATCAGAGATAATGACGCGGAAGGTTAAAAAGGATTAGGAACTGCAGCCAGGGAGGAATTGAACCGGGAAGGGGAGAGGAGCCCCTGGCGGAATCAGGTATGTTTTGTTTGAAATGAGTGAAGGACTGGATGAGAAATTAGACATTGGATATGGAAGTAAACATCAAATATAAAAATAAACATAAGATACTGAAACAGAGGCGGAAATAAAACAAGGTATATGAATGAAACAGAGCAGGAAATAAATGTGGGATACTGAATGAAATATAAAATAGAAAATGGTACGCCGTAGATGGGGATATTAAAGAAGACAGGCATGAATGCAAAAGAATCTACGGAGGTTGATATAGAATCAGGATTCCGTTAAACAATAGGCCCGGGATTCCATTAACAATAGAGCCCGGACTGAAACGAACGGAATATAAGAATCAACTGATTAGGGGAAACGAAACAGGCAGGGTACTGAAAGCGAAAGGTACGAGTAGGAAAAGTTTATGGGAAAGACAGTAATTTTTTTTGTCGGCGCATTGCTGGCGCTGCTGATCCTGCTTTTATGGGTACTTGTGAAAACGGCCACAGATGGCCGGAAGAGCGAAGCCCAAAAGCAGGAAACAGTTATCAAAAAACAGAATAATAGCAAAAATACGATGGAACCCAATTTTGGATCCGGAAAAAACAAGAGGCTGCGGCACTGGCAGGTGATAGCTATGTACCTGCTGGCCTACGATGCAGTTGCAGTAAATGCTGCATATTTTTTAGCGCTGTGGCTGCGCTTTGACTGCATGTATTCCCGTATCCCGGCAGAATATCTGACGGCATACCTGCAGTTTGCGCCCTGGTATACAGCCGTGAGTATCGTGGCTTTCTGGGGGCTCCGTCTTTACAAAAGCGTCTGGCGGTTTGCCAGCTATAATGAGCTGCTGCGTCTCAGCGCGGCGACTGTGTTTACAGGAATTTTTCATCTTCTGGGAATTACCCTTATTTTCCGAAGAATGCCGATTTCCTATTATCTGTTTGGAATTCTGATGCAGTTTTTACTGACAGTAGGCATCCGGTTTTCCTATCGGTTTATCCTTCTGGTGCGGAACCGGAGGCAGAGCATGGAAAACGGAGAACTCCGGCATCGTGTCATGCTTATCGGAGCGGGAGCGGCCGGGCAGACCATTCTGCGCGAACTGCTGAAAGCACAGGAAACTTCCTCAAGAGTATGCTGCATCATTGATGATAACAGCAATAAATGGAACCGGTATATCGAGGGGGTGCCGATCGCAGGCGGCCGGGAAGACATACTGGTCAATGTTAAAAAGTATGGAATTGATCAGATTCTGCTGGCAATTCCCAGCGCAAGAGCGGAAGAAAGAAGAGACATTCTGAATATCTGCAAGGAGACCGGCTGTGAACTGAAGATCCTTCCGGGAATTTATCAGCTGGTAAACGGGGAAGTTTCCCTGAGCAGAATGAAAGATGTGGCGGTAGAGGATCTGTTGGGCAGAGATCCGATCAAGGTGAACCTGGATGAGATCTTCCGCCATTTGAGCGGGAAAACCATCCTCGTTACAGGGGGAGGCGGTTCCATCGGAAGCGAGCTCTGCCGTCAGATAGCGGGACATAACCCGGGACATCTGATTATATTCGATATGTATGAGAATAATGCCTACGACATTGAACAGGAACTGAGAGCGGAATATCCAAAATTACATTTAAGCGTGCTGATTGGTTCCGTTCGGGACAGCAGAAGGATCAATCGTATTTTTGAGATTTATAAGCCGGATATTGTTTACCACGCGGCTGCGCATAAGCATGTGCCGTTGATGGAGACCAGCCCCTGTGAGGCGATTAAAAATAACGTGGCCGGTACTTATAAGACCGCATATGCCGCACTGAAGAATGGCTGCAGGAAATTCGTGCTGATCAGTACGGACAAGGCCGTAAATCCCACGAATATCATGGGAGCGAGCAAGAGGCTCTGTGAGATGGTGGTGCAGTCCATGGACCGGATCAGCAGGGAAGGAAGGGAGGATCTGCTTCCGCTGCTCAATGCACACGGTGAGGGAGAAGAAATTAAGTTTTGGAAAAAACGAAATGGTTTGAAACCTCTGACAGGCAGAACAGATTCTGCATGTAAACGGACGGAATTTGTGGCAGTCCGCTTTGGAAATGTGCTGGGCAGCAACGGTTCTGTTATTCCATTGTTTAAGAAGCAGATTGAAAAGGGCGGTCCGGTAACCGTAACCCATCCCGATATCATCCGGTATTTCATGACGATCCCGGAGGCAGTCAGCCTGGTGCTCCAGGCCGGGACCTATGCCAAAGGCGGTGAAATCTTCGTCCTTGACATGGGAGCCCCGGTAAAGATTGACACCCTGGCAAGAAATCTGATTAAACTTTCCGGCTACAAGCCGGATGAGGATATTAAAATCGTCTATACAGGTCTCCGCCCTGGAGAGAAGCTGTATGAAGAAAAGCTGATGGCGGAGGAAGGCCTTACCACGACGCCCAATAAACTGATACATATCGGCAAGCCGGTTGAGTTTGAGTTGGAAAAATTCCTGGGGCAGCTGGAGGAACTTGTGGAAGCCAGTTACAGCAATGTAAACGGTATTGAGGCTATGGTGGAGGAGATCGTGCCTACCTATCATGGGACGGATACAGATCGCGGTGTGCATGGGGAGATGTATAAGAAACTAGTGGAGGAAGTGGCGGCAGCGAAAGAAGCGTGAATTTAATCCTGCTGATATTCCATGCTGTACATGTCAGGACGTCGTCTCCGGGGGCGGAGGCGACTCGTGAGGGAATTCTGTTCAGGTAATATAAGAGTAAATGGAGTATATATGAGGGAGTAGGAAAGAAAATGTTGATTCGGAAAGAGCTTGAACCGTTTGAATCTAAAGTGTGGTTGAGCAGCCCTACGATGCATGGGGATGAGCTGAAATATATGATAGAAGCTTATGAAACCAACTGGATGAGTACCGTTGGCCAGAATTTAAATGTCTGCGAACAGCTTTTATCAGAAACTGTGGGATGCAAATATGCTGTAGCATTGTCGGCGGGAACCGCAGCGCTTCACCTGGCAGCAAAGCTGGCTGGGATTAAGCCGGGGCAGTTAATTTTTAGTTCCGATATGACCTTTGATGCCACGATTAATCCGATGGTTTATGAGGGTGCAGTCCCAATATTTATTGATACGGAGTATGACACATGGAATATGGATCCAGTGGCGCTGGAAAAGGCTTTTGGAATTTACCCGGAAGTGAAAGTTATTGTTGTGGCGCATCTTTATGGTACGCCGGGGAAAATTGATGAGATTAAGAGGATATGCGACGCCCATAATGCTGTCATTATAGAAGATGCTGCTGAATCCCTGGGGGCTGCTTACAAAGGCAGGCAGACCGGTACATTTGGTACATATAGCTGCATTAGCTTTAACGGCAACAAGATCATTACTGGATCGGCCGGAGGAGCACTTCTGACAAATGATCGGGAGACTGCAAACAAAGTAAGGAAATGGAGCACTCAGAGTCGGGAGAATGCCCCGTGGTATCAGCACGAGGAATTAGGTTACAACTATCGTATGAGTAATGTAATTGCTGGCGTTGTGAGAGGACAGATTCCTTATTTATGGGAACATATAAAAAAGAAGAAGAGGATTTATGAAAGATATAAGTCTGGGCTGAAAGGGCTGCCGGTAAATTTGAATCCTTATGATGAAGCAAATTCAGAACCTAACTTCTGGCTTAGCTGCATGATTATCGATCCGGACGCTATGTGCAGACAGGTTAGAGGAGAATATGAAGCGTTATACACGCCAGAACATGGTAAGAGCTGTCCGACTGAAATTTTAGATGCTATTGCATCCATCAACGCCGAAGGCAGGCCAATCTGGAAGCCAATGCATATGCAGCCCATCTATAGGATGAATGAGTTTATTACAAGAGAAGGCAGCGGTAGAGCGAAGACCAATGCCTATATCAGTGGAGACTCCATAGGGGCGGATGGAAAACCAATGGACGTAGGGGCGGATATCTTCCACAGAGGATTATGTCTGCCATCGGATAACAAGATGACAGATGAGCAGGTTGATAGAATTGTGGAGGTTATAAGGAGGTGTTTTGATTAGTAAAGATCAGGTTAGTAAGATCGAATTAGCGCTGTTTATTGCCTATTGCTTTTTTATTTTGTGGTATACAGTGTTATCAAGAGAGCCGACCGGCCGCAGGATAATTGTTTTTGAATTGTTCTGGTCTTACAAGAAATGGTTTTTAGGTGAGTATCATGGCCAGGCTGAAGCAATTCAAAATATTGAGAATATTCTGTTCTTTATCCCTTACGGCTTTTTGTTTCCGTCAAACCGTAAGAAATGGAGAAGAGTTGTTTTCTGTGCAGCATTGTTTTCAGTATTAATTGAACTTATACAGTATACATTCATGCTGGGCTGGTGCGAGGTTGATGATGTAATCAGCAATACGATAGGAGCGGGGATTGGCATGTGGCTGTTCCTGATTGCCCGAAATTTGCACCAGAAGAGAAATGTACAAGGAAAAGAGTCAGAACAAGGATGAAAAAATGAATACGAAGAAAAAGACAGCAATCATTACAGCAGCGGTTGTGGCTGCCACGGTAATCACCGTTCATGTGATTCAAAAGGAGACAAAGAAAACTACATATAAAGCTGAGAACGTGAACTCAGTGAATCTAAGAAAAATGAGCTTCTATGAGAAGTATATAAAGCGGGCTGTGGATGTTATCTGTGCCATAGGAGCAATCGTAGTGTTCTCTCCTCTCTACATAGTTATAGCTGTACTGATTCGCCTAAAACTTGGATCTCCGGTGTTATTCACCCAGGATAGGCCAGGGCTGATTGAGGATGGGAAAGAGACAATCTTTAAAATGTACAAATTCCGCACCATGACAGACGAGCGTGATGAGAACGGAGAGCTGCTGCCGGATAAAGTACGGCTGACCAAGTTTGGAAAGTGGCTTCGCAGCACGAGTCTCGATGAACTGCCGGAGGCAATTAATATTCTTAACGGTACGATGTCCGTGATAGGTCCCAGACCCCAACTTATACGGGATATGGTTTTCATGACAGATGTTCAGCGCACAAGGCATACGGCAAAACCCGGATTAAGTGGTCTGGCACAGATCAATGGCCGTAATGATATCGGCTGGGAGAACAAGCTGGAGTGGGATTTGAAGTATATAGAGAAAGTTACATTTCTAAAGGATATGAAAATCATTTTCGATACCATTGGCAAGGCTTTTATAAAGAAAGAAGGTATCACCGAGAGCGGTATGGCTACAGCAGAGGATTTCGGAGATTACCTGCTTAGCCGGGGAAAGATAAGCCAGGAAGAATATGACAGCAAACAGGCAGAGGCTAAAAAAATTTTAAGAAGGTAAGCTTTATGAGCATTAGCTGGAGATATTACAATTACGTGTTTATTCCGGTGAGTTGGAGATGAGGTGCAGAATTGAAAATAGCAAAATTTGCCTATGAGAAAATAAAAGGAAAACCGGCTCCGTATTATTATAACTATTCTTTGCTTACGATGATTGGAAAACCCATCAGAAAGTTTTTTGCCCAGGTGGTGGCCCCGAATATTGTGTTCAATAATCTGCGGGTGGCAATTTATCGTTCCTGCGGATTCAAAATAGGTAAAAATACATTTATCGGTATGAAGTGCTATTTGGATGATATGTGTTTTGATCTGATTGAGATAGGAGAGCATGTGACAATATCTTATGGTGTTTATTTTGCCTGTCATGGGAAGAACCAAGGTCATTATCCGATCAAAATAGAAGACGGGGCGTATATAGGAATGAGAGCAAATATCATATCCAAAAATTCTCAGGCAAAATCAGGTGGAGTAACTATTGGAAAGAACGCAGTGGTTGGAGCCTGTACTCTTGTAAACCGGGACATATCGGAAGGAGCCACAGCGGTAGGGATTCCGTGCAGAGTTATGGATAAAGAAAAAGCAGAAGATGCACTGCATGAGTAAGAGAGGCAAGAAAAATGCAGGTAGGAAACAAACAGGATGAATTGATCTCGATTATTATGCCTTCATATAACTCAGAGAAGTATATTGGAGCAGCAATTAGGTCAGTACTAGCCCAAACCTATTGTAATTGGGAACTTATTATAGTAGATGACTGCTCTACTGACAGTACCGTTGAGATTATAAAAAGATTTCAGGAACAACGTATAAGGCTGTTTAGAAAGAAGCATAACAGCGGAGCCGCTAAATCAAGAAATAAAGCCCTTCAAGAGGCAAAAGGAAGATGGGTAGCATTCCTAGACAGCGATGACATCTGGCATCCCAAGAAGCTGGAAAAACAGCTTTCCTTTATGAAAGAACACGGATATGCATTTACCTTTACCGATTACAGAATACAGATAAATGGAAAATGGATGCCTTATATCAATACTGGTCCAATGGTTGTGGATAAGCGAACAATGTTTAACTACTGCTATTTTTCCACAATCACAGTCATGTATGACCAGAGTGTGGTGGGGCTGATACAGATCGCAGATTTGAAAAAGAATAATGATTACGCCATGTGGCTCAAGGCAGTTGAAAAAGTTAAGTGCTTTAGATTGCCGGAGTGCCTGTCATATTATATTAAGCATGAGGGCTCTATATCAAGCGGTAGCAAGTGGAAATTGATAAAATGGCACTATCTGCTGTTCAGGATTGGGCTGAACAAGAGTGTTTTTATGTCAGCAGTGTTAACTGGTAATAACTTGGTTCATGGTGTGATTAAGAAATATAAATATAAGGAAATAACAGATGAGATTCCAATAATTGACTGGACAGAGGAGTGAAAAAAATGTCTTTATTTGAAAAAATTAGATCAGGAGAAGAAAGTTTATCATTGGTAGGTCTTGGGTATGTAGGTATGCCTATTGCTGTGGCTTTTGCAAATGAGGGGGTAAAAGTTATCGGATTTGATCTAAATGCAGTAAAGATTGATCTGTACAAATCTGGAATAGATCCCACCCATGAAGTGGGCGATGAAGCTATTGCCAGGACAACAGTACAGTTTACATCTGATGCTGCTGATCTTCAGAAGGCGAAGTTCCACATCATTGCAGTACCTACCCCAGTAAATCAGGATCATACACCAGACCTTACTCCGGTTATCGCGGCGAGTGAGATTCTTGGTAAAAATCTGGCTGCTGGATCCATAGTTGTATTTGAATCCACTGTCTATCCTGGTGTAACGGAAGATGTATGTGTACCGATTCTTGAAAAGGAATCCGGGCTGAAGTGTGGTGTGGATTTCAAGATTGGCTATTCACCGGAGCGTATTAACCCTGGCGATAAGGTACATAGGCTTGAGAATATCAAGAAGATTGTTTCCGGTATGGATGCTGAATCTTTGGAAGAAATAAAAAATGTATATGATCTCGTCATCAAGGTGGGAACATACCCTGTTTCAACTATCAAGACAGCAGAGGCAGTCAAGGTGGTAGAGAACAGCCAGCGTGATATTAATATTGCCTTTATGAACGAGCTTGCCATGGTATTTGACCGTATGGGCATTGACACAGCGGAGGTCGTTGATGGAATGAACACAAAGTGGAACGCACTCGGCTTCCGTCCCGGCTTGGTAGGTGGTCACTGCATCGGTGTGGATCCGTATTACTTTACCTATGAAGCTGAAAAGCTGGGGTATCACAGTCAGATTATCCTTTCTGGTCGAAAGGTAAACGATGGAATGGGGGCGTTCGTAGCTGATGCAGCTATTAAACAATTAATACTTGCAGGAAAAGCTCCTAAGAATAGTAATGTTGTTATTTTGGGCCTGACTTTTAAAGAGAACTGCCCAGATACCAGAAATAGCAAGGTAGAGGATATCATCAAACGACTAGCCGAATATGAAATTCAACCAATTGTGGTTGATCCCTGGGCGGGTGAGAGAGATGCAATGTATGAGTATGGTGTGACGCTTACAGCGTTAGAAGAGATAGCGGATGCCGACTGTATCATCTTGGCTGTAGCCCATAATGAGTTCAAGAATATGAGTTTAGAGGAATTAGATAAGTTGTATAAAGCTGGAACGAATGGAGAGAAAGTTCTTATCGATGTAAAGAGCATCCTGGATAAGGGAGAGATTGAAGCTGCTGGATATAGATATTGGAGATTGTAAGGATATTTGAAGGAATAGAGGGTGGATATAATGAAAGTGCTTCATATAAATAGAAATTACATAACATCACCTCTTCATCAGGTTATGATGAAGCACTTTGATCAGTGTGAGGATTTATGGAATACTGTATTCTCACCTACTGATCTTGAAGGGCAAGCTAGTTATACACCGCTATCTAAAACAAAAGTCTGCGTAAACAGATGCTTTAACAAGAGGGATCGTTTTATCTTCGATTTTAAGCAGTATAAGATTATTACTGCTCTTGAAAAAAAAATTGATGTTGGACATTTTGACTGTATTCATGCCTATACTTTGTTTACAGATGGAAACTGTGCAATGAAATTGTCCGAAAAATATGGATTGCCATATATTGTGGTGGTTCGAAATACAGATGTGAATGATTTTTTCAAAAAACTTCCGTTCTTGCGGAGACGTGGCATCCGCATTATGGAAACGGCTGATGCGATTTGCTTTTTATCTGAATCCTATAGGGAGAAAGTGTTTAATCTGTATGTACCAGATCGACTAAAAAAAAGGCTGTTAGACAAATCATATATTATTCCGAATGGGATAGACGACTTTTGGTTAAAGAATATATACAGTGAAAGGCATAAATTACATAGACCATTGAGACTGATCTATGCCGGAAGGATTGATGGTAATAAAAATATTGAAACAACGATAGAAGCTCTCAAAGAATTAAGAGACATGGGTGTAGAAGCAGAGATGGATGTAATAGGGGAAATCTATGATAAGAAGGTATATCGGAGAATACAACATCATGAATGTGTTCATTATCATAAAGCGGTTCCAAAGGAGACGCTGATTGAATTTTATAGAAACAGTGATCTGTTTATAATGCCTTCATTTACTGAGAGCTTTGGTCTGGTTTATGCAGAGGCAATGAGCCAGGGGCTTCCAGTTATCTATACACAAGGCGAAGGATTTGACAATCAGTTTCCAGAAGGCAAAGCAGGCTATCATGTAGATCCGAAAGACAGTAGGAATATTGCTTTAGCAATTAAGAAAATTATAGATAGATATCAGGAAATCTCAGAATCTGTGATTGAATGCGCACAGAAATTCAACTGGGGAGATATTACGAAGCAATATATCGAGATATATAGAAAAATTTGTTGAGTAAAGTGTATGAAAATTACAATTGATAGTTTCCTGATACTTTCTGCCCTAGACAATTAAGGAGAAGTTATTTCTCAAGAGGTAATAAAATCTGCTATGATATTGCGATGGCAGATTAGAAAGAGAGTAGGCTGGAAATCTCCGGTCAAGATAATTATGAAGTTTAAAATCAAGTTTAACAATGATGCTGTTTTTTCTATATGTATAGCAGCGTATTATGCACTTTCTGTATTAACCAGGGTATCGCTGACTTTATTTCAAGATTCTGCGGCATTAAAAATGCTTTTACGTATTGGAACATATATAGTGATTATAGTCCTATTGTTTAAAATGATACAAAAAATCCTTAACATAAAGGTGTTTATAGTTCTGGAATTAGTGGTGAGTATTCTGTTCATGATCAGCAATATTATGGGAAATATAGGTGATTTGGAATGGATGTCAGTCTATAAACAGATAGCCATAATCTATATTCCTTTATCTATAGCGGCATATAATATTGTGGATCGAAAAATACTTTTAAAGTCGCTGTACTTTGTTTCGTTAATTTCCATTCCTGTTCTATCCATAGTAGCCGTATTATCCTATGGAAACTGGGCATCATCGTATGACATGTCACTAGGGTATATCATGGTGTTTTCGACCCTGGTGCTGTTGGCTGATTTCACGATTCACTCCAGAGTTTATAATATTGTCTTAGCTGCATTTATGGGATTATTTATCCTATTTGTTGGTTCTAGGGGACCCTTTATTTGTATTTTGGCTTTTGTCATTATTGAACTTCTGTTATCAAGGCAATATAGCAAAGTAAAAAAAACAGCTATAATTTCAGTTATTACCATACTGTCCATTGTAGTTGTAATAAATATTAGCAGTATTCTTATGTTTGTTTATCAGACTTCAGTAAAATTGGGATTTAATAGCAGAAGTATTTATTTATTGATGCAGGGCGGAATTGTTTCGCATGATTCAGGAAGAAGAGAGCTTCTGGAATATTATTGGAATTTGATTAATCAAAATCCAGTATTGGGCCATGGTGTTATGGGAAATTGGATTTCTGACGGTATGTATCCTCATAATATTATATTGGAATTTTTGCTGTCATTCGGATATCCTATGGGCTTCGTAATATTAACGGCTGTTTTCTCAGTAATGCTGAAAGCCGTTAGGTGTGATACAAAATATAACAGCGCAATAACAATCCTATTTGTATCATACTGTACACATTTATTTGTATCAGGATCATACCTGAAGGTTTGGCAGTTTTTTGTAGGCATAGCGCTCTGCATACCGCATAATGCCAGATCAATGAAACGTCTGAAGAAATATAGCGGTCCAGATCTTCAAGTCCAGGGAGTAAGTAAAGTATTGGAATAGGAAATGCCTATCACTGTTTATGAAATACAAAGAATGGGAGGAGTGATATTTGCCATGAATGAAATTTTGTTTTCGATAATAGTTCCCTGCTATAATGTACAGGACTATTTAGAGGAATGTATAAAAAGCATACAGGCACAGACCTACCGCAACTATGAAGTCATTCTGATTGATGATGGCTCGACAGACTCAACTCCCCAGCTTTGTGACTGGTTTGGTGCATTTGACGGAAAGATTCACGTATATCATAAAGAGAATGGAGGCTTATCTGACGCAAGAAATTATGGAATGGATAGAGCCAAAGGAGACTACTTCTTATTCGTGGATGCTGACGACTTTATTGCCGAGAATGCTTTAAACAATTTCAAAGAATGCATTCAAAAAATATATCCAGATGTTCTGCTCACAAGATTGACAGAATATTATGGAGATGGCGATATTGTGGAGCAGGATGAGCAGATGGAGGCTTTTTTTAGAGATGGGGTTTCATTGGAAAAAGCCTTGCTATGGGAGCTGAAAAAATCAAAATCAACATGGCCTGCCCAAAAAAAAGTACTCTCAAGGATTTTTATTGAAAGTTATAATCTTCGATTTTTGAAGGGATTTTTACACGAAGATGTAGATTGGAGCAGCAGGGTCATGATGTATGCCGAAAAATTTGGGGAATGTTCTGTTCCGTGGTATTACCATAGGATGCAGAGAAAAGGATCTATTACCAATACCATATCATCTAAGCGGATCACGGATGTCATTGAAATGTCGGCTATGTTAATAAAAGACAAGGAAATGTGTTTAATCTCAGACGAGAGGCGGAAGTTAATTACAGACAGGCTCATGCGTTCAGTTTATCCGATGTTGTCATTCTATAAGCAGTTACCCCCTGATGGGAAAGAAAAAGTTGTGAATTGCTGCAAAGCTAATAGGAAATTATTTCGCCTTGCACCGAATGTGAAGTACAGGTTTTTTTCTTTGTCTGCAAGGATGTTTGGGTTTCGGGTATCGCTGAATTTAATGGAATTTGTTGGAGGTAATTTATGGAACCGTTTGTATCAGTAATTATACCGTCATTTGGGGGGAACCCGTCCTTGGAGAGTTCAGTAGATTCTGCATTGCTTCAAGAATATGAAAATTTTGAAATAATTGTAGTTGATGACAATGAGCCCGGTTCCATTGGAAGGCTTGCTACGGAATCCATAATGGAAAAGTATGGGAAAGAGACACGGGTTATGTATATTAAACACGATAAAAATAAAAATGGAGCAGCTGCCCGGAATACTGGAGTAAAGGCAGCTAAGGGAAAATATATTGCTTTTCTGGATGATGACGATAGGTTCCTGCCATATAAATTAAAGCGTCAGACGGATTACCTGGAATGCCATCCAGAGTATGGAGCTGTATATTGCTGGAGATACCAGGGAGGAGATATCGTCTCCAGTGACCTTGCAGGAAATTTATCACAAGAAATTCTTGAATTAACTTTTACACCGTGCACACCTTCGATTATGATGCGGACTTCTTGTTACCGTGAATTGAACGGATTTGATGAGGCTTTTTTTAGACATCAGGATTTTGAATTTCTTCTCCGCTTTTTTAGAAGATTTACGATCGGGGTAGTTAAAGAACCATTGGTAGAAATAGTTGGTAATACGGTTAACAATCAATTGCAGGGAAAAAGTGCGGTTGCTTTAAAGAAACAATTTCTTTCTGCCTTTCAAAATACTATAGAGGAAATTGACCAGGAATCAAAGGGATTTAAAAAACGTGTATGGGCGGCACACTATGGTGCTTTAGCAGTTAAACTTACACTTAATGGGCATTTTATATTACTGGTACAGACCTATATCCAAGATGGATATAAAGGTGGTATCCTTTTTTGGAAAAAATATATAGGAAGACTTGTTGAAATTTTTAAATATCAGTTTACAAAATGCCGGAAGCAAGTTTCAAGTAAGAGCGGGAGAATTGTCTGAATGAAAAATGCATACAAAAAATTGGGTGCCAATATGCTGCTGTTTGCTATCAGTTCCTTTGGCACTAAAATTATAGGTTTTCTCCTCGTTCCTTTATATACAAACTGTTTGTCAATGGAGGAATATGGGACAGTGGACATGCTGTATACCATTGTGCAGCTTGCCATTCCTATCTTTTCTGTAGACATAGCAGACGGAGTCATACGCTT
Organism: Clostridium sp. MCC353; assembly: GCF_018785315.1. GTDB lineage: Bacteria > Bacillota > Clostridia > Lachnospirales > Lachnospiraceae > CHH4-2. Next base: position 46,465 of record NZ_WQPN01000158.1, on the reverse strand, counting down.
TGTACTGGATAAACACAATAAAGATACTTCAATCTTATTGATTGCTATAAAAGTCATATCGTTTGGAAGCTTGGCTTTACTATTGTTGATGTTTGGTTTCAGAGCTATAAATTTGGTTGTGTTACAGGATAAGTTTTATGTTTTTATCTTTGTGAATTTTTTGTTGACAAGCTTATATAATACTTTTGTAAATTATTTAAAGGGAAAAGAAAGAATAAAGAATTTAGTTATCGCCGGTCTAATGTGTTCCTTGCTTAACGCAGGATGCAACATTTTATTCCTTATTAAGTTTGGCATGGGAGTTGACGGATATCTTATGGCCCATCTGATAGCTATTGCTGTGCCTATGCTCTATTTGTTCACAAGCACATGGTTTTACGGATATCTGAACTTTAAAGATGTTGGGGCAGATCGGGATTTGGAAAAAAGGATGCTGTTATACTCTGCTCCGCTAATCCTAAATGGACTGGCTTGGTGGGCTAACAACTCGCTGGATAGACTTTTTGTGATTTTCATTTGTGGAGTAAGTGCCAATGGACTACTGGCAGTTGCCTATAAAATACCTTCAATTATGTCAATGATACAGACAATTTTTAATCAGGCATGGTCATTATCAGCAATTCAAGAATTCGACCCAGAGGACAGAAATGGTTTTATGGGATATATATACTCTTATTATGGATGTGCCATGACGCTTTCAAGCAGTGCTATTTTATTGATTAATGTTCTACTGGCAAAACTGCTTTATGCAAATGACTTTTTTGCTGCATGGCAATATACTGGAATGCTGATTATTGCTCATTTATTTGGCGGGTTGAGCGTATGTCTTTCAGGTGTGTTTAACGCAGTCAAAGACACTAGAACATTGGCGGTGACTACTATGATAGGCGGATTAATCAATGCAATTTTGAATGCACTGTTTATTCCTGTCTTAGGTGTCCTCGGGGCAGTTATAGCTACAATGGTAAGCAATTTAGTAGTATGGATATGCAGGATGCGTAAAGTGCGCTCATATATAAAAATTAGAATCAATATCAAACGCGATGCTATTTCATATATCCTTATAGTTATCCAATGTCTTGTTGGATTATCTGCCAACCATATGTATGCTGTTCAACTGACGATTTGTGCATTAATAATCATTCTGTACAAAGAAGAAGAGATCCTTATATTAACACACGCAGTTAAAAAAATGAAGAGTTTGAGGAGGTCGTATTAATATCTCTTACACATACCTCACACCCCAATACTCTCCCTCCCCCTGTACTCCGACGGCGTCATCCCCATCCACTTCTTAAAACACCTGCTGAAATAATTCAAATCACTGAATCCCACATATGCCGATACATTCTGTATCGGCATTCTCGTAAAAGACAGCAGTTCCGCCGCCTTTTTAATCCTGGCCTCCGCAATATAATTCGAAATCGATTCCCCCACCTCTTCATTGAATAACTTGGAAAGATAGGAAGAGCTGACCTTAATCCCGTCCGCAATCTTTCCCAAAGTCAGAGGATCAGCCAGCCTGACATGAATATAGGTAATGGCCTTTCTCACCAGCGGAGAATACTGATCCAGCCTGTGTTTCTGCACAAAGCGGCAGTAGGCGCTGATCATCTGGTATTTAAACTCATCCAGTTCTTTTAAATTATTGGAATTTTCAATCAGCATCGCGAAATTTGAGGAAATGATATCCAGATAGACCGGATGGATTCCTGCCAGTTCCGCACTTTTCCGCAGCATGGTATTGAGGGAAAACCCCAGGTTTTTTGCGGTTCTTATAGGGTCTTCCGTCCGCACAATGGATCTGCTGAACTGGGAAAACAGGCGGTAGTATTTCAGCGCCATTTCTGAATTGCCCTGGCGGACTTCCTGAAGCATCAGTTTTTCCATGCGGTAACGCTGTTCCAACAGTTCCATCATCGCCTCATCATAACCTTCCGGTGACAGGTTGGAAACCTCTCTGCCATGCTGCGCCTGGGGCTGGTAATGCTGATAGGGAACGGCTTCCTCATGATGTGTGATCACCTTTAACGCGGTTCTGGCCGCCTCCAGCATTATGGAGTTAGTTGAGACCGGCATTTCCATGTAGAACTGGTGGAGGGGAATCAGAAGAGACAGGTTTAAATCATTTTCCTGAAGCATCTGTTCGCAATAGGAGGTGTCCGGAACATTTAACAGATAAGGGCCGATTAAAAACATCTGGCTGGTGTCTTCAACCAGAAAACAGGTGAAATTCAGGCCGATGAAATCCGTGATATGGTACAATGTGTGGGGACGAAAAGAATCCACCATATTGGCTGTGATGAAAAACGGAAAATTGTTTTTCAGAAAATCAGGTATATACTGTTTGATATGAAGTTCCAGAGTGTCCAGCCGTTTATCGCACAATGCGGCCGGAACCTGCGTTAAGGCCTCTATAAATTGTATTGATATCAGTGCTGTTTTCAATTCTCCCATTCTGAACCTGCCTTTCCGGAATCTGCTTTTTATTCCTGTATGCTGTTAAATTCCCATGATTTTTCTTCTCTTTAGTTAAATTGCAGCAGTTCAGACAGGTCCAAACTGTTACGCATCCAGCCCATTAAATTCGCCTTTTGCGAGGGTCTGGGTGCCTGCAGCCCCTATGTTTTCGTACGGTCTGTGCAGTAAATGCGCAGACCTATCTGAGCTGTTACGTTAAATTGCACAAAATCCCCTGCTAAAAACTATATAAATTCACTTTTTCATATAATAAAATATTGCTAATTATAATTATATAATCCTAACACTAAAAAGTCAATTTTGTTAAAATAAACATATCAATCAAGCCGGCGATTAAAAAAGTAATAACAAATTCCTCGCCCAAAAGCGATGGATTACATCAAACTGAAAAGGCAGGCCAAAAGTGCCTTTAAGGTGTAACAGTTCTGACCTGACTGAACAGTTACTTTAAGGTGAAAGAGAGGATAATATGGAAAATAACAGGGGAACAGCGAAACAGTATAACAACGCCAGAATCTGGCAGATCGGTTTCTTTTCATTAAACAACTGCGCGACCAATATCGCCATGTTTTTAATGATGCAGTATTCATACTTCACACAGAACGTGCTTGGCATGGCGGCGGCTATCATCGGAATCATCGCCACCAGCACCCGTATCTTCGACGCTATTACGGATCCTATCGTAGGATTTTTAGTGGACCGCACCAATGGAAAATTCGGCAAATTCAGGCCTTACATGCTGATCGGAAATGTGATCATCTGGGCCAGCCTGATCGTTATTTTCAATACCCCGCCTTCCTGGGGCCTGACGCAGAAGTATATATTCACCACCATTTTTTATGTGCTTTATGTTGTGGGATATACCTGCCAGACCGTGGTAACAAAAGCGGGCCAGGCGGTGCTGACCAACAACCCGAAACAGAGACCGATTTTTGCGGGATTTGACAGCGTACTGACCCAGATGGCCAGCGCCCTGGTCCCCATGCTGATCACCACCATCCTGGCTGAAAAATATTCCGTAGGTGAATTCATCGGTGAGAACGGAAAAGGCCTGGGCATGATCAATCCGGCCATGTGGAGAGAAGCCGTTCTGGTCCTGGCTATGATCTCCTTTGTATTCACCATTTTAGCGATTATCGGCATCAGCCAGAAAGACAGACCGGAGTTTTTCGGCGTAGCCGGTTCACAGCCGAAACTGAAATTCAAAGATTACACAGATATTATCGCACATAACCGCCCCATCCAGATGCTGATCATATCAGCGGCTACCGATAAATTAGGCCAGCTTCTGATGAGCGGAACCATGACTTATTTATTCGCCAACATGCTTCTCAATTCCAAACTCCAGGGAGTATTTTCCAGCCTTTTGATCGTTCCCCTGGTGGCTATTTCCATCGGAGGCGTGTTCGTATCCAGAAAATTCGGCCTGAAGAGGACCTTTTTAGTGGGAACCTGGGGTTCCATGATCATGCTCATCATCATGTTCATCGTCAAACCAAATCCGGAGATGCCAGCGGTCTTTTTAGGCATGTTCCTGGTGCAGAAATGTCTCGCCAGCATGGGAAATTCAGGAATCATCCCCATGATCGCCGACTGTACCGACTACGAAAGCTACAGAAGCGGCCGTTTTGTGCCCGGCATGATGGGAACCCTGTTCTCCTTCATTGACAAGATGATATCTTCCTTTTCCGCGTTAATCCAGGGATTTGCCCTGACCTTGGCGGGAGTGGGAAATGTGGTGATCAGGCCAAATGAACCGGTAAACGATACATTTAACATGGCAATCATGATCTGCTTCTGCATCGTGCCGATTCTCGGCCATCTGGCTACCATTATCGCCATGAAATGGTATAATCTGGATAAGGATAAGATGGCAGAAATCCAGGCGGAACTGGCATTGAGAAAAGCAGCTTAAATTCGGAAAGGAATGTGTGATTGATGGAGAGAAAAAAATATCTGGTTTGCGTGGATTCGGACGGCTGCGCCATGGATACCATGAATGTAAAACATAAAGTCTGTTTTGGCCCGGAACTTCTAAACGTCTGGGATTTGGAACCATGGAGAACACAAGTCCTGAACATATGGGATACCCTGAATTTATATTCCAGGACCCGGGGAATCAACCGGTTCCTCGGCCTGGAACTGGCCCTGAGCACCTATTCCGATATGGGAATGTTGAAGGAAGATATTTCAGACCTGACACAATGGGTGCATCAGAGCAGGGAACTTTCCAATCAGGCCCTGGAACAAAAAGCCGCGGAGACCAAAAGCCCGATCCTGTTAAAAGCCCTGGACTGGTCACGCCGTGTGAACCAGTCCATATCCAGGCTGCCTAAGGACGATAAACCATTTCCCGGAGTAAGGGAGGGGCTGGAGGAAATGAGCCGCGCGGCCGATATTGTGATCGTCTCTTCTGCCAACCGGGAAGCGGTGGAAGCGGAATGGAGCCGCCACGGGCTAACCGGCTTTGTGAAAGAAATCATGACCCAGGATATGGGAAGCAAGGCGCACTGCATTGGATTAAAACTGGAAGACGGTTATGACCGTACATGTGCCCTGATGGTGGGAGACGCGCCTGGAGATTTGCTGGCCGCCCAGGCAAATGACGCCGCCTTCTATCCCATTCTGCCCGGAAACGAAGAATTTTCCTGGAAACGGCTGAGGACAGAAGCATTTAAACGGCTGATGGAAGGAACTTATCAGGGAGAATACCAGAACCAGCGGATCGCTGAATTTGAGGATCGATTAAAATAGAGGGGAATGAATATTATGGTAAATTTGAGAGAAAAACCTTACTGTCTGACAGAAGAGGATATAAAATGGATCGAAACTACGATTGCTTCCATGAGCGATGAGGAAAAAGTGGGCCAGCTGTTTGTGAATATGGTCACAAGCCGGAAACCGGAAGATTTAAAATACGTGGTGGATCATTACCATGTGGGGGCGATCCGCTATCATAATGAAGCTCCTGAAGTGATCTATGAACAAAACCGGGTGCTTCAGGAAAACACGAAGATTCCTCTTTTAATCGCATCCAACTGCGAAGCGGGAGGAAATGGAGGCGTTGCCGGCGGAACTGCCGTCGCCACCGGGGCGGCCGTGGCTGCTTCCAACGATCCGTCCACAGCCTATGAATCCGCCAGGATCGGCGCGGCTGAAAGCGCGGCCGTGGGCTGTAACTGGAACTTCGCTCCTGTGGTGGATCTTTTGTACAATTGGAGAAATACCATCGTCCAGTGCAGAGCATTTAACGACGATCCTGACGATGTGACCGCCTATTCCAAAGAGTTTTTCCGCGGCATTAAAACTCAGAATATGGCCACCTGCTGTAAGCATTTTCCGGGAGACGGCACGGAAGAGAACGACCAGCACCTGATCATGGGCGTCAATGATATGAGCTGTGAGGAGTGGGACAAGACCTTTGGAAAGGTATATAAGGCCCTGATTGACGAAGGCGTGATGACCATCATGGCAGGGCACATCGCCCTTCCCCAGTACAGCAAAAAACTCTGTCCGGGCATGAAGGATGAAGAGATCCTTCCCGCCACCTTGTCGCCGGAACTGATAAATGGATTGTTAAAAGAACAACTGGGATTCAACGGCCTGGTGGTTACCGACGCCTCCCATATGATCGGAATGTTCGCGGCCATGCCCAGAAGAGAACAGGTGCCGGGGGCCATTGCGGCAGGCTGCGATATGTTCTTGTTTTTCAACGATATGGATGAAGATTTCGGATATATGATGGACGGATATAAAAATGGGATCATTTCAGAAGAGAGAATGCAGGACGCCCTCCGCCGGATTCTCGGCGTAAAGGCCAGCCTGAACCTTCACCGGCTCCAGGCGGAAGGAAAACTGATTCCTTCCAGAGACGGCCTGCAGGTGATCGGATGCGAAGAACACCGCCGGACCGCCGCTCAGATGGCCGACCGCTATATAACCCTGGTTAAAGACACCAGACACTATCTCCCCATCAGCCCGGAAAAGCACAAGAGGATTAAGCTGGTATTCATCGGCGGGGAAGGCACAGTAATTGCCGGAAAGTTAAAACCGGACGACAGCGCGGAAGTAAAAGCCCACCTGATTAAAATCCTGGAAGAAAAAGGGTTTCAGGTGGATGCCCAAAACCCAGATATAAAAGGAAAGATGGAAGAAGTTTCACGAAAATACGATCTCTGCCTGGTGGTGTTAAATGTAGCCGGATTTGCCCAGTTCAATACCATGAGAGTAAAATGGGCGGAGCCGGTGACCCAGCCCTGGTATGTCTCCCAGCTTCCAACCATTTTCCTGTCCCTGAACTTCACAAACCATTTGATCGACGTGCCCATGGCAAAGACTTATATCAATGCGTATCTGAATTCCGACGAGGCCATCGCCGCCGCCGTGGATAAGATGATGGGCAGGTCTGAGTTTAAAGGCCGATATAATGAAAATGTATTCTGCGGCAGGTGGGATACCAGGTGTTAGAGCGTGTTTGAAAATTCATTCCCGTCATCTGCACGCCCCACTTTCCCCGGCATCCTCCTGCGCAGATCCTTCATCACCCGGAAATAGGCGGGAATCAGAAACAGATCCGCCGCAATCCAGGCGATGGGGTTGGAATAACAGGTAGCAATATAACCGAACAACGGAACCAGGCAGAATCCCGCGAATGAACGGGCTGCCATTTCACATACCCCGGCCAGGATCGCCAGCTTGGAATACCCCAGTCCCTGAATCATGAATCTGACAATGTTCACCAGGGCCAGAGGGAAATAGAACAGGCTGTTGCCGATGAGGAAAAGCCGCGTGTTGTGCAGGATTTCCGTTTCGTCTGCATTTACGAACAAAAGGGCCACCGTATCGCTGAACAGATACAGGGCGGTAAAGCCGATGACCGAATAGACGGCTCCCAAAATAACACAGGATTTCAGCCCCTGGCTGATCCGGTCCAGCCGCCCTGCGCCCACATTCTGCCCGCCGTAAGTGGCCATGGTGGAGCCCATTGCGTCAAAGGGACAGCAGAAAAACATGCTGATTTTACTGCCCGCAGTTACCGAAGCTACGGCCACGGAACCCAGGGAATTGACTGCGGTCTGAAGAATCACGCTTCCAATTGCCGTAATCGAATACTGCAGCCCCATGGGGATTCCCATTCCGCAGAGGATCTTCATATATCCGGCGTCTGGTTTCCATTCATCACCCTCCATTTTCAGGAGGGTGAATTTTTTACTCATATAAAGGATACAGAGGATTCCCGAAACGCCCTGAGCGATGACCGTAGCCCATGCGGCCCCGGCAACTCCCATATGCAGCACGAGGATGGTGAACAAATCCAAAAGGATGTTGAGCACAGAGGAAATCAGCAGGAAAAATAACGGCGTGGTGCTGTCCCCCAGGGACCGGATGACGCCCGAAAGCATGTTATACAGGTAAATGGCCGGTATGCCGGAAAAGATGATGATTATGTAATCATAAGCTCCATCAATGATGTTCTCCGGCGTTTTCATCCAGACCAGAATATTGCGGCAGAGCAGGCATACAACCGAGGTCATGACAACTGAGAAAATCAAAGCCAGCCACCCGCTGTTGGCCACAAAACGGCGCAGGGCCGTATAATTTTTCTCGCCGAATTTCTGGGCCACGGGAATGGAAAAGCCGCTGCACACCCCGATACAGAAACCGATGACCATAAAATTGATGGAACCGGTTGATCCCACCGATGCCAGGGCGTCAACGCCCAGGTATTTACCTACAATAATGGTATCCATCATGTTATAAAACTGCTGGAATAAAAGTCCAAACAGCATGGGGATTAAAAATCCCAGTATTAATTTCATGGGCGAACCTGTGGTCATGTCTTTTGCCGCTTGTTTTGACATCGTTTTGTCCTCTTTCTTAGATAGATTCTAAGAACATAATTTACACCGAATGTGGGAATTGTGCAAGAGGAATTTTAATAAAAAAGGTGAGTAGATTAGAGATGTCAGGATAAAAAGGTTGTCAAAAGGGTTGAAGTGAAATAAAATTGATAAAACAACAAAAAAGTTGTATTATCAATACTGGATAAAGACAATAATGCAATGGGGGTGTTCATATGCCATTTGTTGAATTAAAGGTAAAAAAAGTTATTGAAAAAGAAAAGGCAGCCAGTCCGGAATTTGCACAGGCATGGGATGAAAGCAGAACAGAATATAAGCTGCTGTCAGAGCTGGTACAACTGCGTAAGGAACAGAAGCTTACACAGGGAGATTTAGCGAAGCTTACAGGAAACAAGCAGCAGGTCATTTCCAGAATAGAAAATAGAGAGAACAGCCCTACTCTAAAAACCTTTTGCAGTTTGCTGAATACGCTTGGATATGATTTGCAGATAGTTAAGAAAGCGGGTTTATAAGTAAATATTGTTGTGAAGCTAATGGCAGAATCTTAATCATATAAAAGATTCTGCCATTATATCTAGAGCAATTTTCAGACATGCTCTACGCCGGATAAAACCCCTGCTTATGCATCCGATACCACTCATCAACCTCTTTTTCCGTCTTATTCTTTAAAACCAGAAATATTTCTTTCGCAAATTCCAGAGCCGCGGAACCGTTGGCAGTGATGATACCAGAAGAGCTGACTGCCTGCCGTTCGGTAAAATACCTGTCTCCTTTATAGTGAGGTGCCTGCGATTTCATGAATTCCAGGGTGTTTCCCGTATGGGGAATCTGATCCAGGAATCCGTTTTCAGCCATGAAATTAACCGCATTGCAGATTGCGCCCACGGGAATCTGGCGATTCACTGCATATTCCGCCACCGGGAGCACGCCGTTGTTTTTCTGTTCGATCCAGGCGGTTCCTCCGGTTAGGACGAGCAGGCTGAAATCGCCCGGAACATCATGAACCGAATAGTCCGGGATCACTTGAAATCCCCCCATTGAGAACTTTGGATTTTTGTCTAAACTCATTGTTTTAACCACGTATTCTGATTCCATCGAATTTAGTTCCGAACACAGGAATGCGGGCTCCCAGTCGGCATAGCCGTCAAAAATAAAAATTATCACTTCTTTTTTCATAATTTCCTCCATTTGTGATGATTGTGGAATAAAATGTCCGCTGTCAGGAAAATGACTGAGCGTCCTGCTTTTATGTGGATGTTTACAGTGGATATTCTACAATAAAAAAGATGACAGCAGTATGTCATCCTTTATATAATAAATTTATTTTGTGCAGCCGTTCTTTTATTTCATTATAAAGCTCCGGCGGAGAGATCACCTGTACTTTATCCAGCAGTCCCATGACCAGATTGGCGGTAAAGGACAGGTCGGAAGTAAAAAAGCGGATTTCTCCCTGGCCCTGTAAAACCTCAGAACCGCTTTGGGATTCGGGAGAAGAGAAAAAAGAAGCGTCGATTTTCTGCGTCAATTCATATTCCTTTGATCGGTCATACCTGAGCACAACCTCATAAAATCCCTCCTGTTTTTGGAAAGAAAAAATTTCTCTGCCAAAGTCCACTTTAAATTCAGGATTTTTTATCTGCCGCAGTGGAAACTGCTCTTCTAATATTTCAAAAGAAGCGATCCTGTTCAGCCGGAACATTCTGAAATCTTCCCTTTCCCGGCAAAATGCGTATAAATACCAATAAGACTGCTTAAATACAAGTTTATAAGGCTCCACAGTTCTCTCGACGCGGGAAGTCCTGGAGATATAATCTAACCGCACCAGGCGCCGGCCTTCAATTGCATGATGGAATGCGGCCGCTTTTTTGGTGGTAATGCTGTCGCTGAACCAGGAGGACAGATTCAGTACATATGGGCTTGGAGACGGGAGATCCGGTTCCTGCCCCGGAGCCATTTTGGCGATCAGATTTGTTATGGAAGAATCGTTGTCAATGCTTTTTAAGCCGCTTAAAGCGGTGAACAGCTTGTCTGTATCCTCTATGGATAAAATCTTTTTATCCACTTTATAACCTCTTAAAATCGCTACGCCGCCGCCAACTCCCGGATAGGAGACGATTGGAATTCCGGCGCAGTTAAGCATCTCCAAGTCCCGGAAAATAGTCCGTTTTGAGACTTCAAACCGATTGGCTAGTTCCTGGACTGTGATTTTATCCACCTCTCCAAGAACGCAGAGCAGTCCCAGTAAGCGTTGAATTCTCATTTATATCCCTTCATAAGCCTTCAAACCTTGATAACGGGCTTTCCGGCGTTTTCTCATTTTTCGTGTTTTGCCCTGAACCTACGCTAATCTTTATAAATCTACGCAAATTAATGGGCAAATGGTGTAGTAAGTGGTGCAGTAGTTTTGGTCGTTTTCAACCTGATTTTCAGCGGACACCCTGTAGTACTTATTAGGGCGTGGCCATATCAATAACCGGTTTCTCTGTGAGATAGCGACAAACGATAATTTTGAGAAACTGATGACAGATACAGAGATTTACATAGACGGCCATGCAACCGCCCGCTTCCGGGATATGAATGAAGCGCTGGGAGATCAGCGACTCGCCCTCATTGGGAAACACCGCCATGCGGATGGGGATTTGTACTCGGTAACATTGTTGGCCGCACAGGTAGAAGAAGATTTTTTCTGCCACATCATCGCACTTCATATGTTACTTTAATAATTACATTATCTGAAGAAACTACAGGCATCTTAGTCAGTTTCTCCACCCCTCCATTTGTATTTATATATCCATTTTCTGCTCATCTACATATAGAACCGGATGCTGCATAGAAAAAATTTCTTTCTGTCGTTCAATCTCTGCTCTCAGTTGCTCTTTCGTAGGCAAATAAGTCAAATATTTTGACATAAACAATCGATCATTATCATGAAGTACCGAGTATCTGGCAATATCCTTATCAGTCTCTGAACACAATAGAATCCCAATGGTAGGATTATCACCCTGTCCTCGTTTTAAATCATCATACATGCGTACATACATATCAATTTGTCCTACGTCTTGATGGGTAATTCTGCCCATCTTCAAATCGATTAAAACATAGCATTTAAGTTCGATATTGTAAAAAACGAGATCTAAATAGTAGTCCGAAGTTTCCGTTACAATATGTTGCTGACGAGCCACAAACGCAAATCCTCTGCCCAATTCCATCAAAAAATCTCTAATATGAGAAAGAATGGCAGATTCTAAATCTCCCTCTAAGTAAGTATCCTCATTCTTAAATCCAAGGAATTCTGCAATCACCGGACTTTTGATTAGTTCGAATTGATTTTTTTGAAATTCTGCGGTTTTCTGCTTCATTTCTTCAATTATAGCCTCTTTTTTCGGTGCCTGAAGTAACCTATAATAATACTGCGTACTAATATTACGATCTAAGGTTCTTGAACTCCAGCTCTCGTCAACAGCCTCTTTCATATACCAATAGCGTGCATTTTCATCTGCAACACGAAGAAGGCTCCGAATATGTGTCCAGTTAAGATTGTGAACGCACGCGTTCACAATCTGCTCATCGGGAAAACACTGATAAAATTTGATGTAATAATGCAGATTTCTTTTAGAATAATTTTTGCCAAACTCCTTTGTCAAATCTTCTGCCAATGCAGAAATTAAACCTCTACCATACTCTGCACGTTCACTGCCACCCAGTTCCTGCTCTACAATTCGTTTGCCAATATTCCAATAGGTAAGCAACATCGCCTTACTGGAAGCATTATAGGCTGCTTTTTGACCAGAAGAAATAATACTTTTAATTTCTATAAGAACTGATTGATATGGCATCAAATGATTTTTCATCACGTCACCTCGATTTTCCATAATAATTATATTTTAACTTGCTTTTCCTGTCATATCAAGGCTCTTTCAAAAATGGTGTAGAAAACGCCTTTGTGTTTCGTACAACCATTGATTTTACTGGCTTTTCCGGAATTTATCAAGATGTTGCCGTGATTCAAGAGTTAACTTGCCTTCGTCAATCAGTTTAAAAAAAATCATGTCATACCTCCCTCCTCATCCATACCTTTACCCCATTTTCTTCAATATCCTCCGATAAAACACAACCGTCAAAACCGTAGCCGCCAGCCACCCAAAAGGCCACGCCATCCAAATCCCCGTACTTCCAAAAGCCGGAGAGAGCATCCAGGCGAAGCAGATCCGCAGGATCAGGTCCGGCACAGTAGCCATTACAAAATATGCCATTGCGGAGGAACCCCGGAGTATGCCGTCCGTCATCAGTTTAATGGAAATCATGAAATAAAATGGAGCCACAATTTTTAAAAACCTGCTTCCCGCCTCAATGGCGTCCACACTTTCCGCGTTCAAAAACAGCCTCATCATCTGGCTGCTGAACCCAAAATACAGCCCAAAGAAAGGAACCGCGGCCAGCAGCGAAAGCTTCACTCCCTTTTTAAATCCCAGCGGGATGCGGAACCCCTTTCCAGCCCCGATATTCTGTGCCGTAAAACTGGACAGGCAGCTTCCCAGGGACATGAATGAGGTGATGGCAAATGTATTCAATTTAATCGCAGCCGAATACCCTGCGATGGTCCCCGAGCCATACCGGTTTACAATCACCTGGATAAATAAATTGCCCACCGAAAGGACGCTCTGCTGCATAATGCTGGGCACTGCCACAGCTGAAATCTGGTTTAAGATATGCTGATCGAAAAATGGCGCTTTTTCATTTCCCGTCATCTTCTTCAAACGCCGCCATAATGTGGACAGGGCCAGCAGAGAGGAAATGCCCTGAGCGATAAAGGTGGCCCAGGCCACACCGGCCACCCCCATGTGAAGGCCGGCCACAAACCAGATATCTAATAAAATGTTTCCCAAAGAGGAGCCGATCAAAAACCAGAGCGGGGTCTTGGAATCCCCCACGGCGGTAAAAATTCCCGTACACACATTGTACAGAATTAAAAAGGCCATTCCCAGGGTATAGATTCTAAGATACATTGCCCCGTCGGCAAATATATTGCCAGGCGTTCTGATCAGCCTCATCATGGGCGCGCAGAATACCAGGCCAAATGCCGTCAGAAACAGGCTCAGAATCCCACAGGCAGTGAAAGCCGTGGTGACGGCCGTTTTCATCCTCTTATAATCTTTCGCCCCGAACAGCCGTGATACGATGACAGAGGCCCCTAAATTGCTTCCCGTGGCAAATGCCATGAAAATGACGGTAATAGGATAAGAAGCCCCCACCGCGGCCAGGGCGTCCTCCCCTGCAAATCTTCCCGCGATCATGCTGTCGGCAATGTTATAGAACTGCTGAAACATGACGCTTAACAGCATGGGCAGTAAAAAACGCCAGAGCTTGTTTTCGGAATGCTCGGCAGTCAGGTCTGTAATCATGTTAATTTCCCTTCCTCTCTGATCTGATCCACCCTGATGATCAGATTTTGACTGATAATCTTAATACAGAGCTTTTCCGGCGGAGAAAACTTCCTGCTTTTCAAAGACAGAATGCCGGACGCATCCTTAGCAGCCGGTGATCCGATGCAGAAAACCCGGACATTTTCCGGCCTGCTGATGTAGGAATAAAATGAATCCGATAAAAAACACAGACCGATGCCCTTTTCCACATATTGGATGGCCGTCGTGGAACTCTGAACGGTGGTGATGATATGGGACAGGGTGATGTGATTATCTTTTAAAATCTGGTTGATATGATGGCGGATGCGGCAGTCTAAGTTCTGCAGGATGAACCGTTCTCCTGCAATGTCATTTAAATCAATCCATGGAAATGGGAGGTCCGGAACCTGCCTGGCCGTCTTACAGACCGGGTTAGAGGCGGGGATCAGCACCAAAAAGTAATAATCATAGACCTTTTGAAACTTCACTACCGAGGTATCTTCCGGCGTGCAGGACACCGCAAATGTCAGGCGTTTGTCAACCAAAGCCTGTTCGATATCCCGGTTTAAGATTTCTGATATTTCGATCTGGTAATTGGGGTATTTTTTATAAAATTCCGCAAAATCCTCCCACAGATATAAAGTGCTGGAATTTAAGGAAAATCCGATTCGTATGATGTCTGTTTCCTGAGTTTTTAAGGTCTGGAGTTCCTGATAGAGCGCCTGTTTTTTGGAGGCGATTTCCTGGGAGTAACGGATGTAGATTTCCCCCGCCTGGGTGGGCGTGACCTCGCTTTTCTGCCGTTCAAAAAGGGTAACTCCAATCCGGGCTTCCAGATTGGACAGATAACGGCTGAGGGATGGCTGGGAGATGAACAGTTCCCTGGCGGCCTTTGAGATATTCCGGTTTCTGGCAATGGCCAGAACATATTCCGCATCTTTAATTTCCATAAAATTCCTCCATGCCAAAACGTTTTTTTGCACGAATTCTGCGCCGCACAAATCCTGCGCTGCGCAAATCCTGCGCCGCACAGTCAAGCGCCGAGTGAATCACCATAGCTTTGAGCTATAGTAACATACTTTATTAGTATTAGTCAATAAACCGTTGGGAAGTTATAATAAACCTATCTTAAATAATCAAACATAATTTGTGATTCTTGTACAGTAATATACAATGAATAGAAGTTATATTTGGATATTGTGTTGAAGTTTCCGGCCGGGGCGAATACATAAAGAAAAACAGGAGGGAATACAATTATGAGTTTATCAACGGTAGGGGCCGTAACAGCCTTTATAATTTTTGTTGCAGTGTTAGTAATTCCAAAACTTCCGAACTGGATGACTTTTGTGTGCATGGCGCCTGTGGTGGTGTTCTGCGGCACCATGAGTTCGTCCGACGTATTTGGAGTGTTAAATAACTCCGGCCTTCATTTGATGATCATTATCTGCATGTTCAGCGGCATGATAGCTGCCACTGGCCTGGATATCGTGATCGGAAATGTGGTGGACAAGGCCACCAGAGGGGTGAGCGGCCAGAAACGGGACATGGTGATTTTCGGAATTCTGTATCTGATTTCCGGCGCAGTTTCCTTTGTGCTTCAGAACAGCTACGTGGCCATGGCATTTCTTCCGGTCATTTTCAGCATCGCGAAGAAGACGAAGATCAGCCATTCGAAAATGATCCTGTTCATCATCTACGCCACAACCCTTGGCGGCGCCTGCACCCTGATCGGAACGCCCACCAACATCTACGCGAATACGGCTCTGGAAGAAGCCGGACTGGAGCTCTTCGGCATGTTTGACTTCATATGGGTGGGACTTCCGATCTTCATCATCGGCGGCCTCTATATGGTATTGATGAACCGCTGGTGCGCGTCTTACGATGAGGAAGTTCCGGGCAATGCGGATATGGAGATAGGCACTTTGACGGCGGCCCATAAGAAAAAACAGGCGGTGGTGGGAACCGGATTTGTGGTGTTCATCCTCGCCCTCGTCATCGACAGTTTAAAGCTGGCGGTTGTCAATCCGCTTTTCATCGGCTATGCCATGATCGCCCTCATCATCCTCACCGGGCTGGTGACGCCCAAAGAGGCCCTATCTTCCATGGGATCGGAAATGATCATTTTCTGCGCGGGAATTAACCTGATCATAGCGGTTATGAAAAACAGCGGTCTCGGAGATATTTTCGGAAATGCGGTGCTGAGTATTTTAGGGGATACCACCAATTTGTACCTGATCACAGCCGTGCTCTTCATTGGGGCAGCGCTGATGACCCAGCTTATGAACAACATGGCCACCGCCGGTGTGCTGGCCCCTATTGGCATTTCCATCGCTTCGGCCATGGGAGCCAATCCCCAGGCGATTGTGCTGGCCATCGCCATCGGAGCGGGCTGTTCCTACTTAACGCCCATTGCGTCGGGAACAAATCAGACTTTGATGATATTTACCAACCTGAAATTCACAGATTTTGCCAAATTCGGCTGGCCTTTAGTTATCATCAGCTTTATCTGCTGCGTCGGTATTTTGCCGCTGGTATTTCCATTTTTTTAAATGAAGGGAGAATGTTGTTATGAAAAAGGAACTGGTTCGTTCGTCGCCGGAGGAAGAAGGAATCGATTCCGGCCTGATCATAGATTTCCTGAATGAAATGGAAAAAGCAGGGGCGGAACTCCACGGAATTATGATCGCAGTCAATCAAAAGGTGGTTTTTGAAGCCTATAACGCTCCGTACCGGGCGGATATTCCTCATATTCTCCATTCCTATACGAAGACATTTACCAACACAGCCGCAGCCCTTGCTTATACCAACGGACTTATCAGGCTGGAAGATAAGGTATTGGACTATTTTCCCCAATATGCGGACGGGGCCAATGAATATCTGAAGGCGCTGACCCTCCGGGATCTGATAACCATGAGGAGCGGGCAGGAGAGGGGAATCGGAGGAAATGAATGGAGGCCTCTTTCCACAAGCTGGGTGGACGCGTATTTCCAGGTCCCCTGGGTGGAAATGCCGGGAAAGCGTTTTTTATATTCCAGCGGCAACAGCTATATCCTGTCTGCGGTAGTTCAGAAGGTCACCGGGAAGACCTGCTATGAATACCTCCAGGAACATCTTCTGCCGGAAATCGGGATAGGAGAGTTTACCTGGCAGACCAGCCCGGAAGGCATCTGCTCCGGCGGAAACGGCATTTCCCTCTGCGTGGAAGATATGACCCGTTTGGGAATGCTGTATCTGAATGGGGGGAAATGGAACGGGCGCAGGCTTTTGTCCCCGGAATGGGTGGATATGGCCCTGGGCATAAAAAACCCAGTTGAACTGTCGGAAGGAGAAACCGAGTATAACTTCCACTGGGAACATACCGGCGATATTTGGGCGGCCACCGGCATGTTCGGGCAGGGCAGCGTCATCATACCGAAATTGAATATGGTGATCGGAATGACTGCCGCGGACAGCCGGTATATGGCCACAAAAGGCGGGCTGATCCAGAAAAATCTGGTGTCTCCTATGCTGAAACGGAAAAATGAGGCGGATAACGGTAAATGGGAGATTTTGAAGAATAAAGGGTTCAGAATGACACTGGAAGGAAAATACCGTTCATTTCCTGAAGAGAAATTTTATGAAAGCGGAAGACATGTTTACCGGGTGCCGGATGAGACGGACGGGATAAAGAAAATTATTTTAGAATTTCATGAAAACCAGATTATTTTTTCCATGGAAGACCATAGAGGGCTCCATACAGTAACATGCGGCCTGGATCATTGGATCAGTTCCTCCACATCCATGACAGGCGCATACCTGCACCATCAGTATGAAATGGATGAGCTGAAAGTCTGCGCAGCCGCATATTGGGAGACAAAATATCTGCTGATGATGGAATGGAGATACCCGGAAATGGCATTCTGCGACCATGTGAAATTAGAGTTTTCTCATGAAGAAATACGGATGAAGCGATGGGTTAATATGAATTCGGAGGCAATGGAGAGGCCGGAAGTAAAAGGACGGAAGTAAAAGAGGTCGAAAAGGCCAAGAGTAAAAAAGGTCGATAGTAAAAAGGCCGGGAAACGCGCCTGAGGTTCGGTTTACAGATGAACCTCAGAGCGTTTCCCGGCTGTCTATTTTGCATAACACTTCCTTCCGGCGGTGCTTCGGCTGGCATAGGTAAAAAGAATTTATCATATTTTCTGAACAATAATTTTATTTGATGCATGCAGATGACGTGGAACATCGGGGTGCTCTTCTTCAAATACATAAGACTTAAATTCAATAATATCCCAATCCTTATATAATTCTTTGATTTCCCCATCCTCAGCAAGTCCAACCGCATAAGGAGCGATATCCGGTGTTGGAGGAACTTTATTTGTGAATAAATGAATGATATGAAAGCCACCCACAGCGGTATGTTCCTTCGCATTAATTATAAAGTCATTCCGGTTCTCTCTGTCAACAAAATGCAGAGTTCCAAATGACAGAATTAAATGATAAGATTTATCAAATTGGTAAGAACATAAATCACCAACCCATGCATTAATGGATAAAACATCTAATTGGGCCAGCCTTTTCAATTTCTTTATGGCATTTTCGGATAAATCGAAGGCATTTATATTAGAAAACCCCTGTCTCGCAAGATATAATGAATTGATACCATCACCGCAGCCGACATCAAGTATATTCCACGATTTGTTAAAGCGATGTTCATACTCGATGATGGACTTATTAGGTTTTGAACGAAAAGTGAAAATACTATCATTTTTATAGGTATCTTCCCAATAGGGTATATTCATCCGGTCCCTCCTAATATATTTTCTCCGTAAACAAAACGCTGCCGTCCATCCGGTTCAAAAAATCCACTGTTCCGTCATTACGTACCGGCCCGAACCCTTTCGCTCCGCCATAAAGACTTTGTTCCTCTTCCGTCTCCGCTGTATTTCCCGTCTTTTCACTGGGCTCCAAAACAAATTCCCCTTGTTTGTCGATAATTCCCCACTGCCCGCCTTGAACCAGGTGAAGGGTTACAGTTCCGCCTTCTTCCGTATAGGGCTGTAATTCCGCCCCCACCAAAACGCCGGCATACCCGTTGGAGAAATTAGTCACCGCATCATATAGGAACGGCAGAGCCAGAGTACCGTTTGTATCCAGATATCCGAATTTTCCCGTCTGCACTTCTTCCACAGGCAGGTAACCATCGGAAAACTGAGTGGTTTCCCCTTCACCCGATGCCCGGACGCCGTCTAACTGGCTGATTAAATTGAAGTCACGGTCATAGAAATGCAGGAACGCATTATGAAAGTTATCGACCATCAGGTTATCACCTGCGGTACGGATCTCACTGCCGTTTGCAAAACTCAGCAGCGGTTCATAAAGCTGATCCGACCTTGCTACATACAGAGTTCCGTCATACTCATAGATCAAATAATCCCCGCAGCTATATCTTAAATTATCCCATCTCCGGACGTCCAGTTTTTGTGATCCGTCCACGGTTTCATAATAGCGGGGTTCCACATCGTAATCCCTGTATTCTCCGCCGTATTTATCGTATTTAATATCCCCGGCTTCTACAACGGACTGCCATATATATTCTCCCGTAATCAGATCCGGGACTTTTTGAATTTCAAGGCCGTTTTCAAAGGAATATGCGTCCTCTTCTTCGGGGAATGGGGGTTCTGTTTCTGTCTCCGCTTCCTGGGCCTTCAGCATGTCCTCAATAATAGAAGAAGGCTGGGGGTAGGTTTCCGCTTCTGCCTGGGGAAGAGTCTCTTCCGGCCTTTTGGGGAGGCTGCAGGCGGACAGGGAAAGAAGGGCGGCGGCAGTTAATAATAAATGAGCGCTTCTCTTCATAGATTACCTTTCCTGATAACAAAATATTTTATAAATTATATCATATAGCCCCAGAACAATGCTTGAAGGAATTTTTAATTATTCTTAATGTTTCATTCATTTTTTAAAGTGCGTAATATTATGATAGATGAATGGCGGCAGAGGGGGATTAATTTTCTTTATTTTTAGTTTTACATCAAGTGTGAAGGCATTTTCAAAAATGCCTTCACGTTTGATGTAAAAAACTCATCATAATATGATATAATAGATTAGTTAATACATTTTAATCAAACACGGCAACTCACATCAATAAAGGAAATCATATATGAAGAAAAAAATAATCATACTGTCAATGATCATCACTCTGCTTACAGGCTCTTTGCTGGCAGGCACTCTGCTAACAGGCTGTTCAAAACAAGAAACCGCCTTACTGAACCCCAATGAGCCGGTTGTCATCACTTTATGGCATGCCTATAATGCATACGCAAAAGCCGTATTTGACAAACAAGTTCAGCTCTTTAACGAAACCGTTGGTTTGGAACAGGGAATTGTGGTGGACGCATATGGATACGGGACCAGTGAGGAACTGGACGAAGCGTTATACAATTCCGCCAATCGAATGATTGGCGCAAGCCCTATGCCGGATCTTTTCACCGCTTATCCGGACAGCGCTTACCGTCTGGATCAGATCACCCCACTGGCGGATTTAAGGGCTTATTTTAGTGAAGAGGAACTGTCCGCATACCGGCCGGAATTTCTGAAAGAGGGTATCTGGGGAGAGGATAATGCCATCAAGATGATCCCGATTGCGAAATCCACCGAACTGCTCTTTGTAAATGGAACGGACTGGGATGTTTTTAAGGAAGAAACCAATATCACTGACAACCATCTTTCCACATGGGAAGGGCTTGCAGAAGCGGCCCGGACTTATTACGCCTGGTCGGGCGGAAAGCCGCTTTTAGGGATGAACAGCTACAATGATTTCGCATTTTTAACGGCGGCCCAACTGGGCGTCGATCCCTATGAAATGGATCAGGGAAATGTATCCGGATTTAATTATCCGGAAGAAGCAGCAAAGCGAATCTGGGATGTTTACTATGTTCCCCATATCATGGGTTGGTACAAAAGCCAGATTTTCAATCAGGACGGCATTAAAAGCGGAAATCTGATCTGCTACATAGGATCGTCGGCGGGAGCCGGGTACTTTCCAAAACATGTGATCCTGAACGAGCAAAATGAATACGAGATCGAGTGCAGAGTGTTCCCTTACCCTGTCTTTAACGGCGGCCAGGAGTATATGACCCAGCGGGGGGCGAATATGGGCGTTTCCGCTTCTGACAAGGTCCGCGAATACGCGGCTGCCGAATTTTTAAAATGGTTTACAGCCTCCCAACAGAATATTGAGTTCACAGTTTCCACAGGATATATTCCGGTAAAAGAAGACGCGTTGTCTTCCGTTTCGGAACTCCTCCAGCATGTAAAAGAGGGGGATAACAGCGAGGCCGTCAAAAAAAGCGCTTCTGCCGCGCTGAACGCTATGAAAAAAGGGATATTTTACAGCAAAAAAGTATTTCCGGGGTCTTACCGCTGCGACGAGCTGTTTAAGGAATCTCTGGAAAAGAAGGTGGAAATTGATCTGTATGAACTGGAAGCGAGGACAGCCGCTGGAGAAACACGTGAGGCGGTTCAGGAAGAACTGGTTCGGGAAGACAATTTCAAAGAGTGGTATCAAAGTCTTTTAAACGAAATGGCTGGTAGTATGAATGAATAGGAAAAGAAGCGATACGATTGCATTTAAGCTGGCAATTGCATTTATCATCACGGCAGTTTTACAGAGCCTGCTGATCTCATATCTTCTGATATCGGGAGGCGTGATTGAGCGCTCTAAAAGCAATGAATATAAGATATTCTCTGAAAAGGTCAACGGACGCGCGGACAATCTGGAAAATGAGATGACCAATGTCTGGACGAATTTTGAACTGTATACGAACCAGATCCGCCAGTATTTTACAGAAATGAGCAGCCTGAACGGAGAAAATGTCAAATCTGCCGATGAGATTCTGGAAGATATGGCTCCGGTTGTGATGGATGCCCTGTACTATACGAAAACAACGGGCGCATTTCTGATCCTGGAAAATGAGGACGGTGGAGAAAATACCCATCCCGCCGTCTATATCAGAAATGTGAATCCCGACCGGGCGGATGAGAAAAATTCCAATCTATACCTCCTTTCCGGCCCATGGAGCGTTGCGGAAAAGATGAAGGTGGTGACGGATTCCAATTGGAGCCCCCGCCTTGCCCTCACGGAAAACAACAGGGATTTCTATGAAAAACCATTTCAGCACGTGGGAATTGCCCCTGTTGACCGTTGGCTGGGATATTGGAGCCCTCCATTTAAAGTGAAGCCGGACGGGGAAGACGTTATCACGTACTCGATTCCCCTGACGGACAAAAAAGGAAACCCTATCGGAGTATTCGGCGTGGAGATCGCGGTCAACTATCTGTATAAATTCCTTCCGCCCTCTGACCTGCAGCCTATGGATTCTTATGGATATTTCATCGGGTCCATCTCAGACGACGGGACGGAGGCCGGCGTGGTTGCGTCCTATGGAGCCATGCAGAACAGGTTATTCCATGTGGGCGGAACATTGAGGCTGGAGGAAGTGGACGGCCAGAATTCCGTTTATGCTTTGAACGGCCACAACAGCGCCAATAAGATTTATGCCTGCGTCAGTCCTATGAAGATGTATTATAATAATACGCCTTATGACGGGGAGGAATGGTGTCTGGTGGGCCTGATGGAGAAAAAAGTTTTGATGCAGCAGCCGGAAAGAATCCAGAAAGTGCTTTTAATGGCATTTTTCCTCTCCCTGTGTATTGGAACTGTGGTAGCAGTCGCAGCCGGAAAATGGTTTACAAAACTGGCCCGGGTGATCGAACTTTCTGAGGTGCAGGTAGGCGCGTTTGAGATAAAAATGCGGAGCAGCAAAGTGTTTATGACCAACCAGATCCCCAAACTTTTAAACCTGAGTAAAGAACAGCAGCGCGAATTCGCGAAAGATAAACATAAATTCTGGGATTTCTTACATGAGATCAGCCAATCCAGACAGGATGAGCCCAATTTGTACCGGATCATGATAGAAGGGGAAGAACATTGGCTGAGAATTACTCAAAAAGAGGAAGATGGAATCATCCGCGGCGTGGTTATGGATGTGACGGACGAGGTGCTTCAAACAAGGGCGCTGAAAGAGGAACGGGATTACGACGGCCTGACCGGTGTGAAAAACAGAAGGGCATTTGAGCACGTACAGGAAATCTGCAATGCCAAGTTGAACAAGGATTCCAATGTGGGAGCCATCATGTGCGACTTAAATGAACTGAAGCAGGTGAATGACCGTTTCGGCCATGATAAAGGGGATGAGTACATCCGTTTTGCGGCAGAGGCCATTTGTAAAGCATTTCCTTCCGGCGGCGTGTTCCGCGTGGGCGGCGATGAGTTTGTGGTGCTGATCGACAGTGTTTCTGAGGAAGAAGTGAAAAATGCATGTGGAAAGCTGTTAAAGCGTATGGAAGAATACCGGGAGAAAACGGGATTTAAGGCCGGAGTCGCAGTCGGATATTCATTTTATGATCCCGCTGAGGATCATAAGCTGGAAGACACCCTGTTGAGGGCTGACGCGGCCATGTACAGACAGAAGAATGAGATGAAATACAGATAAAAGGCGCCCTGGATTTGGCTGATCCAGGGCGTTTTGTTGTCCGTATTTCAATTTAATTCTTCCCGATGTGCCTCCATCGGCTGAAAGAATGTTTACATGCCGGCAAACTTATTCTTTACTTTCTGAATTTTCTGCTGTTCTGCCTGCTCTGTACTGTACCAGCCCTTCGCGGACATCTTTTGATAGATATCGTCCTGAATACACAGGCTGTCTTCTAACGCACGGTCAAAAACCTGATGCACGTTCTGGGTAGAAGATTCGATTGTGCCGTGAAGATATAAATCACAGACACCTTTGGTTGTCAGGAGAAGGTTCTCCATAATACATTTGTCATCCATGCCGGTTTCCTCCTTAGATCATGTTGTAAAAACTGTCAAAAATCTGCTGATGTTTCTGCTGAAGCTGTTCAACACAGTTTTTAAGCTCCATATCCTGAAGATTCTGTGCAGCTTCCTGGCACTGTGTTTTTAAGAATTTCTCATGGCCTAACGCGTCTTCGATATAACTTAATTCCTTTGGACTCATTTTTATCACCTCCGGTTTTAATATGTGCAGATGGAGGTGAAAATAACCATACTGTAAATAAATGATTAATAATGGACAAATACAGGAATCCTAATAGAAAGAGAGGGGGAATTTTATGCTTTCCATAAAAGAACGGCAAAAAATAGTACAGGATTATGCCGATTCGGTAAAAAAGGAATTTCCGGACTGGGGACAGTATAATGTCCTCATTTTCGGAAGTTTTTTGACGGAACGGTATACGGAAGATTCGGATATCGATATCGGCATCCTGTCTTTAAAACCGGGGCTTACGTTCAGGATATACGCTTATACAAAAGATTATTTTAAAAAGCTGGGAATTGACAATGATGTGGTCAGGATGCGGCTTGTGAAATCCCAGTACATCAACATTTCCATTGTCACAGGCCACACCTGCGCGGTGACGGATTATTGTCCTGATGAGCTGATCAGCTATATGAAACAGATGACAAAAGAGTATGGGGAGAACCCACAGGAGACAATCATAAAAGAGGCGCGGGAGGAGGCAGATCATGGGCGCATTCGGTGAGGCACTTAAAAAAGCGGGAATTACAGGCCCGGATTCCAGGGAATATGACAGGAAAAAGATTACGGCATTTACTCTGGAGATGAAATTATATGAGATGAAAGACCATATCGACTCCATGAAACGGATTTACCGGAAATATCTGAATGCGGAAGGCACGGACCGCCTGGACTACAGGGACAGCCTGGCTAACCGGTTCGGCTATATGGTGATCGCATTTCAGGATATCATGGAATCCGTGATGGAGGCGGAAGGGGAAATCCTGAAAAATGAGGATATTTCCATCCGCCGGGCCATCGGACGGTTTCAAAGCCTGTTTCCCGGGGAATGTGAAAATGAAGAGGTGGACAATGCGGTGACTTCCATGTCCGACCGGAATGAAATCGTGCACGCATATGAAAATTACAAGGGGAACATGGAAACCGTGATGGAAAATGTGGCCAATTACTCGGAAGGGTATGAAGCGATTTTTGACATGATATGGGAGTACTGCAGGCGGGAAAATCTTTTAAAGACCACCTGAGCGGCAGTTAAAATTGTGGAATATTGAGGCCGGCTGTGATATTATAACAGGAGCGAAGCCATTTTAGAAATGAAGAACAGAAGGAAGACAGATGTTATATCAGATTACGGACGGAACCGTGACCTTGGGCGGCGTGCCCATATTGTCACATATAGATTTTGAAATACGGGGAAATGAAAAGATTGCGGTGGTGGGAAGAAATGGAGCCGGGAAAACAACTCTGCTCCGCCTCATTGCCGGAGAGCTGGAGCTGGACCGGGATGATAAGAGAAACGGACCGGGAATCATCTGCTCCAGAAAGATCACGGCCGGGATGCTGAGCCAGCAGGTATTTTCCGACAGGGAGAAAACCGTGGAGGAGGAACTTTTGGCCTCCTGCCCGTGCAGGGATACCTATGCAAGAGAGCGTTTTGATTATGAACGGGAGTATGATATCCTGTTTACCGGGCTGGGCTTCACTAAAGGGGATAAACGCAGGAAGCTGTCCTCATTTTCAGGAGGCGAGCAGACCAAGATCGCGCTGATCCGCCTTCTGCTGGCGAAACCGGACGTCCTTTTGCTGGACGAGCCCACCAACCACCTGGATCTTGCCACGTCGGAGTGGCTGGAACAATATTTAAAACGCTACGAAAAGGCAGTGGTTATGGTATCCCATGACCGCTTTTTCCTGGATCAGACCACGGATGTGGTCTATGAGCTGGCAGGCGGGAAGATGACCCGCTATCCCGGCAATTACACCGCCTACCGCCAACAGAAATTAAAGAGCATACGGCTGCAGCAAAAAGCCTATGAACGCTATATAGAAGAGACAAAGCGCCTGGAAGAACTGGTGGAGCGCTTTAAGCATAAACCCAGGAAAGCGTCCTTTGCCCGGTCCAAGAAAAAGGCCATGGAGAGGATGACTGCGGTTTCAAAGCCGGAGGAAGATGACGTACATATTTTCACCGGCGAAATTGAGCCTCTGGTTTCAGGGAGCAAAACCGTATTCGAGGCGGAACATTTGAAAATCGGTTACAATACCCCGGTGCTGGAGATCACCATGCGGGTGCGCAAGGGACAGAAGATCGGGATACTGGGGGCAAATGGAGTGGGTAAAACCACATTTTTAAAGACGGCAGCAGGGCTGATTCCCCCGATAGACGGTACGTATTCCCTGGGAAATAACATCACCATCGGGTATTTTGACCAGCACTCCGCCCAGATCATGTCGGATAAAACGGTGGCGGATCATTTCCACGATCTGTTTCCGGCGCTGACGGAAAAAGAGGTGAGGAGCATTCTCGGGGCCTATCTGTTTGGCGGACGGGAGGCGGGAAAGCGGGTCAGTTCCCTTTCCGGTGGGGAGAAATCCAGGCTGGTGCTGGCGGAACTCTTGCAGAGCCGCCCTAATTTCCTGATTCTGGACGAGCCCACCAATCACATGGACATTCAGGCGAAAGAGACGCTGGAATCGGCATTTCAAGCTTATACGGGAACGGTCATATTCGTGTCCCATGACCGTTATTTTATCCGCCAGGTAGCGGATGCGGTGATGATTTTTGAGGATCAGTCGGTAATGTATTATCCCTTTGGTTATGAACATTATCTGGAGCGCTGCGCCAGGAAGGACACAGGGGAGAGCATGGCGGCCCAGGTGAAGGCGGAAGAACAGGCTCTGATTGCGGGGATGCGGGCTGTTCCTAAGGCGGAACGCCACAGGCTCAGGGAGATTCCGGAAGAGGAAGCCTATTTTGACTGGCAGCTCCGCCTGGCGGGAGAGAAGATGGAGGCTGCGGGAATGCGGACGGAGCGGCTGCAGGATGACTTGGCGGCCATGCGGGAAGCATGGGAACAGTCGGAAGGGTTCTGGAACGGGGGAAGCTGGGATCAGCAGGCGGAGTATGAACGGATGAAGGAACTGTTATTCCAGGCGTGGGAAGAGTGGAACGCATATTGTTTGGAGTGGTATCAGATTGGAGAGGAAGGAAAGTTGATATGAAGACATCATTAGATTTGAGAAAAGAGTTAACAGCCATAGACAGAAGGAGTTATCCGGCTTACAAATCGATCCAGGGCTGCTATGATTTTAAGGATTACAGGCTGTCCATCGATCATGTGCAGGGGGATCCATTTGCCGCCCCATCCAAGGTGAGCGTTCTCATCTCAGGCAGACAGGCCGGTTTCCCGGAACGCCTGTATGAGGAACGGATGAAGCGGATAACCCTGCAGGATTATCTGACGCGGATGTTCGGAAAGCAGATTGAAAAAATCAACTTCAAGGCCAAAGGTTCGGGAAAGAGCGGACTGATCGGCGTCAGCCGCTGCGGGCAGCAGGTGCTGGAGCGGAGCGCCTGTACCGTAGATCCGAAAAATGGCGATATTCTGGTGAGAATGGAGATCGGTTTCCCTGCCAATGGCAGAACCATCAATTCCGGCGAACTGATTAAAATACTATTTGACCTGCTTCCAGGCTGTGTCTGTTCCAGTTTCTTCTATAATAAGTTGAACCATGATCCGCTGGAAAAGGCGGTCCGCCTCTGCGTTGATCAGCAGTATATCAGGGGGAAACTGGATGAAATGGGCCTGGCGGCATTTATTGCCAACGGTTCTGTGCTGCCAAGGGAAAGCGGAGTATCGCAGAGGCCCATGAGACAGGCGGTCATATTCCAGTCCCCGGCTTCCATGGAGGTAACTCTTGACCTCCCCTATCACGGCCCTGTCACGGGAATGGGAATAAAAAAGGGGATCACACTCATTGTGGGCGGCGGTTTTCATGGAAAATCCACGGTTCTGGAAGCGTTGGAACTGGGCATTTACAATCACATTCCGGGAGACGGAAGGGAACTTGTGATAACCGACCAGTCGGCTGTTAAATTGAGGGCGGAGGATTCCAGAAGCATTCAGCAGGTTGATATATCACCCTTTATCAACAACCTGCCCAACGGGAAAGATACGGTACATTTTGATACCCCGGATGCCAGCGGCAGCACGTCCCAGGCGGCCAATACGGTGGAAGCGGTGGAGGCGGGGGCTTCCCTGTTCCTCATCGATGAGGATACATCCGCCACCAATTTCATGATCCGGGATGAACTGATGCAGCAGGTGGTGAGCCGGGACAAAGAACCTATCACCCCATTTGTGGAACGGGTGAGGGCTGTTTATGAACAGCTTGGAATCTCAACCATCATGGTGGCCGGCAGTTCCGGCGCTTACTTCCATGTGGCGGATACAGTGATCCAGATGGAGGACTATCTTCCCTATGATATCACGAAAACGGCGAAAGAGGCTGCGGGCCAGTACGCGGGAATCAGGATTTTAGAAGACCCCCTTGTCATCGCGGATTTCAATGAGCGGCGTCCCCGTACCAATTCCGCATTAAAGGATAACAACAGGATTAAATCCAAAGTGCTGGGCCGGGATTCTGTGTCTCTGGACAGGGAAGTGGTGGATCTGCGTTATGTGGAACAGCTTGTGGATCAGGAACAGCTCCAGGCTCTCGTATACCTTTTAAAATACGGAGAGATGAAAATGATGAACGGAAAGCGGAGCATGAGGGAAATTGTGGACGCGCTGGAAACCTTAATGGATCAGAAGGGGCTGGCAGCCCTGGCCGATGGTTTTTATCTTCCCGATTCCCTGGCAAGGCCCAGGCGGCAGGAGATATTCGCCTGCTTTAACCGCTACCGCGGCCTCCGCTTCTGATAAACCGCAATCGATTAGACGGCGGGAAACTTGGTTAGGAAAGCAACGCCAAGTTTGCTTGTAAGCAGCTTTCTTAACTGGTTTTTACATCGGATGGATATCTGATGTTTCTCGACCGGCTTTTTAGTCAAGAGGATGAGCCATCTGAATGGTTACTTATTATTGAATATCATAATTCCAGTAGAGGATACATATCAGTAATTATATACTGATATGTATCCTTTTATATTACTATTTTTACAGAATCATTGGTACAATAGTAACTGAGATTGATACAAAATTATCATAATTATACATATATGAAGGAGGATTTATTATGGCCAGATTCACATTACCAAGGGATTTATATCACGGAAAAGGCGCTATTGACGAGCTGAAAAACTTAAAAGGGAATAAAGCCATCGTTGTTGTTGGAGGCGGCTCCATGAAACGGTTTGGTTTTCTTGACAAAGTTGTAACAAACTTAACGGAAGCCGGAATGGAAGTGAAACTGTTTGAAGGCGTAGAGCCGGATCCCAGCGTGGAGACAGTGATGAAGGGCGCTGAGATGATGAAAGAATTCGGTCCTGACTGGATTGTTGCCATCGGAGGCGGTTCCCCCATCGACGCAGCAAAAGCGATGTGGGCATTTTATGAATACCCGGATACCACATTCGAAGAGCTGTGCATCCCATTTAATTTCCCGACTCTTCGTACAAAAGCCAGATTTTGTGCGATTCCGTCCACTTCCGGCACAGCTACGGAAGTGACCGCATTCAGCGTTATCACAGATTATCAGAAGGGAATTAAATATCCGCTGGCAGACTTTAACATCACTCCTGATGTTGCCATCGTAGACCCGGATTTAGCGGAGACCATGCCAGCGAAATTGACCGCCCATACCGGAATGGATGCCATGACCCATGCAATAGAGGCATATGTATCCACATTAAACAGCGATTATACGGATCCCCTGGCTCTGCACGCCATCAAAATGATCCACACATTCCTGATCGATTCCTATAACGGGGATATGAGCGCCAGAGACAGGATGCACAATGCGCAGTGTCTGGCGGGAATGGCATTTTCCAACGCATTATTAGGAATCGTCCATTCCATGGCCCATAAGACAGGCGCGGCTTACAGCGGCGGACACATCGTTCACGGCTGTGCCAATGCCATGTACCTTCCAAAAGTTATCAAATTCAATGCCAAAGACGACACAGCCGCCAAACGGTATGCGGATATTGCCAGATTCATCGATTTGAAGGGAGAAACGACAGAGGAGCTGGTAGACGCCCTGATCGCTGAAATCCGTTCCATGAACGAGAAGCTTAACATCCCGTCCTGCATCAAAGAATATGAAGGCGGAATCATCGATGAGGCGGAGTTTAACAGCAAACTGAAAACGGTTGCCGAGCTGGCAGTCGGAGACGCCTGCACCGGATCAAACCCGCGTCAGATCACACCGGCGGAGATGGAAAAACTGCTGACCTGCTGTTACTATGATACGGAAGTGGATTTTTAGAGATGGATTCTCAGCCAGCAGACCATTAGTCCGGCCGGCTGACTTGCTTGGTATGTCAGCCATACCTTCCCCGAATCCGGGCTTCAATCGTTCTGCATGAAAGCACCGGCATGAGACTGACCCCAGTTTCATGCCGGTGCGTTTTCATGGGCAGCCCGCTTTTTCCTTCCTCGTTTCTGTATGTTTTTCTTTTATTGGTATTAAAAGGTCTAGCTGCAGCTGTTCTAAATCCAAATCAGGCTGTTCTAAATGGCTGTAAAAATTCAAATGTTCTTCCAATAGTCCGCACATGTGCTCCTGGTCTTGTAAATCGCCTGCAAATTCATATCTTTCGTCTTTCATAACCCATTTAAGAAATGGGCCCCATTCATTAAAATTACCAAATTTAATCATATGGGCCGCGTATAAACCGCCGCAGAACCGCTTCTTTTCGAGTGGTTCTGGAACTTCCATATCATCAGGAATTGTCACCCATGCTTCATAACCATGAAATCCGGTTTCATCAACGGGATTAGGGTGATTAAAACCAAAATGTCTCAAATCCGGTTTTGCCTTTCTTAAAGAACTTTCTTTAATAAATTTTTCAATTAGGAAGTTTGCATGCAATTCAGGATCATCACCAATATAATGTGAAGCAGCTATTACTGCCGGAGGCAGATAGATAATTCGCACATCGTTGATCTTTGAAAGACGTTCGTCTGCTTTTTTTAATTTGTCCACGGTTTGTTCCTCCTTGAAATTAATGCTGATTAACTCTAGGGACTCAATTGTTGTTAATAGGGTATCATCTTGAGAGATAATATTTTTCAGCGGCAGTTCTGTGGCCTTGCTGAGTTCTTCAACTAAATGGTTCAGTATATTTCTTATGGTTGAAAGAGCTGTGATCTCTTCATCCAATTCATCAATATTTTGCTGAAAGATCTCAATAGCTCCAACCGCATTTGTATTGTTCAAGATAGTTTCAATTTGGCGGACAGGTATTCTCAGCTTCCGCAGAAGTAAAATTTGTTTAATCCGGGTAACTGTATTATCATCATATATCCGGTAGGAATATCCTTCCCGCCGGGAACTGCTGATTAATCCTGCCTTTTCGTAATAACGAAGCATTCTTGTTGATATTCCCAAACTTTGGGATACCTGGCTTATAGTCATTTCCTTCATGTTTTACCTCCATGCCGGAGCGTTTTGTGCGGTTCAAATTTGTGGCTCCGTCACAAATTTGGGTGTGAAACATAAGCCATCGGGATTAGGCTTCACTCTGCTTCTTATGTTTTTTAGTATAAACTACGACACGGTGTCAAAGTCAAGCAGAAAAGCCGCCCATTCCAGGCAAAAATGTCTGTAGAATGGCATTTTCTAAATGGTCAGAATAATTCAATATAAAAAAGAAGAATTCGATATAAAAAGGATTGACGTTTTTTAACAGAGACGTTACAATAACCAGGTAACCAGTGAAAAAGATCAGTATTCCGTTTGGAATCACAGGAAAGGAGGACAACACTATGAGACGCATGAATGGTTTGAACAATGAAAAAGGTAACAGGTGGAATCCGGGTTGTCCTGTCGGTGCCAGATAGATTTTAACCACAGGTATAAACAATAAACAGGTTTAAACGAATCTTTTCGTTTATCTCTTCCCGGTACTTCTGCCCGGTTATGACAACGGAGACAGGGTACTATTTTTGTACCCAAAATTGAGCAGAATAGTGAAAGAATGCCGTATATTTAACTGAAAACGGCAGATCAGAGGGTATATGAAAGAGATAAAAGGAGTCTATACATCAGCCGCGGTCTTTACGGACGACATCGAAGACTATGCGGCCGCGCAGATTAAGAATATCTGCGACAATCCCATTTTTAAAGACAGCAGAATTAGAATTATGCCGGATGTCCATCCGGGAAAATACTGTACCATCGGAACGGCTATGACCATAAAAGATAAGGTAATCCCCTATCTTGTGGGAGTGGATATCGGATGCGGAATGACCTGTGTCCATTTAAAGGCCCGGAATATGGAATTTCAGAAACTGGATTCCGTGATTGCAAAGCGGGTGCCTTCCGGCATGAAAATAAGGAGTGAAATCCATCGTTTTGCAGAAGAAGCGGAACTTGACCGGCTTCACTGCCGGAAGGCGGTGAGGAAGGAAAAAGCTCTGTTAAGCTTGGGGACCCTGGGCGGAGGCAATCATTTCATCGAATTGGACCGGGCAGAAGACGGTTCCTATTACCTGGTGATTCATTCTGGGAGCCGCCATTTGGGGGTGGAGGCCGCAGAGTATTATCAGAAGGCCGCCTTCGCGCAGTGCAGGGAGAATCAGATTGAAGTCCCATTTGCTCTGGCTTATGCGGAAGGAGAATTATTTGAGAATTATGTCCGCGATATGGAGATCATCCGGGAGTTTGCGGCTCTGAACCGCCGGTGCATTGCGGATGAGATCATGAAAGGAATGAAATGGAAGGAACTGGACCGGTTTGACACCGTGCATAATTATATTTCCTCAGAGGACGGGGAATACATGCTGAGAAAAGGGGCGGTTTCAGCGAAAAAGGGAGAGAAAATCCTGATACCGGTCAACATGAAGGAAGGGGCCCTCCTCTGTGTGGGCAAAGGCAGCCGGGAATGGAACCAGTCGGCCCCTCACGGTTCCGGCCGGATTGCCAGCCGCAGCGAAGCGCTGAACGCCCATACGGTATCCGAGTTTAAAAAGGAGATGAAGGGGATTTACTGTTCTTCCATCGGGAAAGAAACCCTGGATGAAGCTCCTTTTGCCTACCGGACAATGGAGGCGGTTCAAAGCCGGATCGGGGACACGGCGGATGTGGTTCAGATTATACGGCCGGTTTACAATTTCAAAGCTGGAAATGAATAGGGGGGAAATGCAATGATCATACAATTGAGTTCAGGCCAGGGCCCTGCGGAATGCGAGCTGGCGGTGAGTAAGCTGTTTCAGGCTTTGAAACGGGAATACCCGGGCTTAAAAGCCCTCAGCATGAAGGAAGGCAGCAGGCCGGACACCTATTCTTCCATCATCGCTGAAACAGACCAGGATTTGTCCTGGCTGGAGGGCAGCGTGCAGTGGATCTGCCGCAGCCCTTACCGGCCGGAGCATAAGAGAAAGAATTGGTTTGTGGACGTCAGTGTATTGCCCGAATTTGAATATACTCCCAAAGAGGCTAATATCCGCTTTGAACGGTTTCACTGCGGCGGAAAAGGCGGCCAGAATGTGAACAAAGTGGAAACCGGCGTCCGCCTGATCCACATTCCCACTGGAATTACGGTGACGGCCACAGAAGAGAGAAGCCAGTATATGAATAAGAAGCGGGCCATGGAAAAACTGGAACTGGAATTATATAAGCTGGATGAAAAAGCCAGGGAAGACCGGGAAAACAGCGCCTGGAAAGAGCATAACCGGCTGGTTCGGGGGCAGGCGGTCAGGGTGTATGAAGGGATGAAATTTACGCTGAAAAAGCGGTAAAAGACAGGCTGTGGCGGAGTGGGTGTGATA
The DNA here is from genome assembly GCF_018785315.1 of Clostridium sp. MCC353. GTDB lineage: Bacteria > Bacillota > Clostridia > Lachnospirales > Lachnospiraceae > CHH4-2. The sequence goes on along the minus strand of NZ_WQPN01000158.1, from coordinate 12,902 downwards.
TAATTGTCTTACAGAGCATGGATACAGGAGGTAAGGGTATGAAGAACGATGTATTTGCAGATCATTTGCCGGAAACAGGCTGTTGGAAGATGATTGGAAAAAAGCTGGCATATGTTCTGATGCTGTGCTGTCTTTTATTTGGAATCCAGGCGTGCACAACAGCGGAGACGAATGCAGCAAAACAACTGGAACTCGGATATCGGTATTTGGACGAAATGAAATATGAAGAGGCATTAATAGCGTTCAGTAAAGTGATTGAAATTGATGCAAAAACATGGGATGCATATTCCGGCTCAGCAGACGCTTATATAGGGCTGGGTGAGAATGAAAAAGCCGCAGAGATTTTAGAGGCAGCCCTCATTTTGCTGGAAAATGATGAAGTGAAAGAAAGTACGGACTATGATACCATCCGGTCCGGTTTCCTTTTGCGTATTACACAACTGTATCTGGCTATGGCTGATGAAGCCGTCGGACATGATCAGGAAAAAGCGCTTCAATATTACAGAAAACTGTTGGAAATCAATCCGGAAAGTGTGGAGGCAGAAAAGTCCGTTGAACGGCTGACTGCAAAACGATATCCGGATGATTATCTGGATTATGGAGAAAACCATGGCTATACTGAGGCGCAGTTTGAAGAATGCCGTTCGATACTCATGGCTCTGCATGATGCATTTATGGAATCAGGGATAGAAGGCGCTGAAACATACATTGCTGATTTGACACAACCCCCGGGACATACAACGGATGTTAGCTGCCTTATAGAGACTGATTTTTATCATGGCAGAAAAGCTTATTATGGTGAAACAGATGAACTCGGACGGCCGGAAGGATTTGGCGCGGCTTTGTGTGACGATGGATTTAATGCCCAATATTTTGTTGGTGAGTGGGAAAATGGGCAGAGGGTGTCAGGAACCTTATTTTCGTCCAGTACAACAGGGAAAATCGGATATTATAGAGGCGGATGGAAAAATGATCTGCCTAATGGACATGGAACTATGTATGATTTCTTTCTGGATCAATACTATGATGGAGAATTTACCGACGGATACTTTAATGGAGATTTTGAAATAACCTGGTACACGCATGAGCCGGTTACATATTCCATTCATTTTGATATGGGAGAAGGAGAACATCTGCAAGAGTATGAAAATGGAAGTTGGCAAATCGAAGGTAAAATCGAATTTAGCGACGGCGGATGGATTAATGGTATAAATCAGAATCCCGGCTCTTATTATACAGCTTGGGGATTTCCTGTGGATGAACCGCCAAAATCAGAGGTACAAGGAACTCCATAGATATGGTTTAGAAAAAAATACAGGCAGAAGGCGGTTGCCAGGCCGTATATTGCCCGGGTAACCGCCTTTTGCATTTTTATCTTTATATTCGAATACGCATATCACATCAAATTCCCATCATACTGTCAAATGCCAATTTAAACGTAGCCTTTTTCGATTCCTCCAAATGAAACAGCATCCGCTCCGAGGCCGCGGCCCAGTCCTTTTGCAGGCAGGCCGTGATGATCTCATTGTGTTCCCTAAACGTATCTTCCAGCCGGTTATTGGAGATATTCCCGGTCATAAAGCGGAATCGTTCGCTCTGGGTCTGAATCAAATCGTAATTCTGCCTCATATAGATGTTGGGACAGATATCGATGACCATCTGATGGAATGCGGAGTCCAGTTCATAATAATAGTCATTGTTCTGGAACTGTTCGCTTTCCGCATTGGGATGGGAAAAAATCCTGTAAAATTCCGCCAGCCTTTCATCGTTCAGCGCGGTTCCGTAGTGTTCGATGATATATGGTTCATACATGCACCTGATTTCGAAGATCATGTTGATATCTTTCATGGTGAGCGGCGTCACGGTGATTCCCCGTTTGGCTTTGATTTCAACCAGCCCCTCCTGTTCCAGACGGCCTAATGCGTCCCGGATGGGGGTGCGGCTGATATTCAGCTCATCAGTAAGGGCCTCTTCATTTAAGAAGGTGCCGGGGGCGTACTCACAGGTGATAATTTTATTTTTGATGCTGTTATATGCGAGTGTTTTTAAATTGACTTTGCTCATGTATACATAACAACCTTTCTTTATCTGCATTTCATTTATCTTACCATATTCATAAACAGGAATCAAGCGTCATCTGAAGGATACCCCATGGTCATGATTGTCATTAATAAACAAAAAAATGGATTTAAAATCAGTATTTTACACAAAAAATGAAAAAATAGCTAAAATACTATTGACTATAGCGTTGGATAAACTTATACTCTAATGTATACAACAAAGAATACAAGGTAACAGAGAAAGGCGGTCACTATGAAATCTGTTTATATTAACGCGCCGGGCGAAGTGGAGATTAAAGAGATCGATATGCCGGTGAGAAAAGAAGGGGAAGCACTTTTAAAGGTTCTGTACGGAGGAATTTGCGGAAGCGATTTGGGCTCTTATAAAGGAACGTTCGCATATTTTGACTATCCAAGAATTCCGGGCCACGAGTTTTCTGCGGAGATCGTTGAGATCGGTGAAAACAGCCAGGGATTAAAGCCAGGCATGGTTGTAACCTGTAATCCTTATTTTAACTGCGGACACTGCTATTCCTGCAGCCACGGCATTGTGAACGCATGTATGGACAATCAGACCATGGGATGCCAGAGGGACGGAGCTTTCTGCGAATATATCACCATGCCGGTTGAGCGGATCTATGACGGCAAAGGTCTGGACGCGAAGGTGCTGGCAGCCATCGAACCTTTCTGCATCAGCTACCACGGTGTGAGCAGAGCCGATGTAAAAGAAGGCGATAAAGTGCTGGTCGTTGGCGCCGGAACCATTGGGGTTTTGGCTGCAATCGCGGCAAAGGCCAAAGGCGCTGAAGTTTACATGTCCGATGTTGCCCAGGGCAAACTGGATATGGCTATGGAGTTTGGCATTGACGGCATCATCCTGAATTCATCACCGGAAGAATTTGACGCAAAAGTTGCTGAAATAACCGGAGGAAATGGTTTCGACGTTACCATTGAAGCGGTAGGTCTGCCTTCCACCTTCCAGAACTGTATCGACGCGGCCTGTTTCGGCGGAAGAATGGTGCTGATCGGCGTGGGCAAGAAAAACCTGGACTTCAATTTCACACTGATTCAGAAAAAAGAACTGAATGTATACGGTTCCAGAAATGCTTTAAAGAAAGATTTTATCGAACTGATCGACCTTGTAAAAGCAGGAAAAGCGCCTCTCGATAAAATTATTACCAATACATATAAATTTGCAGATGTTGCGGATGCATTTAAGGATTTTGCAAATAATCCTGGAAATATGCTGAAAGTCTGCATAGATTTCAGCGAAATTTAAAAACTTAAATGTAACAGTTCAGACGGCGGAAAAATTGACAAAAAAAGCAATGTCAAGCTTGCTTGTAAGCTGCTTTCTTTATTTCATAGGAAAGTGCGTCCTATGAAATAAAAAAGCCCTCCGGGCAGGATCGCACTGCGTATCGCATATAATGCGGCGGTAGGGAATTATGTCGCTGAAGCGACCCGCCGCAGGCGGAGAATCCCGCAAGCGGGATTCTTTCTTGTCAATTTTTACATCGGATGGACATCCGATGCTTCTTGACCGGTTTTTCCGGTCAAGAAGATAAGCCGTCTGAACTGTTACACTTAAATTATATGAAATGCCATAACAAGGCGGAATGGAGAAAATGATGAAAGAAACAGTAATTCAGTTTGGTGAAGGCGGATTTTTACGTGGATTTGTAGACTACTTCTTTATGAAATTAAAAGAAAAAGAATTATTTGACGGTTCTGTAGTGATCGTACAGCCGATTGAAAAAGGCATGTGCGAGATGTTAGAGAAGCAGAACTGTGAATACAACCTGTTTTTAAGAGGAATTGACAACGGGGAAGTCATTGACGAGCACACACACATCGATGTCATTTCCAGATGTGTGAACCCATACAGCGATTTCGAAAGCTACATGAAACTGGCTGAGAACCCTGATTTCCGCTTTATCGTTTCCAATACTACAGAAGCCGGCATCGAATTTGTTCCTTCTAATAAATTCGAGGACGCTCCAGCAAAATCCTTCCCTGGAAAATTAACACAGTTATTATATAAGAGATTTCAATTGGGATTAAAAGGCTTTATCGTGCTTTCCTGCGAATTGATCGACCACAACGGCGAAGAGCTGGAAAAATGCTGTTTACAGTATGCCGATTTATGGAATTTAGGCGAAGACTTCAAAACATGGCTGAAATCTGAAAATGATTTCTGCTCCACACTGGTTGACCGTATCGTTACCGGTTTCCCAAGAGACGAACATGCTGCTCTCTGCGAAAGAATCGGTGAACAGGACAATATGATGGATACCGCTGAAATCTTCCATCTCTGGGTAATCCAGGGAGATCACGAAGACGAACTTCCTCTTCAGAAAGCCGGCTTCAATGTAATCTGGACCGACAATGTGGATCCGTACAAGAAGAGAAAAGTGAGAATCTTAAACGGCGCTCATACCTCTATGGTTTTAGGCGCTCACCTGTACGGCCTGGAAACAGTGGGCGAATGCCTGAAGGACGAAAAAGTTTCCGCTCTTCTTAAAAAATGCATTTTTGAAGAAATCATCCCGACCATCGGCGATACGGAAGACAACCGCAAATTCGGCGCTGCAGTGTTAGAGCGTTTCTCTAACCCATTTATTAAGCACCTGCTGCTTTCCATCGCTTTAAACTCCGTATCCAAGTTCAAAGCCAGAGTTCTTCCCACAATTCTGGAATACAAAGAGCAGTACGGAACCTATCCACAGGCTCTCACCTTCTCATTGGCAGCCCTGATCGCGTTCTACAGAACCGATGCGGCAAATGACGGAGAGGACATCATGGCATTTATGAAGACCGCTTCCGTTGCCGACATTCTGGCGAAAGAAGAGTACTGGGGAGAAGATTTAAGCGATATGCTTCCTGATGTGCAGAAATGGTATGACTGCATCGAAACAGAAGGTATGTCTAAAGCATACGATGCAATTTTAGCAGTATAATAGTGAAGATCATAGGGAAAGGCCGCAATGCGGCCTTTTCGGTTATAAATATGCGGATTAGTGGATAATGGATTTTAGAGTATAGCTATATAATTAAGGAACAATAACAATCAATAGACCGCTCATATATATTACGCCACATATGGCGTCATTTATATGACAGTCCCCGGAAATCCGGAGAAATGAGGAAAATATGCAGGATTTTATTAAAATCAACACAGAAGACAAGGTAGCAGTGGCCTTAAAACCATTGGAAAAAGGCAGATGCGTAAATGTAGACGGACAGGACATCACCCTCTTAGAGGACATTCCCCAGGGGCATAAATTCGCTCTCTGCAACATAAAAACAGGAGAACCGGTCATTAAATACGGCGCGTGTATCGGCAATGCGAAGGAGGATATTCCGGCAGGCGGCTGGATTCATGTGCATAATATCAAAACATCTCTGGGAGATGTGCTGGATTATGAGTATAAACCGGTTGAATTCAGGCCGTTAAGTGGAAAACCGGCCACATTTAAGGGATACAAAAGGCCGGATGGAACGGTGGGAGTGCGCAACGAACTGTGGATTCTTCCCACAGTGGGCTGTGTGAATTCCGTTGCCAAAGCCATTGAACAGGAAGCGAAGAAGAGATTTCCGATAGGAAATGTGGAAGATATCGTGGCATTTGCCCATCCATACGGCTGCTCCCAGATGGGAGACGACCAGGAAAATACCAGAAAGGTATTTGCAGACATCATCCATCATCCCAATGCAGGGGGAGTGCTGGTCCTTGGCCTGGGATGCGAAAACTGCAATATTCCGGTTCTTATGGACTATATCGGAGAATATGATGAAAGCCGTGTGAAATTCCTTCAGTGCCAGGAATTTGAAGATGAGGTGGAAGAGGCCTTAAAGCTGCTGGAAGAGCTCTATGACCAGGCGGATCAGTGCCGGAGAGAGGACTGCGACGCGTCCGAACTGATCATCGGCATGAAATGCGGCGGTTCCGACGGCCTGTCCGGGATTACGGCGAATCCGGTGGTGGGCGCATTTTCCGACCTTTTAATCTCCAAAGGCGGCACCACCATCCTGACCGAAGTTCCGGAGATGTTCGGCGCTGAGACGATCTTAATGAACCGCTGCAAAAATCAGGAGATTTTTGAAAAAACCGTCCATCTGATCAATGACTTTAAAAATTATTTTACCAGCCATAACCAGACCATCTATGAAAACCCCTCACCGGGAAATAAAAAGGGCGGTATCTCCACGCTGGAAGATAAATCCCTGGGATGTACCCAGAAGTCCGGTTCTGCTCCTGTGGTGGGCGTGCTGGAATACGCGCAGCGGGTAGAAGAAAAAGGCTTAAACCTGCTTTACGCTCCCGGAAATGACCTGGTAGCGGCCACCGGCCTGGCGGTTTCAGGCGCCCAGATCGTGCTGTTCACCACTGGAAGGGGAACGCCGTTCGCCTCTCTGGTTCCGACGGTAAAAATATCTTCCAATTCCAAACTGTCAAAATTCAAAGCGGACTGGATTGATTTCAATGCGGGAGAAATGGTGGAGACCAAGACGAAAGAGGAAATGGCGCAGGAATTGTTCGACTATGTGATTAAGGTTGCTTCCGGCGAAAAGGTGAAGTCAGAGGTGGCGGGGTATCATGATATCGCGATCTTTAAGCAAGGGGTGACTTTATAGATTTAGGCTGCAATGGTTTTTATTGGCGGGGGTGACGCCGGGAATCCAGGGAATGCGGGGCGGGCGGCAGGCCTTGCTGGGGCGTTGGCTTCTCACCGGATGTGGTTTCAGGCCCGCAGAAGGCCGGGGCGCTGTTCCCGGTTTTGGCTCATGGTTCTGGGCCGGGGCAGCTCTAGAGTGTGTTTGAAAATTGCTTTCCGCCAGATGTGCGTCACAGTTTGTGGGAGATTTGTCCCGAATGAAGGGCGCATAGCGGGCTATGTAACCTGAATTCGGGGCAAATATACCATAAAGTGGGATGCGCAGGTGGCGGAAATGAATTTTCAAACACACTCTAAGGCTGGACGGAAGGGAAATGAAGGGTACCGAGCGCATTCATCGAGAATTTCTGAAGAAATTCTCGATTCAGGCACTCTAAATCGCTGACTTTGAAGGTCAGCGATTCCCCCTCCATTTCCCTTCCGTCCAGCCTAAGAGCTGCCGACGGCCAGAACAAATCGCCAAAACCGGGAACAGCGCCCCGGCCTTCTGCGGGCCTGAAACCGCATCCGGTGAGAAGCCAACGCCCCAGCAAGGCCTGCCGCCCGCCCCGCATTCCCTGGATTCCCGGCTGTGTATGGGAGGGCCAAGGAAACAAGTGGCTATTGCCGGTATAATGTGCTTGGACGGTAGATTCGGTTCAGATGTTATATGGTGGCTGTATGATGGTGAATCGTCGGTGGCATGGCAGTGAATCGTCGGTGGCATGATGGTGAATCGTCGGTGGCATGGCAGTGAATCGTCGGCTGCATGGTGGTGAATCGTCGATGGTATGGCAGTGATCCGCTGGTGGTATGGCCGTAATCCATCGGTGGTATGGCCGTAATCCATCGGTGGTATGGCCGTAATCCATCGGTGGTATGGCCGTAATCTATCGATGATATGGCAGTAATCCATCGATGGTATGGCAGTAATCCATTGGTGGTATGGCAGTAATCTATCGATGGTATGGAAGTAATCCATCGATGGTATGGAAGTAATCCATCGATGGTATGGCGGATATCCGCAGTTTATGGTTCTATAGGCGTGAAATTAGTTCGTTTCAGGCCTTTTTTCTTCGGGTTTGAATAGAACATAGCGGCTGGATTCTGCGTCGAATAGTGTAAAGCCACAGGATAACAGCGCCCCTTCAGATGCCTTATTTTCCTTGTCTATATCAGCGGTGATACGCTGGGCATCGGGGAAAGAGAATATTTTGTTTGTGAGTAATGTGATCATTTCTTTACCCAGGCCTTTTCCCAGACAGGCTTCTTCTCCTATGAGGTAGTCGATTCCGTAGGAACCGGCTATTGGCAGGGAGCCAAAATCTTCTTCTCCGCTGTCTTCGCATTTATAGTATTGGCAATATCCTATCGGGCGCCCATGGTGAAGCACGATGAGATGCGTCAGCCAATTGAATTCTCCGCCGCGCTCTTTCAGTTCATAGATCCAATCATTGATGGAAACGTCAAGATGAGGGATTTCGTACCACTTTTTCACATGTTCCTTATTCAGCCACATCTCAGCTAATGGTATATCGTCATCATTTAATAATCTCAGTTCTAACATCAGCCTTTCCTCCCGTCTTCTTCGCGCACGGTATCCAAATAGGAGTACAGTGTAAATTTGGATATCTCCAGCGCTTTGCATATCTTTTCGCCTGCTTTGGTGATTAAAAATGCCCCTTTTTCATCTAAATAACGGATAAAATCCAGTTTATCCTGTTTGCTCATCATATTCGGCATCTTGCCTGCCGTCAACTGGGCCTGCTGGATCATGTGGTCCAGAAGTTCCCCTACATTGTTGGCGAAAACCTCTTTGTCGTCCACCAGTTCGTAGCGGTTGTATCTGTGAAGATATTCTTCAAACCGGACGGTATCGGTAATGTCGGTGTTGATGCAGATGGAGCCCACCACCTTTCCTTTGTCATCTTTGATATAAAGGGAAGAGGTGCGCAGGATTTTGCCTTCTTTGGTGTGGGTGACATAGTTGTAGCGGTCCCCGTCTTTTACGGTGCCTCTCAGCACCTCCAATCCCATATTACTGCCGCAGTCGCCGATTTTCCGGTTGGTGATGTGGCCGTTTCGTATATCTACAATTGTATGGTCATAATCGCCTGTCAGATCGTGCAGGACAATTTCCGTGGTATCAGGCATGTGGTTGGACAGCATATTCAAAAGCTGAGTCAGAAACGTCTTTTCCTCAGAAATGTGATTCATAATAACCCTCCGTTTTCTATTCCATATTCACAAGAGTGTGTCTGAAAAATATGAATTTTAAGATTTATTCTAGTATATAACAAAAAGTTTTATAATTCAATATTTTTATAAAAACAAATAATTTGAAAAGTGATTAAAAATATAAAAAAAAGTATTGTAATTTAACAGGGAATATGTTAGTTTTAAATTACACCGGAGAAAAAATAGCTATTTGTTTCTTGGAAACCAAACGATATAGAGTAACCGTTTCGAAGCTTCCTTACAGTTTTTTTCGGTCAGGAAGAGGAACTGTCCGAACGGTTGCAGCATGGAAAAAATAAGGAGGGGAACATGAAAGTAAAGGGGTTGCAGTGTGTTGTCTGCGGCCGTCTGCATACAGGCGGCATTTATCCGCCGGACCTGTATGAGTGTGCGGAATGCGGCGGGCTTCTGCAGGCAGTGTATGAGGATACCGGGAAGACGGTGGGGGATATCCGGGAATTGACGGATCCGTCGCTGCCCGGAATTTGGAAGTATAAGAAGATGCTTCCGTTGGAACATGGGGAGAATATTGTATCCCTTGGAGAGGGGAATACCGCCCTGGTTCAGGCAAAACGAATTTATGAGGGCCTGGGAATGAAGAATCTGTTCATTAAAAATGAGTTTTCCAATCCCACGGCATCCTTTAAAGACCGTCCCACCGCCGTCGGCATATCCGTGGCAAAAGAGAGGGGCGCCGATGTTGTGGCAGTGGCCTCTTCCGGAAATGCGGGAGTTTCCGTGGCCGCCTATGCGGCCAAAGCAGGAATGCGGTGTCTGGCCTGCGTTCCAAAGAAAACCTCACCGGGGAAGGTGAAGCAATTGATGGCATATGGGGCATCGGTTACATTTGCCCGGGGAGGATACAGCGAATGTTTTGGAATTGTGAGGGAAGCCTGCAAGAAATATGGCTACGCCAATCTGACGTCCACCTACGTGAATCCCTATACAGTGGAGGGCGACAAGACGGTGGCATACGAAATTTATGAACAGACAGGCAAAATGGTGCCGGACTGGATAACCGTGCCCATCGGAACCGGGCCCCTGCTTTCAGGGGTATACCGAGGATTTCAAGAGCTGAAACAAATGGGCCTGGTATCAAAGCTGCCCCGTATGCTGGGCGTCCAGGCGGAAAATTGTTCCCCGATTGTCCGGGGATACATAAGGCCTGACGGAAAGGTAGAGGCATGGGACGGCGTATTGGATACCATGGCAGGAGGGATCGCAGATCAGCTTGTGGGATATGAGGGGGACGGAGAATACACCATCCGTCTGGTCAGGGAATCCGGCGGCTGCATGACGTCCCTGACTGAAGAGGAGATCCGGGAAGTATGGCAGGAACTCAGCAGAAAAGAAGGAGTGTTTGCAGAACCTACAGGAGCGGCAGCCGTGGGGGCGGTGAAGAAAATGAGACTGCAGGGGGTGATCGGGCCTTCCGATCTGATAGTTGCATTGGTTACAGGCCATGGATTGAAAGCAGCACATTACATTGAGGCGGATACCAGTCAGATTCCGGTTATATCAAGGCCGGAAGAATTGATCTGACGGAAATGGAGAAAAGGTATGGAAAAAAACGAAAAGAAAAAACTGGAATTTTGGATCGGGCCTGTGGGGAGCCTGGTTCCGTTTGGTGTATTTTTGATCGGCACTATTTATATCTGCGTTAAAGGAGCGCCTACGGAAACAGGCATGGCACTGTTTGCACTGATCGGCCTCCTGGCCGGAGTATTTTTTGCAAAAGACCGCTGGGAATACAGCGAAGAAATATTTGTTGGCATGGCTGATCCCATTGCGGTAGTCCCGGTTCTGTGCTGGCTGATCGCCGGATTTTTTGGAGCGGTGCTAAAATCTTCCGGATTGGTGGGCGGGCTTGTTTGGGCGGCTTCTAAGGTAGATTTATCGGGAGGGGCGTTCTGCATCGTTGCATTTATTGTCTGCGCCATTTACGCATCGGCTACGGGAACCAGCATGGGAACCATCATTCCGTGCATGGCTGTCATCTATCCGGCCGGCGTTATCATTGGGGCAAACCCTGCGGTGTTAGCCGGAGCTATTGTATCCGGCGGCTGTTTTGGGGACAACGTGGCTCCGATTTCCGACACTACGATCACATCAGCGAAGATCAACAATGCCGCCATTGGCGATGTGGTGCGGTCACGCATCAAATATGCGGTGGTTACAGCCCTGATTTCCTGCGTCCTGTTCCTGATATTCGGCGGAGGCCAGATACAGTCGCCGGAAGAGAGCGCGAAAATCATGTCCGAATTCGCATCTCCTGAAACCCTGCCCATGATCCTTCCGGCAATTTTAGTGATTTTCCTGGCAATGAGAGGCCGCCATCTGCTGGAATCCATTGCCTGGGGCAGTTTGTTCGCGGTGGCGGAAGCATTGATATTGGGCCTTTTAAAGGTGAGCGATCTCATTTATGTGGCGGACGGCGCACCTCAGGGAATCTTGGTAAATGGAGTCAGCGGCATGTTCGGCCTCTGCATATTGGCAGTATTGCTGGCGCCCATGGCCCATCTGTTTGACTGTTCCGGCCTGCTGGCCGTACTGAGGGAAAAGCTGATCGAACGGCTGATCACCACCAGAAAAAAGGCGGAAGTTTCGGTGCTGTTTATTATGGGTATTTTTGATGCCATGATTAATTTCAGCACAGTGGCCATGCTGGCCGCAGGCCCGTCCCTGATAAAGGAAATTGGAAAAAAATTCGATATCAGCGGTGTCCGTCTGGCAAATCTGATGGACTGCAGCGCCTGTACAGTGTCCTACCTTCTCCCATATATGGTGCCGCTTGTGGCCGTGATGACCGTATCAGGGGAGGTTGCGGCTCAGTACCCGGGACTGGTTCCGCAGGTGACTGCCAACCAGGCCATGTTCACTTCCTTCTATCCCCTGGTAATGGTTGGAACCGTATTATTTGCCGCCCTGACAGGATGGGGAAGCAATGATGGAAAAAATAAGAAAAGTTGAGGAATGAAATTATGGATTACATCAAAGAAATACCAAAAGATGCAAGTCAGCATGTGACAGCAGGGCCCTACTCCCCGGTATTGGAGATCACATGCAGCAAACTGGTTGTGATCTCAGGCCAGACTTCCACACGCATGGATGGCATTGTGGAAGGGGAGACGCTGGAAGAACAGGCAGTCCTTGTTCTGGATAACTGCCAAAAACAGCTTCAGACAGCAGGATGTACCTTTGACAATGTATTTAAGGTAAATGTATACATGAAGGATTTAAACGACTGGGATGCATTCAACAAAATTTACAGAGAACTGTTCCCCGAACCCAAGCCAGTGCGCACTGCGGTTCAGGCCGGGCTGCTGCCGGGAATACTGGTGGAAGTGGAGATGTGGGCCGCTAAATAAATATGGAGAAAATATTTATTTAGTTGATTCGTAAAAGTAACGCCATGAATCCTGGGAATGGGGACGGGCGGGGGCGGAGGCCTGCTTGGAGGTGTGACGCCGGGCGGAGCGGAATCCGTTGGCGATGAAAACCGGCTTCCAACCGTAAGTGAAACTAATTACCGTTCAGTGGGCATCTCAGAAACTGATTTGGTTTTCAGTTTCTGCCCGTCTTTTTCCATCCCTGGAGCCTAAGTTTCACTAACGGTTTCCAGACGGCTTTCATCGCCAACGGATTCCGCTCCGCCCGGCGTCACACCTCCAAGCAGGCCTCCGCCCCCGCCCGTCCCCATTCCCAGGATTCATGGCTGTGTACTGGGCTGATAAAGGATAAATAAAGATTTGGGGAAGGGAAGTAGAAAAGGCAGGAAAGCGTTTGATTGAGATATTGTTTGGTATTTCGTGTAGATTATGCACATAGACATTTCAAGTAACTGACGTGGGGATTAACAGTAAAAGGTCAAGGCATTTTTGAAAATGCCTTCAGGGTTGATGTTAAATGGTGTGGGGATTTACATTAAAGGGTGAAGCCATTTTCG
>NZ_WQPN01000157.1 GCF_018785315.1 Clostridium sp. MCC353 | reverse complement strand
GGGGCTGTAAAAAAACAGTCCTAAAGAAAAATCGCTGAAGTCTTACGACTTCAGCGATTTTTTGGTATAATTAATTATGCGACTAACTAATAAAACCAATGATAATTATACACCACGTCAGTTGAAATTACCATTGGAAATCGAAAAATTAATTGATATTTCTGATCCGGTATACACTTTTTGCGAAGTAATGGATCACATCGACCTATCAAGATATTTTGTAGAGAAAGGCTACAGAACAGGCCGTCCAAGATGTGATGAACACAAGCTCCTCAAAGTGATACTTTTTGCTTTCATGGAATACGGGATCTGTTCCCTGCGAAACATCGAAAGACTCTGCCGTAATGATATCCGATATATGTATCTTCTGGACGGCATGAAAGCACCTTCCTTCGCCACTTTCGGTAACATCATCCGGAATAAACTTACGGATTCGATAGAACAGGTTTTTGGGGATGTGAATACATATATTTTTGAAAAAGACCATGTCGACTTGGAGCATACCTATATCGACGGCACTAAAATAGAGGCCAATGCGAACCGCTATACCTGGGTATGGAAAAAATCATGTACCAAAAACCGGGGAAAAGTCTTTGAAAAGATATCCACGCTGATCGATGCCATGAACCTTGAAGTTCTGGGCTATTTTAATGTGAAACTTGAGAAGCGTGAAGAGTATGCCATCGATTATGTTTCCGAACTGTTGGAAATGTACAAGCTGGGGACAAAGCTGGAGGAATCCACTTTTGTTTCAGGCTGCGGACATAGAAAAAGCATTCAGCAAAAACAGTATCAGGAATTACAGGGATATCTGGAGCGTTTGAAAACATACGCGCACCATATAGAAGTCTGCGGAGAGGAAAGGAACAGTTATTCCAAAACGGATCATGATGCCACTTTTATGCGGATAAAACGGGATTACATGGGGAATGACCAGCTGCTTCCGGCATATAATCTTCAGACCGCAGTCTGCGATGAGTACATTGCGGTAGTTGATGTAAAACCATACGCATCAGACATGGAATGCTTTGTACCATTGATGGAGAAATATCATAAGATCTACGGGCATTATCCAAAGTATCCGGTTGCCGATGCAGGATATGGTTCCTACAATAACTATCTTTATTGTGAGGAACATGGGATGGAGAAATACATGAAGTTTACGATGTTCAAAAAGGAGACAACCGATAAAAAGTATCATGAAAATCCGTATCGGGCTGTAAATTTTAAGCGGGATGGATCCGGGAATCTGATATGTCCAAACGGGAAAAAAATCCATTTTAAAAGCAGGCAGCATGTATACAAGAACAAATATGGAAGAACGGAAGAAATCTATGAATGTGAATCGTGTGAAGGATGCCCGCATAAAAGTGATTGTTGTCCTAAAGCATCCAACAAAAGGACGATCCGCATGAATGAGGAACTAACCTCTATCCATCAAGAGGTGATCTCAAACCTTGAATCCATACACGGAGCACTTTTGAGAATGAACCGCAGTATACAGGCGGAAGGAACCTTCGGCGTTTTAAAATGGGATAAGTCTTACAAACGGCTAATCCGAAGAGGGGAGAAAAACGTAATTTTGGAACTTACGCTGATTTCTTGTGGCTTCAACCTTTACAAATATCATAATAAAAAGCAGAGAAAAGGTCTGGCTGCGTAAAATGAAAGAGTAATCCTCATAGCCTTATTAAGTGCACACTTTTTTACCAGGAAAAGCAATAATTACGGCAAATAATGTATAATAAAATGAAGAATCGCCAGAACCGGCATTTACCGGAACTGGCGATTCTTCATTATGGAGTTATTTTACAGCCCCTTTTT
>NZ_WQPN01000156.1 GCF_018785315.1 Clostridium sp. MCC353 | reverse complement strand
TTTCTCTGGCTAAAGTAATTAAAAGCAAATTTAACATAAAGGGTGACATAAAGGGTGAAGGCATTTTCGAAAATGGCTTCGCCCTTTAATGTAAATCCCCACACCATTTAACATCAACCCTCAAGGCATTTTCGAAAATGCCTTGACCTTTTACTGTTATTCCCCACGTCAGTTACTTGAAATGTCTATACCATAATCTGCTCTAAATACCAAACACCGTCTCAATCAAACGCTTCTCTGCCTTTTCTCCTTCCCTTCTCCAAATCTTTATTTAACCGTTATCAGACCAGTACACAGCCGTGAATCCAGGGAATGGGGATGGACGGGGGCGGAGGCCTGCTTGGAGGTGTGACGCCGGGCAAAGCGGAATCCGTTGGCGATGAAAGCCGTCTGGAAACCGTTAGTAAAACTTAGGCTCCAGGGACGGAAAAAGACGGGCAGAAACTGAAACCCAAATCAGTTTCTGAGATGCCCACTGAACGGTAAAGTCCCATAAAGAGTTTACCGTGAATGGGCATCGCACCGTCTTTTTCCGTCCCTGGAGCCTTAGTTTCACTTACGGTTGGAAGCAGGTTTTCATCGCCAACGGATTCCGCTTTGCCCGGCGCCACACCTCCAAGCAGGCCTCCGCCCCCGTCCGTCCCCATTCCCTGGATTCATGGCGTAACCTTCACCAATCAACTAAATAAAGATCTCACCCATCTTTCTTCCGAAACGCCATCGGCGTTTCCCCGTAATACTTCTTAAAATACCGTATAAAACTCTGCACATTATTATATCCCAACTGTTCCGCAATTTCCTTAACTTTAAGCGCAGGCGTCTGAAGAACCAGATCCTTTGCCTTCTGCATCCTGATATATGTAATATATTCCAGAACCGTATACCCGGTCTCCTCTTTAAAGATGATGCTCAGATAGCCGGATGAGAGAAATACCGCGCCGGCTACATCGTCCAGAGACAAGTCCTTCCAGTAGTTGGCTATAATAAAGGATACTGCTTTTTCCACATTAGGTGAAAACGGCTTCTCCCGGCGCTCAAAATTGGCGATACAGGCCTGCAGCATTTTTTCCGACATCCGCTCCAGATCCAATATGCTTTCTGCACTGAACACCGACTGGAAAATGTCTTTTTCATTGTATTCCTTTGGCAGTTTCCCTCCCAGTTCCAGCACATTTTTAATCAGATTATTGCAGATTTGAAAATATACGAACCTGGTGTACTGAATATCCGTGGCATTATTGCTCAAATCTTTGGTCAGCGCATGAAGGGTTTCCACAGCCTCTTCCATACTGCCTTCCGTCACATATTTGGTCAGCCGGTTCTCAATTTCCCTGTTGTAATACTCGTTCTTATACTCAGCTACGGGGGCGGCTTCGTAAATCAGCGTATTTTTACCTTTAAAGAAGGTTTTATCAAGCGTCCGCAAAGTCTCCGAATAAACCAGATTCATATTTTCCCGGTTTTTAAAACTACGGCTGACACAGCAGGTGATCCTGATCTGGTCTTCATTTTCCAGCGTCATTTTCACTTCATCAATTTTATGCAGAAATTCATCGTAATCAAATGATGTGTTAAAAATCCCCACACAGCGGTCTGCGGTCAGTCCCGCAAAAAATCCGTCAATTTCCGCTTCATTCTGAATCAGTTCCCGGAAACGGTTGATAATCGTGCCTCTGGCCTCTTTATTCTCGCACTCCGTAATAACCAGTTCATTCCACTCAAAGTTCATATTCTGGTGGAGAATCAGTTTCAGATGTTCAAATCTCTCCTCATCGAAAATCTCCATCACCAGTTTGGCTATGGAATCACGGACCACAGAAGGAAGGGCATATTCCTTTTCCGTCTGAAGTTCATTGACCACATTTTCGATCAGGCTGTATTCATTTGTAACCTTTTCCGGCTGCCCTTTCGCCGCAATTCCCTGAAGCTTATGACCCAGCTGCTTTAACGGCTTATAGACGTACAGTGAGAACAGGTAAATGATGACTGTGGCGGCGGCAATCATCAGCACACTGGCTATGATGATGATCTTTTTAACCGCTCCCGCCTCCTTTACAAGATAGGTGTAATCCTGAACGGCTGCCAGGGAAATGTCCGATACCTCCGAACGGTTTTTATAGAGCACCAGGTTCTGACCGTCCATATTGATCTTCTCCGCGCTCTGAACCTGATCCTGTAACCGTGTTTTAATCTCCGGGTCAATGTCAGCGACCCCATCCACCGAAAGCACGTCCCCGTCTCTGGTCATAAGATAGCTCTTGACCATCTCCGTCTCGCTTCCGATCAGCAGGTTATTGGTAAAAGTGTCTTCATTGATGGTCAATATGATATAAACGTCCTTTTCCCCTCTTACCGGTTCAAAAACCTTGACAAACTCCAACTGCCTCTCATTGCCGTCTTCATTTATGATAAATGAATTCTGCTTCCGGTAATCCGGCAGCGGCCCCAAATCATCCAGCCCCATTTTCGTCTTTTCCGTAACAGCAATCCCTCTTTTGGCATCGATCAGGCAGATCCCTTCAATCAGGCTGTTATTGGAACAAATATTCTGAAAATGACGTATGATCCTCAACAGCGCCGTCGGCCGTTCATAGTAGTATTCATTTGTCATCAGAAATTTAAATACATTTTCATCTCCGATCATCACATTAACCGCTTCGTCAAGCTGCCTGACCCGCTCGTCCAGAGCGCTGCTCTTTTCCTCAATCATGTCCTCGTTAAATACGATCATATTTTTCAGGATCAGCCTGGAGCTGAACGCACTGCAGATTATGGCGATCATACAGATAAATACCACGGTAATGACTATATTCACCAGGTAAAGTTTATAAAAAATAATACTTTTCGGCGGCATTTTCTTTTTATTCATTCGCTTTCCCCCAATACAGAATAACTATATCAAAATGAAAAGCAAAATGCAATCTTACCGCCTTCCGGCTCAATTTCCACTTTCAGAGCTTCCACTCCGGGAACCAGATTATAGATTCTCTCCGTTTCATAGGGCAGCGCCAAAGTCCCTTTGATAACCTCCACTTTAACGTCGGCCTTCTCTTTCCGTATCAGAATGCATTTTTCTTCTTTTATAACCGTTTCACGGCGCTCAGACACCAGCGGAAGTACCCACTTGGCCCCTGATCCCACTGTGGCGCTGACCCGGATATAATCTTTCCCGAACAAGTATTCCACCTCATAGGCCCCGTCGTCTCCCGGGAGCCGGTTTTGTCCAATATCGGTAAACCGCCCTTTTGCGCGCACAATTGTCTCCTGATCCGCTTCCTGGTCCGTCCCCCGGTTCACTCCCCACTCCGCAGCCTCACACTCCAGCCTGCACCCATAATCATACATACTGCTGTATACCTTATCTCCAACCGCCAATTCCAGCCGGGGCGTCAGGCATTCATGATGCAAAAACCGGGGAAGCTGCATGTTATTGGCTTCCTTCATATTGTAATCACACATGCTCCCGCATAAAACCGGCCCGGCCTTTTCCTGCCACAGCAGGGATAACGTCCCTCCGCTGGCATGGCCTCCCGGCAGTTTTAAGTACTCCCAGTCATAACCCGTCACCGTTGCCGTATAACCATCTTTTGTCACCAGATAAGTGTCCGTCTCTTCCACATAAATGGTCTCTTTTAATTCCATTCTGGGCAGTTTCCCATCCACCAGCCGGTCTTCCAGCTCCCGGTCCAGAATCCCCGCCAGCACCTTGGCATGGCTGAATGCGTGATGGACGCAGGGCGGTTCTCCTGTTTCCCATACATGAGGGCCGCCGTATAAAAATCCGTTATGAGTGCATTTTTCAAGCTGCTTCAAGCTCTTATAGGCGGCAATTCCAAATTCCGGCTCCTCATCCGCCCCTAATAGATATCCCAGGGCGCAGCCGTCGGAAGTCCTGCTGCCCCAATAGGTCCATTTGAAGTTACGTGTGCCGAAACTGTTATCAATTCCGCCGTCTTCCAGGAAGAAAAGCAGGTGGCTCTTCAGCGCCTTTCTCACCGTCTTTTTCAGTTCCTCATCGCCAACCAGGTATGCGTACTGAATAAAGGAAGGCAGAGATTCTTCCACATTATACCCGATATCCACAGGCCGGCATCCTTTGGCGCTGTAACCGTCCACCGGCCGCCCTTCCCCTATCAGAATGCCATTTTCCGTAATCTGTCCGACTGCCAGAGCGGCAAGCTCCCTGGCCCTCTTTATATATCTGTCTTCCCCCAAAAATGTCCCGCACAAATACATTGCCAGGCTGTTGGTAATCCGGTAATTCACATTGCAGACTTCAAATGTCTTGAATCCGCACAGGAATTCCGCCGCCTTCCCAATTCTCGCCTTCCATTTTTGGTAAGTTTCCTGATCCAGAATATGCCCGTGGTATTCCAGCGCTTCAATCAATTGGATCACGCTGAAAACCGTCGTCCCTTTCCACTCTGAATTGGTATCATTGACATAAGAGCCGTCTTCTCTGGATACCGTCTGCTCCGCCCAGTCAAAAAGCAGCTTGGCCCCTTCCAAATATCTGTCGTCCTGATCCACATCAGCCAAATACAGAAATGGGTAAACCGCATCAAAACACCTTCCATGGATTCCCGCGCAGGCCGGGCAGAGTATCCCGCCTTTTAAAGCGGGGTTATCCACAGACCTGACCTGTAATTCCAGCAGTTTTCCACACCATTGCCTCAACAAATCCCCACATATGCTCATAAGTGTCCCTTATTCCTCCGCTTCTGAATACTCCCGCACACAGTTCCCATAGCTGATCCGGAAAATGGACCCGGCCCGCTCATATTCCGGCCTCCTGTTCCACTCCATTTCCCCTTCTTCCCGGGTTTTTGTGCCCAAAACGGCACAGGCCAGCCATGTTTCACCAACCCCGATCTTTCCCTTTAATGTGGGAATCACGGTTCTGGAATACATGATGTTGGTATTTGGATGAGCCGCTGTCATAATCCCGGCCCTGTCCCCTTCCAGGTTGACAATTCCAGTACAGCCCCAAGGGAAAAATGCCTCCGCACAGTCAGCGTCGGCCTCCATCCCCATTTTGGTCTCCCAAACCGTGTTATTTTCCACAAGAATTCCACAGCCTTCCCCATGAGTGCCGCAGTCTTCCCCATAAAAACTACAGTCTTTCTCATAAAAATCACAGTTTACCGCATAAGCCCCTTCGCCTCCGGTCAGCTCTCTCCCGCTCTCAATCCGGTGCACCCTTACATGCCAGGAACCGCAGGGAATCAGCCATGTGTGGATGGTCACATCCCCCCACGGTTTCCACACGCTGTAAATTCCCGATTCATCCACCCGGACTTCCTCACAACTTCGCCGCATCCGGTACATATTATCGTCATTTTCACACAGAGCCAGCATGGAATCAAACGCCCCCTGGTCAAGCCCATACTCCGCTCCCGGAACGCTGAACCCGAATACGTTGGAATAGGCGAACTTCTCATATTTCGCAGCCATAAAGCTGGGCTCGAACCTGGCGTACTGGCCGGAAGCCAATGCCTGGATATGGCGTCCTCCTTCCCCTCTCATCAGAACCATAAACGGATGTTTCTGGACTGAAACGGAATCTAACTCCGGAAGTTTTTCTTCCTCTGCCGTCCAGAAGGGATGCTCCTCCGGAAGGGCCAGCACTAAAAATGCCTTCATCGCCCATGCAGGCGATCCCGGCGCATTGTAAAATTCCGCCATTTTCAGGTTGGGGTAACGGTATCCGATGGTCAAAAGCCCGTCCTGGTCAAATATAGGCTGCTTCATCCACCATCTCAAATTCCTCAATATAATTCCCTTTACAACGCCCCAGGGATAAACCTCCACCTCAGCGTACGCAAGAGCGCTCCAGAATGCAGACATGGCAAACCGGTAGGTCAGGCTCCGCCCGTAAGGAAGGGCGTCCCCTTCCGCGGAAAACCAGCAGATGAAGTCCTTCGCAAACTCCGAAGCCCGCTTTTTATACCGCTCCGCCCGGACCGGGTCTTCATGCCCCATCAGCTTCGCGTAAATCAATCCATAAAAATGCATGGCAAAAGCGATATAATAATCCCTCTGAAGGGTGGGGCCGTCCGAATACCATCCGTCCCCAAGATAGCTCTTCTCGATTTCATCCAAAGCCGTTTCCATGATGTCCCGGCTGTATGATGCCCCGGCTTTTTTCAGCCCCAGGTTAACGATCACATGGAAAAACAGCCAGTTATTCGTCGCCAGAGGCGCGTCGTTAATTTTCAAAAGCCAGGTTTCCAGATTCTTTTTCTCCCGGCTGTCCAGAGGTTCCCAAACCAATTGGGAAACCATAGCCAAAGCCAGGCCCAGAGTGGTCATCTCCACGATTTTCTGATCTTTGCCGTCCAAATCTCCCCAGTATTCCGGCGAATCCGGGTCCGTACCGTTTTTAATCCCCTCCAAATAGTCCTTCCAAAGCCCCGTTTCATAACCTCCGGCACTTAATGGGACAAGCCCGAACAGAGGTCTTAAAAATCCCTCTATCCAGGCTGTCTTATGAGGATATTTGGCCGCGCTCTCCCCGGCGTTCAGCCAGGCCTTCTGCGGGCTTAATTTTTTAACGGCACAGGATATCATATTCTCCGCCAAATCCTGCAGGTCCTGCCTGGATTTTAACGGGTTTTCTCTCATCTCCTGCATATCCTTCTCCATTCTGATTCAAGTTTACGTTAACCGTTCAGACGGCTTTCAGACCATTTTTCCGGCCAGGAAAATGAGCCGTCCCGTAACAGTTCAGACAGGTCTGAACTGTTACGCATCCAGCCCATTAAAGTCGCCTGCGGCGAGGGGCTGGATGCCTGCAACCGCTATGTTTTCGTACGGTCCGCGCAGTAAATGCGCAGACCTATCTGAACTGTTACGCCGTCCCAACAGACGCACAGTTTCTATTTATTTCTCCCTGTTTACATATACAGGTGACACAAACGCCCACTGGCGGTTCTTCTGAGCCACTTCCAGATGATAGTAATCACAGTCATTTTCCGGCGTATTGTCCTCTAATTCCAGATCAAAGGTATATTTTGTCTCCGGCAGGGCTTTGAAGATCTTAAATGCCTGGGAGTGATAATATTCCATATGAGCGGTATAACCGTAATTCATCAGTTCCCCGATTGTGGCGGTATATGTTTTGTCATTGAGTTTGAAGGTCACTTTCGTGTCCAAGCTGCCCTGAACCTTAATAACAATGGATGAAGTGGACGGATGAAGGGTGGATTTATTTCCCACCGTATCGCATCTCCAAACCAGCTCATTTTCACTCTTTAATTCTGAATAGGTCTCGATGTCGTTGATGTCGTTTTCATCATATGTTTCATCTTTTGAAGGCGCCAGAACGCTTCTGCCCCTGAAATAAGTATTATAATCTTTGATGGTTCCGTTCTCCACCTGAACGTTTCCGTTCCAGCGGTACAGGCTGGTATTGCCCCATCCCATTTCCACGCGGATCTTATAACATCCTTCCTGGTTCACTTCCTGGAAGGTCTCGCCGTTGATGATCTGAACCGGTTTATAATTCTTATAGAGGATGATCTTATCCAGAGTACCCTCTGTTTCCACATGGGCGCGGATCTTCCTGTTGTTGGCTGTGATCTCACTTCCCATCCAGGAATCATTTACCTTGAAGTCACAGAGGATTCTGTCGCCTGTAACCGCATATGTCCGTCTGGCTTTCAGCGCCGCCCAGATGCTCTCTCTCGTCTTCTCTTCTGCAACTACGGCAGCCAGTCCGTCCCCGTAAGATCCCGGGAATCCCGCATGATGGTCCGTGGAACCCACGAATCCGAATTTATGTCCCTGGCGCAGGCCCTCGTCCACCATATCCCTGGTATCTCTCGGCCCCATGTTGTGATAATATGGATAATCCGCATCCTCATTCATGGAACAGCCGTGTTTGGAATAAACTTCCACAACCGGTGAAATGGTATTGTCGAACTTCTTCCAGTCAATTCCGCGGTAATCCGGCGTATATCCGATATGATGGGGAATCGCAATGGCGTCCTTGCCGCAGTCCTCCACCAATTCCCTCGGTGAATTCCTGTAGATCAGCGGGAGTTCATCGTCGATGGAAAGCAGATGATGGTCGCCGTACTCTCTGGAATGAAGCTCATACCCCTGGATTGCCACAAAATCAGCCCCGTTGGCTTTTGCCACTTCTTTTCTGATCTCTTCCCAATGATCCTGTAATTTCTTAAATCCCTCTAAATGGAAATTAACCACAAATTCCGTTCCCGGCGCTTTTTCATACATATCCGGCCACATGGCGTGGCCTGTAAATGCGGCAAAATCCAGTTGGCTTTTCGCCCTCTTTATAGCGTTGGACAAACTTCCAAAACCATATGTAATTCCACAGTGATTGTGCAGATCTCCCCAATAAGTATTCATAATGTTGTCTCTCCTTCTGCTGCCCTGCAGCCTGTTATTATTATTGTTAACCGCCGTTTTGGCGCTGCTACCGATTTAGAAAATGTCTGTCTTATGGTTTAGTTTGATCAGAGCTTCCGTAAAGAAATAATCCCCGTAAATGATCGGCACATTCACATGTTTATTCTTCGCATAATTCACTGTGCCCTTCTGGATGATCCCCTGGGTTTCCTCTGAAAAATCAGCGTAATTCTCATAAAGCCCCTTTAAAATTGCCACAGCCTGGTCATGATAGAATTCCTTCTCCGCCCCGTCTTCCATCAGACTGCTCAGTTCCAGCAGCCCGCTGGCCGTACAGGCGGAAGCCGATGAATCCAGCACGAAACGGTCTTTGGCGTCCGTCCTGAAATCCCAGTAGGGAACCTTATCCGCCGGGAGGTGGGAAAGGAAATAACCGGCTACATTTTTAGATGCTGTCATGTATTCCTCTTTTCCGGTTTCCCGGTAAGCCAGTGCCATTCCATAAATTGCCCAGGCCTGGCCTCTGGCCCAAGCGGAATCCGGGTCTTTTCCCTGTCCGCCCAGATTTTCAATCTTTTCCCCTGTATATGGATCAAAACTCACGATGTGGGCGGTTGTGTTGTCCGGCCTGATAAAGCTCTTTAACACCGTGTCCGCATGGGCTCTGGCGATGTGGTAAAATCTGGGGTCCTTCATCTCCTTGGAAGCCCAAAACAACAAGGGGATATTCATCATGCAGTCGATGATGGCCCATCCCTGGGAATCCGGGTTCACCTCATCGGTCCATGCCCTGATAAAATGTCCCGCCAGGTTAAAACGTCCCGCCAGATGGCTGGCCGCCTTCAGTCCCCTCGCCCTGGATGCAGGGTTTCCGGTCAGTTTATAATCGATGACCGCCGACGGCAGCCACATAAATCCCACGTCATGATGGAGGGTCACAAAGCCGTCCAGCACCTCGTCCAGCCGGTCTTCCAGCTTTCTTGCCAGCTCCAGCGCCCTTTCATCTTTTTTCTCCTGATACAAGAGCCATAACAGCCCCGGCCAGAATCCGGAAGTCCAGAACGCCGCGCCCTGGTCATTGTAAACTCCGTCATAGGCCACGTGGGGAAAATGCTCTCCGATCCCGTCTATATTCCTTCCAATCTTTAAAAGGCATTTCTCAAGTGCTTCCTCAGTCCAGCTCATCCCTTATTTTCCTCCCATACAAAGTAGTCTTTGTGCTCTTCATTAAAGTTCCTGCATGCCTCATACATCTCATTCAGCGCGTCCTGGTATTCTGCCTTTCCGGCCACATTTTCCATCTCATGCGGATCATTTTCCAGATCGTACAATTCATGCTCATGCTGGCTGTCATATACGTATTTATACCGTTTTGAAACAGCCGCTCTTCTTATTGTACCATAGCCCGGATTGCCTGAATACTGGGAAAAAACAATTCTGTTTTCATCCGCTTTTTCTCCACGGATCACGGGAATCAAAGAAATGCCGTCGCCTGTTTTATCTTCAATTCCGGCCAATTGGCAGAGCGTAGGTTTAATATCCAGATGAGAGATCACCCCACCCCAGCTTCCCGTTTTTTCACCCGGAACCTTTATTACAAATGGAACCTTCACCGCCTCTTCGTACATTTCCATCTTCTGGTACATGCTGTGCTGCCCCAGGTTGTCTCCGTGGTCTGAAGTGAAGATGATGCAGGTATTATCATACCTTCCCCGGGCCTTTAATTCTTTAATTACAGCTCCGAATATCTCATCCGCCATGGTGGTGAGCCCCAGATGGGCCGCCCACACCTTTCTCCATTCTTCCATGGACACGCCCTCTGCAAGCTGGGCCGGAACCCCTTTTCTTCTCAGCTCCGGCTCTCCCTGGGCGGCAATGCCGATGTTGTCCGGCAGCACGATCTGATCCGGGTCATACATGGACGCATAAGGTTCGGGAACCCTGAGGGGCGGATGGGGAGCCCAAAGATAGGTGAACAGGGCAAACGGCCCTTCCGGCAGTTCTCTTATGAACTGAAGAGCCTGATCCTTGAAATAGAAGTCCTTAAACTGTTCAATTGGCTTATCCCACAGGCTGGCTTTATGGCCGCTGTAACGTTTTGACACATATTCGCCTTCAATCTCTTCTTCCACCTGGGTCAGCTCGCTTTTATCCCTGGCCGTCACGATTCCCTGATCCTTCGCCCATGCCTCATAATCTTCCTGATTCACAAAAAAGTCCAGTCCCTGTTCCCTCATGGGCGGCTGCACCTTAATATGGTCAACTCCCACATGTCCAATGCGGTATCCGGCCTCTTTCAACAGCCTGTGAATGGGTTTTAAATCCCCTGCCGTCTCTCCCTTCCAGTCGTTATATACCACGCCGTTTGCCGTAGGATAGACCCCGGTAGCCAAAGCGGTCCTGGCAGGCACACACAGAGGGCAGGCGTCATAAGCCCGTTCAAACCGGAACCCCTCTTTTACAAGCCGGTTCAAATTAGGCGTTACCTCCCGGCCGCACTGGATCATATTGATCATATCCGCCCGCTGGTGGTCTGTCATAAAAAGCAGTATGTCTGGTCTGTTTTCCATTTCGGTAATCTCCTCTCAATCATATCTCTGTATACTCAAAAATTCCGTATGCCAAAATGACATACAGAATTTTTAAATTCACATGTTATCCCTTGACAGATCCCATCATTACACCCTGTGTAAAATGTTTCTGAAGGAACGGGTAAACACATATAATCGGTAAAACCGTAATTACAATGGTAGCCATCTTAAAGTTTTCAGGGTTCATGAACACCTCGCCGCCGCTGTTTAAATCATTTGCTACCATATCGATGATATTTCTCAGCACAACCTGAAGAGGCCATTTGGAATCCGTATTGATGTAAATCGTCGCATGAAGGAATTCATTCCAATGCTGCACGGCATAGAACAGTGAAATGGTTGCCAGCGAAGCCTTGGAAAGAGGCAGCACGATTTTTACAAGGGTTGTCGCATCCCCGCATCCATCGATTTTGGCCGCTTCAATCAAGCTGTCCGGAATGCTTTTGAAAAACTTGCTCAGGATCAAAAGGTTGTATACATTAACCGCCATGGATGTGATCAGAGACCATAAGCTGTTCAAAAGTCCGAATTGTTTGATTACAAGGTAAGTAGGTATCATACCGCCGTTAAACAGCATAGGGAAGATTACGAACGCGGACAAATACTTTCTGCCCGGAAGTTTTTCCCTGGAAAGCGGATATGCCAGCATGATGGTGAGCAGCATATTCACGCAGGTTCCTACCACGGTTAAAAATACGGAGTTAAAAAATCCGGAAAACAATATTTTCTTGGAAAATGCATATATGTAAGATCCAACGGTGAATCCGGCCGGCCAGAGATAAAGGCTGTTTAAGCTGGATTTTGACGGGTCGCTGAAGGAATACATTACAACATACCAGAACGGATACAGCATGATAATTCCTATTATAACGAATAACAGGTAATTCAGCACGGTAGCCACATGTACCTTTTTGCGTCTGCGCATCATACGATTCCCTCCTCCCCGAACATTTTACTGATCTTATTGGCACTGGTGACCAGAATCAGAGCGATTACCGATTTAAACGTATCCACCGTGGCCGCAAAACTGTAAGACCCTCGTCCCAGACCTTCCCGGTAAACATAGGTATCAAAGATATCAATGCTTTCCATGGTGATCGGGTTCTGCAATACTAAAATCTGCTCAAATCCGGCGCTCATGACTTTACCGATTCTGAGAATCAGCATTACGATGATGATGGACGAAATTGCCGGAATGGTGATGTGCAGCATCTGCTGGAACTTGTTGGCTCCGTCCATTCTGGCCGCTTCATACAGGTTTAAATCCACCTGGGTCAGGGCCGCCAGGAATACGATGGTGCTCCATCCCGCTTCTTTCCACACATCGGAAAAGATAACTACCCAGAAGATGGTGCTTTTCTTAGCCATGATGTTGACCGGTTCCATTCCCAGCACACGGAACACCTGTCCCGCCAGTCCGAAGACCGGCGAGAAAAGGTTCAGCATGATTCCTCCAATTACTACCCAGGATAAAAAGTGGGGCAGATAGAGAAGGGTCTGGGTTACTTTTTTAAACTTTACCGCTTTAATTTCATTTAAAAGGATTGCCAGTAAAATTGGAATAGGGAATCCAATCACGATCTTAGTCAAACTGATGACCAGTGTATTTTTCATAACATTCCAGAAATCGGAGGAATGTATCAGCGCTTTAAAATTCGCTAGTCCCACCCAGTCACTGGCCCAAATACCTTTAAAAATGTTGTAATCTTTAAAAGCAATTACCAGGCCAAACATGGGCAGATACCGGAATAAGATGAAATATAACAACCCGGGGATCATTAACAAATAAAGTACTTTATGTTCTTTTACGGCCTTCCATGTTTTACTTCGGGATGTTTTTGTAGCTGATGTTTTTACCGCCGCATTTGATCCTGCTGCCATGTCAACCTCTCCTTAACTTTTATTTATTTTGCCTGATAAACTTCATCCAGGGCTTTTGTCAGTTCCACTCCGCCTCTGGAGTTCCACTCTTCCACGAAATCTTCAAATCCGCCGTCAATCGGTGTTTCACCTACGATCATTTCGATATATCTGGTGTTTGTGATTTCTCTCAGTTTTGGATAAATTTCATTTAATTCATCGATGAAAATTCCGTCAACCGGGTTTGCATAGCAGATGGTATGGGAATAATCAAACGCGTCAAACAGTTCCGGTGAAGAATGATCGAATAATACAGTGTTGCCGATGAAGAATTTATTTAAATCCAGGTCATTTGTCTCTTTGTCATCGATCAGTCTGACTAACTTGTCGCCTTCCCATTTGTAGTGCTCGCCTTCCACGCCATACTGTGCGAAGCGGTTTCCTTCTTCTGACATCAGGTAATCAATCAGTCTTAAACATGCGTCAATGTTCTTGGAATCCTTAGATACAAATGTTCTTAACCAGCCTCTTTCACTTGCCATACGGATGCCTACAGGGTTGTCGCTTCCGCCTTTCAGCACAGGACCGTATACATGTTCTCCGTTAGGATTGCTCTGGATAAACGGCTCATAGTAGTTTGACCAGTTGTTCTTATCAAAAATATGTATTTTAGTAACGCCTGCTCCGTAGATACCGGATTTCACTTTCTGCTGCCATCTCTTAGGATCATCTGTTACGAACTCAGGATCGATTAATCCGTCTTTGTACATTTTGTTTAAGAACACCAATGCGTCTTTCATAGCCGGATCAACAGAACCATTTACAATATGTCCGTCTTTTACCATCCAGTAGTTAGGAAGAGCTCCGTAAGCGCCGAAAATGTGGTCAAACCATGTGGTATCCACGTTCTGGTATCCGCCGAATGCGAAGGTATCGTCTACGCCGTTTCCGTCCGGATCCTGTTTTGCAACCGCTTTTGCCACTTCATAGTACTCGTCTAATGTGGTAGGAACTTCTAAACCGAATTTATCCAGCCAGTCTTTTCTGTAAGCGATGATGGATAATGGATTCGGGTTCTTGATACCGATGGAATAGATGTTTCCATCTGTATATCTCATGGTATCCCATGTAGCTTCGTCACGGCCGTTCTTAATATTAGGATAGTTGTCCCAGTACTCATTTAAAGGAAGAAGAATGCCGGAAGACAATAACTGGCTCTCCATGGTCTCTGTTTCACACTGAATGATGTCAGGGCGGTCACCGGAAGCCAGAAGGATATTTAATTTGTTATCCAGATCTTTGGTAGGAACCTGGATGAGCTCTAATTCTGTGTTGGTCGCTTCTTCAATCATCTTCTTTGCGTAAGAACCGTCCACAATGTTCTTATTCGTTAAGAAGAGTTTCAAATGAACAGGCGCTTCTTTCTCGCCGGAAGCCTGAGCCTCTGTGGAAGCAGCATCACCTCCTGCTGCCGCTGTTGTAGCTGCCGCACTGCTGCCTGCTGCCGATGAAGCAGTCCCCTCTGCTTTCTTGCTGCCGCAGCCTGCTAATGAACCGGCTAACAGACATACCGACATAACCCCTGCAGCCATTCTCAAAAGTTTTTGCTTTCTCATAAAATGAATCCTCCTTTGTGCACATTTTAAATTTTCCTGTGCTTTTTCTATGTATCTATGATATAATTTCATTATGAAAAATTCAACCCAAGATTTTTAATATTATTATCTTTTATTCATATGTTACAATTTCAATATGGGTTTTTTAATATAATATGGCTTTTTTAATATGTTTAAATTGGGATTTTATTGTATAATATGTATACTATTTTTATTCAAAACCAGAAAAGGAGCACAACAATGAACAAATTATTTGGAACTGTGGACATCGGCGGCACAAAAATCATGGCAGGCATTACAGACGAAACCGGATGCATTAAAAGCTATGAAAAGTTCCCTACATTAGAATTACAGGTATCCGATACCATGGATAAAATCATAGAATGCCTGAAAAGACAATGCGGGGACCTCTCCATCCCCCTCTCTCAGCTTTCCGGCATCGGCGTCGTATGCGCCGGGCCGGTGGACGCCGCAGGGGGCACGGTAGAAAATCCCTATACCCTGCCCGGCTGGGATCATTACCCTCTGGTTCAGGTTTTACAAGAGCGCTCCGGCCTTCCCGTGAAGCTGGAAAATGACGTAAACGGTGCTTTGCTTGGAGAAGTGGTTATAAAAGGGCTTACAGAAAAACGGGTGCTGATGATCGCGTTCGGCACAGGCATCGGCGCCGCATTCCAGGCCCAGGGCCGTCTTTACAGGGCCGGTCTGGGATTCCACCCGGAATTAGGCCACATAATCATCTCCGGGGAAGGAGAAACCTGCTACTGCGGCCATAAGGGCTGTTTTGAAAGCCTGTGGTCCGGCACCGCCCTTCACAAACGGGCTAAACAGCGGGGATTCGGCGACTTCAACGACCTGTTTGCCCAGTGGAAATCCGGGAATCTGAAGGCGGCCGCCTTTATTGAGAAGATCCAGACAGAACTTCAAACCGCCGTATGGAACCTGGGAATCATCTTCAAACCCGAAGCGGTGATTCTGGGCGGAGGGATCATGTCGACTTATTTTCCTTTTGCAAGTAATACCTTACAGGAAGATATGAGAGATAATGGTGACTTCGTTCCTCCCTATGAAATCCTGCAGGCTGACCCGGAACGCAACCCGGCTTTGATTGGGGCTATGAGGCTGTTTTTTTAAAGTAAATGGGCTGTCTAAAGTAAAGGGTGAAGGCATTTTCAAAAATGCCTTCACCCTTTACTTTAATCTAAGCTTTTCATAACCCATCTGCATTCGTCCTTAAAAAACACCAGTTTCACATCCCGCCTGATCCCCCTGTAACAAACCGTACAATCATACTCCACAGATGCAATTCCGTTATACCGCTTCTCTTCTATATAGTTCACGTGAATCTCATCAATCTTTTCAATCCTTCCCTCATCCTCAAACTTGATCATCATCGGCATAGACCGTCCCGTACTGGTAAACCAGCACTTACAGGCAATGTCTATCTGACGTCCTTTCATGGGGCCGTCGTCCGCTTCTTTGGTATTCACACCTATTCCAAATGCCATAATCCACGCCTCCCCTAAGCCGTTCCGCGGAAAGACCTGGGTATCCCGCCTTCCATGTGATCGATTCCTCCAGTTAGAAAAACCGACCTCTTTACCGAATCCATGCCAAATCTTCCCCGTATCCTGTCTATGGTCTCATCCAGTTTTTCTAATTTCTCGTACTCCACATCGTCAAATATGGAAATCTGGCGGAATCCATCCGCACTCTGGAGACGTCCCGTATGAATACCCAGATGCCTTATGGTCCGCCCGTCCCATAATTCATCAAACAGCCGGCAGGCCGCCCCGTGGATTTCCTGGGTGATATTTGTTGCTGTTTTAAGTATCATCTGATGGGATTCATAGTGAAAATCACAGTCCTTAATTCCCACCGCAATCACTTCCGCTTTCACTCCGGCTTCCCGCAAACGGCTCCCCACGGTTTCCGCCAAAGCCAGCAGCACCAATTTGGCGATCCCTCCATCGGAAACATCAAATGCAATGGTCGTTGAATTCCCATACCCTTTATTGGGCGGCGGTTCCGTCTCCACCACGGACAAATCAATCCCATTGGCAAATGCCCAAATCACTTCCCCATGCTTTTTCAAATGCTGCCGCAGCAAATGGGGATCTGTTTTAGCCAGATCCCCGATTGTCTTGATCCCCATAGAAAGCAGCTTTTTGGTTGTAGCTCTTCCAACAAAAAATAACTCCGACACCGCGAGAGGCCACATCTTCTGTTCTATCTCACCCGAAAATAATGTATGAACCCGGTCCGGTTTTTTAAAATCCGAGGCCATTTTGGCTAAAATCTTATTATCCGACACTCCGATATTGACCGTAAATCCCAATTCTCTTTTAATCTCTTCCCGCAGCATCTTTGCAGCGTTCACCGCATCCCCCCATAAACCTTCCATCCCCGTCATATCCACAAATGCTTCATCAATGCTGTACTGTTCCACATCCGGTGAATATCTGGACAGGATCTCCACAAACGCTTTCGACGATTTTTCATACAAACAGTAATTGGGCGGGACTAAAACAAGATCCCTGCACTTCTGTTTTGCTTCCCAGATTGCTTCTCCCGTTTTAATTCCGTACTTCTTGGCGGGTATGGATTTCGCCAGGATGATTCCCCGGCGCAGTGCCAGGTCACCGCCTACAGCCGAAGGAATCTCCCTGAGATCCAGACCGCTCCCTTCATGCCACAGCCGGTAAACCGCTTCCCATGATAAATAGGCGGAATTAACATCAATATGAAATATTCTGCGCTCCATCCGTTACCAACTCCTTTCCACTTAACTTTAACAGAACATACGTTCTGATTCAAGTGGATGTTATTGGTAAATTCTGATGCCGCGCCGCCAGCCGGCCATCCATCCTTTATATCTTCTTTACCTATTCCTTGTATTCCCCTGTCTCCGTCTCATAGGTCCAGTCATTAATGCCGCCGAAATCATAGACATTTTCATACCCCATAGCCACCAGTTTATCCGATGCATCCTTACTTCTGACACCCGACCTGCAATGAATCAATAAAACTGCTTCTTTGTCGGGAAGGGCTTCCGGCTGTTCATCCTTTATGGATTCATTAGGAATTAAAATGGCTCCCGGAATATGTTTAACGGAATATTCATCCGCCCTGCGCACATCCACCACAATTACGTCCTCCTCATCCATCATCTTTTTCGCTTCCTCTGCGGTAATCTTATGATATGCCCCTTTTTCAGCGCCTTCTTGGGATAAACTGCTTTCATTTGAAGTTTCATTTTTCTTATATCCCAATCCGCACCCGGCCAGAGAAATTACAGTGGCAATTCCTATGCATAACAACAATATTCCTTTACTCATAAATGTACACTCCTTAACTGAATTTATTTTTGTTACAGTTTATACTGTAACTTTACAATATACAGTTCTATTTGTCAACAATTATTTCTGTCTGCATTAAATTTTTTTCTGTCTGCATCAAAAAAACTGCAGTGTCTGCTGTTCATATTCCGCACGTTTTTCTAACAGCGTTGGTTTCTGCCTGAGAATCTCCTCAGTCTTTTCATCTTCCAGTACCCAGTCTTCCAGCTCATCCGGCTCCAGAATCAAGGGCATTCTGTCATGAACTTCCTTCATGGATTCGTTGGCCTCTGTCGTGATAATCACGAACCGGTCCCCATCGTCTGTCCGGTTATAGAATCCCGCCAGAAAAAGAACAGGACTGTCATTCCTGTAGAATGTGATCTTCTCTTTATTCTTATTCCATTCATAAAACC
Organism: Clostridium sp. MCC353; assembly: GCF_018785315.1. Classification (GTDB taxonomy): domain Bacteria; phylum Bacillota; class Clostridia; order Lachnospirales; family Lachnospiraceae; genus CHH4-2. The sequence goes on along the minus strand of NZ_WQPN01000156.1, from coordinate 29,122 downwards.
AGGTACAGGGCACTATGATCCGGCGGCGGCGCACACCTTCCTTAAACATTCTCTTTTCCAATACGGTTTCGCTTCTGGCGTTAAATATCACGCCTTTATTCTGAATACCCGGCAGGCCCCATTTCTGCCATTCCATTTCGAAATCGGTTCCGTTTCCTTTCAGTACAGGAGCCAGGTCCGTGGGATGAATATCCCTCCCCATTTTCTCCCTCTGGAGGCGGTCATCGATCTGGCGGACTAACTTTTTTATCTCCCGCGCTGTCTCATCATCAATATAATATCTTCCGCACATAAAACAACCTCTTTTCTTCCCTTTGACTGATATAGTATTATCTTTTCCAAGCCGTTGATTCTCATACCGGTAAAAAGACACTTGGGCGTTCAAGTGTCTTTTTACATTCTGATCTCTAGTCCGGAGCTCCCACACATCCCCTGTCTGTCAACTTATTTGGATCACAGATAACGCTGATATCAGGCTCAACATAATTTTTATAATCACTGTCTTCATTCTCTGATTTTAAAAATACTGCAAATGGAGCCGGGTAAACTCTGCAACTCCCTTCACTATTATCTATATAGACACCAATCTCTTTCGTGAAAAAGGCCACTAGGTCCTGATGTTTTCGGTAACGGCATAGGCTTCCCTCCTGTGTTGTAATGATGGAAATTTCTTGTAATAATTTGATTATATCATGCGTTAACCCTGGTATGCAAAGAGAATACTTTCATTCTATTTAGATATATTATTGAAATTCGTGTTATAACAAGCCCCATTGCGGTCCATAAAGTACCAGTTTCCTTCCCAAACCGTCCCGTATCTCTCCATTTTTCCATCCGGATTCATATAATACCAAAGACCGTCAACCTCATTCCATTGGCCCCTCAGCTTCTTTCCATTAGTTCCAACATAATACCAGTCCTCACCTTCCTGTATCCACTGATTCGTCAGAACCGTATTATCCCCATTAATATAATACTCTTCATACCAATTACTAACCAGAGATTCCTGAGGCCCTGTATAAACTAAGTCTCCGCCTTCTGCCTTAAAATTACTCGATATCTCATCCTTATCATCGGAAATATGCCCTTTTTCATCAAAATAATACCATAAACCGTCTTTTTTAGACCATTCGCTTTGAGCCATCGCGCCGTTATCAGTTAAAAGATAACGGTTTCCATCCTGTTCAAACCAGGTATTGCTGAGCATAATCCCATCAGCCCTGAGCCAGTACAAGCGGTTCCGGTATGGAACCCATTGGCTGGTGGCCATATGGCCTTTGGGATCATAATAATACCAGTGCTTGTCATTGAGAACCCAAAACGTAATATAATGACCGGCTGAATCGGTACGGCTGGACATGGATGGCCGGGAAGAACCTTGATCACTTTCCGGCTGTTTTGTTTCCTGCCCGACAGGAGGTTCCGAAGGCGCCGGCGCCGGAAGTCCCGGTTCCGGACAGCCTGGTTCCGGATACTCCGGATCTGGATCAACCGGCTTTTCTTCTCCATCCGGATCAGCTATATCCGGTTCTTTTCGAACCGCTTTATAATATGCATATAAAACACAATCGTCTGCAATCCGATACCCCGTCTTCTCCGTTACCCTGTAATCCTCCGAAATAACGGCATCTCCATAAAGGCTGTCAGAATCTTGCGCCACAGTATACCATCCGCAGAAAACGAAATCTTCCGGAATAACGGATGGTTCGGGCAGCGTACCAAACAAAGTTCCATATACCACCTTCTTATCCGCCGTATCCCCTTTTCCAATTCCGTAATCATACGTAATTGTATAAGTGTTTGGAATCCAGTCAGCGTAATAAGCGGCATCCCGATCCCCAAACCTTGCATCCGGGTCGGCCGGCTGGCCTTTGCCTTCTTTTTCCGTATACCATCCCTCCAAGGTATAGCCGGGACGGTCAATCTGCGGCAGTTCTCCAACCGGATCATAGTAATGGAATACTTTAACAACGTTCTTTTCCGGATCAAAACAGGAATCATAGGTTACAGTGTAATCCGTTTGAGTGTAATTCGCATAAAGAGTTAAATCCTGCGGCAGCATAAGGCTGTCTTTCCCCATCTCACTTCCCTGTCCCTCAGGCCCGGTATAAAAACCTTCAAAAACCAATCCGGGTAAGTTACCGAAACTATCAAAACTTTTGGAAAGCCGGCCGTTTTCCCCATAGGAAAGCGCAGTTCCGGCACAGTTATCCTGAAATTCAACCAGAATTTCTTCGGTGCGGTCCTTATACTCCGGCGCTCCGTTAGAACTATACCCGCCGGCCCGGCTTATTAATGTCACTTTATATTCATTTGGCGACCATGATGCATAAAGGTCTGTCTGGCCGGTTTCACTGTAGGGCATTAAGCTGTCTTTGGTATAGGTATCACCGTCATGATCTGCGGTAGTATTCCATCCACGGAAGGCATACCCCGGCCTGTCTGGTTCTGGAAGGTCTCCGATTGGTTCGTTATAGTATCCGTTTACACTGCTGCTTTCATTTACCGATCCGTTAGGGTCTAAATGAAGCTTCATAGGTTTTCCCTTCCAATTGGCATATAGTTTAACTGCTGCATTATCATCGGCGGCTAATTTACTGATCTGTGTGCCTGGAGCAAAGGCTTGGCCGGTCCCGTCCGTGTTGGTGGACCAGGTGGTTAAGTTATACTTATAAGCATCCGGTTCAACGGTTTGATACACTTCCTGGGCCTTTCCTTCCGATTCGGTATAGGTAATCTCACTATATTTGTGCTGGGATTGACTGACCGGCGTTTCATCCTTTAGGGAATAGGTCACAGAGTATTCATTCTCTTCCCAATACGCATAACACCAGGTTGTTTTTGCCGGCATTTTGCTTTCAGCAGTAATTTGACTACCTTTACCGCCCTTTTCCGTATACCAGCCTTTAAAAGTATATCCTTCCCGGGTCGGAGCCGGCAACGGGCCCATAGAATCGTAATAGTGCTTCATTTGGGTGGATCCGCCGCCTCCCCTATAATCTTCATCAAAAACCAGGCTATATTCGTTTGCTCTAAAATAGGGATAGAGAGTTCTATTTTCTGCCCATATCTTACTGGCGCTGCTTACTTTTGTCCCCTTCCCCTCTGGTTGTGTATACACCCCCAAAAAGGTCAGGCCAGGCAAATTTTTATAGCTTTCAAAATGTGCGGTAATATCATCATAATGGAGGTATATGGTTACCGGATTACCGAAATTATCATCATGATACTCATAGTAGTAGGTTTTCGTTGGTTTTATATGTTCCGGCACGCCATTGTTTAAAATACCGCTTATAGGCTCATCCACAAATGTGAGCGTATACTGGTTGGGTTCCCAAACCTCATATAATGTTTTATCATTATAGAAATCGATTTGATCACCATTTTGATATGTATTCCCAATTTCCGGCCAACTGTCCGACCAATATAAAAGTGTATATCCGGTGCGTTTTCGTTCAGGCAGAACCATAGGTTCATAATAGCGGCCATAGCAGGTCATATCAGGATTTAAGGAATAAATATAGTACAAATGCATAGCAACTCTTTTTCCTGTCATTATTGGGATCATTTCAACAACTTCGTCCGGTTCTTTCGTTAAATTTCTCACCTCATCATAAGGATCGTAACTCGTATTTGTCTTGGGACAGTTCCAGGTAAGACTCCATCCATCGTTTTTTTCTTCATACCATTTTACAATATCCTTTTTTTGAAGATAATAGGATGCGCCATAAGTGTGTTCCTCTTCTACATATTCCGTTAACTCCGGATTGATATAAAAACGCACTTTATAGGTAATAGGGACTGCCTGAACCACTTCACCGCAGACATCACAATAAGTCTGCCAGTATCCGTTCACACTGGCGGTTTTGCTGGATTCAGACCAGGTGTGTTCTGTCTTGGGAAGTGTTCTCGTCTCATATCCAAGGCAGTCGTATGGAGATGTTCCATAGTACTTACAATATCGTTCTTCATATCCTGTTTTGGCACAGGTAGGCGCTGATCCCAATGTCCACTCATTAAACTCATGGCCAATCGGGTCAAATATCGTCTCACCAGTTTCAATTGCACCACAGATCTGACAGTTCCTTCGTTTATATGCCATAAACTCCTGGCCAAAGGTGTGGGACGTAGTGCTGCAAGGGGCCGAGGCCCAATACCATTCTGTCCATGTATGATCTGCCGTTTTTTCATCCCATATGGTTTGAAGGCACCGTGTACATGTTCCCTGCAGGGTTATACCAGCTGGACAGGATCCACGCTTATATTCCCAAGATTCCACACTATGCCCCAGGGCCGGAATATCAGCGATATCGTCATACGCACCGCATACAGTACAGGTGCGAACGTTTTGGCCTACCGTGGTACAGGTCGGTTCCTCTTTTATCGTCCATTCACCATAATTATGAACAATGTGATTGGGCTCTAAGGAATTTGATTGATTGTCTTCATATCTGATAGTAACAGGCACAGCATTCTTCTTTACGATGCCATAGGCGCTGCACGGATACCAGAAATAATCCTCATCCCCCCAACTCCCGTAAGTACGCCATTGAACCGTTCCGTCCCGGTCCGTATAGGTATAGCAGATCCTATCCTCATCACCGCTTGAAACCAGGGTATACCAGCCCGGAACTTCCCCCGGAATGGCATAGTGGAAGAAGCCGGTTTCCTCCAATGCGTTGGAACCGGAAGCAATTATGCTCTTTTCCTCTTTTTCCAATGCATCGGAAGGGACTGCTTTGGAACATTCTTTTCCCGGCGGCGGCAGTGACGCATTGGACGGACTTGCATGTTCCATACCGGCAGATGGAACCGTTTGGGCCAGAATTGATAATGCATTGCTTTGGCTGGAGATAAATACTGCCAATAATAGTGCTTTAGACATGGTTCTGAACATTTTCATAATGAGCCTCTTTTCGTTCTGACTTGTTTTTAGGTAAAGATAAACACGCCTCCCGGCAGATCAATGATTAAAGTACGAATTAGTAATGGTTCAGACGGCTGAAAAATAAGATTAATTTGATAAAAACAGATCAATAAAGAAAATCCCCATAGGAAATGGATATGCGCAAAATGTGCATAGAAAATAAACATAGAATGCGATATTAAAATAAAACTTTGGAATGTGATTCTGAACGTACCTGAAATACCCTGAACTGCAAGAAAACCTGATATCTTTGATAAGCATGATAGATGCAGATATTCTGCATACTGCTTTAGTAAATAGATTATACCACTAATTTTATTCGTTGTCACCCGTAAAATTACGAAAAGTAAAAAATCTTTTATCTATTTTCCGCATATTCCTGTCCGCTTCCTACTATATATTAATTTAAGTTAATCCATTAAAGGAGTTTCTCATGTTATCTATTAACAGCTTTTCAGATTCCACCCCCTATCCTCCTGTAAAAGTAGAATGCCCTAATTTACGCTATGCCAACGAAATGCTGAGCAATACCGGCTCCTGCAATTCGGAAATGTCCGCGGTGAGCCTGTATTTTTACAACAGCGTAATACTAATGGAAAACAGGAAAGATTTTGCTGATATTTTTCACGAGATCAGCATTGTGGAGATGCACCATCTCGACATTTTTTCCCAGTTGGCCTTTATGCTGGGCGCAGACCCCCGACTCTGGACCTATCAAGGCAGGGGAGCCAGGTATTGGTCTCCGGCATGCAATCACTATCCCCGCCCATTGGCTGCTCTTCTGCAAAATGCCCTGCTGGGAGAACAGAATACTATTGCAAAATACCGGTGGCAGGCCAGCCTGATTCAGGATCGCTGTATTACGAATTTGTTAAACCGCATTATCCTGGACGAACAAGTTCATGTCAGCATCTTTCAGGCCATGCTGGCGGAAATAAGCTGCGGCTGATTAACTGCCGGATTGTTTTTTAAAAATATGGTTAATTCCCCTCCCAATATGATAAAATAACTATAAATCATCTTATCAAAAGGAGGCCGCCGCCCGTGTCAAATGAAACCCACGCTTATATCGCCATCGATTTAAAATCATTTTACGCCTCCGTAGAATGCAGGGAACGGTATCTCAATCCCCTGACCACAAACCTGGTGGTTGCAGACCCGGACCGCACGGAAAAGACCATCTGCCTCGCTGTATCCCCGGCCCTTAAAGCCTATGGGATTCCCGGCCGCCCCAGACTGTTTGAGGTGGTACAGAAGATCAATGAAGTCAATGCCAATCGGAAACGGATGGCGCCAGGACACACATTCACCGGTTCCTCCTGCGATGCGGATGAGCTGAAATCGTCTCCTGAGCTGTCTGTTTCCTATATCACAGCCCCGCCCCGGATGGCCTTTTATATGGAATACAGCACCAGGATTTATAATATCTATCTGAAATACATTTCCCCGGAAGACATTCACGTCTACTCCATAGACGAAGTGATGATCGACGCATCCGCTTATCTGAGCGCCTGCCGGCTCACGGCCCGTCAGCTGGCCACAAAGATGATACAGGATATTTTTCAGGCTACCGGAATAACGGCCACAGCCGGAATCGGCACCAACCTGTATCTGTGCAAGATCGCCATGGACATCATGGCAAAGCGGATTGAGCCGGATGAACAGGGAATGCTGATCGCCGAACTGAACGAGATGTCCTACCGGAGGCTACTCTGGAACCACCGCCCTTTGACTGATTTTTGGCGAATCGGTAAAGGATATGCCCGGAAACTGGAAGCAAACGGTTTATACACCATGGGTGATATAGCCCGGTGCTCCATCGGAAAACCCAATGATTATCACAATGAAGAACTGCTTTATAAACTGTTCGGCGTCAATGCCGAGCTGTTGATTGACCATGCCTGGGGATGGGAGCCATGTACCATGGCAGACATCAAATCATACAAGCCTGCGGCAAACTGCATTGGCTCCGGCCAGGTGCTTCAATGTCCTTATGACTATAAAAAGGCGAGGCTGATTGTCCAGGAAATGACGGATGTTCTGGTTCTCGATCTGGTGGAAAAAGGGCTTTTGACAGACCAGATGGTTCTCACCGTGGGATACGACATAGACAATCTCACAGATCCCGCCATCAGAAAATTATATAAGGGCGAAATCACCACAGACCACTACGGGCGCAAAATCCCCAAGCACGCCCACGGCACCGCCAACATCGGACGGCGGACCTCTTCCACCATGCTGATCATGGACGCAGTGATGAATTTATATGACAGCATTGTGGACAAGAATCTGCTGGTCAGAAGAGTTTATATCACAGCCAATCACGTTTCCGGCGAACCTGTCTCCTCCAAGACCCAGTCTTTTGAACAGCTCGATCTTTTTACAGACTACGAGGCTTTAGAAAAGAAGAAAAAAGAAGAGGAAGAGAAACTGAAACGGGAAAAACAGATGCAGGAGGCAATGCTGGCCATCAAAAAAAAGTTCGGCAAAAATGCCATCCTAAAAGGAATGAACCTGGAAGAAGGGGCCATGGCCAAAGAGCGCAACCAGCAGATCGGCGGACACAAGTCCTAAAGTGCGGTTAAAAATCACTTTCCCCAAAAAGGAGCAAATGATGAACGATAAAAACAACGATATCCACCATTATGATGATATCATCCATCTCCCCCACCATGTTTCCTCTGTCCATCCCCCCATGCCCGTTTCCGACCGGGCCGCCCAATTCGCTCCTTTCGCCGCTTTAACCGGCCATGGAGAGGCCATTAAGGAAACCGCCCGGCTGACGGACAAACGGGTGGAGCTGGACGAAAACGCCAAGGCCATATTGGATGAAAAACTGAGAATGGTACAGGAAATGCTGTCTCAGCAGCCGGAGATAACCGTCACCTATTTCCAGCCCGATGAAAAAAAGGCCGGAGGCAGATATGTGTCCGCCTCCGGCAATGTGAAAAAAATAGATCTGTACCATCATCTGATCGTCATGACAGACGGTTTGAGAATTCCTCTCGACGAGGTTTATGAAATAGAGGGAGACATATTCGGATCTGCGGATTATGTCTGATGCAGCCGTTCAGGCAGGTCTGAACGGTTCCTGTCTGATGCCATTTACTCTGAGGTAATGGTCAGGTCCGATTCATCCTCTTCCTCTTTTTCCTCTCCCTCAAACGTTATCTGAGAGGTTTTCTCCATAAACGATTCATCCAGATTCATAGGCGTGGTCCGGTCCATGGTATCCAGCGCAATTTCCGGCTCCCTTCTCAGCCAGTCCAGGTACAGGAATGCCTGCACCATATTCATGTTTAATTTAGTAACTAATTCCTGATAGGTGATATTGGAAATGGTGATATCCGGTTCCACGCCTTCGTTGAAGCATTCATAAAAGGCCTTTTTTAAGTCCGGATCGATTTTCCTTAATTTTCCGATGGAATGCATGGCCTCCCATTCGTTTAATCCCTTTCCAAGCAGATACTCCCTTAAATCAGAATATTTGATGGGTTCTCTTTGTCTCATTCCTCTCCTCCTAACTTCCTGAGCGCTGCGTTTGCCATTGCGAATGCATACCACTCTAACGGCTGCTTCCGGTAGCCTTCCGGATCTACTTCAAATTTGATATAATTGCCTGGCTTCTGGTTTATAATCCAGATACAGGTTCTCTTATCCTCCTCGGAGTACGTAATATCATTCTCATCTTCCGCATCATATATCCGTTCCAACAGTTCGGACATCTTTTTATGCTGATACGCATGTGATAATTCATGGACCACCGTATCCAGAGCGTCGAATAAAATCTCGTCGTCCGTTATTTTAAGATAATCCTCATTAATACTCAGCTTATTATTTGCAAAACAATAGCTCCCCTGATATTTACATCCCGTGTCCTGGGTATTATAAAATTCAATCTCTATATCCCCGATCCCAATGTCCCGCGCGATCTGCCGGGCGATGGCCTCCATCTTATCTTTTCTCTCTTCAAATGTCATATTTCTCAATTCCGTGCCTATATCTCCGGTAAAATTCTGCCGGATTGTTTCCGCCATCCGGTCAATCAATGCGGAGTCATTTGGAAGGAGCACATTGCCCTCAGGATCGAGACGGCTTCTTACCCGCCTTTTTTCTTTGACAAAATCTATCAGCATATCAAGTCCCGAAGCAATGATGCTGACCGCTAAAATACCTCCTAAAACCACTAAATCCATGCTCCACCTCCAAAATTAAGTTTACTGCTTCCGCATAACAGCAGATATTTGATTAATTTTATCCCCAATTACCTGATACATCCGGCTGTCATACCTGCTGCCCCCATGAAGCCTCTGCACCGCTGCCTCGCTGGTATCTACCGGCTGTTCCCGCTCCATATCAAAAGCTTCAAATGGAATCAGCACATTCTTTTTATTAGAAACAGGCGCAAAATTATTAGCGTGAAGCCCTATATAACACTCGGCAATGTCCTTTAAATTTGTTTCTCCATAGGTCCTGGCCTCATCGATGGCCTGTCTCAGCATCCGTCCATATTCTTCTTTGTTATATATCTTTTGTATGATCTTTTTACGCTTAAAGTTCTGTTCCAGAACCTCATAGCATCCGGCCGCATCATTCTCCTCATAGTCCGCCAAGTCCGCACCGTATTCTGACAATAACAGCTTCCGCAAAGTCTCCTGGTTAATTCCGTGAATGTCCGAACCGGTTAAAAATTTCCCTCTTCCGTCTTCTACACAGTAGTCCATCACAGACTTCCAAAACCGGCTGTCCAGCGACGCCGTATCGAAAAGCTTTACAAAATTTCCATGTTCATCCACAACGGAATTGATGTTTTCCAAGTCCGCTTTAAAAATATCAATGCATTCCTTTTCCGTAGGCATGAATACATAATATTTCCGGTCAAACCGGCCGCTTCTTAAAAATTCCGGCGGAAGGCTCTGTATGTTATTGGCTGTCGCAAAGATAAAACATGGGGCGGGGGGATCTTCATTCTTTCTCTTTCTCTCCCCCTGCTCCTGCATCCAGGTCAGAAACATGGCAAAACAACGCATAACCTCGGACGAAGCGCTGTCCCCGGAACTCTTATTTCCGATTCCCGAAAATGCCTTTTCAATCTCATCGATCCACAGCACGCAGGGAGCCATGGCTTCTGCCATCCTGAACGCTTTTCGCATCTGCTCCGCCGACTGTCCCAGATAGGATTTGGTGATATTTCCCATATCCAGGCGGACTAACGGAATATTCATGGTTCTGGATATCTTTTTAGCCATCATGCTCTTTCCCGATCCGGGAACTCCGCATACCAGAATCCCTTTAGGGAAATCCACATTTTTCCGGGTTTTAAATTCAATACGGTGGCGCAGCACAAAATGGCATTTTTCCTCCAAATACTTCATCAGCTGGTCCATGCCGCCAATATTTAAATCCTGCTCCACCCGTTCATATTCCAGCACCCCTTCTTTGCTTAACATCTGGCGCTTTTCATTGTTAATGATGGAAAAGGCCACATTTTCAGGAAGTTCTTCCTCCATTCGTCCCATCGTATACCGGTTATTGGTCAGATATCCCGCTTCATATATGGTCTTGTTCAGGATTTCTTCGATCTGCCGGGCGTCAAATCCTTTTAAACGGTCTACCAGCTCATCCCTGTAGTTCGGTTCCAGAACCTCGCCCTTTTCTTTGGCAAACTGCTCCACAATCTCTTTGATTTCCCATACATAAAGGGGATCTGGATTAATGACGGCAACAAAGTCTTCCAGCCCTTTCGGAATCAGAAGGGAAGAAGCGGCCAGAATCAGCACGGAACGGCGGATCGGACTGCCTTTTGGCGCATTTATGTATTGGTTGACGTATCTTTGCAGATTCGCTTCCGTCTTTACGATGCTGCCTTCTGAACCTGCCGCAACAGCTGCCAGATTATAATTCTTTACAGCCATAATTACAGGGATTTTTTTTCCGTAATTATCCAGATACCCCATTGGATTAATCACTTCTCCGGCATTGAATATCTTCACATTCTTCTTGAAGGTGATTGACTTTTTCTTTAACCTTCCGTCCTCATCCATTTCGATCTCTTTTGATACCGTGTCATTGGCCACTCTCAGATACATGGGGATTTCTTCATCCGGTATGGGTTCGATTTCAGAATTCCCCTCCCCCCTCCAGGTTCTAAGTTCCACCATGGACTGGTCTGTTATGATCTGGTTTACCAGATCCATATCATCGGTCTGCAGATACAGGATCGGCTTATTGGACAGGTAAGCCGACACACACTGCCGGATTACCTTGTCTATTTGTCTTGGATTTTTCTTCAAACTCTATCCCTCCTTTATTCGGCGAAGTATGCGCCTAAATCGTCCAGCATGGTCTGTACCGCCGGTTCCATCAGCTTTCTCAATTGGTCTTTAACACTGCTTTTTTGGAGAAGTTTTTCAATCATGGACTCTAAATATTTGGTACAGTATTTTTTTGTTACAGGATGGCGGTTCTCAGATACAATGCGGTCAACGCGATGGGCCCGTTCCTTTGAATCCATCATTTTATCGATTGTTTTGATAACCCCGTAGGTGCCCCCAAGGAAAGACAGAGCGCCTTCTATAAATTTCTCAAATGCATCATTAAAAGTAAAATAGATCACTCCGTCACAGATATTCTTTAATTGTTCATAATCGATGGTAAATTTATAGTCTTCAGGGATGGTGCGCCGGTAAATTTGTTCAAAAGCTTCGTTGACAATCTGTATAATATCTTCTTTTTTTGAGTAAACCCCTTCTGCAATGGCAATTTTCACCTTTTCTTTGTAATCATCTTTGGCCTGCAGAGCAGTCAGCTTCTGGCGGCTTGTATCCGCTATTTCCCTTGGTTTATGTTTTCCGTCCAGCTCTTTCCATTGTACAAATGCCGGCCAGATTGCCTCTTCATAAATGGTATCATTCAGCAGTTCCACAGCCCTTTTTGAATATATCTGTATAAATTCCGGGCTCTGGATTTTTTCCATAATCTTATCCATCACTTCCGGAAAAGCCAGAGTTGCCCTCACATCCATCTCCCCTGCATAAGCCATCCCCCGCGCCACACAGGTTGAAGGATTCATATCCAGCAAAATCCGGACACCAGGAAACACTTCCTTGCACAGCTTTGATACAAACCCCATTTTAGAAGCCCCGCCCGTCAATATGATGGTTTTATAAGGACGGCTGCCAATGGTATTCTTAACGTCCCTGAAAAGCTGTCTGCAGTCTTCGTACCAGCTCCCGGTCCACAATCCGTCTTTTGTGTTCAGATTCATCTTCCGGTGGATCACACCGCTTTTTTCATCCTCCATAAATGATCTGTCTACGGTTATATTTCTGGCTTTTCCGCTTTTTGTGACATACCGCACTGATTTTTTCAGCTTGCCTTCCGAATCAAAATATTCTTCTTTTACAGCCCGCAGTTCCAGACGCAGTTTTTGCAGATCTTTCGGCGCATTGTCCTCCGCATGGACTGACCTGTCCTTTTTTCCTGCCTCATAGGCTTTGAGAGCGTCCTTTCGGATCTCAATATCCGTTTTTCCTATATAGGCAGGCAGCATTCTCATCATTTTACACAGATTTTCTATCTCTTCTTCATTAGAAGATGTGTCTTCAAAGCAGCCTTTTTCACACATCAGATCTTCAATCAGGCCCCCGCCCAGATTGACGCTGTCTTCTTCTGATTCCACCTGCCTGGTTCTTAAATCCTTCAGCAGATAAGTCCAGTCTAACGTGCTGGAACCCAGATCGATAACGATAAGACCGTTATCCAGCAGGTTAAAGTTCTCCTTTTTATCCAGAATCGCCTTAAAGAGCGCAGCCCGGCTTTCCGGCATGATGACCACCTTATAGGGGCTCACTTCCTTTATAATGTCCGCGTACGCCAGATCCTGGTTTTTCCACTGGATACTGGAAGGGATTCCAATGAATAAAAGCACGGAATCCGGGTCCATATTCAATCCTTCATTATAGATCCTCACATTTTTCAAAACTTCTTTTACAAATGCCTGCAGCAAAGCCTTCTTGGTATAACCGGAACCTTCTTCCATTTCCCCCATATTCAGCGCCCGGGGAATGGATTTAAACTTCGTATGTACTTCTTCATAAAAAGATAAATCTCTGCCTAATTTAAGTGTAATCCACTGTTCATCCTGACTATTCTTTTTCAGCAGGGCAGTGACCAATTTTTGATTGCTGTCCCCGTCCAGATTTACCGGGCTGGGCACCATCCTTCCATCTACTCTGGTATAACAGCAGGTGGATTCCCCATGTCCCAAGTCAAACGCTATAATCGTTTTAACTGCTTTCAGCTGTTCCAATGTAATACCAAATTTTAACAGGTCAATCCCTCTCATACGCCACTATTCCTCCGTTTTAAACCAGCTTCCGTAAAAGTATATATATTCGTCAATTTCGCATTTTGTACGAACCACTGCCGGTATATTTTGAATTTCTTCCTTAACCCCAAACCATCTCTTCCGTTCTTCATCAGATGCGTTCTCATAGAAAATAACTTCTATTTTGCACCGGTGCAGAAGGGCGCACATCCGTTCAAACCACCCTTTTACCTGTTCACGGAGGTCCTCATCACCGACCGTGAGAAGTTCTTTCAAATCAGCCAGGTGCATCCCGGTAATATTCCACAGCCTCTCATAAAACTGGGCCGACGCGTCCGGCCTGCTTAATAACTCCTCTTTCAGCAGGCTGACGCCTTCATGGATGCCATTTAAATAGTTCATTAAAACAGTTTTATTGGTTCCTTTTTTTTCAAGAGCTGCAAATCCCTCCGCACCCTGCGGCCTTTCCTGGCTTCCGGCATTTATCCTGTCCGCCTGTTCCAGAATATTGCCGGCAAAATAACGGATCATCTCACAGCGGTCTTCTTCCCCGCGGAACAGATTGCCCTCAAAACAGCACCCGCCCAACTGCTGAACGGAATACAGAATTCCATTTCCTTCCGCCGTAAAGCATTTTCTAATCAGCGCTGTATAATCTCTCTTAGATTCCGCAAACTGACGGCAGGCTCTGTAAAGCTCCTCCAGATCCACATAAATCTCATTGGATTTCACCCTTGCCTGTGTAAAAAACTTCTCCATATTGAGATCCTGATCGTCGGGTCTGTTCTCAGACGTTTCTGCCAGGGAAGGCATTGTTCCAGCAGGAAACAGATTATTTATTAAATCAATTTTCTTCTTCTTCATCCGGTCCCTCCCCCATCTGAATATCTGTTTTTCCAAGATAATAAATATAATGATCCGACACCCTTACCACAGCCGTTTCCTTTTCATCTCTTTCCCCAGTCTGAAAATATTCCTTCAACTGGTTTTTATCAGCTTCATCATCGTAAATAAAGGCAATGCCCAGTTCTTTCATATTTTTTCGTATCCCGTCCATCATCCGGCAGAATTCCTGTTCCATTTTTTTGCCGTCATCCGTATTATACGCCAGCCGTTTTCCAAATTCTAAAAGTTCTTTCAAATCGGGCTGGAACCTGCGCCACAGGTTCCTGTAGAATACCGTATTCTTATCTTTCAGGTGATGTTTTATCTCCTCTTCCAGCCTCTCATATTCTGCCTGGAACGCCTGGGAATTTCCTTTTGGATCACGATCCATTCCCCTCTGGTAATAATAGGTTTCTTCATCCACATCCGGTTTAAAATTCTGTGGAGACGGGCCTCCGTAACCGCCTTTTTCATCTTTCATCCGGTAACGCAGCGCGCCGTCAAGCCCATCATTAATATAATAAGAAATCATCTCCTTCTCTTTTTCCCATCCTGAGTTCACTAATCCATAATGGGCGGCAGTCATAAGTTTTTCCAGGTAAAACAGTATGGAAGTTTCAGTAAATACGTTCTTACAGCATTGTGTGAATTTTTTTTCATAGGCAGCCTGCTTATATTTTTTCCAGCAGTCCTCCCGTGTGAAAACAGTTTTGCGAACCGGAGAGGGCACAGTTACGTTTGAAGTTGTCTCCTCTTCTTTTTTCTTACCACTGTTCTTGTTCAAAAAATACATTACAACAGCGCCTGCTGTTCCAACAACTGCCAGCGCGGCAAACAGCCTGATCACAACACTAAAATTATCCATCCGCCCACCTTCCCTTTTCCTGATACTATCTTTCCTGATATTATCTTTTTTCATTATACACAAGCACCTCTATTCTGCTTTTATTCCATTTCCGCCTTTTGGTTTCTTACAGAACGTCTATTCTCGTCTCTTCATTATACTCATTTTTCAGGATCAGCGTCCTGCCG
This sequence comes from Clostridium sp. MCC353, assembly GCF_018785315.1. Classification (GTDB taxonomy): domain Bacteria; phylum Bacillota; class Clostridia; order Lachnospirales; family Lachnospiraceae; genus CHH4-2. Next base: position 13,949 of record NZ_WQPN01000156.1, on the reverse strand, counting down.
GAGCCGTCAAACCCTATCCATGAAATATTTTCACAGGAAACAATAGAAGCATTTTTAGGATAATTGGTAAATACTCTTCCATTTCTCCCCAACGCATACAGATATCCGTAATTATCCATGCAGATCATGCAGATTCTGCTGCCGTTAAAGGAAAAATTACTCACTACATTTCCCCGGTCCGTCAAAATGGCATAGAGGCCGTTTTTACTGCATATGCTCACCGGAGTCTCCTCTGTCATGGACGGAAGATTCACCATGCTCGTGTAGCTCAATAGTCTTCCATCTGAAATTCCAACAAATCCGCCGTCTTCCGCTGCCGCAAAACTGCTCATCCGCCCCAGTTCTCCGGTAATATCCTGATATGTATTCTGTTTTTTATCATTCTTATCCCGCTCCAGCAAAGCCTTTCCGTTCTTATCCCAGGTCTTATAAATCCTGTATGCGCCGCACCGGCTCTCCGAAGGAAGAAATTCCACCACCCTGTCGCCGATAAAATTAGCGTATATCTCATGTTCCAGGGATATGGCTGATCCGGGCACTCCCCTTCCTTCCTCATCCACCAGATTTAACTCCGTACAGCCTGAGTAACTGCTGTAGGATTCACGGATCAGCCTCTTCGTCCTGATGGTCAGTCCCCTTTCATCTTCTGAAGGTTTCCACCGGCGCAGTGAAAAATGCTCCATAGCCGGGCTGATAATAATTCCCTGATCTGTTTCAAACACGTCTTCATTGGTCTGGGGAGGTATTGGTTTCTGCGCCTGTCCGTCCGTCTCATGTATCCCTTCATACACAGATTTTACCGAAGGAGAACATTCTTCTAATTCTTCCGCCCGGCAGGGACAATGGGCCAGCTCACATAGAGCAACCAGAACAATGGGCATCACCGGCTTTTTACCGCCCCTTTTAAGCGGTTCCATCTTTTCCAGCTCTTCCGCCTTCTGGAAATTCAATTTGATTGTATGCTCCGGCGCGCTGTCCGCGCCGTTTTCTCCTATGGCCTGTGCCTTCCATGAGATCACAGGCATTTCATCCAAATGATCCAGTGAGAAAAATCCGCCTTCCTCACCAGCAATTTTTCTCCACTGCTCACAATAACTGATCAATTGATAGAGTTCCTTATCTTTTTCATCTTCATAAAAGATATAATCCGGTGAAAAGTCACGTAAAAACTGCCGCAGATTCATAACGGTTTCCTGCAAAGTAAAATACTGACGGAATTTCGTCATATTCGATATCTTTATCCCCTGTAAATCCATAGATTAATTTCCCCCTTATCACTTATCCGCAGTATAGTATTCTCCGGCAGATATCTCTTTTTCGAATAAATCCAGCTCCATCCGGCATTCATCCAGCTCGATCTGCAGATTTTGAATCTCCGCCCTCAGTCTGCCTTCCTTAGACGCCCATCTGCTTCTCTCTTCCATCAGCCGTATCTTATATTCCGTAAAATCCAAAGTCCTGTTTTCCTGAACCTCTTTTACCATCTCAACAAAGCGTTTGGGGGACTCTCCTGTTTCCAGTTGAGTCCCTCCTGCCTTCGCCGCCGCAAAATCCGTATTGGAAATCTGCAGCCTTAATGCGTAACTTCGTCCATATGTTAAAAGATCTTCCTCATCAATTAAACTTCCCTCTTTGCCTCTCCGGATTTCTGCTTTCAATTTCCCGCTTCGGATGGCGCGCCGTAATGTTTCCTCATTTTTAGGCGCGTATCCTGAAAATCTGTTGTTTAAAAAATCGATTGCCTGTGTTACCGTATACTTTTTATTCATAACCTTTTCCTTCCATCTGCAATAAACTCATCGTTTTTATCCCATCACCTTATACGGTAACATGAGATCTATTGGAAATGGAGTTGTTAACAGCATTTTTCACATAGAGATATCCGGCGGTTACTCTGCTTTTAATAAACTCGTATGCCTTCTGAATTCCTTCCAGTACAACACCGTAATTATTTTCGACAAATGCCTTAACATGGTCAAAACCTTTCCAGTAAAGGCCAATCGTATCTACTACAGCATCACAGAAGAAGCAGAGGATATATAAGCCGATGGTTCCTACCAGCAGCGTGCCGATTAAACTGCTTGTGGTAAACAGGATTGCCAGATACAGAAGCAGGGAATAAATTGTAAGCGCACAAACTCCGATTGTAAGCGCCACGCATCCGATTGCCTTTAATGTAAATGCTGCTGCCTCCCATGCGATATTTCCTTTCAGCGCATCGTGAATGGTTTTTTCAGTTTCCACACTGGCCGCAACTGCTACCGCCCACAGGTAAGGATCTGCTTCCTCTTCTTCCTCCGGCAAAAGTTTTCCATCCTGATATGCAAGATAAGCCGCCAGGGACAAATATGCTTTTCTCTCTTCCAAAGACCAGCCTTCCACAGCAAATTCACGGATATACTCTTCTGCGCTGTCTTCCGGCAGGTTCTTCAGCCGTTCGATGTCATTTAAGGAAATAACGGAGCTTTCCAGGGCGGAAATCATCTGCTCTCTCGCTTCCTCAACCATCTCGACTGTAACTATAGTCTCGCAGTCTACACCTGTACCAAACAGTTCCTCTAATGCATTATCAGCCTGGAATTTATCCGGTCCCAGAAGAGAACTCAATACCCTCTGATCCATAGTCTTTATGGCTAAGGTCATATTACAGTAAGCCGCATAACGCTCCGCCGGACTTTTTTCTTCCTGATCCTGCTCAATTTTTTCGAGAACAGCCTCTAATCCGTTCTGTGTATAAGCGCTGAGGCCCTGGTCAAAGTCTGAAATTCCCTTTAAAATATTGTCAATAATTTCCTCTGCTTCATTCTCCGTAACATCCGGGTAACGGTCCATATACATATTTAATAAATTCTCCCGTACACCGGAATCCGGGTTCACCATGGTTTTCAGTTTGTCTGAATACTCTTTTAAAATGCCGCGTTCTTTTCTGTTGATTGTCATAACTAATCCCTCCATTTTTAATAGTTGGCCGGCCGTTTTATTTCGTACCAGCCTGTGGTTTCATTGAAATACTGCTGCTAGTTCTTCCAGTTACGATCAGATAACCGGCCATTACTTTATTTTTTATAAATTGGCATACATTCTGAATGCCGTCCTGAATTTTCTCATAATTATCTTCAACGTATTTTTTAACAAATTCACAACTGGCTGTATAACCGTCCTCTAATAAGAGTTCTAAATAAATGAAGCCAAACATCAGCCCATATCCCAGCAACCCTATGGCAAAGAAAGAAAATACACTGGCCGTTGTAAACATAAGTCCTAAAGTCAGCAGCAACAGACCGGTATCTACAATGCACAAAGCGAGCGATAAGGCTATGCAGCCCACTGCCTTGATAACCTTCATGGCGTTTTCCCAGGTAGTATTGCCTTTCAACGCGTTATGAACGGCTTTCTCAGCCTCCAAATCTGCGGCAATTGATACTGCCCAGTAATAAGGACTTACCGCCGCCTGGGCTTCATCCACATCTGCAAAAATCTTTCCATCCCGATAAGCCAGATAAGCCGCCAGTGACAAATAAGCTTTTCTCTCTTCCAGAGACCATTCTTCCACAGCGAACTCCCGTATGTATTCCTCTGCCATATCTTCAGGAATATTTTTCAGTCCTTCAATATCATTTAAGGAAATTACGGAACTCTCCAATGCGGATATCATCATCTGCTTTGCTTCCTCAACCATCTCTTCCGTAACATTCCCCCCGCATTCCATATGGGAGTAAAAAAGGTTTTCCAGAGCTTCTTCCATATGAAATTTTTCTGATCCCATCAATTCACTGAAGACTTTCTGGTCCATAGTCTTAATTGCTACAGTAATATTACAATAGGTAGTATATCTTTCCTCATTGCTTTTTTCCCCGGTCTGCCTTTCAATCACATCCAGCACAGCCTCCGTTCCATTCTGTACAAATGCGCTGACACCCTCATTAAAATCAAGAATTCCGCATAAAATATGATCTACAGCCTCTCCGGCCTCCTCTTCTGAAGCATCTGGACAACTGTTTTTATACAGATTCAACAAATTCTCCCGCATTCCCAAATCAGGATTTGACAGAACCTTTATCCTGTCTGAATATTCCTTTATGATACTGCGCTCTTTTCTATTTACCTTCATAATTAAAATTCCCCCTGGCTATATGAGATGAAGCAGTTGTTTTTGTTGTTATAATTAATATACTACAGTAGTAATTAAAATGCAATAGTTTTTTATGATTTTTTCAAAAAAATGTAACCGGATAGAAAATGGCGCATATAAAGAAATGTGGTCTTTCAAAGTAACATGGCTTTGATAAAACATAGCTTTTCATAAAACATAACTTTTCATAAAACATAACTTTTCATAAAACATGGTCATTTAAAAACCGGCGGCAAAAAACCTGCCGCCGGTCCAGTTAATCAACTCAGCCCCTCATTTTCATTTCCTCGCTGAAAGTTTCCTGCTGTAAACTTCCAGCTCATAAGTTTCCCCACTCCGCATATCTGTTTTCTGTTCCGAATACCGGTAAGAAAAGCCGCAAGAGACTGCCAGGGCTTTCGAAGCGGTATTCTCAGCCCGCGTGGAGTAATAGAATTCATTTGCCCACAATGAATCGGCGCAGTACTCTAACAACCGTTCCAGCACCTGTTTTCCATATCCTTTGCCCACATATTCCGGCCCCAATGCGATACTGGCGTCCTGATAAATCTGCGGCCCCATTTCCTCCACTCCGGCAAATCCAATGGCCTGTCCCGTCTTTTTATCATAGACCAGATATGTATCATGGTTTTTCTGATAGCTGATGGTTTTATGCATCCGCTCTCTGGCCTCTTCTTCGCTCTTTGTCACCCGCCACTGCATATACCGGGCCGTCTCCGGCCTGGACCAGACATTGCGGTACAGGGTTTCCCAATCCTCGAATTTCGCTTTTCCAAGTATAAGATCCTTCGTCTCCATCATTTAATTCAGCCCCAGAATTTCCAACAGCTCCTTATGGGGCCATTTTTCATCCTTCTGAAATACATTAATATGGTTCAAATCCCCGCTCCTGTCTGTAAATGCAGGGAACAAAAATCCGCATTCCGGTTCCCCCGGCTCATACTCCCCGGCCAGCGGACAGATGGCGCAGATCATATATTCATACACCTCTTCCGATTCCCACAACCGTTCCTTATCAGAGGCCTTCGCAGGAATATCATAACGGCCGTGGTATACCAGAATCCCATACTCCCGCCCCGCAGGGTATTTCTCCATCACAATGTCGTAAAATGTATCCAGCAGAGCGTCATTTTTCAATCCGCATTCATTCATGGCCATGAGAAGCTGCCACATACTGCCCGGTTTTCTCATCTCCGGGGTCAATTCGTACTTCTTTAACTTCACATTGGTATCCGAAAAAAGAATCGTTTTAGCTGTCTTTAACTGCTTTGTCCTCTCTGACGACGATAATTTAAGAAAATTCGTATTAAAACTCCCGTCAAAATCTCCGTCTTTATCTACATAACAGCCTGCAATCCGCCCAATGGAAGACCGGGCAGGCGTCATCCGCCTGGTCAGCTCCAGCATATCCTCTCTATTTATCATGATATTATCAATTCCTTTCTTCTATTTATAAGGTTTTATACCCTTTTCCGTAAAAGCGGCCATTCCATTCATTTCCTTATGAACGTATTATAACCGCATCCCGCCTCTAATGGAATCCTAATTTAAAAAATACCGCCCAGCCGGATAAAAAAGCAGGATTGGAATAGAAAAAAGCTCACATAAAGGTTATGATAAATCTACCACGTGGAATTAAGAAAAGAGGTGAAACAGCATGGAAGCCATCCTGATACAGTGTATGAAATATATTGAGGAAAATTTGGACCAGGAATCCCTGAATCTGGCGGCAATTGCAGCGGAATTCGGGTATTCCCAGTATCATTTCTCACGTCTCTTCCGTGAATCATCAGGAATGCCGGTCATGGAGTACGTAAAGCACCGAAGAATGATCCGGGCATCCAGACAAATTCTTAATGGGAGCAGTATTCTGGACGCAGCCTTGAATTGCGGCTATCAAACCCATAATGGATTTTCCAAAGCATTTTTGAAACAATTTGGCTTTCCGCCGGTTCTCCTTAAAGCATGGAGTATACAAATAGGAGGTAATTGGATGAAACATATATTTCTCAAAGAAACAGAAGTTCATGAGACAAAAGAAGAATTATACCAGACCATACTGAACATCATGAATGATAACCATCTTCCATTCCAGAAAAAAGAAATGGACCGTGCATATCATCTGGCCTGCCGCACCTACGAAGGTCTGAAGCGTTACTCCGGAGACGATTATGTAACCCACCCGCTAAATACGGCAATTCTTCTGGCGCAGATGGAAGCGGAAACAAGTACAATCATAGCCGGAATGTTCTGCGATGCGCTGGCCAAAACCAACGTAAGCAAAGAAAGTTTATATAATGCCCTTGGAGAAAAAGCCGGAGATCTGATTTCAAAAGCCGTTTCTTTTGACGCGAAAAAACCGGTTGAGTCCCATCAGGTTCTTCTTATCAAATTGGCAGAACGTCTCCACAATATGAGGACAGTAGAATTTATGAGTTCAGAGGAACAAAAGGAGAAGGCAGATGAAACGCTTGCCTGGTTCTTACCCCTGGCCTTTGAATGCGGGGATAAACGAATGATTGAAGAACTGAATGATTTATCATTAAAATGGATTAAAAACGGCAAATCCTGCATAACGGATTCAGGACAATTCTCTCCTGATAGGAAAGCCACTTAACTTTTAACCTATAACCGGATTCCATGTACAGGACTGGTGAACGCCAATATGAGCTTAAAACCTTATTAGCAAAAATATCTTGCTGCTGGAAAGTCAAACATATTAGCAGAAAATGAAAAAATGCTGGAAACCTTTAAAAAAATTAAGGATTCCAGCATTTCTAATAGCGTTCCTGAGCGGATTCGAACCGCTGGCCTTCCGCTTAGGAGGCGGACGCTCTATCCTGCTGAGCTACAGAAACGTAAACCTATCTATTAAGTTATATGTCCTCAGGTTTCTTAAAATTAACAGTCCCCTGCATCCATATCTGGCCCTTAAAACGGCGGCCCACCATAGGTTCCCCTTTTAAATCATCCTTGCGGATTCCCACATGAAATACCAGATCATTGCAGTCCAGAGTGAGGTCATAGACTTCCTCCTCCGTAAAGCGGTTCTTCTTCGTTTCAATGTGTGTGATCTCTCCGATCACGGAATACTGGTCGCACTCAATTCCGCATGGCATAAAACATGAATCAATGATAGAATAAATATCTTCTTTCATGATTCTTCTGGAAATCTGAGAATACAAATCGATATCTTCGATTGTCAGAGTTTCCATGGCATCTTCATCGCCATTCTTAGCAGCTTCCAACAGGCTGTTCCGGTTCTTGGACGCCACTTTTGCCTTCTCAATCTGATTCGCAGTTTTTTGAACCGGCAAGAGAATTTTACCACTAACTGACAGTCCCGTCAAGCATGCAGACGAAACCTCTTCAATTTCTTTTCTAATTTTCCTCTCCTGATACTCCATCGCGTTGTCAATATAGAAAATCAAGGAGATTCCAACCTTATATTCATCCAATAAACCTGCATAAGTTTCCTTTTCCGCGTGCCTCTGAATGGAGCAGTCGGACACAGACGAAACATCCGTACTGGACAGATAAGGATAATAATACTCCGCTTTGAACTTTCCGTCCTCTTCTACTCCGCAGATCGCCACTCCCATACCTGGAGCTGCTTCCGCCCGGATTCTGACCAGTTCCGTATCCTTTTCTATCCGGAGCCGTTTAACATCCTCTCCGTTCTCTGCCAGTTCCTGAAGTAAATTTTCAATTTCTTTTCTCTTCTGGTACATGCTGAAACCAACAGACCGCAAAAACTTATGCATTGTTTCACCTTCTTACTTATAAAATGGGATAAATATGAGACGAAGAAGAAACTTCCCCGTCTCATTTCTCTTGCCATTATATACTATAATCAGGAATTATACAATACCCTGCGCCATCATAGCATTGACAACTTTTTCAAATCCGGCAATATTGGCGCCTGCCACATAATTTCCTTCAACTCCGTAACGTTTTGCCGCATCCGCTGACTTATCAAAAATATCAACCATAATGCTCTTTAACTTGGAATCAACTTCTTCAAACGACCAGCTCAGTCTCTGGCTGTTCTGTGTCTGCTCCAGAGCTGATGTAGCAACACCGCCTGCATTGGCAGCTTTACCAGGCATGAACAGGATTCCATTTTCAACAAAATAATTTGTTGCTTCAATGGTAGAAGGCATATTGGCGCCTTCTGCAACTGCGAAGCATCCGTTTGCCTTTAATGCTTTGGCATCGTCCAAATTCAGCTCATTCTGGGTTGCACATGGAAGAGCGATGTCGCAAGGAATGGTCCAGATGCCTTTTCCTTCTGTATAAACGGCTGTTGGAACTTCCTCCGCATACTCTTTAATACGTCCGCGGCGGACTTCTTTAATTTCTTTTACCACATCCAGTTTAATGCCGTCTTTATCATAAACATATCCGTTGGAATCGTTCATAGCCACAACCTTTGCGCCTAATTCCTGAGCTTTTTCCACTGCATAAATGGCTACATTTCCTGAACCGGATACAACAACTGTTTTACCTGCCAGCTCTTTTCCGTTATTCTTCAGCATCTCATCCAGAATATAGATCAAACCATAACCTGTCGCCTGAGTACGCACCAGAGAACCGCCAAATGTCAATCCCTTACCGGTCAATACGCCTTCATAATGGCCTGTAATCCTCTTATACTGTCCGTACATATATCCGACCTCTCTTCCGCCGACACCGATATCTCCGGCCGGGCAGTCCACATCAGGTCCGATATGTCTATACAGTTCTGTCATAAAACTCTGGCAGAATGCCATAACTTCTCTGTCTGATTTTCCCTTAGGATCAAAATTTGATCCGCCTTTACCGCCTCCGATCGGAAGCCCTGTCAAAGAATTTTTCAATGTCTGCTCAAAACCGAGAAATTTTAAAATACTCTGATTTACAGATGGATGGAAACGAAGGCCGCCCTTGTAAGGTCCGATTGCGCTGTTAAACTGTACACGGTATCCTTTGTTGATCTGCACTTTTCCGCTGTCATCAACCCACGGAACTCTGAAAGAAATGATTCTTTCCGGCTCTACAAATCTTTCCAATACACCTAAACTGCGGTATTTTTCTTCATTTGCATCAATAACTAATCTTAATGAATCCAAAACTTCTTTTACAGCCTGGTGGAACTCGTTCTCTCCAGGATTCTGCGCAACTACTCTCTCATAGATTTCATCAACATATGACATGATTTTTCTTCCTCCTTGTAAATCAACTTATTCTACATACCTTTGCTAGCCAAAGTATAGTTACCACCTGTGAGGCTATTGGAAAAATTATAGCAATTCAGCGTATTAAAGTCAAGAAGCATATAATACTTTTTAAACCTTCTTTTTCACTTTTTTTCGTGCTTTTTTTATGATTTCATCAGGTTCTTTTCTATTGTTAACTATTATATAATTATAAGTTGACATTATTATTTCCTCATGATATTATATTAACAAATAAATGAAAGGACTTATTTCCCATGAATACAACTAAATCCGCTCCTGTTTCTTCTAATAAAATAGCCACAAAGGACATTGTCCTTGTCGGCATGTTCGCCGCCATTCTCACGGTAATTTCACAGATATCCATTCCTATGCCATCGGGCATGCCCATCACAATTCAGGTCTTTGGTGTAGCTCTTGTGGGTGTAGTTCTGGGTTGGAAACTAGGTGTTTTAGCAACTTTAGTCTATATATTTATAGGAGCAATCGGCCTTCCCGTTTTTTCCAGTTTCAGAGGTGGTTTAGATGTACTAACCGGAATCACCGGCGGCTATATTATAGCATGGCCGATTTTATCCGGTTTATGTGGAATTCGTTTAAATCACCTGTCAAAACTCAATCATTTAATTCTTACTATTATATTATCCATGATTGGACTGGCTGCTGTTGAGATCATAGGCGGTCTGCAGTGGAGTTTTTTATCCGGTAATATGTCAATCTCAGCAGTATTTACATATTCCATGGTCGCCTTTATACCAAAAGACATTTTAATTACTATTGCTGCAGTTTTTTTGGGTAACAGGATCAGAAAGCCTTTAGTTTTGTCCGGGTATATAAAATAAGGCAGCAATATAATTAAGGATAATTTGGTAAAAACTATAATTTGGAAACAATAAAAGTAAAACGCGGTGGGTGCATCAGAAAATATTTTGATTTTCTGATGCACCCACCGCGTTTTTACTGGCGGCTTACTGGCGGCATTTCACTATCTTCTCTTCTATTTTTCAACTACTCATAAATTCCTCTAATACCCCAAAGCCTGTTCCAAAGCCTCCTTCTCTTCATTTCCCAGCAATACTTCCGTCTCGCCTTTTACCACTGTTTTTATATATAGATAACAGCCTTCCCTGCTATGAACCGTATTCAATATAAATCCTGTATTGTTGGAATCCAGCATTGCGTAAGCAAAACTTAAATTTCCTCCCATCCCTTTAAATGCATTATACCTCACTACGCCAAACTTTTGATATGCTCCTTTTACGCTCTTATTAATTGTACGGATCGCATCCTTATTAGCCCGGTCCTCTGCCCTTAACCGTTTGATTTCCTCTACCTGGTCGTATATAATATCTTCTAAAGATTCTGCGTCTTTACCTCTCATAAACATATCATATCTTCTATATAGACGTTTCATCCGCACAAGGCAGCTTATTGCAATAATCAGTGATATCAATGATACCGCTGCTAATCCGATAAAAATATAAGCTGGATCTATGGGCCAACTGTTTAGCATACTGTTTTCCATCTTATGTCCTCACTTCCACACCATTATCTGATAGATTCAATTAACTCTACTATTCTTTCCAGTTCGGCTTCTGAATAATATTCTATCTCTATTCTTCCCTTATTTTTGTCTTTTTTATTAATAATTACTTTTGTTCCCATAATTTGCTTCATTCTGTCTTCCAAATCATTATAGATGAAGCTCAAATCCTTTTCCGGCTCCTGAACTTTTTCCTTTTTGGGTTTCGTCAGTAATTTTACCAATTTTTCCACTTCCCGGACGCTCAACCTGCCCACCACTATCTTCTCAGCAATTACGTACTGCTGCTCCTTATCCTCTAAAGAAAGTAGTGCTCTGGCATGTCCGCTGCTGATAACACCTTCAGTCAGCATTTTCTGTACTCTTTGATCTAATTTCAAAAGCCTCATGCTGTTTGTTACCGCCGTCCTGCTTTTGGCAACCCGGGCTGCTATTTCTTCCTGTTTTAACCCAAATTCTTCCATTAACTGCTGATAGGCCTGTGCTTCCTCAATCGGGTTCAGATCTTCACGCTGTACATTTTCTATTAACGCGATTTCCATACTTTGCTGTTTTGTATATTCACGGATAACCACAGGCACTTCTTTTAATCCTGCCAGCTTTGCGGCTCTCCATCGCCTTTCACCAGCAATTAATTCATATAAATTACCCTTTTTCTGTACTAATAAAGGCTGTAACACTCCATATTGTTTAATGGAATCCGCCAATTCCTGCAAAAGTTCCTGATTGAAGTCTTTTCTTGGCTGCTGGCTGTTTGGTTCAATTGCTGTTATTTTTACAGTCAGTTCTCTTCCAACTGCTTCCTCTTCCTTTTTTTGAACAGTTTTTGTGTCAGTTTTTCTTTCTCTTGTGGTTGTTTGCTGGGAAACCGGCTGCTGCTCCATCAGATCTTCTCCAAATAAAGCGCCTAATCCCTTCCCCAATCCGCTTCTCTTCGACATCACAAATCTTCTCCTCTGCTTATTACTTCCGCAGCCAACAGGCGGTAGCTCTCCGCTCCTGTGGACCTGGTATCATACAAATTAATCGGCATTCCATGGCTGGGTGCTTCCGCCAGCCTTACATTTCTAGGAATTATCGTTTTATAGATATTTTGATTTAAATTACTCTTAACATTTTCGACTACTTCTAAAGAAAGGTTTGTCCGGGCATCATACATGGTAAATACAACGCCTTCCATCTCTAATTTCGGATTTAATTTTTTTTGTACCAGATTTACGGTTTTTAGTACCTGGCTTAATCCTTCCAATGCATAATATTCACATTGAATGGGCACTAATACAGTATTGGCAGCCGTTAAAGCATTTATTGTCAATAGACTTAATGATGGCGGACAGTCTATAATAATGAAGTCATAGTTTTTTGATATTTTTGTCAGGTATTTTTTTAACAATTTTTCTTTGTCATCCATTTCAAGCAGTTCAATCTCTGCACCAGCAAGATTTACATTAGATGGCAAAACATCCAGATTTTCCTGTACATCCTTAATCAGGCATTGGTCCATTTTACAATCGCCGATTAATAACTCATAGACAGTTTTATCTATCTGTTCCTTCTCCAATCCAAGACCACTGGTAGCATTCCCCTGTGGATCAAAATCTACTGTCAGTACTTTCTGTCCTGCTTCTGCTAGACAAGAAGAAAGATTTATTGCAGTTGTTGTTTTTCCAACACCGCCCTTTTGGTTTGCGATCGCTATAATACGTCCCATAATATTTCCTTTCTTAACAGATGCTAGTCAGATTTCAATAAGCCAGTATATGCTCATTTTACATAAAATCACAAATAGAAGTATATCACATTTCACTTTTTTTTCCTATGCCTATCAATGAAAAAGATCGTTTATTTTATAAGAAATGTTTCACGTGAAACATTTTTATCCATTATCAAAGGGTTTATTATAAAAAACTACTACATAGCGGCCTATGAATTTTATGTCCGCAAGTCTAAGTTTAAGAATAATTTAATATGTTTTGCGTTGTATATACTTTGATATTATACTATAATAACAGTTAGAATTCCTTATAGGAGGTTGCCAATTGAGAGCCAGAAATAAACTTTTAACATTATTAATTGTATCTTCAGGAGCGGCCGCAGGCACTGCTCTTTTAAATAAATGTATTACACTCTCCGCTGCTTCAAAGAATGTTTTATCCGAAGCAGAATCTCGTTGTTACAAATGGCGTTTAGGAAATATTCACTACACAAAAGTAGGTTCAGGAAAACCGCTTTTACTGGTTCATGACTTAACTTCTGCCTCCAGTGGTTTTGAATGGAATCTTTTAGTCAATAAATTATCAGATAGTTTCACTGTCTATACTATAGATTTGCTGGGCTGTGGAAGGTCAGAAAAACCATATTTAACTTACACCAATTATTTATTTGTACAGCTCTTATCCGAGTTTATCAAATCGGAAATTGGCCATAGAACCGATATTATAGCTACTGGGGCGTCCTCTTCCATAGTCGTGATGGCATGCAACAACAGTCCTGAATTATTTAATCAATTGCTTTTAATTAATCCTGAAGATTTATCCACATGCAGCCATATACCCGGAAGATATTCTAAGTTTTACAAAGCATTTTTGGATCTTCCTATATTAGGAAGCCTGATCTACAATATCGCCAATAGCAAGGAGGCATTAAAGAAAGAATTTGCAGTAAACTATTTTTTTAATCCATACTCTGTTAAGAATTCCTATATCGATGCATATTATGAAGCGGCTCATTTAGGGGATTCACCAAAATCAATATTTGCCAGCGTCATATGTTATTACACAAAATGTAATATCATCAATGCATTAAAAAAGATTGATAATAGCATCTATATATTAGGCGGATCTGAAACAGATCATATGAATGATATTATCAGAGAGTATAAAGATTATAATCCTGCTATAGAATCGTCAGTGATTTCTAATACAAAGTTACTTCCCCATTTGGAAAATCCTTCAGAGGTTTTAAAAGTAATTAATATGTATTTTGCTTAGAGATCATAAAAGTTTTATATATAGAACTTTTATATATAGAACTTTTATAATTAATAAAACGGGCATTA
>NZ_WQPN01000155.1 GCF_018785315.1 Clostridium sp. MCC353 | reverse complement strand
CCGTCTTTTTCCATCCCTGGAGCCTAAGTTTCACTAACGGTTTCCAGATGGCTTTCATCCCCGACGGATTCCGCTCCCCATGGCCGCCTCCAAACATCCAATCCCGCCTCCGCTCCCTCGTCCCGCTTTCCTGCTGGTTTTCCCTGGCTAAAGTAATTAAAAGCAAATTTTACATAAAGGGTGAAGGTATTTTCGAAAATGGCTTCGCCTTTTAATGCAAATCCCCACACCATTTAACATCAACCCTGAAGGCATTTTCGAAAATGCCTTGGCCTTTTACTGTTAATCCCCACCTCAA
>NZ_WQPN01000026.1 GCF_018785315.1 Clostridium sp. MCC353 | reverse complement strand
GCTGGGCGTTTGGAAGGGGCCGGGCTGGCCGGAATCCAACGGCACCGGAAGGCCGCTTCCAAACGCCCAGCCCGACCTCCGTCCCCTCCGCCCGCTTTCCTGCTGGTTTTCTCTGGCTCTGACACTAAAGCGTGAAGGCATTTTCGAAAAAGCCTTGACGTTTTACTGTTAACCCTCAAGTCATTTACATGAAATCTCTATGTCATAACCTGTATTAAATTCCAAACACTGTCTCAATCAAATGCTTCTTTGCTTTTTCTACTTCCATGCCCGCCCCCTCGTCTGAACGGACCTTCCCCCCGCTGATGCGGACGTTCTCTATGGCTGCGGTTCAATATCATATCATGCATCTCTTTCATCCTGCTGAAGGTATATTCAGACGAATCTTCCGGATCCAGGCGTTTTAGCAGCTCACCTTCCAGACGTTCCAGAAAGCCTTTAAACTGAGCCTGTTCCTCTTCGCTGAAGCAGTCAAAAATCTGATCCATATCACGGCCGTCAAAGCCCTCGGACTGGTCCACCACCTTTTTCCCTTCCTCCGTCAGTATGATGTTCATACTCCTTTTGTCCTGTTCAGAAGGAACCCGCTTTATATAACCTTTATTCTCTAACTTCCGAAGCAGTTCGCTCATGGACTGGGTGCTGATTCCTAACAGGTAGGAAAGCTCCTTGTGGCTGATCTCTGGTTTCAACTTCAATATGCCGAGAATGCGGCCCTGCCCTTTGTAGGGGCTGGCCATAGAACCATTTCCCCTGAAGGATTCCGCCTGACAGCGGTGCATAAGCGTTCCAATATAAGCAAGATACTCCCATAAATTATTTCTTTCCTGATCCATCAATGATCTCCTCTCTTTCCTCAAAAACTGTTAGTCCCAAATGTCTTCCATCCTCACCCCGTCAGAATCTGATCCATACTGAGTGAAAATGACGGTGTCAGCCCAAGTTTCCTCAATTCTTCCCCGATGTCGCACAGGCACCGGCTCACTTCGTCAGGCCCATAACCGGGATTTGCCACAATCTGCATGGATACAATTCTGCGCTCTGGCCCATAATCGTGAAAATCAGCCTTTTTCAATGTGATGACATCCTTTTTAACGTCAAATATGGCCTGAATCGCCGCCATCTGCTGTTTCGGAATCCCCTCTCCCAGAAGAAGGATAAAATGGCTGAAAAATGACTTCATTCCGTCTTTTAAAATCAGGCCGCTGATTAAAATACCCGCCCAGCCGTCCAGCCGGATACCCGCCGCCTGATAAATGACTGCGGAACCGGCCGTAAGCACTGTCATTTTAATATCAGCCCAGTCATTCTGTTCGCAGGCCTTTAAAGCCTCGGAATCCAAATGCTTATTCACCCTTTTTGTATAAGCCGACATGCCATACTTAACGGCCACGGATAGAGCAGACACCCCGTACACCATGGCTGGTGATGAACGGACCGGAGGAGACAAAATCCAAAGAACCGATTCCCTCAACATCGTTATTCCGGTCAAAATTACAGTCATTGATATAATAAATCCCAGAACATATTCCGTCCTTCCATGTCCATATGGGTGCAGGCTGTCTTCCTTCCGCCCTGACAGATGAAACCCCAGCAGCACCAGCAAAGAATTTAACGAATCCATGAGATTGTCAAGGCTCTCCGCCATAACCGCCATATTGCCGCACAGGGCTCCTGCCAGATACTTACATATAAACAGCAGAAGATTGCCGGATGCAGAAAAAAAACCAACCTTAATTCCCATACTCTCTCTGGAAACCGGCTTCTGCAGTGTTTCTTCCATATGCGTTCACTCCTTTCCAATACTGCTGCAATGATCACATCAACTGCAGCGCAAAATACATCAGGTACCTGATATAAATATAGCAGGTACCTGATGTATTGTCAATCCCATATTTTCAGCATATGCAAAAAAATAAGCGCCCATGAAAGATAACTCCATGTGACGCTTACTTTATACGGTTTTATTCTGGAAGGCAATACAGCCCTCTCCCGCTTAATCCAAACAGAGCGCTGTCATAATTCCCAGCCGTTTATTTTACATATTTCACAAGTGTCGCGCGTACAGCGCCTTTTCCTGCGGTCAGTTCTTTAAAGTAGGATTCTACGGTTTCACCCAGTCCTGCTTCATAAAGATTGATTCCGAAGATTTTATCATTAGAAAGGATTGGTTTTAGCTCTTCGTGGAAATCTCTTTGGTCGCCCAGTTTGATGTCTGCCAGGCATGGACGGACCGTATCTAACAAGGGATCTGAGCTGAGTTCCATGGCTTCTCCGTTATCGTCCACTCCGAGAAGATATCTGCACCAGCCCGCCAATACCAGGGGGATCAGTTTTAAATTCTTAACATCCAGATCTTCACGGCTTAAATACGCTTTAATGGTCTCTCCATAACGGATTCCCAGCTTCTGTGAGGTATCGGTTGCGATTCTCTGAGGCGTATCGGGCATAAATGGGTTTGGAATTCTGATCTGAAGCACTTCATCAATAAATGCTTTCGGGCTTAAAATGCCGGGATCCACCACAACAGGAAGCCCCTCTTCATATCCGATCACTTCCACCATGCGCTTTAACTGCTCATCCTTCATCTCGTCCGCAATCAGGGTGTAGCCCAGCAGACAGCCGTAAACAGCCAATGCGGTATGCAGAGGATTCAGGCATGTGCACACTTTCATCTTCTCCACTTTATCAACCGTCTCACGGTCGGTGAAGATGATTCCGCCTTCATCCAGATTGGGCCTTCCGTTGGGGAACGCATCCTCGATCACCAGATACTGGGGTTCTTCCGCGTTAACAAAGGTGGCAACATAGGTATTTTTAGATGTCACTTTTGTATTCACATCTTCAAAGCCGCATTCCTGCAGCATCTGTTTAACTTTTTCATCCGGTCTTGGAGTGATCTTATCGATCATGCTCCATGGGAAAGATACCTTGGAACGGTCATTCACATAATCATAGAAGCCCTTCTCACATACCCCGTTTTCGCTCCAGTGCTTTGCAAATGCATTGACAGCCGAATACAGTTTATCCCCGTTATGGGAACAGTTGTCCATGCTGACCATGGCTACAGGCAGTTCTCCGGCCTGATATCTCTTGTAGAGCAGGGTGGCCACCTTACCGATATAGCTGTCCGCTTTTTCCGGGCCGTTGGCAAAATCTTCCTGCACGTTCTTATAGTATTCGCCTTTTCCGTCAACCAGGCTGTATCCTTTTTCTGTTATGGTAAAGCTGACCATCTGAAGGCTTGGATTGGTAAACACATCCACCAGGCGGTTCCATTCATCAACGGATTCCCGGTTTAAGGAAATGGCTTCCGTAATGCTGCCCACCAGCGTTTTTTCTATGCTCCCATCCGCTTTTAAGGTGACTAAAACCCCCAGATTATCATGGGTTTTGTACATCAGGTCTATGATCTCGTAATCAAATCCTTCAGCCGCTATGATTCCTGTTTTGGATTTCCCTTCATTTAAAATTTTCTGCTGTACATTGGCGGTAAATGCGCGGAATATGTTCCCCGCTCCCATATGCACCCAGGCCGGATTCTTATAGGTTTCCTCAGCTACTGCGTCCATATCGAATTCAGGAAGGCTGAAACCGGCTGCTTCCCATACGTTTCTGTCTTTTAATGCTGCCCTATTTAACTTCATAATATCTCCTTTTCTACTTTGACGGTAATTGTGAGTTCACATTGAAATAATATGGATACTCTCTCAAAAGCATTGGCAGGAAATCGGCAAAACGGATGATATGATTGTGGATGAAACTGTTTAAATCATACTTGTCCGTAACCCCCAGCAAAAGCATATTGAAAACTTCCAAATGTTCCTCGTAACTCACTGTTTCCAGATTATACTTACCCAATACACGAACAAAATAACGCACACGGTCCAAATGGGAAATGACTCGCTGAACAGAAGCATATGTTTCAGGTTTATTGGCCACCATATAGATTTTCTTATGAAATTCGTCATCATACTGGAAGAATTTCCTGATCTTTTTTTCGTCTCCCTGCAGCACTTTCTGCTGTTCCAGATTCGCATAAAACCAATCGATGTCTTCCGGGGACAGATGGTTAGACGCCAGGCGGATAATGGACGGTTCCACAGCGCAGCGTATAAAAAAGCCTTCATTTACGCATGACATATTGATCAGCGTAACTTTCGACTCTTTTCTGGGGACAATCTCAATCAGACGTTCTTCCTTCAACTGGTATACCGCTTCATGAACCGGCGTCCTGCTTATATTCAGTTCCTCTGCGATCTTCACTTCATTGACGATCTCACCCGGTTTCATCTCAACCTGCATTATGTTTTCACGCATTACCCTGTAAGCATATTCCCTGTGACTTTCATTTTTGATGCGTTCTAATATAATCATGTTCCATAGTATAACTATCCAATCCGATGAATTATACCTCTCCTTTCTTAGATCTATTCGTGATATTAAAGAGATTAAAAAGCAAGGCAATATTTTAGATTTATTCTATCACATTCCCCATGCAAAACACAACGGGTATATAATAACTTTTATCATTTTTCACATGGTACGGACATCTGATCCTTCCTGGCCGTTCTTTCGGTTAAGAAGATGAGACGTCTGGACTGTTACAGTTTCAGCCTCCCATACCGTTTAACAGATCCCCGGCAGCTTTCCCGGCTTCCCCGCCCACCAGGTTATACCCCTCCTGTTTATAGTGATAGCAGTCTTTCATCAGGCCTGCGGCGGCCATATCACGGAAGGAATCCGACACCAGAAACACCTGCTCCATTTCCTCCGCCAGCTCCTTCTGCGCTTCCTGCACCGGCACATAGAGATTTAAATCATCCCTGTTATTTCCAATCTGGATTAAGAAGATCCGTTCAATCCCAAGGGAGATCCAGTTTTGAAAAAATGCCCTGGTCTTTTCCTTATATACCTCTTTTTCCATTCCTCTGTCCGCATCCGTACATCCCTGGCACCAGGCCATGCTCTTGGAACGAACCTGAACCTCCTGGCCCGCCAGATACCGGAGCCCGCTCACAAACCGTTTCTTCGCGTCTTCAAAATAAGCCGTTCCCTTTTCCCATTCCTCAATGCTGGAACCGCCCTTTGAACAGGAAATGCCCACCACCGGAACATTTGTTTTCTCATAGCAGGCGTTGATAAATGCAGAAACCATGGAGCCCGTTTTCATGCCCGGTTCATAAACTCCGTCCGGATTATTTTCAAACACTCCAAAAGGCTCCCTGACAGGAACCAGCCGGTCCGGTTTGCTGACCGCACAGTATTCATAACCCCTGCCTTCTTCCACAACAGGAGCAAGGGACGCGTCGCCACGCCCCGCCATATTGCTCTGCCCCATAAACAGAATAAGATCTACCATTTTCATAGGATATCCTCTTTTCGACTATAATAAGATCTGATGCCTCACCAAATCCTCCAGCGTATCCCGTTCCCGGATCAACACAACTTCTCCATTTTCCCGGATCAATACCTCTGCCGGGCGCAGTCTGTTGTTGTAATTGGAAGACATGGCCTGTCCATAAGCGCCCGCGTCCAGAATCCCCAGCACATCTCCCTGGCGGATCTCAGGAAGCAGCCGGTTTTTCGCAAGTATATCTCCGCTTTCGCAGATATTTCCCACAATCGTGACTTCCTCTTTGCCCGCAGACGGCTCGTCCCCGGGGCGGTAAATCTCGACGCCGTGATAAGAATCGTACATGGCAGGCCGTATTAAAACGCTGAAACCGATGTCGCTCCCCGCGTATTTGTGGCCGCTGTTGTATTTGACGGCGTGCACTCTGCCCAGAAGCACGCTGGATTCGGCTGATATATAACGTCCGGGCTCAATGCGCAGGGTGATTTCCCTGCCGTACCGTTTTGTGAATTCCTTCATTTTCTCATCAATGGCTTTTCCAAGGGTTTCCAGATCAAGGCGTTCTTCTCCGTCTTCCTTATGGTAGGGGATTCCAAAACCGCCTCCAAGATCCACAAATTCCAGACCCGGAAACTCCATGACGATCTCCAAAAGCCGGTCCATGCTCTGTAACAGCTCATCCCCCTTCATATACAGGGAACCGATGTGCTGGTTGATTCCCGCCAGGGTCAAATGATACTTTTCCAGCACTTCCCTGACCTGATCCAGTTGATCCGTTGAAATCCCGAACTTGGTCTTCTTTCCTGCCGTAACCACTTTCTCGTGATGGCCTGCCCCGATCCCGGGATTTACCCGTATGGCAGCCCTTCCGCCCGGATTCAGCCTGCCAAACAGCTCTAATTGGGCCAGGGAATCCACGCTGATCAGCACGCCTTCGTCAATGGCGTACCTCATTTCCTCCTCCGACACATTATTACAGATAAAAAATATATCCTCCGGTTCAAATCCGGCCAGCCTCTGGGCATAAATCTCCCCCATGGACACCGCATCCACCTTCAGGCCTTCACTCTTTACAATCTGAAGAAATGCCAGATTGCAGTTGGCCTTTGATGAATAATCCACCTCAAACTCAGGATAGGTTACAAACTGTTTCAGGTCACGGCAGCGGGTTCTTAAAATTCTCTCATTATAAACATAAAGAGGGGTTCCGTACTTTTCCGCCAAACCGACCGGATCAATTCCCTCAAAAAAATTCATTCGGTCTGTCACATCCGACAAAATCTTTCCCATTCTTCTATTTCCTTCTTTCTTTAGTTTCTCGATCTATTATAACTGCTGAATGTGGGATTTGCAAACATTACATTCGATTGGAGTAATGCGTTTTTGCCGGAAGCGCCTGAAGAAACCAGGCCGGATCATCAGAAAACCATTTGCAGATTCACTAGGAAATGAAACAGAACACAGGCGGAGAAACCCCCGCCTGTCATAAAAGCCTGACTGCTGTATATCAGCAGTCCCCTATATAGTAAAAAACAATGTTCATGTAGTCCTTTGGCTGGGCGATTTCCAGCACAAGCCGGGAATATTTACCATTTTCCATATGCCGGTTCAGCAGCTTCCTCTGGACCAGGAAATTCTTATTGATATCTTCCTTCCGGCCGTCCCCATCTAAAAGGCTGACCGGACCGCTGCAGTCATTCACTGCCAGCAAAAACCTTTTCATATTTAAAATATTCAGCTTTATCATATTCCACGCTCCATTCCTCCGTCTACCGGCGTCCATAAGATATTTATTTTCCGTTACCTTTTATAAATATCATTATAGTGCAGAATATTTGGCGTGAATATGCTGTTTACTGCCTTTATCTGTCATTATCCTGCCATTTGCGCCGGTATTCCAGGGGAGTGCAGCCCATGCTTTCCCGAAATGTTTTGCCGAAATAGCTGCTGCTGCCCAGCCCGCACAAATGCCCGATAGAAGTAACCGGTTCCTGGCCCCGGGCCAGCATGTTACATGCCATCTGGAGACGGCAGCTTTTTATATATTTGGCCGGGGTCGTGCGCAGATAGTCATGAAACATGCGGAAACACTCCCGCTCGCTTGTAAAAGCCGAGGCGGCCAGATCCCCAATGGTGATCTTCTTATCATAGTTTTCATGGACATAGGTCATCATCAGCTTGATCTTATTGTTCACCCTGTCGTAAAGGCCATTTTCCTCCAAAAATGGGCCCGACAGCTCAAACATCCGGACCCAGATATCGGACAGGGCATTTCTCAGATCCATTTCATACCCAAAATCATTTTCCGACAGTTCAAATGCCCCGCAGATTCGATCCAGGACCTCTCTCTGTTCCGCCACATCGGGGGACAAAGCAATGATCTCAGCCTGTGTATTGGTAATCAAAGGCACGACGTATTTCTGCCAGATTCTGCTGCTTAGCCCCCCTGCGATCAGAGAGGGCTCAAAAATGTGAAGAAATGATACCGTATGCTCCATTCCTTTTTTCGTCATATGAAGCACATTGGAATTCACCATGCCGCCTGTACCAGCCGGAAATAAAGTCCTTCCCTTGGGCGTATAGTATTCCAGCGCGCCGCTTTCAATATAAAACACTTCCACCGCATTATGCCAATGCCACGGCACGAATTTCCCCATATACTGATCCAGCTCCACCCTGGATGCGATATAGGGAAAATCGGGTGCTATATTAGGCAGCAGTTCCTCTTTGCTGCCGCTGTTCAGTTTTATGCTGCGTATCAGCTTCAATCTTTCCTACCTCACACTTCGCCGTCTCCCAGGCATCCCAGGCAGACTGTCTTTTTGCTGCCATTACATCTTCGGCAGATTGTGGTTTCTTCATAGGTGCTGGCGCCGGAACCCAGGTTGATGCTGCTTTTGATCCGGACTTTTTTACCGGTGCCGCCGCAGTCGTCACATTTCACTTTGCCTGTGCCCTCGCATCTTCTGCAGATTGCTGCGCTCCTCTTGGTTTCCTGAGGAACGGTTACCCGCGGTGTATAGGCGTTTCCTGAATAGGACTTGGTACCGGAGCCGGACGTTTTGCCGCTGCCTGCTTTGCTGTTACCCGATTTGCTGCTGTCTGCTTTTTTGCTTTCCTTTTTAGCGGCCTCCTTCTCCTTTTCCTCCTCTTTTCTGATCTCCTCAACCTCTTTATCAAAATCCGCAAGAATCTTATCGTAGGCGCTCTGATACTGCTTATTGCTCTCTTCTAAAGTCTTTTCCAGATTTTTAAGCATCGGGTCGTATGGATTTGTGTAATCGTAATCCCTTTCTCCCGCAAATGCTGTCATCCCCATGGCTGCTGTCAAAAGTGCTGCTGTGAAAATGCCTGCTAATAATTTACTTGTTTTTTTCATCATAATATACCCCTTTCCTGTTACGGACCATCTTGTTATCTGTTTTATAATTGGTTATCTCTATCTGATGAATTCATTATATAACCGGTTATCTTCCTTTTCTGCAACTTTTTTCCGCCGGATTTTTAGCGTACCGCTTCTCCTGCAAAACCAGGGGCTTTCCTCACGGGAAGCCCCCGGCAGCCATATTGTCTGCATTGATCTCTCTTCAGTCTTCCTCCATGACACGTTGAATCAGAATGTTCAGAGTCCCTCTCACAATCTTCTCATTTTCCGGGTTTTTAAAAAAATCCAGCACCGCTTCCAGATTATTATCTCTCACACAGTCCATATAGAACATCCGGTTTGTCTCCGGAACTTCAACCCCGGAGGTTCCCACAACTCTCCCATTTTCCTTTCTATGATTCACTGCCACAGTACAGTCGTGATGTCTGTATCTGAATTCATACACCAGGGATTCGAAATCCGTTCCCTTTGCCATCTGCTCCTCTATCATCTCTATCACTTTTTTTATCTCAAAATCCGCCATCACAAATCCCTCCTTCTCATTTTCCCAGTTCTTTCTGCATTTGATAAAGATCTTCCTGATTCTCTCCGATGAATTTAAGCCACTGATCCATATGCTTTTCTATGGTGTCCAGATAGACGTTCAGCCTCCGTTCCACGGCATCCCGGCTGTTTTCCCAAACAGGATCTTCTGCGGTCAGATATTGAAGCTGATCCACCACCTGCTGCATCACATAGGCAGTTTCTTCTTCCCCCCATTCGGCAAACCAGTAATTGACGCCGGTATAATAAAAACCTCCCATGTACTCCTGTTCTTCCACATCGTATTGATAAGTGAATTCCAGGCTTTCCCGGGTCACGCCTCCCGGACCTTCATTCTCCAGATAATATTCCAGGTATTGAAGGCTGCTGATATATCCCGCCAGATAACCGCTCCTCATATCGGCATTGATCTTATATTCCTCCGGATCCAGCCCATACTTTATGAGAAGTTCCTTAAACTCCTCATCCATCTCGTATTCTGTCATGGAACCGCTGTCCTCTTCCATCTGTTCGATTGTCCCGCGGACTGCCGTACGGGCTTTTTCAAGCGTCTCCTGGTTTGAATCTTTCAGATAAATGCCTACGGCCTCCAGGGCTTTCTCATAAGCTCCGCCGTCCTGATCCTGCAGCAGTGTGATTTCTGCGAAATCGTCCACAATTTTCTTATAACCCTCTTCTTTCTTCCCGCCTCCGGCCGAACATCCCGCCAGCATAACGCAGGCCAGCAGGACAGATACCGCCTGTTTCATTCTCATATTCCCCTCTTCCTCCCTTTCCTCCGCCCGGGGCCGCTGCCCCGTAAGCATCACCATCCGGAACCATTGATCTGATAATTCTGCATGATCATTTCATCCCGTTTATCTTTTAAACGGCCTTTTGCCGCATCCAATTGTACAGATAATTCCTCACTGCTCTGCCCGCTGAGGGGATGGTTCAAAATGAATTCGGGAAATACGGTCATCTCCTGTACCGAATCCAATACCGTATCCGCTGTTTCCTGGTCCAGGCTCAAAAGCACCCGGCTCAGTTCCAGATAACACACCTCCATGTAGGCGTCCAGATATTCCCCGTAAGCTTCCGCCAGCGCCTCCCTTTTACTTCTGTCATAATACGGACTGTCTTCACCGCACAGCCCCTCTTCCAGATGGAAAAGAGCGTCGGGAATCATGGCCCCCAATTCTGCCGGTTTCCCATACAGATCCCGCAGATCGGCCAGGGGGATTTCCGTGTTCATCATCTCCAGTTCATCCAAAATGCGGCTTCCGTCATTTACCATGACGTCATATTTCTCCAGTTCCCGGCTTTTTTTCCCGATCAACTGTTTGAGCTCCGCCACAGCCTCCGGTTCACCGTCCAGAACCCGGTCCGTCCGGGCCGTTTCCAGAATCATCCTCTGGCTGACTGCCTGGATATCCAGAATCTGAAGGTTCAGCACAAGGCGGGATGCGGCATTGCGGATCACCAGACGGTCTTCCTCTGACATTTGAACCGGCCCACGGGATTTCCAGGCCGCAGCCCCTCCCGCCGTCAAGACAGCAGCTAACATAATGGTGGCGCATCCCTTTAATCCCCAGGCTTTTCTGCGGTAACGGCTGATCTTCTTTTTATTCTCCGCACATACATCCGCCAGATAGCCGATAAAATTATCATGAATCAGGCCGAAGTTGCCGTCCGCTGTTTTTTCAAGCAGATTCAAATGACTGATCAGTTGTTCTGAGACCGCATAATCAAACCACTCCTGTTCATTGGCGGTTTCTTTCAGCATCAGCCTGGATTTCCCCATATATTCAGGAAATGCCATGCCAAAACTTTTCCGGTTCAGGCTTTGGTAATTCTTCTGTACAATCCGGTAGAGTTCTTCCATCGTAACCAGTGTTTTTTTCCTGCGCTTCAGCTCTCCCGCCAATTCAGGCAGAAGGTGGCGGATCAGATAGCCGACCCTAAGCTGTTCCGCCTGGTTTCCCGAATTCATCCTCTGCCCACGGATGCATAAACTGTCCAGATACCGTCCGGTCATTTCCTCCATCCCGCATATCTGTTCCACATCTCCCAAGCCCCGGCCGCCTTCCAGGTTCACCTTCACGGTTTCCCGGTATAAATAAAGCATCATAGGGTTGCCAAGGAGCCCGGCCAGTTCCTTTTCTTTCGGAAGGGGAATCCCGGCCTTCTCCAGTTCCTTTTCCACCGCCTGTTCCGAAAGGGGCAGAAGTTCCAGCGTTAAAAACCCGTGCAGGCCGTATTGTTTCACCGAATCCCAACGGTCTGTTACCAGAATCCCAATTCCTGGTTTCCGGCCCAACTCCTCGATCTCTTTCAGCAGGCCTCCCGCCCGGGTTCCAGCTTCATTTAATCCGTCCAAAAGCAGGATGAAAGAAGCCCGGCCTTCCGGATTCTGCTTTTCAAACAGCCGGTCCAGCATGTGGAGCGCCTCTTCCATATCCCTTGCCTGTTCTGTAAAACAGAGCCGGCGCAGCAGATATTTCCTGATATACCAGGGTTCCTCTCCTGCCTCCTGATAGTCCGTCAGAGGGATGTAAACGGTCACCGGCATCCGGGATTGGTAATCCCTGACGCCCCGGCCCCATAATTCCTGTAAAAAGCAGGTTTTTCCCATGCCGCCCGGGCCTTTTAAAAGATACCGCCCGCCTGAAACCAGCTTCTCATAACAGCCATCCTGCGTCATCATTTCTCCGGTTTCGGCCTTTACCGCCCTGTCCAGATACAGGCCGTCCCGCCTAGCTTTTTCCCGGAATCCCTGACGGCTGGTTTCCCAAATGGCGCTGTGGGAAATCCCTTTTCCGTCAATTCTGCGGATCAGTTCTTCAAAGTCCCCCCGCATCTTCCCTATCGTCTGGTATCGCTGCCGGGGCAGTATGTTCAATCCTCTGTATACAATCTGTACCGCTTTTTTCGCCGCGGATACGGGCTGGTTCCTGAATATCTGCAAATCCTTGGGAAAACATTTCCCCAGCCTGCTGCCTACAACTTCGTCATCCGTCAGCCTCCGCCCCGTCAATATGCGGAAAAATACGGCGGCAGCGGAATAAAGATCGGCGGCGGGTCCTATAGAATCCTCCTGGCAAAGGCGCACTTCAGGAGCCGAATACCCTTCCTTTATGCTGAATAAACGGATTTCCCCATCCCTTTGTTCCATCGGCCAGACGCTGTTATAATCGATGAGAAGCGCCCGGTCTTCCAGCATCAGAATGTTGTCAGGGCTGATGTCCAAGTGCAGGATTCCGTTTTTATGGAAACATTCCAGCGCATTCAGGATCTTTATCATACATGCTGCCGCCGCCCTGAGGCTGTTGACCTCCGTTCCTTCTTCCAAAAGCTGCTCCAGGTTTTTCCCGCCATGGACGGCCAGAACGGAATAATAGGTTCCGTAAGCCTGAAAGGAATTTAAATTCCCGGATATCTGTTCCGGCTGTAAATCCAAAAGTTCCAGGTTCGCCTGATTGCCGCGGTAAAAGCTTTGGCGGCAGCGCTCCATATACGCTTCTCCATCTTTTTGACAGCAGACACTGCCCGATACATCACGGCAGATCAGCCCCTGGGGATGGGCCGGGAATAATTCTTTTATCAGCACATTGTGATAACATCCACGGTTTAAACGGTCTTCATATCTGGCCCGGTAAACCACGGAACTGCCTCCGCAGCCCTCCACGGATTCCAGCCGGTAATCTGTACCGCCCAGGGTGATCACGTCACCCATTTTTCGTAACTGCCGTTTTTGATCCATGCCTTACATCCCCCCTTCCTGTCTGAATAAGCCAAAAGGCATTCATCTACAGACAAATGCCCTCTCTTGCCAATCCGCATTTCTTCTCAACCCTGTCTGCATTTCCTATTGCCATCATAGCAGAACCCATTCGGCCGGCCTGTAACTTTTTTCCGTTTACTCTTCTTCAAACAGGACACTTAAAACCGCTTCCATTCTGTCGCTCACAAAATCCCCTTCCTGGGTTTTCATGGCGTAAAGAACCAGAAAATCAAAAGGATTTCCGGGATCCAGAAGGTTCATCCCATAGGAATCCAAAAACAGATTCATCTTCTCCAAACGGATTTCCAACCGGGTATCGGGATCCTCCTCCTCAAAATCGTCCAGGTAATAGTCCTCCTCCCCTGATTCTTCTTCCAGCTCATCAAATGCCTCCGTAATCAGGTACAAAAGAATCATCACCTTTCTGCTCACATCCTCTTTCCGGTTGCGCATGTTCAGAAGGTTGCTCTCATTGGGCCAGTATTTTTTAACCAGCCGCTGTAACAGAATATAATCGGATACCTTTTTCGTCTGAGGCACATTCATCCTGATATAGTCTCTCACCACTTCTTCCATGGTGAATTTCCGTTCCGCTTTTCCGCTCTCTCCTTTTGGATTCTGCAGATAATCCAGCAGTTCCGTAAATTTGGCATAGGCCGTTTCATGCAGGACCCCCAGCTCCCCGCCGTGTTCCCTGAAAAATGCAAACAGTTCCTCATCACAGGACACCTGGAAAAATGCGTCTCTGACCTGTTTTGTATAGACCGGCGTTTCCGCCTTTTCCTTTTCCATTTCACTTTGCCCCATCACCTGAGATTGGCGGATCTTCGCTCTCAACTCCACCGCTTCCTCATAGCTTTTCCCGGTCCTCAACCCATAAGCATATACCAGTTCATCCGGGTTCCGGTAATGGATACCGGTTTCAGAAGCCGCTCCCAGCACCAATCCCGCCTCCGCTTCCTGAAGCCCTAAGACAAAGCAGATCTGGAACAGCGCTTCCCGGTTCTTAGGCATATTCTGCCCCTTCAGCCAGTTTCTCACCTTTCTGGAAATGCTGCCGTACTCCTCACCTGTAATCTCCGAAAGCCCCTGGGCCAGCCTGGATGCCAGATCCTCTCCCGGATAAACACGTTTCAAAACATCATTGAACCCCCGGAATATGGCCCCTTCCTTTAAAAACTCCACCATCTGCCGGGGCGTCTTCTCATCCCCCATCAAAAAAGCCATATTATTTCCTGAAATTACGGTCATATCCCTGTTCATACGGTCATTCTCCTCCATATATCGAAAAACCGCCTTTCTCCGGGCAGTTTCTTTCAAATTTATAATACCGGCTGCGTATGAATAAATTGTAACATAGATAGGACTATTTGGGAATTACCGAATCTGATTATGGGGGAGGCGGGATGGAATAGGACGTAACAGTTCAGACCTATATGAACTGTTACAATAGGACCAACTATACTACAAGAAAGTGCCTCCCTATGAAATAAAAAAACTCCCACAGACATGCCTCTGTGGGAGTGATAACTGGGCTACAAGGATTCGAACCTTGAAATGACGGAGTCAGAGTCCGTTGCCTTACCATTTGGCGATAGCCCATCGCAACAACAAGATATATTATAAAGGAAACAGTCCCGAATGTCAACAGTTTTTTTAATTAAACTAATTATTAGTACAATTTATGTAACAGCTCAGACCTGTCTGAACTGTTACCAATTTTCACATCGCATAGACATCCGATGCTTCTTGACCATTTTGTGTGTCAAGAAGATGAGCCGGACGTTTCTTCTATATCCATCTCCAGTTCCACACTTTCCTCTTCCGTTTCTTCCTCAGTCTCTTCTTCCTCGTCCGTCTCCTCTTCAGCCTCTTCCTCAAACAATGCATCTGACGGCGAAGCTATGGGCGTTCCATTGGATGGAGACGCCAAAACCGGCGCATCCGACGGAGTGGCTTCCTCTTCTTCAGGTTCCCGGACTGCCGCAGCAGCGGCGGCGGCGGATTCCCTCTCATCCGGCTCTTCCTCATCCCAGGAACCGTCGTCCGTGATTTCATCCTCTGACCCGGACATGAGATCGTCCCCATCGGCAAGACGTCGTACCGGATCGCCATTTTCTTCCGTCTCGTCCGCCTCTTCCTCACCGGCGTCTTCGGAGCCGCTTAACTCTTCTGACTCCTCATCCCCGCTCTCTTCTTCCGTTTCCTCCGCGTCATCCCCAAAGATGAGGCCGTCCTCTGTTTCGTCTCCTGACGCAAACTGCAGATCCTGGTTTTCTATCTCCTGAGAAAGCTGGGTGATATTGAGAGCCGACAATTCCTCCATATCTTCCATATCCAATTCTTCATTCTCTGAAATGATGTTCTGCACAAAATATGCCTTGCCGCAGGAGATTCCGTATTCCTGGGCCAGCTCCTTCAGTTCAGGCGTGACCTCAATCTCCTGGTCATAGACCACTGCCTTAACTTCCTTTTCCTGTAAAGTCTTCTCCACATTCTGTACCGCTGTATCCCGGATCTTTCCTTTTTCCTTTTTCCTCGTTTTCACATCGGTGACCGTGACCAGCACCGCATTGTAATCCTCTTTTAAATATCCCTGGTTCAGCATGGTATCAACCAGGCTTTCAACGGCCTGATCAAACTTCTTCCCCTCTATATCCACATCCGAAAGGATCTCTGCGCCGTCCGCATTGACCGCCTCAGCCTTTAAAATCCTGCTTCTGCGGTTTAAAGACAGTTCAATCCCCGGATTGACATCTATTCCTACAACAGAGACCACCTTCATCTCCCCATAGGCATAAATCCCCCCCGTCGCTGTAATCAAACAGAGACAGGCCGCCGCCGCTGCCATTCCTTTCCGCACTCTGTTAAATGAAATAACAGACGGCTGTTTCACGGCTTCTTCCTGCGGTACCGACAAATCGATTTTGTCCAACACATCGGGAGTAATCTGCGTTACGGCAGAAAACAAACGCTGTTCAATTTCATCTTTTGCAATCTTCTTTTTTGCTTCTGCTCTCAACGAATTCACTCCTCTCTTAAATACTTTTCCAATTTTTTCATAGCTCTGTTATACTTGGACAAAACCGTAGCCAGGGGCATCTTCAGTGAAGCTGCGATTTCCCGGTGTTTCAGTCCTGCAGATGCGTGGAGCAGGACAATCTGCCGTTCCTCCTCCTTCAGTATGCTGAGGGCCGCCTGCAAAGCCATCTTATCTGCCGCCTGTTCAATCGGAAGGCAGACCTCGCCCGGCTCCCGATCCTCCAATTCATCAATTCCGATATCCGCCTGATGCTTTTTCTCCCGGAACTTCATATAACACAGATTCCGGGCAATGGTGAACATCCATGCCAGAGGTTTGCCCTGGGGGATATACCCCGCAGCCGATACCCATATCTTCAGATACGCCTCCTGCATCGCTTCCTCCGCATCGTCCGGATTCTTCAAAACAGACAAAATATAGCTGTACATAGTACGGTCAGTATTCTGATACAACTGCCGAAATGCGAACTCATCTCCAGTGCCGACACGCCCCAGCAACTCTTCATCGCTTAACTTCTCATAGTCTGGCGGTATATCACGACTCATATGAATTCCTTTCTATAATGTTAATGCTACATTCTTCCATCTTATTGCATCAATCTGGAATTTTCCCGGCGGATCGTAACATTTCAGCTTTCCGCACAAAAGCTGTTCTCCACCGTAATGACGCAAAAACATCTCTTATCTCTTTGATTAACCGTTTCCGCTACCTTTCTTCTCAAGCTTTTTCTCATATCCTCATTATATTCCCTTGGTACTACCAAATCAAAAATCAGATTAATCCTCTCCGTCCCATCCACAATCCTGAAATCGTGGAAGGACAGCCTGGAATCCATTTCCGATAAAACGCCTGCCACCAGGGCT
This sequence comes from Clostridium sp. MCC353, assembly GCF_018785315.1. GTDB lineage: Bacteria > Bacillota > Clostridia > Lachnospirales > Lachnospiraceae > CHH4-2. Next base: position 8,172 of record NZ_WQPN01000026.1, on the reverse strand, counting down.
TTAAAATCCATTACCCTCACGTCGCTGGTTTCCACCGGATCCATATGGATCACCATAAACATATTGAAACGTTTTGCCGCTTCCCGTTCCACCCGGTCGATAATTTCGTGGGATACTTCGATATCCACATTATTGGGGACCTCGGCGTGAATGGACGCCATACTTCTGGACGGGCCGTAATTATGGACGATCAAATCATGGGTTCCCACAATTCCGTCATAACCCTCCACAAATCTGGAAATCTCTTTATAGAGTTCCGGATCAATCGCTTCCCCAATTAACGGGGCCAGGGTATCTTTAGCGATGTTGATGCCTGCAATCATAACCACAACAGACACCACCAGACCGATCACCCCGTCAATATTATACCCTGTGGCGACGAAAACCAATATGGATACGATTGTGGCGGACGTGGTCATCACATCGCCAAAAGAATCCGCGGCCGTGGCCACCATCACCGTGGAATTAATCCGCTTGCCAAGTTTCCTGTTAAACATGGCCATCCAAAGCTTCACGACAATGGAGAGGGACAAAATCACCAGGGATATGGCCTTAAAAGTCAGCTGCTCCGGATTCCTTATCTTTCCAAAGGAAGTCTTAAACAGGGAAAATCCCACCTGAATTACGATAAATGCCACGATAAACGCCGCAATATACTCAATCCGCCCATGCCCAAATGGATGATCCTCGTCCGCAGGTTTTTCCGCCATCTTCGTGCCCACGAAACCGATGATGGAAGACGCCGCATCGGACAAGTTGTTAAATGCGTCGGCCATTACGGAAATGCTGCCGATCAAAAGCCCAATAAACAGCTTTGCCGCAAACAGCACCACATTGCAGCAAATCCCCACAACGCCGGATAAAAGCCCATACCTGGTTCTCACCGACACATCCTCTACATTATTATAGTCCTTAATGAACCTTCTTACTAAAAAATCTGTCATTCGTACTCCACCTTTGTAAGAAAAAGCCCTTCCGGCGGCGCCGTATAGCCTGCTGCCTGCCGGTCTTTTGCCTCCAGTATCTGATCCATCGATCCCGGCTCCCGTTTTCCCAGCCCTACTTCTATCAGGGTTCCGGTTAAAATCCTGACCATATTGTATAGAAATCCATCACCGGTATACCTGATCTCCAGCACATCCTCCCGCTGCTGGAAGGTGATGGAATGCAGCGTCCTGACCGACGGCTTTTTCATTTTTTTATTGGAACAGAAACTTTTAAAATCATGGGTGCCGCAAAGTTTTACCGCCGCCTGCTCCATTGCGGACAGATTCAGCCTTTGCCCCAGTCCATATACATATTTTCTTGTAAATACATTCTTTTTAGGGCTCATATCCACATAATAAGTATAAGTTTTTCTTGCGGCGTTCAGCCTGCTGTGAAACCGGCCGTCCACCTCTTCAACGTTCAGAACCCTGATATCTTCCGGAAGATACCGGTTTAAATAATCTTTCAACGCCTCCGGTTCCTGCCTCATTTCCATATGGAAATTGGCTGTCTGGCCGGAAGCGTGGACACCTGCATCAGTCCTCCCGGAACCATGCACTTCCGTGGCAGTCTGGGCCAGCTTAGAAACCACAGCTTCCAGTTTTCCCTGAATCGTATGATCCGTATTCCCCTGTTTCTGCCACCCGTCATACCGGGTTCCGTCGTACTGTAAAATAATCTTATAATTATAGCTCAATGGCTTTCTCCTTTTTCAATATGCCGCTCTCATCAATGGCGGCAACCGCCTCTTTCAGTTCTTTTTCATCCTGCACAAGAGCCATCCTCACATATCCCTCTCCCGACGGCCCAAAGGCGCTGCCGGGCGTCACGATCACTCCTGCCCGTTCCACCAGATCCATTGCAAATTCTTCCGAAGTTTTATAATGATCCGGAATCCCGGCCCACACAAACATGGTGGCCTCCGGCTTCTCCATATCCCATCCGATGGACTTTAATCCGTCGCACAGCACATCCCTGCGCTTTTCATAAGCGGCCCTGGTATCGGCCACGCAGGACTGGTCCCCCGTAACAGCCGCAATCGCCGCCTGCTGGATCGGCAGAAACATCCCGTAATCCATATTGGATTTAAGGGTCTTTAACTTGGAAACCACCTGGCTGTTACCCACGCAGAATCCAATCCTGGCCCCCGCCAGGCCGTAAGTTTTAGACAGGGAATTGAATTCCACCCCCACATCCTTTGCCCCCGGAAAATGAAGGAAGCTGCCGCAGTGTTTCCCGTCAAATACCAATTCGCTGTATGCGTTATCGTGAAGCACAATGATATCATATTTTTTCGCAAATGCAGTCAGCTCCTCATAGAAACTGTCGGGAGCCATCACTGTGGTAGGATTGTTGGGGTAGGACACCACCATGAATTTGGCCTGCCTTGCCACATCCTCCGGAATATCGTCCAGCCGGATCACATATCCATTTTCCTTTTTCTGCGGCATATAATAAAGCTTTGCCCCGGCCAGAAGGGGGCCGTCGGCAAATACCGGATAGCAGGGATCAGGCACTAAAACCAGGTCTCCTTCGTCCACAACCGTTAACGCGATATGGGCCAGCCCTTCCTGTGACCCCAGCAGAGAGCATATCTCCGTTTTAGGATCCAGTTCCACCTGGTAACGGTTCCTGTACCACAAAGCCACCGCCTCCAGCAGATCGCTTTGGTCATTGATCGCATAGATATAATTGTCTTCCCTGGCAGCCGCCCGGCAGAGCGCTTCCCTTATATGCGCGGCAGGCGGTATGTTGGGCGCTCCAACGCTCAAATCCGTCACACGCTCTCCATTTTCCTGTTTCTGCCTCTTTATTTCCAGCAATTTTGAAAAGATTCCTTCTCCAAAACGATCCATACGCTTTGCAAACTGCATGTTCTTATCCTCCATCCTAAAAGCCTATTTCAAATACTTACCTGCTATGGCTTTCAACTGATCCCTGTGTCCGGTAAACCATCGTTCAAAGGTGGTTCTTTCCCCGGAAACCGCCTCTCCCACTTCTTTTAAAAATGCAGGAATATCCTCTTCCAGAATCACGCCCCAGCTATCGCCGAAACGCTCTTTCCCCTCCTCCGGGCAGCCGTTTACATGGAGGGTAAATGCAGGGACCGGAACCTTATCGATCAGTTTCACGCCTCCATGGAAGCCCAGCGTTCCGATCTGGTGGGTGCCGCAGGAAGACGGGCAGCCTGATATATGGATTTTAGGCAGCACACCGTCCCCAAAGTCCATTTTTCTCATCTCTTCTGTCAGAACCGCCATCAGGTTCTGGGAATCCCTGATCCCCACCTGGCAGATCGATGCCCCGATACAGGCGACGGACGATTCAAACAAATCCCTCGCCCCGTCCGAGGTCACTTCCAGCACCTTTTTCGCCTCATCTCCGGTGCAGTTGATGATATAGAGATCAGCATCAGGAGACAATCTTAGTTCCACCTGATCCATTTCCTTTATGACTTCATAAATTTCTTTCCATTTTTCCGGCTTTGGAGTTCCGCCCACCGGATGATAAGAAACCGCGTAAAGCCCATCCTGTTTCTGGCTGATTATACGCCTGTCCGAAACCACGCTTCCATCTCCCGTCTTATCCATAGGATGGATTACAAGTTTCAGATCCAGATCCTCTCCAGATTCCAGTATTTCATCTAATTTCTCCCGGTAAGCCGCAATATATTTCTTCTGCCCCAAAGTGATCTGCATATATCTGGTTCTGGCTTTCGCCCTGTTTTCATAATTTCCATAGGCGATAAATGTCTCCACCATGGCTTTGATATAATAAAGGACTTTTTCCGGCCTGATCCCTTTCGCCACACAGAGGCCCGGCCTGGGATTGGCCCCCAGTCCGCCGGCGCTGTATACATCAAACCGGCCTTCCTTTGTTGCCACAAATCCCAAATCCCGAAACGTAGCATGGGTTTCATTGGCCGTGGAATTGGAAAATCCCACTTTCAGCTTACGCGGCATCTTAACCTTGTTGATAAAACTGAGCAGATAATCCGCCGCAGCCTGGGCATAAGGCATCACGTCAAAATATTCCCCCGGCTCTGCGCCGCTCAATGGGGATGCCATTACATTCCGCGGGAAATCCCCGCCGCCGCCCCAGGTAATAATGTCATGGTCCGCAGCCTTTACCATAATGTCTCCGGCCGTCACCCCATCCAGATTGTGAAGCTGAATGGTCTGGCAGGTGGTAAGATGTACCTTCGTAATCTCATACTGCTCAATACAGTCCACTAAAAATTTCAATTTTTCCTTTGTAATCCGGCCTCCGGTCATTCTGAGACGCAGCATGCTGGCCTCTCCGCCTCTCTGGGCATAGCTGCCGTACCGTCCTGAAAAACCCTTATATTCTTTCGCCGTAATTTCCTTATTATAGAACCGTTCCGTCATCTCCTTAAATGCGTCGATTTCCGCTTTAAATTCCTGGGCATATTCTGTCTTCATCAATTGCTCTCCTTCAAATATCTTTTTCTTCTGTTATAATATCCCCAATAAATGCATTATCAATTGATAAATCAATGGAATAAACATTGCCGGGAGCAAATTTCCAATTTTTAGTTTTTTATCAAATATCATATTGATTCCCAATGCAAAAATTAATATAGATCCCACGCAGGACATCTGTCCGATCACGCCTTCACTCAGATAGGGCCTGATGAATCCGGCCAGCAGAGTTATACTCCCCTGATAGACGAAAACCGCCGCCGCCGACAGATACACCCCGATCCCCAATGTGGCCGCAAATACCACAGCTACCACGCCGTCAATCACCGATTTTGCAAAAAGCGTGCTGAAATTATGGTTCAATCCGTCTTCCAGCGCCCCCACAATTGCCATCGCGCCTACGCAAAACAGAAGGGAACTGGTCACAAATCCCTCTACAAACGTGCTTGTCCCCTGGCTCTGTGAAGAAATCTTAATCCTGCACCATTCTCCCACATATTCCAGCTTCTGTTCAATATTAATCCATTCACCCAAAAGTGCCCCAATGAACAGCGCTCCGATTATCAGCATGGTATTCTGCGTCGCCAGCCCATTTCCCTCTACCGTCAGCAGTCCGGCCAAAGCCCCGGACAATCCGATAAAAGTAGTAACCAGACCGGCCGCAGTCATAATAATATCCTGAAAGCGTTGAGGAAGCCCGCCTTTAATCACTAAACCTAACGTTGTTCCGACCACAATTGCGGTCACATTAATCAAAGTCCCTGTCCCAGCCATCATTTCCCCCTGTATTTTTTTGCATAATCTAGGATATTATAGTACAAAATCCTTGATTTTACAAGAAATAGTGCTATACTATTAACATGCAGATATAGTTCATCGGTAGAACACCAGCTTCCCAAGCTGGGGAGGCGGGTTCGATTCCCGTTATCTGCTTTTGTTGAGACCTCAGTAAATGCAAGAATGTCTTGTAGGTACTGGGGTTTTTAGTTGTTTGAGGCGGAATCGAAAAATTATAATATAAAAGAAAATACAACAATATATACAACACGAAATATCACTCGAAAAGGTTCTAAATGAAAAGGAGCGGGGCCATAACAGCCGAGTCCTTTTCCTGTTTTTTATATAATGGCATTATTCCTAATCTCAAATCTTTATAATTCTTAACATCTCACTATATTCTATTTGAATATTTAGAATACTTTGACTGATTATATTCTTTCATTTTTACAGTAAGCATAACCGCATTATTAAATAAAATAACTGATACCAACACTCCTGAGCCAATTTCAGAAAACACTGTTTCTTCTCCTTATAATAATCCTCTGACACATAAGCATATAGAAATAAAATTTGCTCAAATATATAAGCTAATTAAATTATACAAATAAAATTATTAAAGGATTATTATAAAGTAACATATTAGTTTGATTTGATTGAAATCAGTAGTTTTTTGTAATATACTATAATCATAAAAATATGGGGGGGTAACATATGATAAAAAAAATAGTTATGAGTATATTGGCAATCTTAATGACACAAACTTTATTTGGATGCGGGATCAATACAATAGTTTCCAAAAAAGACGAACGTGTAAACTTTGAAAAAATAGGAATTACGGAAGAATACTACAATGATACAAAAGATCTCATTGACAAGTATTCATCTGATGAGATTAAAGACAGAATCAGTAAAATTTATGCAGACTTCGGGGGTAAAACCTATGACAGTAACGTAGTCCAACGTAATAAAGAACAGTTAGAATCCGAAGTAAAATCAGACTATTATAATATATTTAAAGATTGTAAAAATGAGCCCGATAAAGAAATGGTTCTATTTGGATACAATTATACCTTGTTAAATTTGATGAATCAGGAATTTAAAGAGATGGGCGTCAAATCTATCAATTATAGTGAAGATTTAGAAAAATACTATAACCAATTTTGTAAAATAAACGATGTAAATATGTTTGATGATTTCCGCTTAATTATTTCAAAAGGTAATATAATGGATTATGCTAATAGCATTGTAAAGAAGAGTATCGATGATGTGGCTGAAATATTAAGTCTTTCAAAAACATTATTTGATGCAAATATTTATTTAGAAAATGCCTATTTAGAGGAACGGGATATGGTTTCTCTATATGACACACATAAGGCTGCAATGGAAATTATAGATGACATTATTGATACACTTGAAGATTACCCTGAATATAAGAAAAAATTTACTAAAGTTGATTTAGACAGCATACAAACTGCTGCTGCCGAAAGCACTAAGTATTGTAAAGCTTTATGTGATGCATATAGCAAAGGCGATATGAGTGCAGTTACCACTAATGCAACATATATGATAGAGTATCTCAAAGTGATAAATGAATTTTTGACAGACTTAGACAAACACATTGATAAAATACTAAATTGATGTAATTCTAATATTTTCCTCAATAGAGGATTATACTCTGTTGGTAAATCGGAACTGCTAAATCGGATCAGAGAAAATCAACTGGAACGTGGGATGAGACAGCAGCCGAAGGTTCAGCCTTCCGGCCTCCGTTTCATCCCACTTTTTTTGCGTAACCTTCGCCGATTTCCCTGTTCCACCAAATTTGCTATTGCAGCGGCAGAATCCAACTTTATCTCACACTTAATGCTCTGGCTCCTACATTCAATACTCAACAAAAAATCGATATCAACCTCAGACAGGGAATATCCCCTCCTATAATAGCGTACTCTAAGCAAGGTTAAATCCCATTGGAGCGTATTTGAATATTGATTTTGCAGATCAAATGGGGTATTATAATTCCAGATTAAAAATAAATTTGTACAGTCATAAACAGGGGGGGATAAAATGATAAACAGAAGTGACCTGGTGCCCATAAACTACTATAAAAAAGAACCTTTTTACGGCAGCTACAAGGGCATGCGTTACCGTGTTATTAAAAGTGACGATGTGCTTCTCGCCACTGTATGGCCGGAACCGTATAATTTTGAATCCACTGCTGATGAAAAAAAGAAATCCTCAGAATTTGAATTTACTCAAAATGGTGTTGATCAGGCTTATCAGTGGCTGGATGAACAGTATGAACTTGGGAATTACACATGCCCGGTATATTAAAAGGGCAGACGGCGGAATCGATCTTATTATATAATTCTCCGGGTAACGCATATTCTATAGCATAAAAAGGTATATCTTTAGAGCATATACAACAGTATATTTTATACATTCACCTAACCGAATCTATAAAATATACTGTTGTTTTTCAAAATCATACTTTTATTACAAGTAAATTGTTTTATGCAAACTAAAAAGCGGCTTCCGAAAACTTCGGAAACCGCCTAAAACCTAAAAGAAGAGCGCGAGACGGGACTCGAACCCGCGACCCCGACCTTGGCAAGGTCGTACTCCACCAACTGAGCCACTCGCGCATAAATAATATATTAACTTTGAATCGGGGTGACAGGATTCGAACCTGCGACCCCCTGGTCCCAAACCAGGTACTCTAGCCAAACTGAGCCACACCCCGTCATATCCCAAAGCTATACATATTGCAGTACAGACATGGTATAAACCAAATCTTATGTACCCTCAAAACCACACACTGAATTATATATCATCCCCGGCATCTCTGCCGTTCCATCCGTTCCGGTTTTTACACCGGTTCCTCTTTCCTAAACCAACTTGGTTAAGCCCTCGACCGATTAGTAACAGTCAGCTCCACATGTTGCCATGCTTCCACCTCTGCCCT
>NZ_WQPN01000154.1 GCF_018785315.1 Clostridium sp. MCC353 | reverse complement strand
TGGGAAATCGGCTTCCAACCGTAAGTGGAACTAAAGCCCGCAGGCATCAAAAAAGACGGTCCGATGCCCATTCACGGTGAACCCTTTATGGTGGTTCACCGTTCAGTGGGCATCTCAGAAACTGATTCGGTTTTCAGTTTCTGCCCGTCTTTTTTGATGCCTGCAGACTAAGTTCCACTAACGGTTTCCAGACGACTTCCCACACC
>NZ_WQPN01000025.1 GCF_018785315.1 Clostridium sp. MCC353 | reverse complement strand
CCTGCTGAAAGCCTTAGTTCCACTTAACGGTTGGAATCAGACCCCTGTATCGTTGGTTTCCCCGGTACCGCTCCCCGGTCCTCTGTCCCGCCGTCCGCTCTCCCCGCTTTCCTGCGTAACTTCCTCAATTAAATCCCAAGTTTAAAATCTAAAGTCCCCACCCCATCGCAGTTCGTTCCGCCCAGACGGACAGCCGGTTTGGTTTTTCCATGGAAATCGCTTCCCATTGTCTGAACCAGGTGATATTTTTCGGCGATTTCCCGGTAATACCGGATGTCCTCGTCTGAATGGTAGCTGCTGTAAACCTCGATACCGGATACCCCGCATTCAACCATGTGGGCGATTTTTTCCTCATCATGTTTCACCGTTGCTCCCGGATGAGCGATTACGGAGACACCTCCGGCGCTTCGAACCAGTTCAATGGCCTCTTCAACCGTTATGTAAGAAACCGGGATAAACGCTATTTTCCCCTGAGAGCAGAAATCCCAGAAAAAGTTGACATAAGGATTGTCGCTCCGGCTGCCGCCCGGATAGTATGGTTTCATCATCGGGTTACTGAAGTTGCGTTCATCTTCCAGGGCAACTTCTGCGATTGTTTCGCCGATCACCACCCCGTCTCTGGATAACGCCATGACTTTTTCAGGATCAAAAGCGATACCGGCCTGGAGAAGGAGGTCCATTGTCTGTACCGATCCGGCTTGTTTCTGCTTCAGGATCTGGCGTTCATTTTTCTCAAATCTTTTATCCGTAATATCAATTCCATATCCCAGAAGGTGAAGGTCTAAATCCTGGCAGGTACAGTCAAGCTCAATTCCGGGTATTATCTGAATTCCGTATTTTAAAGCTTCCTGTGTCATTTCACTGACGCCCCGTACAGAGTTATGGTCGGTGAGGGCTGCCGTTTTAAGATTGCTGTCATAACATAATTTTGCTAATTGGGCAGGAGTAAACTCGCCGTCAAGGCTGATGATGGAATGCATGTGTAAATCAATAGTGCTCATAGGTCTGCCTCCTTTCAATGCGTTAGATGGTTTTAGTTTAGTGTAAATGAATTACCGTGTCAACCGGCAATGAAAATAAAAATCCCGCATTTATACATGTACTGTTACATGATTTCTGCCGGATTTCTGCTGGAATGATTTTCAATAGGCAAATGCTCTAATATATGATATAATCAAATATTATGAAGACTTATATTGTATTTGACTTAGAGTGGAATCAAAGTCCACAAGGAAAAGAGGGTTCCATAGAGAACTTTCCATTTGAGATCATTGAGATCGGCGCGGTGAAACTGGATGAAACATTCCGGGTATTGGATGAGTTTCACAAGCTGGTGAAACCTCAGGTCTATAAAGAGATGCACTATATGATATCGGAAGTGACCCATATGGATATCCAGGAGCTGAAGGAACAAGGGGAGGATTTCGCTTGTGTGGTGCAGGAGTTTTTAGACTGGTGTGAAGATGAGCCGGTATTTTGTACCTGGGGGCCGATGGATTTGACTGAACTGCAGAGAAATATGGTCTATTACGGGATGGAGATTCCATTTCCTATGCCATTATATTACTATGATATTCAGAAGCTGTACAGTTTGAGATTCGGTTATGGCAAGGTGAGGGTTTCTTTGGACACCGCAGTGGCTGAGATGGGTATTATGGAAGAGCGGCCATTTCACAGGGCGCTGGATGATGCCTACTATACGGGAAAGGTGATGGCTTATCTGGATTTTAGCGAGATGGAGCCATATATTTCTCTGGATTATTTCCGGGTGCCTCAGTGCAGGGCGGAAGAGATTTATCTGGTATTTCCCGACTACTCAAAATACGTTTCCAGAACATTTGAGAGCAAAGAAGAGGCGCTGGAAGATAAAACGGTTACGGATATGGTGTGTTTTCAGTGCAGACGCATGCTGCGGAAAAAAGTCCGCTGGTTTTCTGTGAACCAGAAAGTTTATTTCTGCCTGGCAGTCTGCCCGGAACATGGATTTTTAAGAGGCAAGATCCGTATGAAGAAGACGGATGATGAGAAAATCTATGCGGTTAAAACGATAAAGATTGTCGGGGAAGAAGGCGCCCGTCAGGTCATGGATAAAAAGGAAGAAGTCAGGAAAAAACGGAATATGAAAAACCGTTTGAGCAGGATAAGGAAAAAGCAGATTTAACATAAAGGGTGAAGGCATTTCGCGAAATGCCTTCACCCTTTATGTTAAAAAAAACGTCGTCTCATGTAAATACATCATTCCTTCATCCGGTATCCCACGCCTATCTCCGTAAATATATACTTGGGTTCAGCTGGATTTGCCTCCAGTTTTCTTCTGATATGGGCCATATTCACCCGCAGAATCTGGTTATTGGTATCCGTAAACGGCCCCCAAATCTGTTTTAATATATAATCATAAGTGAGCACTTTGCCGGGCTGTTTCGCCAGCAGGCAGATCAGTTTATATTCAATCTGCGTCAGATGGACTTCCCTGCCGTCCACAGTCACCAGACGCTTTTCAAAATCAATGGTCAGGCCGTCTACAGAGTAGATGTTGGCATTGGCAGAACCTGCCACCGTATTGGTATGGCGCAGAGCGGTGCGGATGCGGGCCAGAAGTTCCGGCGTTCCAAATGGCTTTGTGATATAGTCATCCGCCCCGTGATCCAGCGCATTGACTTTTTCATTTTCCTGTGTGCGGGCGGAAATCACGATGATCGGCATATTGGAGGACCGGCGGATGGTGCGGATGACCTCCATTCCGTCAATGTCCGGCAGCCCAAGGTCTAAAAGAATCAGATCCGGGCAGCAGGACGCGGCAAGTGAGAGCCCGTCCGCTCCGGTAAATGCGGTTACAGCTTTGTAGCCGTTATTTGTAACCGTGGTTTCTATAAAATTGCAGATGTTCTTTTCATCCTCAATGATGAGTACTGTAAATTTATGAGCCATGTCAATCCTCCATGCCGGAGCGTAGTTGTGTAAATATTGCGCTGCGCAGGCACGCGCTGAGAATGCCAGATTCTAAGCTGCGATTCAAATTTGTGGCTCCGGCACAAATTTGGGGTGAAAAATAAACCGTCACGACTGTTTTTCACAAACCTGCGATTCAATCTTTAGTTTTGTTATTTCGTTCCTCATTGTCCTTTAATGGCAGGGAAAATGTAAATTCCGCCCCGTCCTGATGGTTGGACGCATGGATTTCTCCATGATGGGCCATGATAATGGTTTTGCAGATAGAAAGGCCGATGCCCATCCCCTTATGGGAATCGCTGCTGCTGTTGCTGCTTGTATTATAACCGTCAAAGATGGTTCCAAGCAAGTCCTCTTTGATCCCCTGTCCATAGTCTTTAATGTGGAAGTATACGAAATCATTGTGGATATCCACATAAAAATCAATGGGTTTTGTGGATTCCGAATGATAGACCGCATTTTCGAGCAGGTTGATGATGACCTGTTCGATCAGCGTGGCGTCCATGGGTATCATGATGAAATCATCGGGAATTTTCACCTGAACCTGAGCTTCCGGAAGGCGTTTGCGTAACCGCATGACCGCTTCGGACACCACCTCTTCAAGGGGTTCCTCCGTTTTATTGACCTTCATGTTGTCATCTTTAATTCTCGTGACGGACAGAAGGTTTTCCACCATGTTGAGAAGCCAGTTTGCATCCTCACAGATGGTGGAAACCATGGCGTCCTTTTCTTTCACGTTTAATTTCTCACTGTTTTCCAGATAAGTGGAAGCGGTGCCGATAATGCTTGTCAGGGGCGTCCGAAGATCATGGGAAATGGCCCGCAGGAGATTGGCCCTCATGGTTTCCTTTTCCGCTTCCATAAGCAGTTTTTCCCTCTCATTGATGATCCTGTTCTGCTCCTTTAAATGGGTTGTCAGCGTGCTGGTGGTGCTTGAAATAAACATCATTCCAATAAATGTCATCGGGTATCCGTCAATGGTGAAATTCAGTTCCATGAAAGGAAATGTGAATACATAATTGACGCAGATTACGCCCACTAAAGAGGCGATAATACCTGGAACGTACCCATCCGTATATTTGGCCACAAATGTGACGGCCAGCATATAGATGATTGCAATGGTAGTGGTATTTCTCCGCGTACAGTAAAAAAATATGGAGGCGATTATCGTTGCGATAATTAAAAATATAGTCGTGGTGATTGTATTCCTGAGCAAAACCCGCCGGCTCATGGGATCCCCCCCTTTGGTTTATTTAAAAAACGGAAATTTCTTGCGGCGGCGTTTTTTGCGCTTCGTCGTATAAGACGACCGCCTTTGTTCCAATATCATATCAAATTCAGTGGCAGAATAACCGGCGTCCTGAAACCGTTTCAGCCTTTTCTGACGTCGGATGAGACGCGCCTGTTCTTCCTTTTTTTCCTGATAGATTTTAATTGCGGCGATGATGCCGGCAATTACCGCCAATGCCGCGATCACGCCTAAAATTGTCCATACAACGGATGGGACGGCAAAGGATACAGGCTCTTTTGCAGGCTTTGCAACCGGTTCCGTTTCTGCCGGCGCGGGGGTGGTGATTATCATCGGCTGTGTTTCCGGCTGCGTCTCAGCCGCCGTTAAGGCCGGTTCGGATCCGGGTTCCCGGGCTGGAGCAGGTTCGGACACCACGGGCCGGTTCACCATCAGATAGGCGGTTCCAACCGTACGGGATCCATATTTGTATAAAACTTTTGCTATGGCATTTTCCGGATCCCCAGGCTTCATATCAAAGCTTATGGAGGATGAGGCATCGGAAAATGAAGAGCTTTTAGGCAGGGTAATGTGGGCATCTTTATCGATGGAAATGGCAGCCAGATTACTGCTGGGAAGACCGGCGATGGTCATATCATTTTCCAGGGAAGTAAACGTGGTTTCATGATCCGCAATCCTGAGAGACTGAAAGTTCTCAAATCCGAAATCCAGCAGCGCTTTGGTATCCGCGTAATGGGTCTGATGGCCGTTTAAAATGACGGTAATCAGCTTCATCCCGTCCCGTTCTGCACAGGTCACAAGGGTGTTTCCGGCCAGGGAAGTATATCCTGTTTTGCCGCCGATGACACCGGGATAATAGCGGGAATCATTCTTTTTCAACATGGAATGATGGGCGTAGATGGTGCGTCCCTCCGTATTCCGGATGGTTTTGGGAATATCGTAATAGGTGGTGGAATCGATCTCCACGAAGGTCGGATTCTCAAAAGCGGCCTTTGAAATCAGGGCCATATCATAGGCCGAAGTATAATGATCCGGGTTATTCAGGCCGCTGGGATTTGCAAAGTTGGAGTCCACGCAGCCCAACGAGGCGGCTTTTTCATTCATCATGACAGCGAATTCTTCCATGGAACCGGCCACATGTTCCGCCAGGGCATTGGCCACCTCGTTGGCGGACTGCAGCATCAGACCGTAGAGACAGTCCCGGACGGACAGCTCGTCCCCGGTTTCCATGCTCATATTGCTGCTCCCGGACTCCACGTTATAGACGGCATTTTGTGAAAATGTGACGGTTTCGTCCAGATCGCAGTTTTCAATCACAAGGAGCGCTGTCAGTATCTTCGTGATGCTGGCCGGAAAATAGGTCTGGTGTATGTTTTTGCCGTAGATCACAGTCCCGGTATCCGCATCGATTACGATACCGCCTTCGGCTTCGATTGAAACATTCTCCGTCCATTCAGGTGCGGCAAACGCTGTCAGGGGAAATATACCTGTGAGAAGGCACAGGCATAAAAACAAGGTTAGAAATTTCTTCATCTATTATTAATCTCCATATTTTGAAAATAAATTTTGGAACAAGGTGTCTGATCAACAGTATATGCCATTTTTGGAAACAAGTAAAGACAAAAAGGCTTTCATATTTCGCGCCGGACGCATATTGAGTGAACGGCGTAATCTATGAAAAGCCTTTTATCTGTCAGTGTCTGTTCTTTTTGTCCCGGAGTATAAAATACAGGCAGACCAGGAAAAGCACAGCGGCGGAAATGCCATATGTGATACCAATCCGGGCGGCTGTGTCCATAAAAAATGGTTCCGGCACAATGTTGATTAACAGGTCTGTGGCAGGATCTAAAATCCACAGGTCGTTGTTAAAGAATATCTCATGGAAAATTACAAAATATTTGTTGAAATCCGTGGATATAATCCCGGCCAGCAGCAGTAAAACGGCAAAAAACAGTCCGGTTCCCGCGCATAATGTTCTGGGTAAGATTTTCTTTGCGCTGCCTTTCAGCAAAAACATGACCAAAATGCATGCGGCGGCAGTCAAAAGGCAGATCCGGCGCAGGACGAGGGCGCCCACAAAAAGCCCTTTTACATCTTCCATATGAGCGATTTCCCGCTGGTTAAAAAATTCCCGCTCCTGTCCATTTACAATTGTCATAACGTGCAGGTCTTCCCTGTCACCCCTTAAAAACTGCATCATTTCATGGGTGACGTCCAGAAGATCCTCCATTTCCATGTGAACATCTTCCGTCACATTGTATTTTGCGTATTCCTTTTCATAATAGCCCGGCGTCCAGTAGGCCACCGCCTCTACGGAAGTGATCAGCAGTACAATCATCAGACAGAATGCCGCCAGTATGCCTAAAAAATATTGAATGATTTTCATGATTCCAAGTCCTTTCGCTTTTTGGTTGCCGTAGGCAGATTCCAGCAGTAGTGTGTGGCCAGAAGGCGGATCAGCACCACCAGAAATGCGCTGAGCAGGATCGCCGCGTTAGAATGGGTCCGTTTAAGCAGAAATGTATAGGCCAAAGCGCCGGCAATGGATGCGCAGGCATATACATGTTTTCTGAGCACATAAGGGGTTTGTCCCGCCATAATATCACGTAAAATGCCGCCGCCCACCCCGGTGAGCACGCCCAGAAATACGATTAAAAAGGTGTAATCCCCATAGCCGCTTTCAATTGCGGTGTCTATGCCGACCACGGTAAATGCGCCCAGCCCCACCGCGTCAAAAATGTTCATCACTTTTTCATAGGTTTCAATAGAATGGCTGTCCAGAATCTTTTGGTTCATCCGGACGATTATAAACAGTAGGATTACCGTCAGAAATGCAACCAATACATAAATAGGATTTTTAAACAGGTTTGGAGGTATGTTTCCGATCAGAATATCCCTAAGCATTCCGCCGCCAACAGCCGTAGTGACCCCGAGCACGATCACGCCTAAAAGATCCAGTTGTTTTTTTATGGCAACCATGGCGCCGGAGGATGCAAAGGCTATGGTGCCGACCATTTCTATTAAGAAAAACAGAGTCATGTTTATTTTCATCATGTTACCCTTCTGAAATTTGTTGGTTTGTGCGCCCCTAATAGAGTTTTACCGGCCATTCATCAGTTCCGGGACGGTGTTCATACATAAACTCATTGATATCAGGGGAATCAAATACCTCTAAAAGCTCCATAAAATCATCCACAAGGGGATATTCCCCAAGACGGCTGCGGTCAATCCAGACCATTTCGCCCTCATCTGAGCTGGTCAGAGTTCCCTCAAAACAATTGGTTTTAAACAACAGGACGATATATCGTTCGTCCGCGTCAGTCTGAAACTGTTTGACGCCGCAGAGGCGCAGGGATTTGACCGTTAGGCCGGTTTCTTCCTTCATTTCCCGGATTGCGGCCTGAACGAAGGATTCCTGCTTTTCTACGTGGCCGCCGGGGAAGGTATAGCCCTTCCAGTCTTCTTTTACACGGTTTTGCAGCAGGATTTTATCGTTTTGATAGATCATGCACAGGACTGTGAGAATGGATTTTTCACATTTGGACATAGGGAACCGCCTTGTTTCTTTTTACTAATATACAAAATACACTTTATCATATTGCAGGGAACGGCGCAATGGGGAAAATCACCGGATGATCCTGTTCCTTCGGCCAGCTTGTTCCGCTGTTGTTTTGGCACTCTTCAAAAGGGCAGGAATTGTTTCCGTATGTGGGCGCAAGCACAAAAAGTGAAACAAATAATTGCATAAAAAATAAGATAAGAAATAAATAATTTCATAAAAAGTAACTTTGTGCGTTTCGATTACCTAAAAGTTTCTTTTTTATAAAAAAATACCATAGATTTTTCAACTGTCGAATTATATCATATGGAACCATAAGCAGCAAAAAATCAGCAGTAAAAATAGGAGGAACGTATGAAATTAAAAAAAGTATTAGCTATGGGATTAGCAGGAGTTTTAGCCCTTTCTATGGCCGGGTGCTCCAAAACTGAGAAGAAAGAAGAGTGGCCGGACAAGGCAATTACAGTATATGTACCTGCGTCTGCAGGTGGCAGTACAGACAATACCTGCCGTATTCTGGCGGAATATATGGAAAAAGAACTGGGAGTATCCTTCGTCATTGTCAATCAGCCGGGCGGTTCCGGCGGTATTGCAGCGGCATCTATGATGGATGCGGCGGCAGACGGCTATACACTCATGTATTTCCACAATACCATGATGACGGCGAACCTGACCGGTGCGGTTGATTACGTGGCTACCGACGTGATGAAAGCCATGAATGTGACAATGAGGGATTTCCCGGGTGCAATCTGCGTGCGGTCTGATTCCAAATATGAGACGCTCAAGGATTTAGTGGATGATATCAATGCAAACCCGGAAACGGTCCGTATCGGCGTGGAGACAGGGGGCGGCTCTTACCTGCAGGCCAAGATGTTTGAAGATTCGGTTGGGGGCCAGTTGAAATACCTGGATTACGGTTCTGATTCCGAACGCATTACCGGGCTTTTGGGCGGCAAACTGGACATGATTTTCCTGGGCGTAGGCGGAGCGGC
Organism: Clostridium sp. MCC353; assembly: GCF_018785315.1. Lineage (GTDB taxonomy): Bacteria > Bacillota > Clostridia > Lachnospirales > Lachnospiraceae > CHH4-2. Next base: position 130,455 of record NZ_WQPN01000025.1, on the reverse strand, counting down.
CAGCTATGTGGAAAGCGGCGATTTCCGTATGCTGGGCGTTTACGGAGAGGAACGTAACCCTCTGGCTCCTGAGGTTGAAACATGTAAAGAGCAGGGATTGGATTTTGTCTGGGGCGGCCAGATCATGGGATTCTGGGGACAGAAGGATTTACCGGATGATATCGTGAATAAGTTTAACGGCGCGCTGGAAAAAGTTCTGCAGAACCCGGAAGTTGCGGAAAAACTGGATGCGTTAAGTTTCCACGCCACTTATGAAGACTGTGAAACGGCGACCAAGACCATGAACGACTGGCTGGATTCCATCATGCCCTATAAATCCATGATGCAGTAAGAAAGGAAGAAACCGGATGAAATTTCGTGAAGTGTTGAAGAAAAACGGCGGTGTCAAAGAGTTTTTCGTGCCGGTTATCTTTGGGAGCTGGCTTTTGTATCAATTCATCAGCTCATTTTCCTTAAAACAAAGCAATTTTGATTCCCTGGGATCAAATGGTTATGCAAGAATTATTTCGGGCTGCGGGTTAGTTTTGATTGCTGTTTATTTGATTGACCGCTGTATTACACTATTCCGGGCCTGGCGGGACGTGGAGCAGGAACCGGCCGGACCTGTAACAGAAGCGGGGGACGTAAGACGGGAATCTGTGGAAAAAGGGGATTTCCGGCAGCGTTTTGTGGCATCGGTCAGAACCCATTATGAGGTGTCCATGCTGGTTATGTGCGTGCTCTATGTATTTTTGATTGGGCAGATTGGATTTGTGATTCCCAGCGCGGTGTATCTGTTCACTGCGATGATGGCGTACTCTTCGAAGGAAAACAGGAACCTTATTGTTATCGGCATTTTGACTGTCCTCTTTTCCGTAGGCATTTATTTCATTTTCCGCTACGGATTTAAGATCATGCTTCCATAGGTATTACAGGCAGAAAGGAGAGTTTATGGTTAGTCAAATGATTGAAAGTTATGTCAATGTCATTACGCCCCTCAATCTGTTCCTGATTTTGGGAGGAACTGCTTTCGGCATTATATGCGGAGCGCTTCCGGGAATTTCAGGAACCATTGCGGTGGTTCTTGGATTGACGGCGACTTATGGAATGGGCAAATACTCTGCATTTGCATTTTTGATGGCGCTGTATATCGGAGGCCAGTCAGGGGGATTGGTATCCGCGATTCTGCTGGGTATTCCCGGAACGGGAGCGGCTCTGGCCACAACCTTTGACGGGTATCCGATGACGAAAAACGGCGAAGGCGGGAAAGCGCTGGGCATGGCGATTATCGCATCTTTTATCGGTACATTAATCAGTATTTTTGCGCTGATGTTTATCGCCCCCATCATAGCCAGCATTGCGGTTAATTTTGGCTCTGTGGAAATGTTCAGCGTTGTGTTGTTCGCACTGGTTCTGGTAACCATGCTGGCCGGAAAAAGCATGTTGAAGGGGTATATTTCCATCTTTATCGGCTTATCTCTGGCAATGATCGGAACCACCCCTGTGGATGGGATTTCCCGGTTTACATTCGGGTTCGGACAGCTGCGGACCGGGCTTTCCATCACACCTATGTGTGTCGGTGTTTTCGCCATTGCAACAGTTTTGACGGCAGGAAAGAAAACGCCGAAAGCAGCGGTGAACAATGTAAAGATCAAAGGGCTTGGAGTTTCGCTGAAAGAAGTTATTCTGCAGATTAAAAATATGATCATTTCCGCGGTAGTGGGAATCGGAATCGGAATTCTCCCGGGAATCGGGGGAACCACATCGGGGCTGATGGCATATGGGACGGTAAAAAGCGTATCAAAGCACCCGGAGAAATTTGGGACAGGCTGCGTGGACGGAGTTGTGGCAACGGAAACGGCCAATAATGCAACCATAGGCGGAGCCATGGTGCCCCTTTTAACCCTTGGAATTCCAGGAGACGGAGTTACGGCAATCCTGTTGGGGGCAATGACCATTCACGGGCTGCAGCCGGGGCCTCTTCTGCTGAAAAACAGCGGGGATGTGGTCTATTCCATTTTCGCATCCATGACCCTGGCGTCCTGCGCCATGATTCTGATCATGTTTTTATGTTTGAAATACATAGTAAAAATGCTGGATCTGCCCCAGTATATCCTGATGCCGGTCATTATGGTATTATGTGTAGTAGGTGCGTTTTCCAATAACTCCCGTGTTTTTGAGATTTATGTGTTTCTGATTGCAGGAATTATCGGAAAATGCCTGGATTTGGTGGACTATCCCCAGGCTCCGCTGCTTCTGGGATTTCTGTTAGGGGGATATCTGGAAAAATACCTCCGCCGCGGGCTTCAGGCCACAGACGGCAGCCTGATTGCATTTTTTGATTATCCTCTGGCAACGGTATTTATTATTTTATCCGCAGTATTCTTTATCATTAATATTATGAGGTACATAAAGAGCGGAAAACAGGCGAAACAAGGAAACCAAGCAGTGATGTAAAGAGACGGTTCAGCCTGATGCCGGGTCTGAACTGTCACTGGTAAAGGAGATAAGAATATGAAAATAACGGATGTTCATGTAATTACATTTAGAAAAGACAGTTGGCTGGGAGCGGATAAAGACGGACATACCCATCCATGCAAAAAAAGGGATTCCATGGTATCTCTTCTGGAAATTGAAACGGATGAAGGGATTACTGGACAGTATCTTTCGGCAGATATCTGGCAGACTCCCACGGAGCAGTTTGACGAAACAGCCCTTCCCGACAGAGGAATGGCCAGCTACCAGTTAGCCGGGACAGGAAGTTCCCTCCTGGCAGCCATTCAAAAAATTAAGCCCATTCTGATTGGGGAAAATCCGTTCTGCAGGGAAAGAATTTTCGCAAAAATATTCAGAATGCAGCGGATCGGCGGATCGACGCCCATCGGGGATGAGATCGTGCGGGTGGTGGATGTTGCCCTTTGGGATATTTTCGGAAAAGCGGTGAATATGCCGGTTTACCAGATTCTGGGAGGCCACCGCCGCAGGGTGCCGGCTTATGGAAGCATTATGGTAGGAGATGATATCCCCGGCGGACTGGACACGCCTGGGGCCTATGCAGAGTATGCAAAAATACTGGTAAAACGGGGATATCAGGGCATTAAACTTCATACCTGGATGGATGAAAAATGGGCGGATAATGAAATTGCAGGCCTGCCTGACGTAGAAAAAGATCTGGACGCCTGCCGCGCCGTCAGAGAGGCGGTTGGGGACAAAATGCCGTTGTTTTTAGACCCGTTCCATAACTATACCAGGGAACAGGCTCTGTATATCGGCAGGGAACTGGAGCGCCTGGGATTTGAATGGATGGAAGAGCCCATGGACGAGTATGACATTGAATCCTACAGATGGCTGACGGAAAAACTGCCTCATCTGTCAATCTGCGGCCCGGAAACAGCCCATGGAAAAGGGCAGGTGAGAGCGGAGTGGATCCGCAGCAAAGCCTGCGATATTGTAAGGGCCGGAATGACGGACGTAGGTGGAATTACACCCATGATGAAGATTTTGCATTTGTGTGAAATGAACGGAATGCCTCTGGAAGTGCACGGCGGCGGTGCGGATACGATCCAGTTTATGGGGGCCATGACGGTTCCAGGAAAATATTATGAGCGCGGTCTGCTGCATCCCTTCCTGGAATTTGACACCATGCCGCCGTGGCTGCTGGAAACCATTGATTATATGGATCATGAAGGCTATATCCATGTGCCGGAGCGTCCGGGCCTGGGTTATGTGCTGAACTGGGATTATATTAAGGAAAATATGCTGTAGTACTAGTACTGGCGCTGGGATATTGGAGAGCCCGGTATCTGCGCTTCGGAAAACAAGGTTATTTATAGTTATAGGCTATCCTCTGTCTTGACACAGAGGATAGCTGTTTTTGTTTCAAAGCTATTTTCAAACGCGCTCTGGTATCGCAGTAAATACAAGCGTCCGCTGTGGTACTTGTGATAATTTGCATTCTTGATCTTAGGGCATTGGCACTTTATAATAAACTTCAAGAGGTTATCAAGCTGAAAGTTATCAGACTAAAAGTTATCAGGCTGGAAGTTATCAGCCTGAGGAAAGGGCAAAAACGTCTGAGAAGGGATAAAATATGGGTAAAATTGTTCTGTTTCTGGCAAAACCGGAGATGGTTGCAGAAGCATCAAAGCTTTTAAAAAATGAGGAATATGAGATTGATATAGTAAAGCAGGTGGACACATCTGTGGTGGTTCAGGAGGCTAGGAATGCGGTGGACGATGGGGCTGACGTCATTATTGCCCGGGGAAATCAGGCCATGTATCTCAAGCAGCATCTTTCGGTCCCGGTGGTGGATATCCGGATTACGGTGCAGGAACTGGGGATTCTCATCAGGAAAGCCAAAAAACTTTCCAAATTGGAATATCCGAAAATCGCTATCATTGTCAATGCCGATATGCTGCCGGATATCACCCACTTGGGGGAGCTGTACGATGCGGAAATTGAAAGCTATATTGTATATCCGGATATGGACATTAAACTGCTGCTGGATCAAGTGGTGGAGCGCCGCACGGATGTGATTATCGGCGGCAGCAATGTTATGGTGGAGGCCGCAGGCAACTATGGGATTCCAAGCGTACATGTTGCGCTGACGCAGGATGGACTGCGGGAGGCATTTCGTGTGGCAATGATGATGAAATACGCCATTGACGTGGAAAAGAAGAGCAACGCCCAGATAAAAGCGCTGTTGGATAATTCATTTACAGGCATTTTGAGGACAGACAGAACCGGGGAGATCACGACCATCAATACATTTTTTCAAACGCTTCTCAGGAAAAAAGAAAAGGAAATTGTGGGCAGAAAGATCCGGCAGATATTTCCGCCCATAGAGCAGCAGGAAATCGAGCAGGTATTAGGAAAGGGGCAGGCCGTCTACAGCACATATACCATTATGGACGATAACACGGTTAATTTTATGATGGTGCCAGTTATTGTGGAAGAGATGGTAGAGGGCATGATGGTCTTTTGCTGTCTGGTTCAAAAGAGCGTGAGAAATCCGTATCAGACGGATATGCAGCCTGCGGAACGGAATTATTTTGATAAATTTTTCAGCAGCTCTTCCAAGATGCAGCAGTGCATCCACCTGGCAAAGGTCTATTTACAGTCGAGAAATCCAATTTTGATCCTGGGGGAGGCGGGTACGGAGAAGAAAGAACTGGCTCACAGTATCTATATGAGCAGTTTGAACAGGAACGGTCCCATGGTCTGCGTTGACTGCAGAAACCTGACGGAAGAAGAACAGGCCAAAGTGATATTCGGAAAAAATCCTGCATCAAATTATGTCAGCGCAGTTAAGCGCGCTCAAAACGGCGTGCTGCTGCTTTTAAATATTGAATATTTAAGTATGCAGAACCAATCCAGGCTGTATGATGTGCTGACCTATAATTATCTGATGGAAGAAGCGGATGACAGACCGATGCTGCTCAATGCCAGAGTTCTGGCGACGGGAACAAAAGATTTAAAAGCTCTGGCGGAGAATGGCCGGTTCCAGGCAGAATTATTTTATACGCTCATGGGGCTTATGATAGAGATACCGCCCCTTAGGGAGCGGAAGGAAGACCTAATAAAGGCCATCGATACCTACTTTGATTTATATGCTAATAAATACTCCAGATTCTTCACCCTCACAAAAGGGGCCAGAAATTACATGATTGGATATCCCTGGTTCGGAAATTTGACGCAATTGGATCACTTCTGTGAAAAATTAATCTTATTTTCCAATTCCAGAGTCATAAATGAAACCATGGTCATCGATCTGCTCCGGGAAATGGAACTGATAAAAAGCCAGGAAATACCGGCCACAGCCGAGACGGAAACAGATTCTGGCAGACAGAAGGTTCTCAATCTTCTGGAAAAATATCATGGGAACCGGCAGGATGTAGCGGATGAACTGGGGATCAGCAAGGTGACGCTTTGGAGATGGATGAATAAATATGGAATAAAGTAATAAAAGAAACATCACCCCTCAAGGCATTTTCGAAAATGCCTTGAGGGGTGATGTTAAAATCATGTTCCGCTGTTTTTCTCCTTCGTCCTCTTAATCACCTTCAACCTGGTAAACTCCTCCCGTTCCTTCTCCTCCAAAGAATTGGTAATGCTCTTTGTCAGTTCTTCATACGTAGGAATAGTGATATTCTTCAGCGCGTTTGCCCTTTTCTGCGTTTTCTTGATGTTATTGGCAAGGCGGTAAGCGGAGTTTTCAACCATGGAAAGCTTAATCGTCAGCTCCTTTACCTTTTCGAATTTCGCCCTCGCTTCGTCCAGAGATTCCCGGGTGCTGTAATAGGCGTAGGTTAAATCCATGGGCGCATCCTCATGCTGGACCAGCGGGATTTCCGTACCCATGATGCTGCGGGCCTTGATTCTGATTCCGCGTTCAATTGGGACGGAGGCGCTGATTTCCTGCACATAGTTGATGCCCAGCTCGATGTTGGCCTTTTGGAGGGCCTTATAGGCCTCTGTGAAGGTCACATCGATTTCAGACTGGATGCCTTTGGCCTCATCGATCAGGTTCATGAGTTCGCGGATCAGGATATTTCTCTTTTTATCCATCAGGCCATAACCCTGACGGGCCAGAGCCAGAGAGTTTTTTGCCAGTATTAAATTACCTTTAGTAGGAAATGAATTTGGATTCATAAAATACCTCCATGCCGGAGCGTTTTTTTACACGCCCCATCCTTACTCTTCTGCGGCCTGCGGTGTCGTGGGCTTATAATATACATCCAGAACCTTGGTATCGATACGGTCCAGTTCTTCCCGTGGAAGCAGCCCTAAGAGCTCCCAGCCGATATCCAGTGTCTCTATGATGGTACGGTTTTCATGCTGGGACTGGCCCACAAATCTTTTTTCAAATTCTTTGCCGAAAATCAGGTATTTCTTGTCGATAGGAGACAACTCGTCTTCACCGATTACCGAGGCCAGCGCCCTGGCGTCCCCCACCTTTGCGTAGCAGGAGAATAACTGGTTAGCCACGTCCTGATGATCCTTTCTGGTATATCCTTCGCCGATGCCGTCTTTCATCAAACGGGAAAGGGACGGCAGAACATTGATCGGGGGATAAATGGACTGCCCTTGCAACTGGCGGTCCAAAACGATCTGCCCTTCTGTGATATAACCGGTTAGATCGGGGATCGGATGGGTGATATCGTCATTGGGCATGGTTAAGATCGGAATCTGGGTGACAGACCCGTTCACTCCCTTTACGATTCCCGCCCTCTCGTAGATGGTGGCCAGTTCACTATATAAATAGCCGGGGAAGCCTTTTCGGGATGGAATCTCACCTTTGGAGGATGAGACTTCACGCATGGCTTCCGCAAATGACGTCATATCGGTCAAAATGACCAGAATATGCATGCTCTTTTCAAATGCCAGATATTCAGCCAGTGTTAAAGCCACTTTCGGAGTGATCAAACGCTCCACAACCGGGTCATTTGCCAGGTTGATAAACATGGCTACGTGGGAAGAAACGCCGCTCTCTTCAAAGGTTCTGCGGAAGAACTCAGCCACATCATATTTAACGCCCATGGCGGCAAATACGATGGCGAATTCTTCATCGGAATTTTCCCCTAATGACGCCTGCTGTACGATCTGTGCGGCAAGCTGGTCGTGGGGAAGGCCGTTTCCTGAGAAGATTGGAAGCTTCTGCCCCCGGATCAGAGTGGTTAAACCGTCAATGGCTGAAATGCCGGTGCGGATATAGTTACGCGGATATTCACGGGTTACCGGGTTTAAGGGCTGTCCGTTGACATCCAGCATTTTTTCCGCTTTGATTTCTCCAAGGCCGTCAATCGGAGCGCCGATGCCGTTAAAGGTACGGCCTAACATATCCTCAGACACGCCGATTTCCATAGGATGCCCGGTCAGGCGGGTGTGGGTATTTCTGAGGGCCATTCCTTCCGTCCCTTCAAATACCTGGATGACGGCTTTGTCATCATAGATTTCAACGATGCGGCCCAGCTTCTTTTCTGTGCCGGCCACAGTCATTTCTACAATTTCATCGAATGCGGCTCCCTGTATGCCTTCCAGCACTACCAGGGGTCCGTTAATCGCGCTTAAACCTAAATATTCAATTGCCATTATAAACTTCTCCCTTCTGGTTATGCATTGCGTTCCACCACATCGTCATAATATTTGTCGATGGCTTTTTTGTAATCATCCAGCATATCGAGCCTGTCATTGGGAACATCATATTTGATGGAAATGATTTTGTCAAAAATGGGGTCTTCCTTTAGCACGGACATGGGCATTCCCATGGAAATCAGGGAACGGGATCTCTTATACAGATAGAGGATCACATCCATCATTTTAAACTGCTTTTCCAGCGGAACGCAGGTATCGTCTTTGTGGAATGCGTTCTGCTGAAGGAAGCCCACGCGGATGACCTTTGCGATTTCCAGGATCAGTTTCTGATCGTCCGGAAGCACGTCGCTGCCGATCAGCTTTACGATTTCCATCAGGCCGCTTTCCTGGGTCAGGATGTAGACCATCTGATTGCGGTAATCGATAAATTTCTTATCCACATGTTCCGTATACCAGGACGAGAGGTCGGATAAATACTCCGAATAACTGGTCAGCCACTGGATGGCCGGAAAATGTCTTGCATAGGCAAGAGCCTTATCAAGACCCCAGAAACAGCGTACAAAACGCTTGGTATTCTGTGTGACCGGCTCGGAGAAATCGCCGCCCTGAGGGGAAACCGCCCCGATGATGGTGACGGAACCCTCTGTGCCGTTTAAATTCTGCATCATTCCGGCGCGCTCATAGAAGGCCGATAGCCTGGATGCCAGATAAGCGGGGAAACCTTCCTCGGCAGGCATCTCTTCCAGACGGCCTGAAATCTCGCGGAGGGCCTCGGCCCAGCGGGAAGTGGAATCCGCCATGATGGCAACGTCGTATCCCATATCGCGGTAGTATTCAGCCAGGGTCAGACCGGAGTAAAGGCTGGCTTCACGGGCGGCTACGGGCATGTTGGAGGTGTTGGCGATCAGCGTGGTGCGGTCCATCAGGGGATTGCCTGATTTGGGGTCGATCAACTCGCTGAACTCTTCCAGAACCTGGGTCATTTCGTTGCCGCGCTCGCCGCAGCCGATGTAGATGATGATGTCGGCGTCAGACCATTTGGCGATCTGGTGCTGGGTCATGGTTTTTCCTGTACCGAAACCGCCGGGAACTGCAGCGGTGCCGCCCTTTGCCAGGGGGAACAGGGTATCCAGGATTCGCTGGCCTGTGATCAGCGGAACTGTGGCCGGGTATCTTTTGGCAGTGGGCCTTGGAACGCGGATGGGCCATTTCTGAATCATGGTGAGTTCCTTTTCCGTGCCGTCGGGCTGCTGGATTGTGATTAAAACATCGCTTATTTTATATTTTCCGTCCGGAACGGTTTTCATTACAAATCCCTCCACATCGGGAGGAAGCATTACTTTGTGTACAATAGCTGGCGTTTCGGGTACTTCCGCGATTATAGCGCCGGGAAAGAGCCTGTCGCCTTCCTTAACGACGATTTTCGCATCCCATAACCGATCCATATCCAAGGAATCAACGGAGACGCCGCGGCTGATATAAGCTCCGCCGGTGCGTGCGATTTCGCTGAGGGGACGTTCAATACCGTCAAATATGTTATTCAGGATTCCGGGAGCCAGGGTTACGGAAACAGGAGAACCGCTTCCGGTTACCAGTTCGCCCGGTTTAATGCCTGATGTTTCTTCATAAACTTCTATGGTGGTGTCTTTAGAGGTCAGTCCGATCACTTCGCCCACCAGGTTCTGATTTCCTACATAAACCATTTCATGCATCTGGAATCCCACATCGCCTTTGATATGGACAATGGGGCCGTTGATGCCGTAGATATTCCCAGTTTTAGCCATGGATCTTACCTCCGAAATCGAATTTGAAATTCTGCTTTACCTCTTCAAGCTTCGCCTGAAAGGAGTTGTCAATCAGAATATTCTTAGAGGGAATTACAGCCCTTGTGCCGCCCATAAAGGAGTATTCGCTGACCTTGATGTTCATATTCTGATGAAAGGCGGTCCGGCGGACTTTATCTTCATCCACAGGGTCCATGTAGATCACTAATTCCTCGTCCCCTGCCACCTTTTTTGCATAGGCGACCTGGGCTTCCAGAAGTTTTTGATAGTCGGGAGTGTCCATAAAGCGTTCCAGCATATCTTTTACTTCCACCAGAAGCTTATCTTTCAGTTCGTCATTTTTATGGCCGAGGGTGCGCTTGATGTTGATCTGTTCAATGGAAAGCTTTTTGTTGATTTCACGTTCTATTTTCTCGGTTTCCGATTGAAGCTGCATTTGGGCATGACGTTTGGCGTCTTCCTGGTGCTCGGCAAATGTCTGTTCCAGAGCGCTCATATATTCATCTAACATCTTTGCACTTCTGTTCCTGGCATCTTCCACGCAAAAGCTTTGAAAATGCTCTAATTTTTCCTCAGTAGTCAAGACGTTCACCTTCTTTCTTATAATTTCAAGCCGATGGCTTCGTTAACATAGGAAGTGATAAAGTCCGGCTTGCGGCCGGTGCCATGTCGGTCCGGTATCTCGACGATCAGAGGCAGTTTCCGTTCCAGCTTGACATTGTCAATGAGATCGGGAAATTCCCTGCCAAATTTTTCAGTCAGCAATACAATTCCGATTTCTTTATCGGCCAGGACCTTATCCAGTTCTTCTTTTAACTGAGCCCGTTCATGAACGACAGCGCCTTCCACCCCGGCCAGGCGCATGCCTGTATAGGTGTCGATGTTGTCGCTGATTAAATACATCTTCATAGATTACAGTTTACCTAAGATCATAAAGGAAATGATCAGTCCGTACAGACAAACACCTTCGGCAAGACCTACGAAGATCAATGATTTACCAAGAATGGAACCGTCTTCACTGATTGCGCCAAGAGCAGCGGACGCGGCGGCAGATACGGCAATACCGCCGCCGATACAAGCCAGTCCGGTGGAAAGAGCGGCGGCCAGATACCCCCAGCCAGCAACGCTGTTAGCGGCGGCGGCAGTGGTTTCAGCAGCAACCGCATCGCCTGAGAACATGAATATACTGGATACGGCGATGGTTCCAAGGAATAAGAAGATATTGATGCCCAATGCTTTTTTATAACGTCCCTTTGTCTTTTCACCAAATGCAAATGCGCCGAATGGAACAACGATGCTGAGGATTAATGCAGCAGCTAATGTGATTTTAACTAATAAACTCATGATAAATACTCCTTTTCATTTAGTTTGATTTAATAAAGAATCTCTTCCGGCCTGGATTTCAGAAGCCGTAATTAATTTTTTGCGGAAACATTTTTGCCGTATGGTTTAAATGCACGTCCGGTGCCTCTGTAGAAACGGCTGAACAGTTCATAGTATTCCAAACGGAGCACCTGGATGCCGACGATCAGTCCCTCCATGCCGCAGACGAATACATTTCCTAAAATAACCACAAGCCAGTTGGGATTCCCGGCCTCCACACCGCCTAACATCAGAACCACTTCCATCATGGCCGCATGGCTGACTGCGAACGCGCCCACACGGACAAAGGACAGTGTATTTGAAAAATAACTGAGCAGGACTTCAAATAATTCGAAAAATCCCTGTACGAAGAACATGCCTTTTTCCTTGGGCATGACTTCCGCTTTTTTCTCAACAAGGGCGGTTAACGGTTCCTTGCAGAAAATCACAATCAGAGGAATGACGAACATGACCACCAAAATGATGGTGGCAGGCAGCGGATTGCCTGTCATGTAAAGGATTACGGTTAATACCAGGCTGGCGTAGAAAACCAGTCCGGCTATGCCGTTTGTGTCAAAATAAGCCTTTTCTTTATCTTTAGAATGAAGGCTGTTGATAATATTGAGAACCATTGTCATCATGATGATCCCCATACCCAGGGCGATTGCCACCACAAAGACTGTGTTCAGGTTTCCGATAAATGGGAGCTGTGTCATGGCTTCTTTTGGCCTTAACCACACGGCGTCCAGGATCGTTTCAAAACCGAAAACGCTTCCGAACAGGAATCCGAAGATGGTGGAAAAGAACCCGCAGCAGGAAATGATAGCTGCCAGGCTGGCCTTTTTAAACCGGTACAGCAAAAGGCCGCCTAAAAGCAGGCACAATCCCTGGCCCACATCTCCGAACATGAATCCGAAGAGGAAGGAGTAGGTAATGCCGATCAGGATCGTCGGGTCTATTTCGTTGTAAGCGGGAAGTCCGTACATGCCGATGAACATCTCAAATGGCCGGAACAGCTTGGGATTTTTCAGCTTAGTCGGCGGCCTGCTGATGATGTTGTTATCATCTGTTTCCACAATGCAGAACGTGTTCTCATCATCGGAGATCTCTTTCTGGAACTGTTTTGCCTCTTTGGCAGGCATCCATCCGCATAAGATATAAAAAGTATGTTCCCGCTGTTTTGTGCAGGCCGCCATTTTCCTGACGTCAAAATTCTTAGCGTATTTCTGCAGTTTTTGATCTGCTTTTGCCAGTTTTTCCCGCTGGGAATTGAGGGCCTGTGAAATCTGGCCGTCGATTCCGTCTATTGATCTGTTTAATGTATTGATCTTTTCTTCCAGCACATGGGCGGCTTCGCTGGGAGTGCCTTCGTATTCATCCGGAAGGTAAAAACGTTCAAAATGCATGGAGGCGTAGATCGCGTCCACGCGGTCTGAAATGGTTTCGGGAACGAAGTAAACGGCCCAGACATAATCATCGTCCTCAAGGCATTTACAGAGCACCGTATCAATGGTGTCATATACATAGTTGTAAAATTTGTCATAATATTCATGGGCAATCCGTCCAAACCGGAATTTAATATAGCGGAAATGGAGAATTGAAGTTAAATCGTAATTCAAACCGGTAAACGGTATTACTTTATTCATGGAATCCTGGAGCACGGCAATCTGATTCTGAAGATCCTCTTTTTGTGCCAGCAGGCCGTTTAATTTATTGTCTAAATCGGTTATGAAACCGGCGGCTTCTTCTATTGTCATATCTTCATCGGAGACAGAAGGCGCATCCTTTAACGAGCCCAACAGTTCGGCAGACCTTTGGCTTATAGTTTTATATGGATTTGTCTCCACATAAGGCCTTAAATCTTTTACCGTTTTGAGTTCAGACAGGGCATTTTCCAAATGTATCTCATATTTGGAAAGGTATTGCTCGACAACTCTGTCGATATCTTCCTTGGGCCCGGTGATACTCAGGAATTTCATCTTTTCAATCACGGGTGTAAACCTCCTTTGCTAGTTTCTGGCTGCCAGCGAATAGATTTCTGCGGGCTCCAGGCCATAACGTATCCCCTCTATAATCGTTATAATTTTGTTGATTTCCTGCTCCTTAAAGTAAAGATACGCGTTTAAAGAAGCGATGGAATACGGATTCCGTTGACGGGTCAGTTTGTGAATCCGGTCTAAAACTTTTGTATACAGCTCTTCCAGATTGGGATATTCTGAAAGGTTTGAAATGCTTAAATTCCCATAATAAGTATTTTTAAGAAGGGAATAGAACTCCTCTGTGGTGTCGGCTTCAGCCAGTCTGATGATGTCGGCCTTTTTCAGGCGGTGGTAAATCGGTATCAGAAGGGCGTAGATATCGGCCGGAGCCAGTTCATAATACTTCTTGGACCGGTAGATCCACTGAAGGTTTAAAAGATCCAGTTTTGCGCCGAAACACTGGGAGAGGATGGCCTGTTCAGATTTGGACAGATATTTGTTTTTAATCTTCCACATGGTCTTGAAATAGAAAAGATCCAGCTGCATTTCATAGTCAAAAAGCGTGGGTGAATCTGTATTTTCTATATGGGTGAGCAGGTCAAAAAAGGGCGTTCCGTTTAAATTGGCGATCAGCTCTGTCATGTCTTGGGAAGTGTATAATTTTATAAGATCAAGATTGGAATGTTTTTCAAAAAAATCGTGGAACATGGACAAATCCAGATCAAGTTCTCTGTGATCCAGAGCGCTTCGTAGACATCGTTTCAGGATCGCTACTTCGTAATGCATGAAATAAAGGTCCAAAAATTTGCGCTGTGAGAGATTGGAAAAGCGGTATAGTTTAGCGAAATCCTGATATTTGGACAGCACCAGCCGCTCTTCGATTTTGCCCCGGTGAAGTTCCTGGTCCTCCAGGCCGGAGAAAATAGCCGCATAGGCGGGCTGTTTCTTCAGGAATTCAACCGCATCCGCAACCGTTTCCAATGATGACATCTCATGAAACTGGGCGTCGGATATAAAATGGCTTTCCATGGCCCGTACCTTGGTAGTAAGGCCGCTGTAAGATAAAAGGCTCCCCATACGCTACTCCTTTATCATAGCCTGAAAAAGTTCTTTGGCATATGCACGATGGTTTAAGCGGTAGCTTTCTTCCATGTGTTTTAGCACTTCCTCGGCATCAGAACGCTGTTTTTCCAGCTTAGACTGCATGGTGGTTTCCATCTGCGCTCTTAAATCAGTGACTTTTTTAGCGGTTTCAGCTTCCAGGGCAGCATCGAAATCAGCAGTTTTCTTTTCCATCTCAGAAGCGAACTCTTTTTTGCGGGCATTAGCGGCCTCCATGATAGAAGCGGCGGTCTGCTCGATTTCGGATAATTTGTTGATGACGTTATCCACAGTTATCCCTCCTTGCCTGATTTATAGTTTCATGATGCATATATAATAAGAAGTTATACATCATATAAGAACTACTTAAACATAATACTCCTTTTTGTGAAAAATGCTATAGTGATTTTATATAAAAATAAATTTTTAACAATCTTCTTACGGACAAAAACGCCGAATAAGTATCGTTATACTGATATCTATCCGGCGTTCTTTTATGGAAATAAAAAGTTATTCTTTTGTCAAATACTGGCTGGCCACATAGGCCTCCGTGCCATTATAATCAATAACTGCCCATTCGTCATCATGGGCGCCTTTATAGGTAACCTCTGTTCCGGCGGCCAGAACCCCCAGTTTTTCTGCGCTGGTGGACGGTTCTTTTCTCACGTTCAGGGTGTCTGTTGTTTTATAAATTTCTTTTGCCAGAGTTTCAACCGGAACGCTTTCCGTCTCAGGCGGAGTGGTTTCTACCTGCTGCACTGTGGTTGTGGGTTCTGTAGAAGTTTCCTTAACCTCGTCTTTTCCCGGTTTAATGAACTTAATAACCGCGGCGATAAATGCGATGCAGAGAATTAATATAACAATCTTTAAAATCAACTGCTGATTAATGGCCGGGCCGCTCTTTTGGGCCGGTCTCCTTCTGCTCTTAGACGATCTGGAACCGCCGCCGCTGCCTGTGGGCCTGCGTTTGGTGCGGTAATCATTGGAAAATGTATAAACTTCCTGGGAAAGCAGATGATACGCCTGGTTTGCGTCGTATGCGTTGTCGCTGCCTTCATGAATCGCCTTATTCCCCAATATGCGGATTTTATGATAATGTTCGGAAGTTGTTTTGGTGATCCACTTTCCGAGGTATAATTCGTCGATTGTGCTGCTTAAATCACCATCAACGATACATGCCTTTTCTCCAAGGCACCGAACCATGTATTCAAGAGTTTGACGAGCTTTCACCATAGCCAGATTATACTGTTTCTGTCCAATGAGGCGCTCTGTCTCTTTCACCCCTTTTTGGATTTTTTCCCAACTGTTGCTTGTATCTACATTAGCCATAGATATCCTCCTTTGCACAATTGCTGTCTAACCTAACATGATTATACTCGATATTTGTCGTTTCTGCACGTAAAATTTTTACTTTGTAAGATAAATGTAAATACTATCAAAAACTTGCAATGGGAGCGGTGCAATGGTAGAATGTGAACATGTATGGACAAAGGCATTTATTTAGAAGATTATTACAGTTGGAGGAATCGTTATGAGACTACGCCATATTCCAGGCGCTGAAGAGGAAATAGAGAAGAGCCCGTATGTGGTTCACAATCCGGAAGAGAAAAAAGGGCATTGGGAAGAAGTGTTCGGCAACCAGAATCCCATCGAGATTGAAGTCGGCATGGGAAAGGGAAAGTTCATCATGGAACTGGCCAGGATGAATCCTGATATTAACTATATAGGAATTGAGCGGTATTCCAGCGTGCTGCTTCGGGGACTTCAAAAGAGGGCGGAGCTGGAACTGGGCAATCTGTATTTTATGTGCGTGGATGCCAAGGAGCTGGCAGAGTATTTTGAACTGGGTGAGGTGTCCAAGATTTATCTCAATTTTTCCGATCCGTGGCCCAAAGACCGCCATGCAAAACGCCGCCTCACATCCCCGGAGTTTATGAAGGTATATGACCAGATACTGAAAAAGGACGGTCTGGTGGAATTTAAGACGGACAATACAGGCCTGTTTGACTATTCCCTGGAATCCGTTCCCCAGGCGGGCTGGAAGATTCTCGCCTGTACAAAGGATCTCCATCACAGCCATATGGCGGAAGGCAATGTGATGACCGAGTACGAGACAAAATTCGCTTCGGAAGGCAAACCGATCTGCAAATTAGTGGCAGCCAGAGAGGTGTCCGGCATATAATAAATAGAAAGCGGATACAGTGGTGATGCTATGGCTATGCGGGATAACCTTACAAAAAAGCTTTCGCAGGCGACCGTGGATAAGATCGAGTTAAACCGTCAGGTGCTGAAACTTAAAAAGTCATTTGATGAAGCAGAAAAGGCTTTGAATGCGGGGAAGCGGAAGAGAGAAAAGTAAGATGATCACGGTTATGAAACGGCGGGTCAGACAGATTTATGAAAAAATCTGTCTGACCCGCCAATTTGTCAGCAGCCGTCTTTCCGGTAGAACGGAAAACTGGACGCTCAGCGCGGAGAGTAACCGGTTTTTTCTGTTTGAACTCATGGTTTTGGACAGGAAGGTGATGCAAATAGGGACATTGTGGGCGCGGAATGTGTAAAAAAATGTAAAAAAAGAAAAAAAGGGTTGATTTTTCTGCGGCGTTGGACTATAATTATTCTCGCTTCACTTAAATAATATATGCATAAGCGCCTTTAGCTCAGTTGGTAGAGCAGTAGACTCTTAATCTATTTGTCCGGGGTTCGAGCCCCCGAAGGCGCATTAAAAAGTACTGGTTTTGCAGACTGAGAGCTGCGGGGCTGGTGCTTTTCTTTTGCTTTATTTACAGGGGAAAACGTGGATTGGGAGAATTTAGGCTGATTCGGTTTTAGTTGGACTTAAACCTCAAAGGCTGTTATGGCTTTTGGGGTCTTTTTGCGTTTTAAAAAGGAGAATTAAAAATAACTTATGACTAATTCTTAGAAGAAGTGAAAGATGGTGATAAAAATAATAATGAGGTGCAGACAACTGAATACTAACCAACTAATAGCTGTAAATTAAAAAAGTATGACCTTGTATTTTCATACCTATTTGAATATAATGGAATTAAGGTAGAGATTACGGGGAAATAGGTCTGGAGGTAGGCATAGGGTGAATATCAAAGAATTGAAAAGACTTTTTGAGGAATCAAAAATAAAATGGTCAACCCATTGCCTGGAGCGGATGCAGGAGCGGGATATAAGCAGGGTTGATGTAAAAAATTGCATTTCCCATGGAGAAATTATTGAAGACTACCCGGAAGATTATCCGCATCCGAGCTGTCTGATTTTTGGCTATGCTGTGAATGGAAAGGTAATACATGTTGTGGCTGGAATGGGAATAGATACTATCTATATAATCACTGTATATTATGCTAATACGGTTAAGTTCGAAGAAGATTTAAAGACTAGAAAGGAGAGTTGATTATGTGTATGTTTTGTAAGTGTGATACGCTGAAACCCAGCTTTACAACACATGTAGTAAACTATCAGAACTGTATCATTGTTATAAAAAATGTACCATGTGAAGAATGTGAGCAGTGCGGAGCAAAGTACTATACAGATGAGGTGGCACAGCAGTTAGAGACTATGGTAAATACTGCAAAAAAATTGATGCAGGAAGTAGCTGTGATTGATTATTCTAAAGTGGCATAATGATTGATTTAAGCATGGCCGCATATATCTACCTGGTCGCCCAAAGAAAATAACCATTGTATATGGATAAAATAATATGCAGAATTAGACCTCAAAGGCTTTTATAGCTTTTGAGGTCTTTTTTCGTTTTTAAAAGGAGAATTAAAAAATGACTTATGATGAATTTTTGGATATGATAAAAGACAGAACACAAGAGAGGTTAGGTAAACTGTATAAAGTCAGGATAGAAAAGCAGTTGAATAACAATGGTGTTATGAAGGATACGCATTGTGTAAGCAGGGTGGAGGAACATACTATCCCTAACAGGGAAGCTGGCCCTATTATATGATACCAGGGAGAAAAAATGTCAAGACGCAGAAAAATTCATAAAAAACTTGACATTTTTCCTCATTCCTCTTATAATCATAAAAGTGTCGTATCAAGAAATTGTTATGCGCCTTTAGCTCAGTTGGTAGAGCAGTAGACTCTTAATCTATTTGTCCAGGGTTCGAGTCCCTGAAGGCGCACTTGAAAGTTCTGTTTTGGCAGGCTGTGAACTGCTGGGACGGGGCTTTTTTTTGCGTTATAAATCTTCTTCCCCGTTGAACAGCTTCAATTGGCCCATTTCTTTTTTCTCTGAACTGTGAATGACCGGAATTGTCTCTCCGGCCTCAGCCATCATTTTTTTCAGTTTTTCAGCTAAAACCCTGCATACAGGCTCATGGGATTTGGAGTTTATGAGATTATGCAGTTCATAGGGATCGTGTTCCAGATCATATAAAAATATTTCCGTATACTCTTCGCTGCCGTAATCCCGGACCGGATCTTTTCCCGGCGCTTCTACGGAATATTTCCAGCGGTCTGTGCGGATAGCCCTTCCCACCTGGCTTTCACTTATCTGAATGAAAATATCTCTGCCGGAAGGTTCCCGTTTTTCATGAAGGACGTAGGGCATGATGGAACGGCCCTGCATATCGCCGGGAACATTTAAGCCGCAGGCGTCCAATAAGGTAGGGGCCACATCGACTAAACTCACCTTTTCCCAAAGCCTGCCCCCTCCGGTAAATGGCCCGCCGTAAAAGGACAGGGGAATGCGGACAGAACTTTCGTGGCAGGAACGTTTATACTCTTTATTTCTGGTTTTAAAGTGGCATCCATGGTCTGTGGAATAGACCAGGATCGTATTTTCATCCATTCCAAGGCTTTTCAATGCGTCCTGAATTCGTCCCAGGGCTTCGTCCAGCCGCTTCACCATTCCGTAATATCCCCCCAAATGTTCCCAGGAAGTTCCGCCCAAAGCCCCTAAATCCGGCGGCATATATCCGGCTGGCATGTGTTTTAAGATGTCCGGGGCAGGAAAATCGTCATAACAATTTTGAAAATGAGGCTCTAAAAAGGAGAGGAATAAAAAGAAAGGTTTTTCTTCTTCCTTTCTGTCGTTGAGAAACCGGATGGCAGCATCCGCCAGGGCGTCCACCCGGTATCCGGGCAGTTCCACCGGCTGATCCTCATTATCATAGACCAGGGTGTGATAAGAGGTGGAAGTGTGCTCCAGTGAATTGGCGCCCAGCCACCATTGGTAGCCGCCGCGGCAGTCTTTGGGCACCGCATTCTTACCCTCCGCCAGATGCCATTTTCCAATATATCCCGTAAAATATCCCGCTTCATTGAAGTAGTCGGCCATTGTCTTGTGATCCTTTGACAGGGGGACGCTGTTCCGGTAATTCCCGGTTGTGGTAGCATACTTTCCGGTCTGCAAAACGGCGCGCGCCGGACCGCAGACCGGCTGGGGGCTGAATGCGTATTCGGCAAAAGTTCCGTTCATGGACATGCGGTCAAAATTGGGGGTCAGGCCGCAGGGATTATGTCCCATTCCGGTGGAATCATAGCGCTGCTGGTCCGTAAAAAAAACTAGTACATTATGTTTCATATCAATCCTCCATGCGGAGCGTCTTTGCGCAAATCTTGCGTTGCGAAAGCACGATCCTTTCTGTTTTTGTATTGATGTTTGATGATGACAGTATTTTAGCACCTGATTGGGCAGGAGAAAATAGAATGATCCTTTTTGGCCCGAAATCACTGTTTTTGTCCCTTAACACGGCAAGGGAAAAGGCTTAGAATGAACCTACCAATAATAATGGAGGGAAATATTTCGAAATGGAAGATAACAGAAAAATAGAGAGACGGAAATTAATCACACAGTATAACCCAAAATTGAAGATGGCGGATACGGCTTCGCCCCTCACTGTGGGAAATGGAGAATTTGCATTTACAGCCGATGTCACCGGCCTTCAGTCCCTGTATAACCGGTACAAAGAGGACTGTCCCCTGTGCACAATGTCCCAATGGGGATGGCATACGGCTCCGGCCGGCAGCGGTTTATACCAGTATACCCTGGAAGATCTTGAGATGACGGAGTTTTCCTACCGGGGGAGAACGGTGAAATACCCCAAAGACAGAAAAGCCGGAAATGAGGAAGTTTACCATTGGCTGAGACAGAATCCCCACAGGCTGAACCTGGGGAGAATCGGCATTTTATACCAGGACCGGGAGATAGAACCGGAGGAATTGTCCGGTATCAGTCAGGAATTAAATTTATACGAAGGCAGAATCACCAGCATTTACAGCCTGGATCAACAGCCTTGTAAAACGGAGGTATGCTGCGACAGCGAAAGCGATACCCTGGGGATCAGGATTCAAAGCCCCCTGCTGATGGAAAAAATGATGTCGTTGTTCATTTCATTTCCATATGGATCAGGCGAAATCACGGCCTCCGACTGGATTTCTGAAGAAAAGCATAGGACAGAACTGGTGAGCCGGGGGGATGGGGAAATAATCCTGAAAAGAAAACTGGACAGAGACATCTATTATGTCACCATCCGGGGGAACGGACTGGAATTCGACGCCGGGCAGATTGGCTGCCACATTCTGAAGCTTTATGGCTGCCGGGATACCATGGAATTAACCGTTACATTTTCGAAAGAAATGCCGAAAATGAATATGAGCTGTGAGCGGGTTTTTAAAAATGCTGAAGAATACTGGAAGGCATTTTGGGAAACCGGCGGTATGGTGCAGTTTTGCAGCGGGACGGATCAGAGGGCGGCCGAACTTCAGAGAAGGGTTCTGTTGTCCATGTACCTGCTGGCGGTCAATTGTGCCGGATCCATGCCTCCCCAGGAGACCGGGCTCACCTGTAACAGTTGGTATGGAAAGGCCCATTTGGAAATGCATTTCTGGCACAGCGCCTGGATGCCGCTGTGGAACCATGGGGAATTGCTGGAGCGGAGTCTGCCGTGGTATCTGAATCATAGGAAAGAGGCGGAGGAAAATGCCGCTAAAAACGGTTTTAAAGGGATAAGATGGCCCAAAATGGTGGCCTATGACTGTGTGGACAGCCCGTCGGATATTGCGCCCATGTTAATCTGGCAGCAGCCTCACATCATTTTTATGCTGGAACTGCTTTATCTGAGCGGCAGGGGGAATGAATTTCTTCAAACATATTGGAATCTGGTTAAAGAGACGGCGGAATTTATGGCGGATTTTGCAGTTTACGATGAGAAGGATCAAAAATATGACCTTCTTCCGCCGATCATACCGGTTCAGGAATGCCATAGGGCCGAAATCAGCAAAAATCCGGCATTTGAAGTGGAATATTGGAGATACGGCCTCCTGATTGCGTTAAAATGGGCTGAAAGGCTGGGAATGGAGCCGGATCATAGGTGGAGCCATATCTATGAAAATATGAGGGATGTTAAGAAGACAGATGATATTTATATGGCACATGAAACCTGTGCGGAAACATTTACCCGGTATAACATAGACCACCCGTCCATGCTGGGGATGCTGGGAGTGCTGCCGCCCGGGCGCATCGATGAACAGGCCATGGAAAAGACGCTGGAAAAAGTGATCGGGGAGTGGCAGTATGAAACCTTATGGGGCTGGGATTTTGCCGTAATGGCCATGACGGCGTCCAGGCTTCATAAGCCGGAACTGGCGGTAGACTGCCTCTTAAAAGAGACGCCTAAGAACGATTATGTGAAAAGCGGGAATAACCGGCAGAAAACAAGGCGGGATCTTCCGCTGTACCTGCCCGGAAACGGGAGCCTTCTTCTGGCGGTGGCCCTGATGGCAGCAGGAAGCAGCAGCGATCCGGAGAAGGGGAAGGGGTTTCCCGATACCTGGGAAGTTCTTTGTGAAAATATCAATCCGTATGTTTAATGCGGATGTCAGGCAGAGAGAGGCAGACTATGGACAGGAAAGAGTTAAAACTGGGAGTGCAGCCGTTTTGGTTTTGGAACGGAGAGATGAAAGAAGAGGAGATCGTCAGGCAGATAATAGAAATGAAGCAGAAAGGGATTCCGGGTTTTATGATTCATCCCAGGCAGGGAATGGAAATCCCCTATCTGTCCGGAGTATATTTTGACCGGGTTAAGCTGGCTGTGAAGACGGCTAAGGAGAACGGGATGGAGGTGTGGATTTATGATGAGTATCCATATCCCAGCGGCATATGCGGCGGGGAAGTGGTGCTGGACCACCCGGAATTTTTATGTAAACGGCTGAAGAAGTCCGTACACGAAGCGGAAGGCGGAAAAGAAGTGCGGCTGTTCGCCCCCTGGGGGCGGGTTATCCTGGCAAGAGCCTACCGCATAATAAACGGTTCCTGGAATCTGGATGATTATATCGATATCGGGGAATATGCGGGCACCGGATACCAGCAGGAAATTTTTCAATACAGCGGCCTGACAAAATACAATAAAAAGCGGTATTTTACAGGGGATTTAGGAAAGCTTCTGTGCTGGACGCCGCCAAAAGGGAAGTGGAAAATTTATTTTGTTACGGAAGTGGTGATGGATCATTTCAAATACTTCGAAAATTTCATCGATACCATGAACCCGGAGGCGGTTAAATACTTTATAGAGTTGACACATGAGAGGTACAAACAGGCTGTGGGGGATGAATTTGGACACACCATTAAAGGGTTTTTCACCGATGAAGTCACCGCGTTTCCCGATAAGGAGCCATGGTCCCCTCTGCTTCCGGGTCAGGTTATGAAACGGTATGGAATTGATTTGATCTCCTGCCTTCCGGCAATTTGGGAAGATGTGGGTGAGATTTCTTCCAAGGTCAGGTATGCATATTGGAACACTGCAACGGACTGTTTCATCGAAAGCTATGATAAACAGATTTATAACTGGTGCGGGGACAATGATTTGTTGTACACCGGTGAAAAACCGATCATGCGGAGCAGGGAATTGGAGTATGTACATATTCCGGGAATTGACGCGGGACACCAAAAAGCCGGGAGCGAGGCAAAAATGGTCAGCGAAAGATACCGTTCCAACGGAAAAATGATCAGCTCCGCGGCTCATTTTTATGATAAACCGGCGGCCCTCTGTGAAGCGGGCCACAGCATCGGCTGGGGCATGACAATGCAGGATTTAAAGTGGATCTTTGACTGGCTGGCAGTGCAGGGAGTGGACTTTTATGTGATCCATGGATTCTTTTATACCACAGACGGGCTGAAAAAATATGACGCGCCTCCTTCGGCGTTCTTTCAGATGCCGTGGTGGGAGGATGCGTCCTGCCTTACGGAATATGCCGCCGGCCTGGGGCGTTTTTTGCAGACATTAAAGCGCCGGATCAGGATTCTGGCAGTGGATCCGGTCACATCCGTATGGACGTCCGGTTTAGAAGAGCAGGTCTTGCTGAAAGAAGACTTTGCAAAAATGCAGAACGCCATGCTTTATCATGATCTGGATTACTATATCATCGACCCGGATCTTTTGGCACAGGGAACGGTGGCAGAAAGCGGGGAAAACACAAAATTTGTGATTCGTGGGGAAGAATACGAGGTGCTGTTGCTGCCGCCCATGAGGAATTTAGAAGCAGGGGCCTGCAAAAAGGTGGTGGAATTTGCAAAAAAGGGCGGTAAATTGTGCTCTTTGTCCGCCGTGCCGTTTGAACAGATAGAGAATTCGGATCAGGTAAAAGAGGTGGAAGGGCTTTTTGGGGGAAATGGACGGGAGATTTGGGACGCTTACAGAAACAGGGAACCCAGGGAATCCAGAAACATGGGAAATGTGTATTATGCGGCGGAAACAGAGGATTTGATCCTCTGGCTGAAGGAGAACTGCCCCGGCAGGTGGCAGATCACCCCGTTGGACGGCCTGGGAAGGGAAGGGATTCCGAGCGTCAGCGGAACCGGGGAAGACGGGCGGGAAGCACTCTTTTTAGTGAATACAACGCCGGTTGAACGGAAAATGCAGATACGGTTTCCGGGCGAAAACGCCAGAGAATTGATTCTGCCTGCCTTGGGATCTCAGATTGTGCGGCAGGGAGAGGCAGGAGAACGAAAATCACTCACAATATCTCTGGAGGAATGTATGGAATTTTCCACAGACAGGCCCAATGCCCTAAGGCTTTCCCGCTGGATCATGACCCTGCCGGACGGACAGGAGAAGGCGGTGGATACGGCTCCTGTGATCGACCAGTTGGAAGCGGCGGGATTTCTGCGGCCTGTGGTGCAGAAGAAGTATTTCGGCTGTCCCAAGGAACTGGAGTTTGAGGGGATTCAGGTTCGTTATCATATGGAATTTTACTGCGGTGAAATTCTGGATCAGGAGATTTATCTGGTGATGGAGCCGGGGACATTTTTAGGAGATTGGCAGATTCGGATCAATGGGCATGTTCTCAGGGAAGAAGATTTCGCCTCCAAAATGATCTATCTGAGTACAAACCTGGCGGCAGAAGTCAGCGGCCTGCTCCGGGAGGGGAAAAACCTGATTGAAGCGGACGTACAGGCGGATGTTTCCTATGGGGGTATGCGCAATCCTCTCTGTCTGTTTGGGGATTTCCGGGTGGGGGGAAAGGGGCAGACTTGGAACCTGCTCCCTCCCGTTCACAAGGGGAAGATGACAGAGTTGACGGAGCTGGGACTGCCTTTTTATTACGGGGAAATCACCTTTACAACATGGCTGTCTGCCTCAGTGGACGAGGGAGAAGATACTGTTTTGATTCAAATGGACGCGCCGTGGCTTTCCGATTCGGTGCGCCTGCGGACAGGCGGTTATGAAACAGGGGCCTGCGCGTGGCAGCCTTATATCTTTGAGGTGCCCGGCCGGGCGTTTGAAAATGGGGAAACCAGGCTGGATATTGTGGTTAAAACGACGGCGGCCGGTTTGTTTGAGGGGCAGAGGTTTTGCCGGGAAAAACATGTTTATGAAGATATTACGCCGGAAATGTGCCGTTAAACGGATCTCATCTTACCCCGTTGCGGTAATCGGTTGCGGTGATTCCGGTCAGGTTCTGGAAGTTTCTTCTGAAGGACCTGGTGTTGGAGAATCCTACCATCAGGGCGATTTCGTCCACATTGATATTGGTGGTGCGCAGAAGCTCTTTGGCGTGGTTGATTCTCACGTTGTTTATGTAGGACAGAAGGCCTTCTTTCGTATTGTTTTTAAATATCTTTGACATATAATTAGGGGACAGATTAACAGCTTCGGCTACGGACGTAACATTCAGGCTGTAGTCGGAATAGTAGTTCTCAACGTAATTTTTAATTTTCTTAACCAGCTGGTTTTCCCGGTCCTGGATATTGTCCGTAATGTTGAGGTTTTGGTCGCACAGGTAATGGAGGAGCTGGTTGATGTGTGATTCGTATTCCTCCAAAGTATTACAGTTCAAAGAATTGGACAAATAGGATTCAATGGTATCCCGGGTGGTCTGACTGATATAATCCCCGGAATCCATCAGGATTGTGGCGATTAAGGAGTAAACGTTGTAGCGCACAATGATTTTTGAACAGTTATACTGCTGCAGGTAGCCGATATAGCTGTGTACGGAAGCGGCAGCTTTGTCGTAGTCATGCTGAAAAACAGCCAGGTTGATATCCCGGGAATATTCGCTGAACTTTGTATCGGAGAACACCGGGGCCTTTTTGGAAGGAGAGGTTGTATATACACCGGGCTGTTTTTTGGCATAGTATTCCTCAAAGGCTGTGATGACATCGGCATAAACAGAAGCGGTCTGTTCAAAGTTTTCAAATGCCTGGCTGACGGTGATGAACAGGTCGATGTGGAACTGGCTTTTGAAAAACTTGAAGATGTCCTCCAGCAGGCCTGGTCCCGAACGGTTCCATTCCTCAAACTGGTTTTTGTCCAGTATGAAGAAGAATACATGGAAAAATTCATCCTGGATGTGTTCATGGGGAAAATGGTCCTGTAAAATCTCATCGGATACATTATTGACGGCGAACTGTAGAAGTTCCCAGTTTTTCATGATGTCATCCTGGGAAAAGCTGTGGCTGTCCGCATAGATGGATGCGATGACAAAATGCTTATCGGAAAAGTCCAGGCTCATGGTGTTCGTGATATCATTTTCCTGAATATGGAAGTTAACCCCTTTTAATTTGGAGTAAAAATAGAGTTCACGGACATTTTTGGATATATTGTTCAGTTTGTTCTGCATGAACAGGTTTAACCGGTGCATTTCCCCGTGATAGAGTTCGATCTGCTGGAACTCATTTTTTTCGTCCGATTTTATGGACGTGGGTATGATGTTCATGATTCTCTTCACAGGCCTGTAATTCCGGTATTGGGTGTAGATCACCATGGCCACGCCGATCAGAAGGGAAATGATGGCGCTGGCCAGTGTAACGTTGCGCATCAGCAGAGAATCGTGGAGATACAGGGTTCTGGGGGTGCACAGCACGTAAAACCAGCCCGTGACCGGGGAAGGGGCATAATAACAGAAGTAATTTTCCCCATTCAGCGTGACGTTGGATGTTTCAGGATCCATGACGGGAAGGGGTTCCGAACTTTCGATCCGGGTTCCGAATTGGCTGATGGGATTCCCGTTCCGGTCGCAGATAAAGAAAGTGCGTTCCGGCAGGTCAGCCAGGTCGTCTTCAATAAAATCCACAGGAGAGGAAACCAACAGGTTATAATTGGCCTCATCCCTGTAGATAAAGGGATTGGTGCAGCCGAAGACCACGGAGTTTTTTCCGGTATTTTTATAGCTGCAGTACTCGGAAAAAAAGTAGGATGCTTTTGAATAGTCATTTCCAATCAAAGAAATCCAATTATCATAGGATGTCATATTCTTTTGTGAGGCGTAGTACATGGAATTATAGATAGAAGCGCTGGTGTTGGAAACGCCGGTGGTGATGACATAATCTTTGTAAGGATAATAGACCAGTATGTTGATATCATTATAAACATAATTGTAGCTGTTCAGCTTATCATAACAGGTTTGGGCCAGATCAAAGAACTCGTCGGAGCCCCAGGCATTGGACAGGTTGATGAAATTATCGTCCAGAAGCAGCAGGTAGCTTAAATTGCGGATGCTCTGAAGCTTTCCGTCAATAGCTTTCTGCATATGGGATAGGATGATGTTGCTGCTGTTTTTAACCTGTTCATTGATGATTTTCCGGCTGATGCAGTAATTGACGATGATGGTGACAAAGGGGATCAGCAGAATAATGATACAGGTCATAATCCATTGCAGCAAAACAGTTTTTGTCCGGGTGAGCCTTAAATTTTTCATGCCGTCATGACCTCTTTTACATAAATAAATTTTTTACCCAATTGGTAAGCAGATTATATAATATTTAAAAAACAAAGTCCAGGACAATAAAACGGATGAAAGGACAAAAACAGTTATAGGAAAATAAATCATGTATTTTGGCCTTTAATACAGGGTATTGTCACTTATCATGGGGAACATTATCCGCTAGAATCGAACCAGAAGAGATAACCGGAAGGCTATTGCAAATAAGGAGGTATTTTGATGAAAAAGCGATTGAACAAACTGACGGCGGTTGGTGTGGCGGTTTCTATGGCAGCGCTCTGCATGGGCGGCTGCGGTGGAGGGGCCGGCAGCGGGGAAACGGCCTCCGCCGGAAACGTGAGTACAAAACAGGCTGGGGCGGGCCAGGAGCAGGCTGCGGCAGGACAGGAAACAGGGCAGGCCCAGTCCCAGGCCGGACAGGGTGCGGATGTGGCCTATCCCCTTGAAAACGGGGGAAAGCTGACATTTGGCATGCCGCTGGCTAAAGAGTGGTCTGACAGGTTTGACAAATGGACCGATCTTCCTATAGGGAAAGCGGCCCAGGAGGAGACAGGCGTTGAGCTGGAAATGGTGCACGTTGAAAACAACACGGCCATGAACCTTATGTTCGCATCAGGAGAGCTGCCCGACATTGTGCTGTTTAACTTCCAGAGCAATTACAGCGGCGGGGAGAGCAAGGCCATTGAGGACGGGATCATTTTCCCTATGGATGCGGAATTTTTACAGAAAAATGCGCCGGATTACTGGGCTGTGCTGAACTCGGATGAGGACATTATGAAGGGGAGCACCAACCAGAATAACCAGGTATTTGGTTTCACCTTTATAATGGGCGACGACAGTTGTAAAACCGGATATGGTTTGACGGTGAGGGATGACTGGTGTGAAAAGCTGGGTCTGGATGTGGCGCAGATTGATACGGCAGAGGAATTTAAGGATATGCTGGCAGCATTTAAAAATGAACTGGGCGTGCCGGTTCCCTTAACCATCACATCGGAGAATCTGACGGAACTTTTGGACTATGGTGTGATCACATCGCCTTTTGGCCTGGCTACAAGGGATATGTACCAGGTGGACGGAAAAGTACATATAGGATATGCGGAGCAGGAGTATAAGGATGTGCTGCAGTATTTAAACCAGTTGTACAGCGAAGGTCTGCTGGATCCCAACTTTTCCACCACGGATAAAGAGACTGTGACCGCAAATATGCTGTCCGGCACGTCCGGCGCATCCAGCGGGGCTCTGGGCGGCGGCATCGGTACCTGGCTGCAGACCAACCGGGATGTGGAAGATTACAGCCTGGCGGGAATGCATAACCTGGTGAAAAATGACGGGGATAAGTCGATGTACGGATTCTATAAGACGGATGTTATCGGCAAGACCGCTGTTATCACCACAAGCTGCAAAGACAAGGAGCTGGCGGCTAAATTCCTGAATTACGGGTATACGGATCCGGGCCACATGACATATGTGTTCGGCATTGAAGGGGAAAGCTATACCATGGAAAACGGAGAACCTGTTTATACCGATTATATCATGAATAACCCGGACGGCCTCACCGTTAAAAAGGCCATGTCGGAATATACCTTATCCTGGGATAACGGGCCGTTTGTACAGGATATTAAGCAGAAAGAGCAGACAGGCGGCATGCCGGAACAGCTTGAAGCCTGGAAAATCTGGGAAGATACCACGGTGGATCAGTATTTCCTGCCCAAGATCATCATTGCCCAGGACAGCCTGTCCGAGTACAGCAATTTAAAGAGCGATATTACCACCTATGTAAAGGAAATGACCATAAAATTTATCCGTGGAACTGAACCGATTGAAAATTATGATAAATATCTGGAAAACTTAAATGTTATGGGCGTTGACCGCCTGATCGAGATTGTCCAGGCCGCAACAGATGAATATTATTCGAGATAACTGTAAATCAATCCCAGCCCCCGCCGCCCCAAGTTTAAGCCGGCGGCGGGCGGTCAGAGCAGGAGCAAATATGAAAAAGAACACAATGTATAAAGAACCTTTTGGACTGAGATTGAAAAAGGATATCAGGAAAAATTATGGGGCCTATCTGCTGTTTCTTCCGGTGGCGGCCTATTATCTGATGTTTGCCTATAAGCCGATGTATGGCATTTTGGTGGCATTTAAGGATTATGTACCGATGAAAGGGATCTGGGGCAGCCCCTGGACCAGCCATCACGGGCTGGGGCATTTTCTTTCATTTTTCCAGTCCTTCTACTTCGGACGGGTGTTGAAAAATACGCTGATTATCAGTCTCACCACATTGCTGGTAACATTTCCCGCGCCCATCATACTGGCTCTTTTGCTGAATGAGGTGAGGCATAAAAAATTCAAAAAATGCATTCAGACCGTATCCTACATGCCCCATTTTATATCCCTGGTTGTCATCTGCAGCATGATCCGTCTGTTTGTGGCTGATCACGGGCTGATCACCGGATTTTTAAAGTCTCTGGGGCTGGTGGACGGAACCTATTCCCTGCTGTCCATGGAGGATTATTTCGTGCCGATCTATGTGATTTCCGGCCTGTGGCAGACCATCGGATGGAGCGCCATTATCTACATATCGGCGTTGTCGGGCATCGATCAGGGGCTTTATGAGGCGGCCCGGATGGACGGCGCAAATAAATTCAAGCAGATGCTTCATGTTACCATACCGGGGCTGATGCCTACCATTATTATGCTTTTCATACTCAGAATCGGCCAGGTTATGAGCATTGGGCACGAAAAGATAATCCTTTTATACAATGAAGAGATTTACGCCACCGCAGATGTTATATCGTCCTTCGTCTACAGAAAAGGTCTTTTGGAGTATAACTGGGGATTCAGTACGGCGGTGGGCCTGTTCAATTCCGTTATTAACTTTGCACTGGTTATCATTGCCAACAAGATATCCAGGAAAACAATCGATATGGGATTGTGGTAGGAGTGAATTATGGCATATAAGAGTAAAGGTTATACGATATTTTCAATTTTTAATCACATCATTTTAATATTGATCGGAATTGCGTGTCTGTATCCGCTGTACTATGTGGTGATCGCCTCTGTCAGCGATCCTGTAAAGCTGATCGGGCATGACGGGCTGCTGATCCTGCCCCTTAAAAATATGACGCTGGCAGGATACCGGATGGTGTTCCAGAATAAACTGGTTCTCAGCGGTTACCGCAATACCATTGTCATCCTGGCTGCCGGTATTATGGTCAATATGGTGCTCACCGTATTGGGAGCGTATGTGCTGTCCCTGCGGAAGCTGATGCTCAGAAAACCGCTTACCATTTTTATCATAATTACCATGTATTTCAGCGGCGGAATGATCCCGGCATATCTGAATGTAAAGGATCTGGGCATGATGGATTCTCTGCTGGCGCTGATCATCCCCAATGCCATAAATACCAGCAATCTGCTGATCATGAGAAGCGCATTCATGTCCATGCCGGAAAGCCTGGCTGAGGCGGCGGAGATTGACGGCGCATCCCACACCCAGATCCTGCTCCGGGTCATGATCCCGCTGGTAAAGGCCACTCTCGCGGTGCTGGTCCTTTACTATGGGGTGGCCCACTGGAATTCCTGGTTTAACGCTTCCATCTATCTGCGCTCAAGCGATAAATTCCCTCTTCAGCTTGTGCTGAGAAACATATTGATAGAAGGCCAGACCAATGATATGCTCAGTGATGTGGGAAGCGCGGATAACCCTCAGGCCGTGCAGCTTCTGAAGTACTCGCTGATTGTGGTGAGCACGCTGCCGATTATGTGTATTTACCCGTTTTTGCAGAAATTTTTTGAAAAGGGCGTGATGCTGGGGGCGGTGAAAGGGTAAAGAAGGTATTTTACTTATCAGGAGCCAGACACTGCCTGGGATGTGAAGGAAAAGACTGTTCTAAAAAAGTTTCTGCGACTAGAGGGGATGAAGTTTATCTAAAGAGGGACTATAATAATCTTTATGATAAAAATGCAATTCAGGTTGTTAACGAAAAGGAAGTTTTACTGGGATATGTTCCCCGCTACTATTGCTCTGCTTTTGTTCGTATGATGGAAGAGGAAAAAAACATCAGCTGTCATATTGCAAGTGTTAATATAAACAAATGCTGTGATGAATGCATCCAGATTATGATAGAAGCAGACTGAAATACCCTGGGTTAACCTGAACGAACCAAGCCATAGGCGGCGGACAGCCATAATCACTGTCCGCCGCTTTTTCCATCTTAGAATTATTGCCGCTGACTTGGATTTGAAAAACCCCCCTAATTTGATATCCTAAAGATATAATTAATTGGACGGCAGATTTTAGATGGAGGGGGATAGTTTATGGCAAAAGCTACAAAAACTGATGATCGTTCGAAATTCTGGAGATGGACAGTCGTATCGCTGGCGGTAATGTTTATCGGCGGAAATGTGATACCAACATTTTCAGAAATTACGAGGCCGGGTATGCAGCAGTTATGTATTTTCCTGGGCATGCTTTTGATGATTGCGGGGACAGGAGATCTGATTGCGCCCTGCCTGTTCGGTTTTACCTGCATGGTGGTGAATGGTTATATGACGGGCAATGCGGCCGTTTCCGCGCTGTTTGCGCAGACTACAGTAGTCCAGCTCATGTTTTTATTCGCGTTTACCTGGGGAATTGGAAAATGCGGGGCGGGCCATGTGATTGCCAAAAAGGTAATGGCCTTAAAGTTCGTACAGGGGCGCCCGCGGCTGTTTTTGACGGCTTATCTTCTGGGCATGTTTTTTTCCGGAATTTTTATGGGGTCCGGTG
Organism: Clostridium sp. MCC353; assembly: GCF_018785315.1. GTDB lineage: Bacteria > Bacillota > Clostridia > Lachnospirales > Lachnospiraceae > CHH4-2. The sequence goes on along the minus strand of NZ_WQPN01000025.1, from coordinate 98,206 downwards.
TTTCAGTTCCGTTTTATATGCCGGTATGGGAATCTGTCCGGGATGAGGTCGGCTATCATGCGGAGGACGATATCAGCAAATTCATGCTGATCGGAATCTTTGTCTGCTGTGTGCTGGGAGCATTTATTCTTCCATTCCAGGGAATGATTCTGATGTACATATCCTATTTTACGGGTTTGATGCAGGAATATAATTTCGAGTTCAACCAGATGCTTCATATCTGCATGATGGTGGGAGTTGGCGTTCTCTTTGCCTTTTTATATGTGAACGTAATTGTGGCCGTGATGCGGGTGGATATCAGCAAACTCAAGAATTTTGACATTACGAAAATGGAAGGAATGGATGAGAAGAGCAGGACATTTACCAACCGCCAGAAGGTTCTTCTGGGTACATTTCTTCTGTGCATGCTCTATTCCTTTGTATTGATCTTCATACCGAAATCAGCGCCGTTTTATGAGAAATACAACAGCATTTCCCTGTCGGTAGTAGTCATGTGCGCTATGGCGGTTTTATCCCTGTTCCGGTGCAGAGAGGATGGACAGCCATATATGAATTTAGGCGAAGTGATGAAAAATGGCGTGGTCTGGGGGAATATTCTCCTGGTGGCGGTATTTATCATCATCGGCAATTCCATCGGAGACACGGAATTAGGGATCACTACTTCTTTAGCCAATGCGTTAAACGGCGTATTTGGCAATATGCCCTGGCCTGTGTTCGTAGTGATTGCCATTACGGCGGCTGTGGTCTGCACCAACTTTATCTCCAATATGACATCGGCTATGCTGATTATGTCGGCGGTCTGTCCTTTCGTGGGGCCTTATGTGGCAGCCGGAATCAATATGTCCGTATTGTGTACAGCCTTAATCATCAGCTGCATGAGCGGATACTGGACGCCGTCCGCATTCTATACGGCTCCGATTCTGCATACAAGGGAAGGCATGAATTATCAGTTTATTTTCAGCAAAGGGCTGACGGCGTCGCTGATCTTTATTGTGACCATGTCGGTTTCTACGATTATTTTGGGGTATGTATTGTAAAATGACGTTGTTTTGTAACAGTTCAGACAGGTCTGCGCATTTACTGCGCGGACCATACGAAAACATTGCGGCTGCAGGCATCCAGCCCCTCGCCGCAGGCGGCTTTAATGGGCTGGATGCGTAACAGTTCAGACTTGTCTGAACTGTTACGTTGTTTTGTACCCGGCTGAATGGGGATGCGGAGGAAAAATGGGAAATAAAATCAACATTCTAGTGAGAAAATAACTCATTAGAATGTTGATTTTTTGGTATTTTGGCATATTTAAACAATCTTAAAAGTTAAACACATCTCCCCACTCAAAATCTCCTGATTCCTCCATACTCTTCGGCCACCCGCCGCACCATGCCGGAACCTCTAGGCTTTCCACCCGGTCAAAGCTGGGGGTATAAGGCTTTATATCCAGTACAGGCGTATTGTTATCCGCATCAATAAATGCCACCTGAATAATCCCCTGCTCAAAATCAATATAAATAATCTTCGCCGTAGTTAACGCAATGGGGTTAGGACGAAGCGGCGACCTAGTGGCAAAAGTCCCCATAATTTCAGGCGCGCCTTTATAGGGCTGTTCCATTTCTAATACGGAACGGGATTTTTCATCGTCACAGCCGCTGAAATACCAGATTACGTTAATATGGCTGAACCCTTCCAGCCCCTGCAGAGCCGGAATATAGGTTTTATCCACTTTTATGAACGTTCCCTCTTCATTTATGCAGACCTCTCCAATGGAATGTACTGAAAAACAACTCATGTCATATCCTCCTGTTTTGTTTTATGAGTATAAAATAATCCCTCACATCATGTGAGAGTCAAGAGGAATCAGTAACTAAATTCAATCAAATGTTACAGTTCACGGCCCCCGCTGACGTGTCTGGCCAGTCCGCTGTGCCGTCCAAAGGGGCTCCGCCTTCCGCTATGTGAACTCATGGTTTCGGCCAGGACAACTCTAAGACCGGAAGGAGATAGAACTAAGGGGACCGATGACATTCATCGAGAAGCCCTGAAGGCCTTCTCGATTCAGGTCCTCTGAAAAGCTGACTTTGAAAGGTCAGATTTTCCCCCTTAGCTCTATCCCCTTCCAGCCTAAGAGTTGTCGATGGCCTGCAAAAATCGTTCACACAGCGGAAGGCGGAACCCCTTTGGACGGCACAGCGAACTGGCCAGACACGTCAGCGGGGGCCGTGAACTGTAATAATCAAATATTTTTCAACGGTATCTGAAGCTCCACCAGATATTTTTCCGGATTGCATTCATTCCATGGGCCGCGGTGCACGATTTGACGTGTATTACCGCACATTTCATACTGGCTGTGATCCTGCAGCCACTTTGCGAAAACGGTATACGCGCCCGCTATGTTGCTGAAATCCCCGTAAACCATTGTGCAGGCCATGGATGAAATGGGTTCAGTCTTCCGAAATGTAAAACAGCCTGAGCTGGTGCCTGGTTTTTCCACAGGAGCGCACAATTCCACATCCACATCGGTCTCTTTGTATTCCTTGTCATGGTAGATGGAAAAGGTATTGCTTGAAATGGATATCTGATGTTTTTTAGCAAAATCAGACAATTCCTTCCATAATCCGCCTTCCCCGTAGTAGTCCGGAATGATTCTGCGCAGGGAAAGAACCCTGTAACTGGGAATTTCTTTAATTGTAATCTGATAATGGATTTCGTTTTTGGGCTCCAAAATCTCCTTTTTAGCAAATGTTATCTTCCTTAACTTTTCCTGTTCATCCTGAATGGCCCTTTCAATTTCGGCATACTTTGCATCAAGCTGTTTCAGCAATAAACGGTCGTCCTTATTGCTGAGAGCTGCCGCGATTTCCGAAACATTGAAACCGCTGTCCCGGAGATATACAATCCTGTTGAGGATGGGGATCTGCTCGACCGAATACATGCGGTAACCCGTCCATTCATCGATTTTTGCCGGCTTCAAAAGCCCTGTCTCATCATAATAGCGGAGCATTCGGATCGACACCTGCGTCAGTTTGGAAAATTCACCGATTTTAAACATATTATCATCACCTGCCGCTTTTCATTATAAATCCTATGATCAATACTTAAAAGCAGTATTTATAGTAACAATTTAAATGGCGGGAAAAAATGATACTATTTATATCAGGCGGTATGAACGTTTAACCGCAATGTCAGTTTAACATCTTACCAGGTTCATTGCCTCGTCACAGTCGATGGCCAGAATTTCATCTTTTCTCTCCAAAATCTTATCCGATAAAATCTGAGCTTCCGCCACCGGATACCCGATCCGGTTGATTGTAGTGGCGAACCGCTCGCCGGGCAGGCCCTGTTCGCGGAAAAACAGAATGGTCTTTTCAACAGTTTTAATGACCTCATTTTTGTCGGTAAAGAACTGGTTTAAAGGCCGCCCTGAGGCCTGCTTTTTGCCCCAGCGCCCGCCGATGAAGATTGTATAGCCGTCTGTGTGTCCATTCATCACGTCGAAATGGCATTTGGTGATGCAGCGTCCGCATTGAACGCATTTATCCTTGTTGATTTCAAGGTGGTGGTTTTTGATCCGGGCCGCTCTTGTGGGGCAGGTGTTGACAACGCCGCAGTCATTGCAGTTCAAGCATTTTTCCGGCCGGTAATCCGGTATGCGCTGTCCCATAATTCCAAGGTCATTTAAGGTTGGCTTTACGCAGTTATTGGGGCAGCCGCCAACTGCTATTTTGAACTTATGGGGCAGCACCACATCGTGATAACCGACGAAAAATGCGTTATGAAGCTCTTCAGCCAGGGAATAAGCGTCCAGCAGGCCGTAGTGGCAGGTGCTTCCCTTACAGGACACGATCGGGCGGACCTTGGCCCCGGTTCCTCCGGTTTCTAAGCCATGGGCATTTAGATACTCCCGGAAAGGTTCGATTTTTTCATAAGGTATTCCCTGAACTTCTACGGACAGGCGGGCTGTCATTATCAGGGTTCCGTTTCCAAAATGGCGGGCGGCGTCTGCGATTGAATGCATCTGCTCCGCGTCCATTCTGCCGTTTCTGGTGATGACCCGGGCGCTGAAACAGTCCGTATCCCGGTTATTTAAAAATCCTATCCGTTTCAGGCGTTTTTCTTCTTCTTCCGAAATGGTTCGTGCGGACATCGGCAGCCTCCTTCTAAATTTAGAGTATGTTTGAAAATTGCTTTCTGATAGATGTGAATTTTCAAACACACTCTCGTGCTAATTTTTAATATTAAACGAGAGAATACTCTTTTACCAGACTGACCAGGCTGCGCAGGGCAGGTGAGCCTGTATTTTTCCGGTAGATAAAAAATGCGTGGGATTCCTCTTTCCAGCCATCGGCAGGTACATAACGGACGCCGGGATGGGTGACCGGTTTGCAGGCCAGGGGCAGGATTCCGCCTCCCTTTGCGACGAAATCCAGAATCAGGCTTTTCTGACGGAAATCCATAATGCGCCATTTAAAATCATCAGGCTTTAAATCGGGGAGAGGGCTTTTATGGGCTTCCACCGCATGGCTGAAGATGAAGGTCTGGCCCTTCAAATCCTCCGCTGTCAGAGCTTTTTTAGAGGACAGGGGATTGTCTGTGCTGATTCCGAACAGCAGTCTCCGGCTTTGGTAGATGGGGATAAGGCCGAACTGTTCGGGATCGAATTCAGATACTACAAAATGATCCGGATGCCAGCTGGAAATCGTAAAGAGAAAAGACGCGTCCAGCAGCCCGCATTTTAACATCCTGATCTGTTCCTTGACGGGACGTCGGATGTCCTCTACCGTAATATCCGGATAGCGCATATAAAAATCAGCCAGAATTTCATTTTCTCCAATGGTGCCGATCAGGGGAACGGCGCTGATATTGATGTGGGCCTCCCTGCAGGCCCTGATTTTTTCCACCTTTTTTAAAATGGAATGATACTCGTCGATAAAGGAATAAAATACGGGAATCAGTTCCTCGCCTTCCTTTGTGAGAGAAACAGAGTTTAACTTCGTCTGCCTGTTAAAAAGCCTGATGCCCAGCTCACTTTCAAGCTGAACAATGTGTTTGGAAACGGCGGACGGTGAAAGGGAAATCTGATAAGCCGCCTCAGAATAGCTTTTATATGTATGCACCGCAATTGCTGTTTCAATTAATTTCGTATCCATACGGTTTCCTCCTGCTGGTAAATGGCGGGTTAGTGGTGATATGCAAAGACATATTTTTATAAAACAATATAAGGAAGGAAACACATACTTTACCATATATGTCCCCTCCCGGCTTTATTAAGTTATGTAACTAATTTGTTAACCCTTTGACAGCTTCGTATCATGAAAAATTTCCTTCCAGTTTCCAACCGGACAGTACAGCAGGCATTTGTCGCAGTAATACTTTGGATAATGATCCAGGTCGGTGTTGGAAAATGGTTTCTTTTTTATGGCTTCCCCGATCTCCTGGTCGGTGGGATCATAGCTGTCCACCAGATCCCCGGTCTTCCTCCTGCCGCAGAACTCATTTCTCAGCCCCAGGGCCGCCACGGTACAGGCGTTGATTTTATGATTTGACACCTGGTATTCTGTCCCGGCAATAGTTACTGTTTTTGCATCATCTTCCTCCGCTGAAGGAAGGGCATGCGTCGGACATACCTGAGAACAGATATGGCATTTCTGCGGGTCGCAGAGCCTGGGTCCGGTATCCGGCAGGTCGTAATCCAGAACCAAATCGGTTAAAATGGCGCCGAACTGGATGCGGGGGCCGAACTCTTTAGTCAGCACGTGATTGCTCCAGCCCAGCTGCCCTAAACCGGCGGCAACTGCCGCATGGGGGATATTAAATGGAATGCCGCCTTTATAGGGGCCGGCGAACAGGGGCAGTTCCGTATTGGAAGGAACCCCGTTCTGGTTCGGGCCGCAGGACAGGGGCTGGGTGGTCCCTCCCATGAACCGTTCCACATAATTGGCAATATTGAAGGTGTGGAAGAGCATGGAAAAATTAGGGACCAGTTCACTTCCAAATGTGGAATAAATGGATTCAGCATTGTCGTTGCCGTCCTCTAACCGGCGGAATGCCGCCTGGACGGCTCCGTTTAACAGCCTTTTTCCGTAGACGATGACGGATTGGGCACAGGGAAGAATGTCCGTGGGGCGGCGGCCTTCTGGTTCGCCGGAAAGTGCCGAGGCAGGACAGATGCCTGCCAGATCCATATCACAGTTGGAGTAAAGAAAATTTTTAATTTCTCTGGTGAGTATGGTTTGATTCATCAGGTTTACACCTCGCTTTTCGATTTTGGGCTGTCCTCCCAAAGGCTCAGCGCATGGAAAGGACAATTGGTTATGCATCTTTGGCAGAAAATGCATTGTCTGCCGATTACGGCCTGATGGTTCCGGATCTGGATTGCCTGGGCCGTACAGCCTTTTCTGCACAGTCTGCAGCCTCTGCACCGATTGGGATCGACGAGAATTTTTTTCATGGGTCTCTCCTTCTAATTCTGCGCTCTGTTTTTAAAGGGAAATGCCGCGGGAACGGTCGTTGCGCAGAATGATAAATCCCAAGTCACGGCCGGAGAGTTTTTCACCGTTTTCATCATAGGTGACTTCTTCGGCAAGGCCCCATTTTTCTTCCGTGGTCCATTCGGTGATATATTTTAAATTGCCCAGATTTTTGATCCAAACGTCGTTATCTATACAATAGTATTGGTGGATGCGCCCGTTTAAGGGATTTTGAGGTGCGATGGTTTGGGGGATTTCTATTTTTCCGCCGATACCGCCCACGCCTTCCGGTTTCTTGCCGGAAAATACGGGCGTGGGAAATTCCACCCCTTCATTATCCCCTGCGATGTGGATGCTGTCCACCCGTTTCAGGCCATTTGCCCCTTCTCTGGTGTATTTCACCTTGTAAATGTATCCGCCGCGGTATTCCAGGGGAGAATCCGGCAGAAAGCCGGTATGTATCACGATTTTTTTCATATTGTCCCTCCTCACAGTTTGGATAAGCCGGTGTCGTGGAATCTTTCTTTCCAATTGCCTGCCGGACAGTAGATGAGACATTTGTCACAGAAAAACTGGGGCCAGTGATCCAGGCACATGCCTGCTTCTATGCTCTTTTTGGAAAATCCCTGGGCCATTTCTTCGTCTGTGGGGTGATAGCTTTCCACCACGTCTTTTACGGGCACACGGCCGGAAAATTCCTTCCGCATGGCCATGGCCGCCACCGCGCATCCATTTGCATTCATATCACAGATTATATGGCTGTGTCCGCCGATGTTTACGGTTTGGGGTTCGCTGTCTTCATAAGCAGGAATGGCCCTGGTCGGACACATGGTGGAGCAGATATGGCAGGCGGCTGGGTCGCAGAGCCTGGGTCCGTTGTAGGGCAGGTCATACTGGTCAAATTCGATATCCGTAATGACTGCGGTGAGGTTGACCCTGGGACCGTCTTTGGGGGTCAGCAGACGGCGGCTCCAGCCCAGCTCACCCAGACCGGCCGCCGCCGCCGCTTTGGCGATGTCCAGAGGAAGTCCCGCTTTATAGGGATCGGCAAAATAAGGCACGCTGTGGTTTTCCGGTTCAACTGCCTGCATGGCGTTAAAGGTTAGGGGCATGGAACAGCCGCCGTAGATCCGTTCTAAATGTTCACATAGGTTATAGGAATCGTTCAGCAGCAGAAAATTTGCCGATAAATATACGCAGTGATCCGCATAGGCGCTCTGGGCGGCGGTGACCCGGTCTTCAAAATGGCGGAAGGCGGCGGAAACGGCTCCGTCCGTCATGCGGCGGCCGAATACGATGATGGACTTTGCCGTGGGCAGCAGGTCTGTGGGCAGGTGGCCTTCCGGCTCGCCGGAAAGGGCGTCCGCAGGGCAGATTCCCACATAGTCCATGTCGGCCTTGCTAAGAATATAAGCTTTCAGAGTTCTGTATTTACTCATCTGTTAACTCAACCTCATTTCTGCGCTGCTTATTTCATAGAAAGTCCGGGCAGCAGCGCGGGCACAGACTTTATGCGCAGAATAACCGTCATGTTGTGCGGCCTCACGCATTTTGGGGAACCAGAGTATCCATATCCACATCAGGATAATCGTCCACAAACTGATAGGTATTGACCCTGGAAATGCCGGTGTCGTGGAACCGTTCCTTCCAGTTTCCTACCGGGCAGTATTCCAGGCAGTTGCCGCATTTCCATGTGGGGTTGTGCTGGGGGAAGTGCATGAGAGGGTGGTCCGTGTTGTATTTCATAACAGGGGCCAGGTCCTCGCTCAATGGATTGGTGATCTCCGGGTCCAGCAGATTGCCGCCTGAGGAGTTAAATTCTTCGTAGCAGCCGTGGCACATGATGCGGCATTTGTTCCAGTTGATTCCGCAGTAGGTCTGGACATTGCCCTCCCCGAAATCCACGATCCGCTTCTGGGCGCTGTTATATGGGGGAATGGCTCCGGTAGGGCACATTTTTTCACAGATGTGGCATTTTTCCGGGTTGCAGAGTTTGGGGCCGCTGTACATGGGGTCCGGTTTCAGTTTAGCTGTGGTCAAAACAGCGCCGAACCGGTTCCGGGGCCCGAATTCCGGGGTGAGCACGATGGAAGACCAGCCGAATTCACCTAAACCGGCGGCTACGGCGCAGTGTCTCATGCTCATCATCTTAGCCCCATGGGTGGGGCCTGCGGTTTGGGGCAGGGCAGGTTCTCCGGTCAGATTTTCCATAAAGCGGGCGATTTTGTAGTTGGTCCATAATAAGTTGTAATTAGGCGCTCCAACGTAACCAAACGCGCCGTATTGTCCATGCAGGTCATGCTGCCCGTCTTCAAATGTCCTGAGCGCCGCATTGACGGCTCCGTCCGGCAGGCGGGTGCAGAACACAACGACGGACTGACAGCCTGGAAGGAAGTCGGTGGGGTGATTGCCGGCCGGTGATTCGTTAAAACGTTCCACGTTTGCAATACCAACCTTATCCATTTTGGCCTCTGTCAGGGCAAAATTTTTGATTTGCAGTTCAATAGTTGAATATCCCATTCATTTCACCTCATATCTTCCAAAACTATTTCGGGTTCTATAATTTGGTTATAACAAATAGGGGGGCGGACTGCAAATCGATATGAGGGGGGCTTTTTCCAATTTGGAAATTCGGAGATAAACTCAGATAATATGCAGGAATTTTAAAAAGCTTAGTTGATAAAAAATACAATATAAATTAAGATAGGAGTGTGCGGATTTTCTGCACACTCTTTTTACATATTAAATAAAGACTGGTGGAACACAGCGATGTCAATTAATCAAATTATTATGTTCATAATGGCGGTTGGAATCCTGATCGGCGGGGCAGACTGCATATTGAATAACAAATTCGGTCTGGGGCAAAAATTTGAAGAGGGGTTTATGTGTCTCGGCCCCACGGCCCTCAGTATGGTGGGAATCATCTGTCTGGCTCCTAAAATTGCCCATGTTTTGCAGCCGGTGGTTGTTCCCGTATTCCGTCTAGCCGGAGCTGATCCGGCCATGTTTGCCAGCGTGCTGGCTTTGGATATGGGCGGATATCCGCTGGCCATGGCTCTGGCTGAAGACATACAGGTGGGCTATTTTTCCGGTCTGATCGTATCCGCCATGCTGGGGGCTACGATTGTATTCACAATTCCGGTGGGACTGGGCATGATAGAGAAGGAAGACCACGTTTATTTTGCCAAGGGCCTGCTGATCGGGCTGATTCCGGTGCCTGTCGGTTCCATCGTGGGAGGACTTTTGATGGGACTTCCTCTGCCTGTTGTGCTGGTGAACCTGATCCCCATTCTGATTATAGGAATCCTGCTGGTTCTGGGGCTTTTATTCGCTCAGGACAAGACCGTAAAGGGGTTTATTTACTTTGGACGGGGGATTAGGATTCTGACCGTGATCGGACTGTCTGCCGCCGCGTTTGAATATATGACGGGAATTGTGCTCATTCCCGGGATGCCGCCCATCATGGAGGGCATGGAAACCGTGGCGGATATCTGCATTGTCCTGCTGGGAAGCATGCCGCTTATGAGCATGATCCTGCGGTTTCTAAGAAAGCCGTTTGAAGCCATGGGAGCGGGGCTCGGCCTGGATTCGGCGTCCATTGCGGGAATGCTGTTTTCCTGTATCAGCGCATTTCCTACATTCAGGATCATTAAGGATATGTGCCCCAAGGGGAAAGTGGTGACAACTGCATTTTTTGTCAGCTCCCTCGCTGTATTTTCAGCGCATCTGGGATTTACAGCAGGCGTTAACCCGGAAATTTTAATGCCCATGATGGCGGCAAAACTGCTCAGCGGTTTTCTGGGCGTGGGACTTGCATTAATTATTGAGAAAGGAACGAGATAGGATGGATAGGGAAAAAAAGAAGCTGAATATGCTGACTGATCCGCCCGGAAAGACCATGTTTTTCTTTGCGCTTCCCATGATATTGGGGAATCTGTTTCAGCAGTTTTATAATATTATGGATTCCGTTGTGGTGGGTAAATTTGTGGGGGAAAATGCCCTGGCAGCCGTGGGCGCGTCCTATTCCATCACCAATGTGTTCATTGCAGTGGCCATTGGAGGCGGAGTTGGGAGCGCGGTCATCGTGTCCCAGTTTTTCGGGGCAAAGCAGATCGGCAACATGAAGACCGCCGTTTCCACGACCCTGCTGAACTTTCTGGGCATCGGGATCGTGCTTGGGATATTCGGGCTTTTGAATAATGAATTGATTCTGGCCTGGATGAAAACTCCGGCGGATGTGTTTGAAGACGCGTCTGCGTATCTTAGCATTTATTTTATCGGTCTGCCATTTTTGTTCATGTATAATGTACAGGCCGCCATATTTAATTCCCTGGGAGATTCAAAAACTCCGCTGGGGCTTTTGATTTTTTCTTCGCTTTTGAATATCGTCCTGGACCTGGTATTTGTCATCTCCTTCCACTGGGGCGTAATGGGAGTGGCAGTAGCGACGCTGATCGCCCAGGGCGTTTCCGCGGTGATTTCCTTTGTGATTTTAACCCGAAAAATCAGCGGTTATCAGGGTGAAGGCAGATTCCGGTTCTATGATTCCGGCATGGTGCTCAACATGGTAAAAGTGGCCCTGCCGTCCACCCTCCAGCAGTCCATCGTCCACATCGGAATGCTGTTAGTCCAGTCTGTGGTAAATGGTTTCGGCTCCTCCGTGATGGCCGGCTACGCCGCGGCAACCAGAATTGAATCCATCAGCATCGTTCCCATGCTGGCAATCGGCAACGCCATGTCTACATTTTCCGCCCAGAACATGGGCGCCGGAAAGCCGGAGCGGGTGCGCCACGGATATAAGATCGGATGTCTGATGGTGGGAGCGTCGGCGGTGATTCTCTGCGTTGTCTCCCTTTTGGGAGGGAAATACTTCCTCATGGCGTTTCTGGACCCGGAGAGCGGGCAGAAGGCCTTTGAAACAGGAATCAGCTATGTGACTTTTATCTGCTTTTTCTATGTGTTTATCGGCTTAAAATCAACAACGGACGGACTGCTCAGAGGAGCCGGGGATGTGTTTGTCTTCACCCTGGCAAATCTGGTAAACCTGTCCATCCGTGTGTTTGTAGCCTTTCATTTTGCCCCGGTCTGGGGCGTCCAGGCCGTTTGGTTTGCAGTTCCCATGGGCTGGGCAGCCAACTTCGGCATATCCTATCTCAGGTATTTAACTGGAAAATGGAGCCAGGTCAAGCTGATCTCTAAGTGAGATCAGCCTGTTCCTGGCTTTTATCCTGTTTTTTCACTGGTTTTTTAATCTGAAAACTGATCTGAGCCTTGAATAAATCCCCATCTATATAGAGATTAAAACTTCCGTTCTGAAGCTCCGTCAGGCTTTTGGCGATGGAAAGCCCCAGACCGCTGCCCTCCGTAGTACGCGCCACGTCTCCCCGGACAAAACGTTCGGTCAGTTCATCCGCATTGATGTTGAGCGGGTTGGCAGAGACATTTTTGATGGTGAAGACCGCCAGATCGTCTTCCTGCCGGATGTCCACGTAGACCCTGGTATGCTCCATGGCGTATTTGCAGGCGTTGTTATACAGGTTTTCCAGCACCCGCCACAAGCGCCGCCCGTCTGCTTCGATCAACAGCACCGTATCCGGCAGCTCTGTTACCAGCTCCAGATGGCGCATGGCAAATTTCTCTTCAAATTCCCCGTTTGTCTGCCAGACCAGTTCTACCAGGTCGATATTGGCCATTTCCAGCTTCACGTTGCCGGAGCTGGCCTTGGACGCTTCTACCAGGTCTTCGGTCAGGGTTTTCAGCCGCTGGGATTTCTGGTCCAGCACTTCCAGATATTTCTGAATCTTAGGGTCCTGTATGTGCTCCCGTTTGATCAAATCCACATAATTGATGATGGATGTGAGCGGGGTTTTAATATCATGTGAAACGTTGGTAATCAGGTCTGCCTTCAGCCGTTCACTCTTAACCTTTTCCTGGAGAGCATTTTCCAGACCAGAACTGATATTATTAATGCTTTCGGCCACGGCCAGTTCTTTCCCTGAGAAAAAGTCCAGATCCACTTTATAACCCGTATCTCCGGTAGAAATGGTTTTCAGGGCTTCGTCGATTTTATCCTTTTCCATGGACGTCTGCAGAAGCTTTAAAAATACCGCCAGATCGATCAGCACCAGGACCGCAGAAATGCCCCAGAACCAAGCGAAATTAACGGCTGCGTTCCGGCTGTAGTAGAGATAACAGAGGAATATTATGGAGCCGGCGTTAACCGCTAAAAAGATCAGGTAGCACAGGGTAATCCTGGTCTTAAAACTGTGGTTCAGCAGGTAGGAGGAAAAGCCGTTGCAGAACCGGTTGACAATGCTGTTCTTCCACAGCACAGCCGCTTTATATCTTCGTATGACGCTGAATACAGCCGTTAAGGAAACCACATAAATCACTGCGCCCTGGGAAAGCTGTTCCAGATAATCCCAGTGATACGATTTAAACAGCAGATGTATGATGGGATATCCGATCATCCTGCCCGCATAAAGGGCGGTCCAGAGCACGGCCAGGTACAAAAGAACCCCTGCTTCCGTAGGAACCCTGTCGAAATGGTGCAGGGAAATCTCCCGGGAACCCTTGGTTTTATGGCCGGAAACCGGCGCCAGATAAAGGGCGCTGCCGATACAGCCTAAAATACCTATAATCAGCATAATAAATCCGTCCACATACCGCTTATGCATGATCCGGTAGCGCTGGGCGGATTCCGCATAAGTATCCACATGGGGGTATGCGGTATCAATGGCCACGATAATGGAAGAATTGAAGTTATCGTAAGGGTTATTTTTTTCCAGCAGCGTTGCCACATCGTTGGGCGGAGAGACAATATTGGTGACAGGGCTGATGGTATCTCCGGTCAGATAAAGGAATTTCCCAAGGTGGGAGATTTCCTCAAATGTCATGTTATCCGCATTGGTGTAAACGCTGGTATTCTGCCTGCTGTCCTGGTAAGTGACACGGAAATACAGGTTGGTAGGTTTTTCTATAAAATTAAAGCGGATCGTATAGTATTCCCCCAGCTTTTCCAATACTTCCCTGGACAGCTCTTCCAGGGTTGCAAACTGATCCCCTGGTTCCATGTAGACCTCATTAGGCATGTAGGCTTTCCAGTTGATCACAAGGGATTCCCTGTCGGGAACAATGTCCCCGGACTGGTTTTTAACCACTTTAAAGTTATTATCCAGGTAGAATCCTCTCGTTTTGGCGTAGCGGACCAGCTCGTCCAGAGTATAGGTGACATCCCGCTTGTTGTTGTAGCGGACGCTCAATATGTCTTTGCTGTAGTCGATCTCCCCGTCAGTCTCAAACAGGTCTTTATAGTTTACATAATTAAAAATATTGGTGATGTCGGAGCGGAGCTGTTCGGAGAACATGGGCGTGTCCTCGTAGGATTCCTGATTAATCCAGGCCAGCCCTTTTCCCGAGTTGTCATTGATCTGCAGAAAGCAGAAACCGGCCAGAACCAGTACCACAAAGAGCAGATGCAGGAGCGCCACAAGGCATTTTTTAAACTGCATATTAAACTGTTCAGATTTCATATGGACTCCTATTGCTTTTCAATCTTATAACCTACGCCCCAGACCACTTTCAGATATCTGGGTTCTCTTGGGTTAATTTCGATTTTCTCCCGGATATGGCGGATGTGGACTGCAACTGTGTTATCCGCTCCGATGGCTTCCTCGTTCCATATCTGCTCATAGATTTCGTCAATGGAGAACACTTTACCTGCATTTTTTACAAGAAGAAGCAGGATATTGTATTCAATGGGCGTCAGCTTGATCAGCTCGTCGTCCACCATGACTTCTTTGTTGTCGTCATTGATCTGGAGGCCGCCGCATTTGTAAATCTGGCTTTCCGTCTGCTGCTGGTTTAAATTTCCCAGTTGTGTATAGCGCCTTAACTGGGATTTCACGCGGGCCACCAGTTCCAATGGGTTAAATGGCTTTGTAATATAGTCGTCGGCGCCGATATTCAGGCCCAGAATCTTGTCCGTATCTTCGGATTTCGCGGACAGGATGATGATGGGGATGCTGCTGGTTTCACGCACTTTCAGCGTGGTTCTGATCCCGTCCAGCCCCGGCATCATCACGTCCACAATCATCAGATCCACCTCGTTGTTTTCCAGAAGCTCTAAAGCTTCATAACCGTCATAAGCCTTAATAATCTGAAACCCTTCCCCGGTTAAATAAATATCTATGGCTTCCACGATTTGTTTGTCATCATCACAGACTAGGATTGTTTGCATGGTTTTGGCCTCCTTCAATTAAGTGTTGGGCAGCTCATTCTGCCCCTTTACGAACATTTTATCATGGGAATGGGAAAATGCACATGAATTTTTTCGAAAATTATGTAAGCGTTTACAAAAAATGCGAAAAACCTATTGATTTTTAGTTTCAATTGGATTACTATAAGGAAGGTATCCTTTGCCAGCCCTTTCCCTGGGGCGAAAAACTAAGAGCCGTTCACCTTCCCCGGATGAACGGCTCTTAATTTCTGCGTTGAAAGCTCTTTCAAAATGCTTGCAAAATATATTGTAACTGTTCGTAACAGTTCAGACAGGTCTGCGCATTTACTGCGCGGACCGTACGAAAACATAGCGGCTGCGGGCATCCAGCCCCTCGCCGCAGGCGGCTTTAATGGGCTGGATGCGTAACAGTTCAGACCTGTCTGAACTGTTACAATATATTAGTTAAACCTGAAAACCGCCGTACCATATGCGGGAAGCGGATAGGAAACCGAATAGGGCTGCCCGTCGCATTCCTTATGCACTGCCCGGAAAGAAGGCGCTTTTTCGCCCCTGCGGTACATGCCGTGCTGGTTATCCAGAATCAGCGTGTAGGTGCCCCGTTTGGGAACGCCCACTTTGAAGTCGTCCCTGGCAACAGGAGTGAAATTGCAGACAAACAGCAGGTTCTGCTTTCCTGTTTCTGAACGCCTTACAAAGCTGAAAATGCTGCGGTCGGCGTCATTGGCATTAATCCATTGGAAGCCGTCCCAGTCATAATCCAGCGAATGGAGAGCCGGGTATTTTTTATACATATGAAGCAGGTCGCTCACATAGCTTTGAAGGCCCCCATGCTGTTCTTCACCGGTTAAATACCAGTCCAGTCCCACTTTCTCATCCCACTCGTGAAGCTGGCCGAAATCCTGTCCCATAAACAACAGTTTTTTGCCCGGATGTCCGAACATGAACGTATATCCGGCCTTTAAATTGGCGAATTTATCGTCATATGATCCCGGCATCTTATTGATCATGGAACATTTTAAATGCACCACTTCATCATGGGAGAGCACCAGGATAAAATTCTCACTGGTGGAGTAAGTCATCCCAAAGGTCATCTTATTGTGATTATATTTTCTGAAATACGGATCCAGCTTCATGTATTCCAGGAAGTCATGCATCCACCCCATATTCCACTTGAATGTGAATCCAAGTCCGCCCTCTTCCGGAGCTTTTGTAACCTTGGGCCAGGCCGTGGATTCCTCGGCAATGACAACGGCGCCCTTGCCCCGCGCAGTCATTACGCTGTTTAAATGTTTGAAAAACTGAATGGCCTCCAGGTTTTCATTGCCCCCATGGATGTTGGGAACCCAGCCGCCGTCATTCCGCCCGTAATCCAGGTACAGCATGGAGGCCACCGCATCCACCCTGAGGCCGTCCACATGGTATTTGTCCACCCAGAAAACGGCGTTTGCAATCAGGAAATTGGCCACTTCATATTTGCCATAATCGAACACTTTCGTTCCCCAGTCGGGATGTTCGCCTTTACGGGGATCCGCGTATTCGTACAAAGGCTGTCCGTCGAAATCAGCCAGCCCGTGGGCGTCCTTTGGAAAATGAGCGGGCACCCAGTCCAGAATGACCCCGATCCCTTTTTTATGAAGATAGTTGACAAAGTACATGAAATCCTCAGGTGAGCCGTAACGGGAGGTGGGGGCGAAATATCCCGTCACCTGGTATCCCCATGAACCGTCGTAAGGATGTTCTGCGATCCCCATCAGTTCCACATGGGTATAGCCCATCTCCAGCACATAGTCGGCCAGTTCATGAGCAGCTTCCCGGTATGTATAAAAACCGTCCCGCTCCTCGCTGTTTTTCTTCTTCCAGGAACCCAGATGAACCTCATAAATGGACATGGGCGCCTTTAAGGCATTTTCTGTCTGCCTTTTTGCGGTCCACGCGTCATCTCCCCATTTAAAACCGGAAATATCAGCGGTTATGGATGCGGTACCCGGCCGGTATTCCGCCGTAAACGCATATGGGTCGGCTTTAAACAGTATTTTTCCAGTCTGGGTTGTGACGGCGAATTTATATAATTCCCCGGCGCCGATGCCGGGAACAAATGCTTCGTAAATGCCGGAATCAGCCAAAACCTGCATGGGATTTGCCTCGGGATCCCAGTTGTTAAAGTTTCCTACAACGCCCACAGACGCCGCGTGAGGCGCCCAGACGGCGAAGTACATTCCCTCTTTTCCCTTGTAGGTCTTAGGGTGCGCGCCTAATTTTTCATAGATCTCATAGTGAGTGCCGTTGCCGTACAAGTAACGGTCAACTTCTGTGATAAAACCCATTCCAATTTGTTTTTTTCTACCCGCCATAATATCCTCCATCCTGCCGCGTTTTCCGCGCGGCAATCAATTATTTTGCTGTCTCGGTCAAGAAGTTCAGCCGTCTGGACGGTTACTTTTGATGATCCGAAGTTATCTTTAAGACAATGCCCTCATTGCCTTTTAACAATAAACTGATGAAGCCGTTTTCAACCGGAATGACAGAACCGTCAAAAAGGCTGACTGCTTCATTTCCCGGAAATGGCACGGGAATGCGGAGGTTTACCTCTTTATCATCGTTGTTTACCGCGGTTACAGCAGCCAGATCCCCGGTAAAACGGGCAAATGCGTACTGGCGGTTGGTGAGCAGAAGTTCTTTGTATTCCCCTCTGTGGTATTCCGGGTTGTCCCTGTGAATGATTCCCAGTCTGCTGATCAACTGTGTCAGACCGCAGTTTAACTGATCCGCCTCACTGATGGAAATACTGGGGCGCAGTTCGTCATCGCTGTATTTGGTTCTCATTCCCTTGATTCCCCATTCACTTCCGTAATAGATGGAAGGAATCCCCGGAAGGGTGAAGAGAAGCGTGTAGACAAGGGGCAGATGTTCCGGCAGATTAAGCTTGCTGGCCAGCCGGTTTTCATCGTGATTGTCCACAAATGTGTACAGGTCCCGTCCCACCTGTTCCAGCCTCCGGACCGTGTGGGCGATTTCGAAATAATTATGGTCATTGTGGCCAGAATAAAGGCCCTTATGTAACTCATAATTCGTTACGGAATGAAGCATTTCAGGGTTAACCCAGCGGCTGTATTCTCCGTGGATCACTTCCCCCATGAGCCAGAATTCCTCCTTCATGGCCGTTGTCTCAGCTCTCAGTTCCTTCATAAAGCCGAAATCCAGCACGTTGGCGCAGTCCAGCCGGATACCGTCGATATCGAATTCATCGATCCAGAACCGGACCACCTCAAACAGATACCGTTTCACTTCAGGATTCCACAGATTCAGGCAGGGAAGCCCATAGTGGCCCTGCCAGGCTTCATAGGTAAATGAATCGCCCATTGGGCTTTGGCAGGAAAAGTTAATTCCCCTGTACCAGTCCCGGTAGGCTGACGCTTCCCTGTCTGCCTGAATGTTCTGAAATGCGAAAAACTCCCGGCCGGTGTGGTTAAATACCCCGTCCACCACAACTTTAATGCCCTGGCTGTGACAAAGGGAAACAAAGGTTTTAAAACTGTTGTTGGTGCCTAAGCGTTTGTCCACAAGCTTGTAATCCCTGGTGTCATACCCGTGGGAGGTGGATTCGAACAATGGCCCGATGTAAATGGCATTACAGCCCAGTGACCGGATATGAGGAATCCAGCGGTTCAATTCCTCAAACCGGTCTGTGACGGCGTTCTCCTGATTCTGTTTGGGAGCGCCTGTCATACCCAAGGGATACATATGGTAAAATACCCCTTTTTCATACCATGTACTCATAAATACTTACCTCCCGGTTTCCTGTGTGCGGTTGGCTGCACACGTTTTAAGATTGGACCTCCTGGCTTTTAAAACGCCGGAGAAGAAATTGATAACGCAGTTGTGCCGCGTTCAATTCGTAGATATAGCAGTCGATTAAAGTTGGATCCACAACCTGTTCAAAATGGTTTCTGGCCGCGTCGATGGCTGTTTTCGTCTGTTCAATCTCTGCACGTAAATTCTGCCTTTCCAAAGCGCAGATGGCTGCCTTTTTCAGTCGTCTCATGGTTACCTCACATTCCGCCGTTTATACGGCTTTATCATCTTTTTTATAACCATAGTATGACTGATTTGACAATATTTATTCAGTTAAGGGAAATAACTCCAGTCTCAGACGGAAAGAGATTTCTCCTTTAAGCATTCCTGCAGCATGAAGCCCAGTTTCATCAGTTCTTCTGTGCTGCATTGAACCGTCATGTAATAATAATTGGACGTTCCGTCTTTTTGAATCCCCACCAGCCCGGCATCTTTTAAAATTTTGAGATGATGGGAGATGGCAGGGCGGGAAAGGTTGGTTTTCTTGGTGATTTCCATCACGTTCATCCCCTTTATCCCGGCATCGGTGTGCTGTATGCCTGCCCCGTCCAGGCGGCCAAAGGCGGCGTGGGTCAGGGCTTCGATAATGGTCAGCCTGACTTCGTCTCCCAAGGCGATAAAAAGGGGCATACAGGTGTTAAATTGGGCTTGCAGTTCATTTAAATCGACCATGGGTTCCTCCTTTGGTTTAAAATTTTAAACTAATTATATTCTACCATTTTGAAGGTATCCGGTCAATAAAAAACAGCGGAAATAAAATTATAAAAGTTCTGACGGCGCGACGCTGCAGACCGGTCTGCGAACGGTAATTTTTTATTGATTTTTTTACAAAAACATATTGACTTTTTATCCGGAATCACGCATAATGTAAAAACACTGTTCGTATCGCTTCTCTGGCGGTGCAGGTCATGGTTTAGCCCGGTTCGGGCATATATTCCATTAACGAAACGAAATTTGAATAAGAAAGAGGGGATTATTATTGTCAATCAGACGGTGATTTTATGTTTATTGGCGGGAAGCGCTTTTTTTGATCTCAAAAACCACAGGATACCCAACGTTTGGATCCTTTTAGGCCTGGCGGCAGGGATATACCTGCACTGGGAAGAACCGGTCTGGTTTTTGCTCAGAATTTTGGCTGTAACTCTGCTGTTTTTCCCGCTTTACCACTGCCGGATGATAGGGGCAGGGGATGTGAAGGTGATGTCCCTCGTCTGCGGTTACTGCAAAGGGACCGGAAGTATTTATATCATCGGTATCGGTTTTCTGACCGGGGCGGTCTGGTCCCTGGCAAAACTCCTGTATTACCACAGCTTAAAAGAACGTCTTTTTTATCTTGCCGCGTACATTCAGCGGACAATCCGCACTAAAGAGATCGGGGAATATTATAATCCCGGAAGAGATGGCAGCCGCATGACCATTCCGTTTGCCGTATGCTTATTTTTGGGAGGTTTTTTGTATTACGCATTTTTTAATTGACTTATGTCTAATTGAGAAGGAGATGATGGGAATGAAGAGAATTATGGCGGTCTACGATGTGAGCCCCTTTTATTCGGACCGTTTTGCGGATTTTGCCAACCGGAAGGAAAAGGTGCCGTTTACGGTGGCCGCATTTACATCGATGGAAAAACTACAGCTTTTTGCGGAGCAGAACCCCATTGAACTGCTGCTGATCAGCGACAGTGTAAACAGGGAACTGGTGGATAAACTGAATGCAAAGCAGGTGGTGACGCTGTCGGATGGAGAGGTGGTGGATGTGAAGAACAGCTATCCCAGCGTCTACAAGTACCAGTCCACGGACAATGTGATCCGCGAGGTGATGGCCTGTTATTGTGAAAAGCCGGAGATGGAACCGCTCAAAACAAGCCTTTCCCGCTGCCGGATTATCGCGGTCTATTCCCCTTTGGGACGCTGCCTTAAAACATCTTTTTCCCTTGTGCTGGGCCAGTTGATGGCACAGGATGAGAAGGTGCTTTATGTCAATCTGGAACCGTATTCCGGTTTTTCCTCCATTACGGGGGAGACGTTTACCGGGGATCTGTCCGATGTGATGTATATGTACCGTCAGGGTAATTACCATTGGATGAAACTCAGCTCTTATGTTTACAGCTGGGGGAACTTAGACTACATACCTCCGGCCAGATATCCGGAGGATCTGGAAGAAACCGGCGCCCAGGGGGCAGCGGATCTGATCATGGCGATTGCAGAGGAGAGCGCCTATGATGTGATCATCGTAGACGCGGGCTGCTTTGGGAAGAGCGTAACCGGGATTTTAGAAATCTGCGGAACCATCTATATGCCGGTCAAAGATGACTGTATGTCGGCTGCAAAACTGGAAGAATTTGAAGAGTATCTCACGCAGTCCGGCAAGGCGGGCCTGCTTGATAAGATACAGCGGTTAAAGCTTCCGTACCACAGTAATTTCGGAAGAAGAGACACTTATCTGGAACAATTGCTGTGGGGCGAGCTGGGCGACTATGTGAGACAGCTTTTGAAAGGCAAAGGCACCTTATGGCATTAGATATGAAGGAACTGAGGACTTCACTCAGGGATGAACTGAGACGGGAGCTGGAGGAACGGCGGGGACTGGAGGATGAGGAACTGTATGAACTGATCGATAACAGAATTCTGGCAGTGTCAAGGGAACAGTATCTTCCCTTAAAAGAAAAAGCTGCTTTGAGAAAAAGCCTGTTTAACAGCTTCCGCCGTCTGGATGATGTGCTTCAGGCGGCAGTGGACAATCCGTGGATCAGCGAAATCATGATCAACGGAAAAGATACGGTTTTTGTAGAAGAAAAGGGGCGCGTGAAACGCTGGCCTCATACATTTGACAGCGAAGAACAACTGGAAGACATGATCCAGCAGATTGTGAGCCGGGTAAACCGGGTGGTTAACGTATCTTCACCGATTGTGGATGCCAGGCTGGAAGACGGTTCCCGCGTGCATGTGGTTCTGCCCCCGGTGGCTTTAAACGGCCCTACGGTCACCATTCGGAAGTTCCCGGAACCGATTACCATGGAGAAATTGATCTCATACGGATCCCTCACCGAAGAGGCCGCTCATGTGCTGAAACTGCTGGTTAAATCAGGATATAATATGTTCATCAGCGGCGGCACCAACTCGGGGAAAAGTACGTTTTTAAACGCCCTGTCCGCTTATATACCGGAGGAAGAGCGGGTGATCACGATTGAGGATTCGGCGGAACTCCAGATTCAGCATGTCCCCAACCTGGTCCGCCTGGAAACCAGGAATGCCAATGCGGAGGGGGAAGGGGCAGTTACCATAGGCGACCTGATCCGCGCCGCATTGAGGATGAACCCGGACAGGATTATCGTGGGAGAGGTGAGGGGAAAGGAAGCCGCTGAACTGTTAAACAGCATGAATACGGGCCACGACGGCAGTCTCAGCACAGGCCATGGAAACACGCCTAAGGACATGCTTTCCCGTTTGGAAACCATGGTATTGATGGGAATGGAACTGCCTCTTGCAGCCATAAGGAGTCAGATCGCTTCGGCCATCGATATCCTGATTCATTTAGGGCGGCTGAGGGATAAAAGCAGGAGGGTGCTTTCAATTGTTGAAGTAGGAGGTGTTGTAAACGGAGAAATCGAACTCAACCCATTATATCAATTTGAAGAGGTTCCTTTTGAAGAGGTTCTTTCCACGGATCAGAATCAGGTGTCCGGCTGTCTTAAAAAGACAGGTGAACTTAAAAACACAGGGAAACTCTCAGCAGCCGGTTTTAGATTATAGCCGGTATCATCTGTCACCACATCAATGGTGTGTATGCCTGATAACCGGTACTGTGGTTTACGGCATTGTGATCTACACATTCTATCGAAGCCTGTTTCTGTTTTTTCTAGGCCTGCCCATCGCAGGGATTTATCCATTTATCAGAAGACGTGAACTGGCCGTTCTGCGGCAGCGGGAGTTTGCCAGGGAATTTAAGGAAGGAATTTTAATTCTGGCGGCATCTTTAAGCGCCGGATACTCGGTGGAGAACGCTTTTTCCGCCAGTTTAGGGGAGCTGAGGACGCTTTACGGAGAGAACGGCTTAATAACCAGGGAATTTGAATTCATGTCAAAACGGATCGGCATGAAGTGCCCGGTGGAACAGGTCCTTTTAGATTTGGCAGACAGGAGCGGCCTTGACGACGTTGAGAATTTTGCCCAGGTGTTTGCCGTAGCCAAACGCAGCGGCGGTCAGCTGGTTCCTGTTATCAACCACACCGCAGGTATCATACGGGAGAAAATGCAGGTCAGGGAAGAGATTGAAACATTGAACGCATCCAGGAGATTTGAGCAGAAGATCATGAACATGATCCCGTTTTTTATTGTTTTTTATATCAATGCCACTTCCCCGGGGTTTTTTGACATGATGTATGAGACAAGCTTAGGACGGATTATGATGAGTGTCTGTCTGCTCGTCTACACGGCCGCCTACTGGCTGTCCGGAAAACTGCTTCAGATTGAAGTATAAGGAGGTTATTGTGAAGGGGAAAAAACAGATGCTTTGTATTCTCCTGGGAGCGGCTGTCTTCGCGGCGGCTAAGATATCCGCGCGCTCTGAGTATGAAGGCGTTACCAGCCTGAACCGCCCGTCCTACGGCCAGGGAGATACCTCCTATCAAGTGATTGTCCGGGGGCTTGGAGAAAAAGAGATTCCCCTGGAAGTTACGGTCGGCGGCCGTGAGATCGGGGCGGCTGAGTGGGATGAAACCGCCCGTCAGGTGATGGAATCCCTTCCAGAACGGATTCTGGGCGAGAATAAATCCCTTCAGGAAGTCAGAACTGATTTGAATCTGATCAGTTGGATTGATGAATATGGCATGAAGGTTCGCTGGGATACAGACTGCCCTGAGATTATGGACAGCTTCGGCCATATTACTGCGGAAGACCTTTCAAGCCGGGGAGTGCCGGTGATGCTGTCCGTGACGCTGGCTCAGGGAACGGTGCAGAAGGAATATGAATTTCCAATAACGGTATATCCTGCAATTTTAACAGATGAGGAGGAAGCGGCAGCAGGATTAGGAAAACTTTTGTCCGCTTTGGATGAACAGAGCAGGACAATGGAAACCCTGAGGCTGCCGGAGGAATACGATGGGAAAATGCTGTATTATCGAATGCCGGATGATTCCGGCCATTCAGTACTATTGGTTTTGGGTGTCCTATTGGCAGTCCTATGTGCTGCCAAGGAAAAGGTGGATGCAGGTCAGAGAGAGAAGCGTAAAAGGAGCCAGATGATGCTGGACTATTCAGAAATTGTGTCAAAACTTATGATATTTATCGGCGCAGGAATGACCGTATCCCTGGCTTGGGAACGGATCGCGTTAGACTATGAGAAGATGAAGGCAGCAGGGAGAAAGGACACCAGATATGCTTACGAAGAACTCTGTGCTGCCTATTACCAGGTTAAAAGCGGAATTCCGGAAGGAAAGGCATACCGGGATTTTGGAAGAAGAACCGGGCTGGGATGCTATTTAAAGCTCTCCGGGCTTTTGGAAAAGAACCGGAAAACAGGATTGAAGAACCTTAAAGTCCTGCTGGATGCGGAGATGGAAGACGCATTCGAACAGAGAAAAAACCTGGCTAAAAAACTGGGTGAAGAAGCAGGAACAAAGCTGCTGCTTCCGCTTTTTATGATGCTGGGAGTTGTGATGGTTATGATTATGGTTCCGGCATTGATGTCTATGTATTGATCGGTTATGAATCAGTGAAGCTAAGCAATAAAATAATTTTTGAAAGGCAGGAAACAGAATGAAAGAGATCAGAAATTTTTTGAGAGAAGAGGACGGAATTGGAGTGATTGAGGTAGTGCTAATTTTGGTGGTTTTGATTGGGCTGGTGATCATATTTAAAAAACAGATCACAACCCTGCTCAATAACATTTTCAAGGAGATTAACACCCAATCCAAACAAGTCTATTAAAAGACAGAAGATAAGTCTGCCAAGAGAAAACCGGATAAGGACGTGAGGATGAAGATTATGACTAGAAAAAGCGGACAGGTCACCGTATTTCTCAGCCTGGTTTTGATGTGTACCTGCAGCCTGATCTGCGTTCTGCTGGAGTCAGCCAGGACGGCAGGCGCCAGATGGTATATGCAGACAGCGGTGAATTCTTCCCTGGAATCAGTGCTGGCCGGATACCACAGGGAATTATGGGAGAGTTACCATTTGCTGTTGTTAGAAGCCAATTCCCAAGAGGAGGTGGAAGCGGATTTTCTAAATTATTTTCAATCTTATGCGGACGCGGAAAACTGGTACTCCATGAGTGAGGCCAGAGCAGAAGTAAAAAATTGGAACCATATAACAGATGAAGGCGGCAGATATCTTCAGGATGAGATTCTGGATTATATGAAATATGGAATATTTACTCAGATTGAGGTGGCCCCGGAAAATGCAGAAGAGCTGCTAAAACAGGTCAAAGAGGCAGGGGCAGCATCAGGTATCAGCAGTTCTTATAACAGCCATACAAAAAAAGCGGTGAAGCTGGAACAGGCCCTTGAAGAGATCAGCGCCAGCCTGGGCGGCCAGGAGAGAATAAAAAACGCCGGCCTTGAAGCTCTTCATAATTGTGACGGAGGCGCGTTTTTAAAACATGCGGGTGAGCTTATAAAAGAGTTGAAGCGCATGCCCGGCCTGGTGGCACGGTACGAAAAGCAGGCGGACATCCTGGCAGCGGACATCGGGAAAAGCCGTATAAATCTGGATGAGAAAACTGCTGATTTATCCGATTCCACCAGGCAGGCATTGGAAGAGGAACTGCATGCCTATGAAACTTACATATTAGAGGATGGAGAGCGAAGAAAAGAGGTCAGGGGGCTGATTTCTTTATCTGAACGCAATACAGGATTGATACAATCGGTGAAGCAGGAAGCGGATGAGGTTATTCAGTATATTAACGATTGGGAACCGGCAGATGATGAATTGGATGAAGAAGAGCTTTGGGAGCCGGTAAGATCCCATTTGCAAAAATATGAGAAGAGCAGCCTTTCCCGCCAGGCGGGGGTTGCTGATAAGAAGAAGCAGGCATGGCTGGAACAGATCACATCCATGGCCGGATCAGGGCTGCTCAGCTTCATCATGCCCGAAGGAAAGGCAGTATCCGTGGGCGTTTGGAATACAGCATGGTGGCCCTCACGTTCACACAGCGCCGACGGCAATACAGATGGAGACGACTTGATAAAAAGAGCTCTGGTAAACCAATACTGTCAGATGGTCTGTACAGATGTGCTGAGTGAGACTGATGAAAATACATATTATGAGATGGAATATCTGATTGCCGGAGAGGAATCGGACAGGGAGAATCTGTCAAAGACGGTTTTAGAACTTCTGGCAGTCAGGACAGGGCTGAATTTGATCCATATTCTATCCGATCCAAAGAAAAAAGAAGAGGCGAGAGCCCTTGGGGCGGTAATTGCAGGTTCGGCAGGATTGGCGCCGTTAGCCTCAGTGCTGGCAGTTTTTATCATGGGGGTCTGGGCCTTGGGAGAGGGTATCATGGATTTAAGAATTTTGCTGCAGGGAGGCAAGATTCCGGTTTTAAAATCCTCAGAGGATTGGAACCTTGATTTAGAGGGGCTTTTGCGCCTGGGTGAAAAGGCGGAACTGCCGAACTGTGATTTGCCCCAGAACGGGTTTTCCTATCAGGGATATTTAAAGCTTCTTCTCCTTCCAATGGAACCGACGTTAAAATATTACCGGTTGATGGATATCATCCAGTCCAATATATCGAAAAAACAGCCTGGTTTTAACCTTGAGAATGCAGTATATATGGTGGATATAAACTGCAGTGTTTGTGGAAAACACAATTTCTTTTCTCTGAACATGGTGGATAACTTAGCTGGAAAAACGAGCAGTTATGAGATGACTGCAAATGCTGGTAAATCATATTAGATGGGAGGAGGTGAAGGATAATGCCCTTTTTTTCAGAGCTCTATAAAATATTGGGAAAAATAAATAAAACCAACGTAACTCTCCAAGTACGAATGCCCGCGAAATTCAAATCGATCCTGGAAAAAAGGGTATTATCTTTCATCTCCTCCAGGAAAGCCGCCATGAGCGTGGAAGCTGCCTGTGCCCTGAGCCTGTTTCTGTTTTTCATGATATCTCTTTTAGCTCCTATGAAGGTGATGGATATCCACCGGCAGATGCAGGCCGCCCTGGAATCAGCCGGGGAGGATGCCGCCCGTTATGCATATGTGACTTACCGTATGGAGCAGGGGAAGGACATATCGGAAAGTAATCAGCAATGGAAGGAAGAATATTTACATGGATTTGCTACAAAAGCGGCTGTGCTGGCGGGTATTTCCTACGATTTAAACCGCAGGTGCGCAGGGTATCCGGTGGAAGATTTAAGGCTGGCAGAATCGGAGTTCATGAATGGAGATGATGACATTGATTTGGTGCTTCGATATAAAGTCCGCCTGCCTTTTTCAATGTTCGGAGTAAAAAGCATTCCGCAGATGTGCCGCTGCCGCAGGCGCGCATGGATTGGAAGAGATGGGGGGAAGGAGAAAGAAGATACGGAAGAGAAAGACTCCGATGAGCTTGTTTATATTGGGAGAAATGGGACCAGATATCACAGGGACCGCTATTGCCATTACCTTTACAATGATTTAAAGGCAGTTTCTAAAGAAGAGGTTGAAAGTCTGCGAAATGCAGGAGGCGGCATCTATCACGCCTGCAGCAGATGCGGCAGTACCGGCGGTGGAGCTATGGTATATATAATGCCGAGCGGTGATAAATACCACTCTGATCCTGGCTGCAGTGCGATCATCGCTTATGTACAGGAAGCCAGGCTGTCTGAAGTGGAATACCTTGGGAGCTGCTCCTATTGTTCAGGGGGAAAGGGAGGAATATAAAATTGAAGATCAGGATGATTGTATTTTTACTATTTTGGAGTATAGCGGCCTGGCAGGATCTGCGTGTGAAGAGCGTATCGCTATGGGTTTTTATCGTATTTGGTGCAGCAGCTTTATTAATTAGGAAGGGGATCAGACCGGATATGGTAATCAGCGCTGGAATTGGCCTGATTCTGTTGGGAATTGGAATGCTGTCCCAAGGAGCCATAGGCGAAGGAGACGGCATGTTCTTTCTTGTTTCCGGCTTATACCTTCCGGTTATTGATAACTGTTTACTGCTGTTATACGGCTTGCTCTTCTGCAGCATATTCAGCGTCATAATGATTGCTGCGGGAATTTGTTCCCGCCGGAATTTCCGGGGCAGAACGGTTCCGTTTCTGCCGTTTTTGCTCCCGGCAGGCATCTGGATGGCATGCCTATGAGATTAAAGGGCAGTTATACGGTAGAATCAGCAATTGTGATGGGAATTGTGCTCACAGCCCTTTGTATATTGATTCAGACTGCTTTCCAATGGAAAAATGATACGGCAGGCATTATGAAGCTCCATGAAACGGTGGAGTATAAGAGATATCATAGAGGCAGTTCTTCATTATCGGTTCCTGAATACCGAATTCAGGTATCCGAAAGTGGGAACAAGGTGAGCGGACAATACCAGGGAAATAAGAGGACTGTTCAGTTGGAAAAGGGGCTTTACGAGCCGGAAGAGTTCATCAGGATGATCAGCCTTATTGTGAAGTAGGAGTCAAAGATGGATATCACGTATAAACGGGAAATGAAGCATAATTATATGATTGTAAAAGGAGAGGGTGACCAAAGCGGATATGCGGAGAAGATGCTGGCCGGAAATCATATTGAAGGTTTGCTTAAATTCAGGGTTAAACTCACGGATAATGAGAAGCTGTATTATTATGAGATAACCTCCCGTCAGCCGCTTAAACGGCTTTTGAACAGCAGAAACATTAAGTCATCAGAAATCAGCCGTTTAATTCTGGGCATCAGCCGTGTTTTGGAAAAAATAGACACATTTTTGTTAAGTGAGGAGCAGATACTCATGGATCCTGAATATATTTATACGGATCCTGAAAGCGGAGAATTCGGGCTCTGTCTCGTTCCGGGATACCATGGCGATTTTCCGGCAGCGCTGACAAAATTACTTCAATATCTGTTAGGCAAAGTGGATCACCAGGATAAAGAGAGCGTTGTACTGGCCTACAGCCTGTTTCAGGAAAGCCAGAAGGAAAATTATGGAATGAAAGACCTTCTGAAACTGCTTTATCCGGTGAACGGCGGATATGAGACAGAGGAAGAACAGGAGACTGATTCTTCAAAAATAACATGCCCTGCGACCGGAAACAGAGAAAATATAAAAGAAGAACCTCTTGTTATTCCCCAAAAACAAAGGCAAAAGCCCTGGTACCAACTCCTTTTCCTGCCCATCGGCATGGCTGGGCTCTATGGATGGGGCGGGAGAGATGCGCTTTATGGCGGATGGAAATGGATAGCCGGAATTGAATTAGTATTAATTATAATTACAATATTAGTATGGAATAAACGTTCTGATCCGGAACAGGAGAAAGAACCACCAGCTGAGGGAAAATTATCAGAGCTTAATACCTGGCATATGGAATTTGAAGACAAACCACAGGAAGAAGCTTTCGAAGACATGATGCCAAAACAGGTTAATTTGCCTTCATATAGAGAAGACAATACTGTTTTGCTGGCAGAGACTGAAAAAAGAAAAGGATTTCATAAATTGGTAAGCCTGCAGCCGGAAAGACCGGATATCCTGCTGGAATATTATCCCTTTATAATAGGAAAACAGGAAGGGATTGCTGACTATGTACTGGCAAAGGATACGGTCAGCCGGCTGCATGTGCGCCTGGATGAGCAGGATGGGCGGTATCTGTTGACGGATTTGAATTCCACCAATGGGACAGTGGTCAATGGAATTATGCTCGATAATAACGCCTGTGTGGAATTATCCTCTGGAGATGAAGTTTATATAGCTGATGCAGCATATCGTTTTCTATGAATATATTATTTTATTTATGCGTAAAATTACGAAAAAGTCCAGTATTAAATAAAATAACGACTTAACAAACAGTTAATAGTATGATAAAATACTTCTGATGTATACAAAGGAGATTTTTCATGGATAACGGGCGAAGAAAAAACATAGCTTATGTTAATGGTGCGATAATCGCTGTTAATGTAATCTATTTTTTGTACCTTGAATTAGCTGGTTCTACGGATAATTTGAATTTCATGGTGGAACATGGTGCAATGTATGCCCCATACGTGGTGGAATATAAGGAATATTACCGTCTGTTTACATCTATATTTATGCACTTTGGCATTGATCATATCCTAAATAATATGGTGATTTTATTTGTTCTTGGAGATAATTTGGAACGGGCTCTGGGTAAAGTTAAATATTTATTGTTTTACATAGTATGCGGAGTTGGCGCTAATATCATATCAATGCAGTTTAATATCAGCCAATATAGAAATGTGGTTTCGGCAGGAGCATCCGGTGCAATATTCGGAGTAATCGGAGGACTTTTATATGCTGTAGTTGTTAATCGGGGACAATTAGAAGATTTAAGCACCCGGCAGCTGGTTATGGTTATTGGGTGTTCATTATATTTTGGTTTTATTGGTGGTGGTGTGGATAATGCGGCACACATATCAGGACTGATTCTTGGTATTCTGATGTCCATGATATTGTACAGGAAACCACGCTTAAACCGTGATTATGAAATATAGATGTAAGAAAGGAGGGCGTTATGAAAGAGGATAATTGTATTTTTTGCAAGATTGCAGGAGGCGATATTCCGTCTTCTACAATTTATGAAGATGAGGATTTCAGAGTTATTTTGGATCTGGGTCCTGCATCCAAAGGACATGCCTTAATTTTACCTAAAAATCATTATAAGGATGTTTGTGAGCTGGATGCAGACCTTGCGGCGAAGGTTCTTCCGTTGGCAGGGAAAATTGGAGCCGTGATGAAGGAAACGTTAGGATGCGCAGGTTTTAACCTGGTACAGAATAATGGTTCGGAGGCAGGGCAGACCGTATATCATTTCCACATGCATATCATTCCCCGCTATGAGGGTGGTCCAGCCATGGTTACTTGGAATCCGGGAAGTGCTGCGCCAGAGGAGTTACAGGAGACTGCTAAGTTGCTCTATGATGCGCTGAAATAAAATATAATTACTTTTTAGGAGAAAGATATGCAACAAGATGATGATCAGAAGTTGCGTACCATGTATAAAGATTTCGAACCTATCCTACGTACTATTGCCAGGAATCAGGGTGTCTCTGTCGATGATATAGACGATATGATTCAGGAAACTTACTTAGCATATTATCTGAAGTATCCTTTAGACTGGAATGATAAACAGAAAAAGGCAATGCTTGTCAGAATAGTGAAGAACAAGTGTATCGATTTATTTAGAAAAAGGTCCCATTATGATATGGTGAGCATGGATACGGAAGAACCATTTGATGAGACGAAGATAGTTGCAAATAAAAATACAAAAGATGTTTTGGATACCCTTGCAAGAGATGAAACTTTACAGGAAATCAGAAAAGAAATTATGGAGATGAAGAAAGACTGGCGTGATGTAGCTATTCTGTACTTTATCGAAGAACGGCCCATAGAAGATATAAGCCTGATCCTGGAAATATCAGAACCGGCTTTGCGGATGAGGATTTCCAGAATCAGAAAATATTTAAGAGATATGTTTAAATGATGCGGTTAGTCTTCATTTGCATAGGATTCAATCAGATTGATAATTGTGCCCACGGCATCATTTAACGTACTTTGTTCCATATTTGCAGTGTATTCCTGACGTTTATTGTAGGTAGATATTATTGCCTGATAAAGGGAGCCTTCATTCAGAGATTCTTCTTCCAGCAAGGTGCTGAATCCCTGTTTTTCAAAGGATTTAGCATTTAGGATTTGATCACCTCTGCTGGCAGCTGCTGACAAAGGTATTAAGATATTTGGTTTTCTGAGCGCCAGTATTTCACAGATTGAGTTGGCGCCGGCTCTGGATATCACGATATCCGCGACTGCAAAGAGATGTTTCAACGGAGCATCAACATATTCATACTGTACATATCCGGAAGTACCAATCAGGCTCTCGTCCAGATTGCCCTTTCCACAGATATGTATCACCTGGAATTGTTCTAATAGTCTGTTTAAGATGGATCGAACGGCTGTATTTACGGTGACGGAGCCAAGGCTTCCTCCTATGACCATAATTACCGGCTTATTTGCCGATAAGTGGGCATACTGAAGTCCTGACAAACGGTCTCCTTGTAAGAGTTCTTTGCGAATTGGCGACCCGGTAAGCACCGCTTTTTCTTCGGGCAGATAATTCAGAGTTTCCGGAAAATTACAGCATACTTTTTTTGCTGACGGGATGCAAAGTTTGTTGGCAAGTCCGGGTGTCATGTCTGATTCATGGATAATGACAGGGATTTTATAGTGCTTAGCGGCTAATACTACAGGTACTGCAACGAAACCGCCTTTGGAAAATACAATATCCGGTTTGTATTTTTTCAAAAGTCTTAAAGCTTCGCCATATCCTTTAACAACGCGAAATGGATCTGAGAAGTTTTTAAAATCAAAATAACGGCGTAATTTACCGGAAGATATTCCATCATAAGGAATACCTGCTTCTTCAATAAGTTTACGCTCGATTCCCTGATAGGAACCGATATAGTGGATTTCATATCCCAGTTCTTTCAAAGAGGGAACCAATGCAAGATTCGGGGTAACATGGCCGGCCGTACCACCGCCGGTTAAAATGATTTTTTTCATAGTGTGCTGCCTCCAATATCAATATATTTAATATACTAAACGTTAAGACCAAAAAGTCAACCCCAAAGAGGATGGGAACTAACGGTCAAACTGTAATTATGAGGTGTTCTGTGGATAATAATAGTAAAAACAACATAAATGACAATTCCATAGACGAGAAGTTAAAAACAGCATTCGGCTATAGTGACGAACAGCTGCTTGCTGAATTCGAAGCTGCGGAAGCACAATGGAAGGCATCTCCGGAGCTGCAGGAGGAGCTAAAAGCTCCGGAAGGTGAATTTGACAAAATTCTAGCTATGGCACACGAACGCCGCAAAGAACAAGAAGGTAAGAAAAAACGCCATTTCAGGCTTCGTAATGCATGGAAGCCGTTGTTGGCAGCGGCTTTGCTGGGATCGTTGGTATTGGCACAGGGGATTGGAGGTTCGGCAAAGAGGAGTTATGAGTATCAGAAGAGGGAGGAGGGATCTTCTAACAAAATTATTTGGAATAATGATGATAATCTGGTTAAAAGCAGTAAATCATCAGATGCATATCAGCAGGTTCAAGAGCAGCTAGGCATTAGAGTTATTTCTTTAGACTATTTGCCAGAAGAAATGTTATTTGATGTATTAACGGTTAGAGATAACCGTGCTGTCCTTAGCTTTATTTCAGAAGATCATAAACTTAGTCTGATCGAAGAACGTAATTCATCGAACAATTCAGTAGCTGTTTATACTGATACAAATACATACCTTGAAGTTTATAACCCTTTGTTGGATAAGGATATAATTATAAGAAAAAATATTTTAGAGGATGGTTCTGTTGAATATACTGCAGATTTAAGTATTGATAATGCATATTATAGTTTATCAGGTAATCTTTCGGAGGATGATTTTGTAAAAGTGGTAAAAAAGTTAGTATTCTATTAGTAGATAAATTAGTGAACCAAGGAGAAAAAAATGAGGATTAAGAGATACCAGAGGTTGTTGTGTATAGTATTAATATTAAGTTTATTTATTTCTACATCAGCATATGCAGAGGAGGAGACGAAACTTTTACCACCAGGGCAGAGTGTTTCTTTTAATCTAGAGGCTGGTGATCCAAGAGGAATGTTAATGGCATCTAGAATTGCAAGTATTACTAATAATGAAGATGGTACTATTAATGCATCAGGTCAAATAATTGCTCATGCTACATTAGATTATGCAATGATAACACTATATTTGGATAAGTATGATCCTGATATTGAAGATTGGGTAAATTTATCTTACATTGATACGGAATTTACGTTAGGTGAAGGCGATTGTGATGAAGCTTTTATGGGGGCTCCTTCTGTCTCTTATACGTTAACTGGAGAGGGAATCGTGCCAGGATACTACTATAGATTAAGAGGAACTTATCTGGCTAAAAAAGAAGGGAGAAGGGAGACTGCGGGTGCTATAACTGACGGTGTCCTCCTAACCAAAATAAAATAACCCCCCAAAAACCACTCCGTGGGCAGTTCTCCGAACTGCCCACCCTTTTTCCCCTCTACCTATGTTCTTCCTTATACTTCTTCAACGCCTTTGCCAACTGATCCGGGCAAGAGGTAGGCCGCGGGCCGCAGTGGATCCCGTCCATTCGAGCAATTGCATCGTCTATGTCCATTCCTTCAATTAACCGGGCAACGCCCTGGGTATTTCCGGCGCATCCGCCTACAAACTCCACATTTACTACTTTATTATCTTTAATTTCGAAATTAATCTCGCGGGAGCAGACGCCCTGGGTTTTAAAATTCATGTGTGAATACCTCCATATTTGTTTATAATCAATGATAGAGTGCCTGTTCAGCAAAAATGTGAGAAAGGGGCTCTATACTTACTAGATTATGCTATGAAGCGGAATGATTGTCAAGAACTGTGATTTCTGTTATAATTATCAAATTCACGGAAAGAAATCAGGCAAGACAAGGGATTATGCAGGATGCCGGCGGTTACTGGTATAGCGGGTCCTCCAGCGAGGGCTGTGAATAGTAACCGGAAGGAATAAAAGGAGAACAGATATGATAGGAATTATCGGAGCGATGGAAGAAGAAGTGGCAAAACTAAAGGATATGATGACAGATGTGCGGATACAGGAAGCCGCAGGTATGAGTTTCTGCCAAGGAAAGATGTATGGCAGGGAGATTGTTGTGGTGCGGTCCGGGATCGGTAAGGTGAACGCGGCGTTGTGCAGCCAGATACTGGTGGATCGTTACGGTGTGTCCGCATTGATTAATACGGGAATTGCAGGCTCTTTGAAGGCCGAGATCAATATTGGAGACATTGTTTTGTCAAGTGATTCTTTACAGCATGATGTAGACGCGGCTATGTTTGGATATGCGCTGGGACAGATCCCCAGAGTGGATACCCTGGCATTTCCGGCGGATGAAGGCCTGATCAGACTGGCTGAAAAGTGCTGCCGGGAAGTCAATCCAGAGATCGGTACATGGGTGGGCAGAGTGGTCAGCGGTGATCAGTTTATTTCAGATAAGGAAAAAAAGAACTGGATTAGTTCGACATTCGACGGTTACTGTACTGAGATGGAAGGAGCTGCAATCGCTCAGGCGGCCTATCTGAATAAGGTTCCTTATCTGGTAATCCGGGCTATTTCGGACAAGGCGGATGACAGCGCAAGCATTGATTATCCAGTGTTTGAGGCGGCTGCCATTGAACACAGTGTCCGGCTGGTAGTGGCTATGGTTAAGGATGCAGTTGAACTTTAAAATGGGTTCAACTATAAGTTAATAATCGATTTATGCGAGAATTTGACGAACGATTCTAGGCTCTCTGATCTTCCCAAACGGAAAACAGGTGGTTATAATGATACCTATCTGGAAATTATCCGGGAAAAGAAAGGGGAGCTTTTATTATGCAACAGTTTTTAGAAACAGGAAAAGCACTTTACTTGTTGGCAGCCATTTGTTTATTAGGAATGTTTGGGCGGCTGATAACACGTAACCTCTACAAAAGATTGATTAAAGAAACCGATAACATGACACTTACCAAAAACAAATACCTCAGAGATCTGAAACAGAAGACTGAAAGTACATACCGGCTAAACGGAGGAATCCGAAATATTCGCGCTTACATAGAAAAACAGATGTATGGTTACCGTTTCATGGGAATTTCCTTAAATGGATGGGGAAATGTCTCCGCCCAACTGATGTTCCTCAACTTTTTTGCGGGAGGTGTGCTGGCGTTCGCTTCTTATTGGTATAGATGCGATTCCTATTATGTCGTCTTGTATGGTTCAGCCGGAATCCTCCTCGGTATGTTTACCATGATGGTGGATTCCGGCCTTAACCTGACAGAGCGCAGACAGCAGCTCTTAGCGGGAATGCAGGATTATATGGAAAATACACTGTTGTTCCGGCTGTCCCAGGAATCTAAAACAGATATATTGAATGAAGAAGAGAGTACCGTACAGGAAAACACCAGAAACAGCACCAGAGAGAGGACAGGCAGTACGGGATTGCCTGAAAGAAAACGGGGCGGAAGAAACCGCAGGGAACAGGTTCAGGTCCAGACCGCGGAAGCAGCCGACACAACGGCCAAGCGGGATGTGGACTATTTAAAACAAAGTTTGGAGCAGATTGCGGCCAGCCGGGAAAAAAGAAAGGCGGACGACAGCTGGATCAAAGAGCTCAATCCGGAGGAACTGCAGTTGATCGGAGAAATTATCCGGGAATATCTGGCTTGAGAGTTAAAGGGAGATGTGATATAATCTAGCTAATATATTTGTCAATTTTATAACGTACAAAAAGGAGAAGAACATCATGAGTAAAGAAATAACATTTGATTATTCAAAAGCTACTGGTTTTATCTCAGCAGAAGAATTGAACAATATGAAAGCCACCGTTGAGTGCGCTAAGAACGTGCTGACAGAAAAAACAGGAGCAGGTAATGATTTTCTTGGTTGGATTGATTTGCCGGTAGACTATGATAAGGAAGAATTTGACCGGATCAAGAAAGCTGCGGCAAAGATCCAGAGCGATTCAGATGTGTTGCTGGTAATTGGTATCGGCGGTTCTTACCTTGGTGCAAGAGCGGCAATTGAGTTTTTAACAAACAGTTTTTATAATGTTTTGGACAAGGAGACACGTAAAACTCCGGAGATTTATTTTGTAGGCAACAGCATCAGCAGTAAGTACATAAAGGATTTGCAGGCAGTGCTTGCAGGGAAGGATTTTTCCATCAATATTATATCCAAGTCAGGTACAACTACTGAGCCAGCCATCGCTTTCCGTGTATTTAAGGAAATGTTAATAGAGAAATATGGCAAAGAAGAAGCCAATAAACGTATTTATGCAACCACTGACAAGGCCAGAGGCGCTTTAAAGAATCTGGCAACTCAGGAAGGCTATGAGAGCTTTGTAGTTCCTGATGATGTAGGCGGACGTTTCTCCGTACTTACAGCAGTTGGTTTGCTTCCTATAGCAGTCAGCGGAGCGGATATCGATCAGTTAATGGAAGGCGCAGCTTCTGGAAGAGCAAAAGCGCTTGAAACTCCATATGAGAGCAATCCCGCCATGCTGTATGCGGCAATCCGCAACATTTTATTGAGAAAAGGTAAGAATGTTGAGGTTGTTGCAAATTATGAGCCCAGCCTTCATTATGTGTCTGAATGGTGGAAACAGCTGTTCGGCGAGAGCGAAGGCAAGGACCAGAAGGGGATTTTCCCGGCTGCAGTTGATCTGACCACAGATCTGCATTCCATGGGACAGTTCATTCAGGATGGCGCGCGCATCATGTTTGAGACTGTGATCAATGTAGAAGAGTCAGAGGCAGAGATCATTTTGAAGGAAGAAGAAGTTGATACGGATGGTATGAACTATCTTGCAGGAAAGACCGTTGACTTTGTCAATAAGAGTGCCATGAACGGTACCATTCTGGCACATACGGATGGTCAGGTTCCGAACCTGAAAGTCAACGTTCCTGAGCAGAACGCTTATTATCTGGGTCAGTTATTCTACTTCTTTGAATTTGCATGCGGTCTGAGCGGATATATCCTGGGTGTGAACCCGTTCAACCAGCCAGGCGTGGAAAGCTATAAAAAGAACATGTTCGCTTTGCTTGGAAAACCTGGTTATGAAGCAGAACGGGAAGCTTTGTTAAAGAGATTATAATTTCCAGTGAATATAAAATTAAGGCGTCCGGTTTTCCGGACGCCTGATTTTATGTGATCTAATATTGAACCTGAGCAGCTACGGTTTCAGCCTGCTCCAAGGAATAGTAACCGCAGGCCACCATCCGCTTAAAAACCTGAAGCTGGCGCCTTCTTGCCAACTGTGGGTTCTTAGTAGGCGCGTATACCGACGGAGCGTTAGGAATACCTGCCAGCAATGTGCATTCATATTCCGACATGTCGGCGGGATCTTTACCAAAATACCCCTGGCTGGCATCTTTAACGCAATAATAACCATCACCGAAATAAATGGTGTTCAGGTAAATTTCAAGAATATCTTCTTTCTCATACGTATTTTCAATATGGAATGCCATAAATACTTCTGCCGCTTTTCTGGTTAATTCCTTTTCCTGGGAAAAATATAAGTTTTTAGCAAGCTGCTGTGTGATCGTGCTGCCGCCTTCAATAAACGCGCCTGCTTTGATATCATTGACAACCGCACGGCCAATGGCGATTACGTCGATTCCGGGATGACTGTAAAAACGTTTGTCTTCCACAGAAATCACCGCGTTGATATAAGTCTGGGGCAGCTCTTCATAGCTGGTATAGCTTTCTTTTGACTGAATGGATTCTACTTTTTGTTCCAGGCTCACAGAATTTATAGCGTCACGGTAGATCAGGTATCCCTGCACTGCCGTTACAATGAAAAAGCAAATGCAGACGAACATACAGAGAAATATAAAGTGTTTTACAATTTTCAGAATCTTCATTCAACCACCTGCTCCTTCTAAAAAATTTATGATTCACATAGTAATGAAAATTATCTGATTAAATTGTATCATATCACTCTTTTTCAGACCTTAACGAAACCTTATATTAAATTAACGTTTTTATTCTAATTATGACAAAACATTTAACAATTATTGCCAAATAATTACTCTTCGATTACTTGTATTTCCAAATAATCAAAATCAATGGATTCTATGAAATTATCCTTATTGAAACGGGTTTTGTCATGGCGTTTGAAATCAGCAATGTTGGAATCCAGCCAAATTGGTTTGCCCAGATCAAATTCATAGCAAATATCATCGATGGCCTGAAAAACCATGGAAGTTCGGGATATGGAGTAATCGCCGTTGCAGATTACAGTATCTTTTATCATATGATTGTTGCGGAATATTTTGGCCCACATGCGGAACATAATAGGACTCCTTTCTACTATTGTAGTGCTCCTTAAAGCAGAATATGATGTTGAGGGAATTTAAGTATATCATTGATAATGCATTTTTAAAAGGCTTGAAATATTTTTTCCTTTTCAGAGGATGATTAAAAGATGGATATCCGATGCATTTTGACCGGCTTTTACAGTCAGGAAGATGAGCGGTCTAAACGGTTGCTATATGGTGAGTTTTGATAAAAATATCTCTTGATTTTAATCTATGCCTGTGATAGAGTAAAGGAACTTATCTCAGGAGTTTCCGCTTCTGAATTATTTTGGCAGTTCTGCCAGCGATCCCATTTTTTATAAAATAATATAAGGAGATACTGCATATGGAAGACAGTAAAAACAAGGTATTTTTGACTGCAAACTTAGCGAATTTAATGGACAGGAAAGGAAAAGAACGGATCATCCGTGAGCTGGCAGACAGCGAAAAAATGCTTAATATTCATCTCACGAATGATTTCGCCTTTAAGAAGACCTTTCACAATAAGACCGCGTTAACCGGGCTGTTAAGCGCACTTTTAGATATTCCGGTGGAAGACATTAAGGAATTGGAATTTCCGGATACCTATTTACACGGTGAATATAAGGAAGACCGGGAAGGAATATTGGATGTGAGAGTACATCTGAACCATGAACGCAAGATCAATATTGAGATTCAGGTATTGGAATATCCCTTTTGGGAAGAGAGGTCTTTGTTTTATTTGAGCAAGATGTATATTGATGATTTTTCAAAGGGAGAGGATTATTCAGAGTTGGAGGAATGCGTTCATATCGGTATTTTAGGGTTTGATCTGCCTCAAACGGAACATTATTACTCTGTCATCCGGCTGATGGATGAGAAAACCCATACCATATATAGTGACAAGCTGAGTTTGCGCATGTTATACTTAAATCAACTGGAGCGGATCTCCCAAGAGGAGGCCGGAGAAGAAGTCTATAGATGGGCAAAGCTGATATCGGCGAAAGATTGGAAGGTGTTGAGAGATATGGCTGAGAAGAATGAGTATATGAAAGCGGCGGTAGAGGAGATGGAGAAGATCAATTCGGACCGGGAACTGCGGTACAGGTACTTGAAAGAAGCGATGAAATTATCGGATGAGACAACCATCAGGAATTATTATACTAGTAAAGGCCGGGCTGAGGGAAAGGGAGAAGGAAAGGCAGAAGGCGAACAGTTTATGCTGCGGCTGATTAAATTGATGCTGAAGGACGGTATAGGGCAGGAAGAGCTTGACCGTTTGGAGACGGATGAGGAATTTAAGAAAGAGATGATTGAAATGTATATGAAATGACATTATGGCAGCATTTAAATCTGCCAAAAAACCGGCGCAGGCTGTTACCAGATAAAAAAACAGCCCACGCCGGTTTTTCAGCGGTAGGAAGGGGGAGAAAGCGGCATGAAGAGGATTATAATTATTGAAGATGAGAAGATAGTCATCAATGGAATTAAGGCAATGCTGAAACGCATCAGCGGCGGGTACCAGGTTGTTGATTCGGCAAACGACGGGATATCCGGTTTTGATCTTCTGCTGAGAGAAAGGCCGGATATCGTGCTATGTGATATCCGCATTCCCGGCATGGATGGGCTGTCGTTAATTGAGGCTGTGAAGCCGCTGCTTCCGGACACCATTTTTGTGGTCATGAGTGGTTTCCGGGAATATGAATATGCAAAAAAGGCTCTGTCCCTGGGAGTGGTTGAATATGTGGAAAAACCGGTTACCATTCCAAAACTGGCTGTTTTAATGGAAAAAATTAATAAGATGGAAAAAATTAATAAGGCAGAAGCCGGTACGGGAACCGGAGAGCGGTTTGAAACGATTAGTAAAACTATTTTGAAAAAGATCAGAGATAATGAGTGGGCGAATTTAATGGATTGCGTGGAAGAGCTGATAAGAATGAAAAGCAGGGATGATCTGGCAGACTGCAAGAAGGAGTTATTCCGGTTTGTCTGTGTGGCATCCACAGTATTTTATGAGGAAAATGTCTCCGGTAAGAGAATGACGCCTCATCTGCCGTCTCTTAGCAATATGGAAATTCTTGCCTGCCACCAGGATGTAGATACCTATGTGCAGGTAATCATGAAGGATATAGTGCGGAAAATGAGCGGAGATGGGTACAAGGCCATGCATAAGGGAATCCGGCAGCTCTTAGAGTATATCCATGAAAATTACAACAGGGATATCGGCCTTACGGAGTTATCGGATTTCATCCATATGAATCCGGCCTATTTGAGCGTTCTGTTTAAAGAAGAGGTGGGAATGAGCTTCATTAAATACTTGACCCAGATCAGAATCGAGAAGGCCAAGGGACTTCTGGCTGAGAATTATAAGAATACGGAGGTCTGCCGGATGGTCGGCTATCAGAACTATCCTTATTTCTGCGAGATTTTTAAGAAAGAAACGGGAAAGACGCCTGGGGAGTTCCGCAATTCAAAGAGGGGGTAATCGTGTGGAGTGGAAAGGGATCGTCAGGAAATTGTCGCTGAATAAGATCAAGAGCCAGATTTTAATATCTATGATCATATTGACGTTTTTAACGACCATATTTTTAGCGTTTTTTATCTACAGGGTATCGGCAGACCGGAATTATAAGATGTACGGGGAGTTTAACAAAAGCAACATGACAGCCTACAGCAAAATGCTGGATTTAAAAATGGGCAATTTTGTGGAAATTGTCCGGGAACAGATTTTAAAGGATGAATTTCTGGTTTTGTTGGAAAATGGCGGAGGCAGCGCTTCCGGGACCCGATTCGACAGTGTGCGGGCAGTCAGCATTCTTCCGGTGCTTTCAAAAACCATTTCGAAGGATCACGCTTTTTCAGAAATCGCAGTGTTTGACCTCAACGGTCATTGCCAGATGGCATTTCAAAACACGAAAAACAGCACGGATTACCAAAAATATTATGAAGTACCGGTAACTGGCGAAGAGGACTGGTACCGGTCCGCAGTCCAGGGAAACGGCAAAGAAGTTTTCTGGGGATGTGATGTTCTGAATGAATCCAATAAGCAGGACATTTCATTTGTCAAACTGCTGAAAAGTACCAGGACATTTGAACCGGTGGGAGTTCTTGTGGTTGCTGTGAATAAAAAGGTGATCACCGATTTAATGGAAGACTGGGATATGGGGCAGAAGGCATACTCAATTGTGATCAATGACAGCAAGCTGAAAGACGGCGCCGTTTATTTCCGCGGCGAAGAACCGTCTGAGAATGATTTATATATGACCTGTACAAATGGAATTACGGGCTGGGAAATCACCAATGCAATTCCTTATGGCATTCTAAACCGGGATAATTTGTACATTAAAATGGTTATTTCAGTTTTGGTTATCTCAATCTGTGTGATTAATATTGTGCTTTCATTTGTGGTAAGCCGTAAGATTAACGGGCCGCTGAAAAAACTCCAGGTAGCAATTAACCGGATGAAAGAGGAAAACTGTGGGATAGAAACGGTTTTTGATGAGGGTGAAATAGGGGCCATAGGAAATCTTCTGAAGGAAACGGTGAACTACAATCTTTCCCTGAACACAAAATTGAACGAAGCCAGGATCAGGGAGCGGGATGCCCAGCTCCTTCTCTTACAGTCACAGATCAATCCCCATTTTTTATATAACACGCTGGATTCCCTGTATTGTATGGCGATCATTGACAATGCGGATGATGTGGCGGAAATGGTTTCCGCTCTATCGGATATGTTCAAATTATCATTGATTAGGGGGAAGCGCTTTCTGCCTCTTAAAGAAGAACTTGAATATGTAAAAAAATACATGCAGATTCAAAATATGAGATATAAGGACCGGTTTGAGACGGTTTTTTCAGTGAGAGACCAGGCTGAGGACTATTATATACTGAAATTTTTGATTCAGCCATTTGTGGAAAATGCGGTGTACCACGGTCTGGAACCTAAGATCGGAGAGGGAAAGGTGGAAGTTTCATGCTGGCTTGACGGAGCCTTATACATATCTGTAAAAGATAATGGAGTTGGAGCGGAGGACTGCCGCCAAATTGAAAATGGTTACGGGATCAATAATGTGAAGGAACGCATACGCCTCTTTTATGGAGAAAACTATGGCATATCCATAAAAAGTAAGAAGGGGGAAGGCACAGAAGTTGTTATACGCATCCCGCCCTGGGGCAAAGAACAGTACAGGGCAGTGATGAGGGAAATAAAATATTAGGACTTTAAAAGTGTAAACAGGCTGAACAAAAATAATAAGCCGGTTTACACTTTTTTTAGATTAAAAAAACAGACAGATCGAAAGAATCATGAATGAATTCTAAAATATGAGCTGTATCTATCTAAGCCATCTGATATTAAAATATATGTAACAGAAAAAATGAAAGGGAGGCTGCTTATGAACAAGAGACGTTTATTAACTATTTTATTGACATCGGTAAGTGTAATAACCGCGGCGGCAGGATGTGCGGGGAATGGCGGGCAGACACAGGCGCCAAGTGAGAGCGCCGGAGAAAGCGCTTCTGCAGCTCGTGAAACCCAGGCAGGAACAGAAACCCAACAGGCACAAGATGAGTGGACGCTTCATTTTATGATGCCTTACGCAGAAAACCATGCATTGGCAAAGACCATAGCAGGAGTTGTGGCCAAGTATCAGGAAACGCATCCCGAATTCGTGTATCATCCCGAATACATTTCAGACAGTGAGGCTTATTATCAGAAACTAAAAATTCTTATCAGCAGCAACGAAGCACCGGACTGGTTTTTTGGTGATCCCGATACATTTA
Organism: Clostridium sp. MCC353; assembly: GCF_018785315.1. GTDB lineage: Bacteria > Bacillota > Clostridia > Lachnospirales > Lachnospiraceae > CHH4-2. The sequence continues at coordinate 54,863 of NZ_WQPN01000025.1, read as the reverse complement.
CCGAGGGGCTGAGAGATATGGGGATGCTGTATGATATCGGGGGGCTGATTGAGGAATTGGGAATCCGTGATTATTTCATGGATATTACTTATGAGTATCCCAAATATGACGACGGATCTTTATATCTGATGGCAACCGGAGCCAATACGGAATATTTTTTCTATCATCCATCTCTGTTTGAAAAGGCCGGAGTGGAGCCGCCGAAGACATTTAATGAATTCTTTGAAGTTTGTGACAAATTAAAGGAGGCGGGGATTACACCATTATCAGCCCAAAGCGATCCTTGGTATCTGCTGAGATTTGCGGCAATGGTGCCGTACCGCATGACAAAAAATGAGTTTATAGATTCTGCCAGAACGGGGCAGACGTCATTTCATTCTGAGGCGGGGATCAAAGCCGGTGAATTTGTCCAGCAGATTTCCCAGTATTTTGTGGATGGATGGGCGGGAAATGACGCGTCTACGGCCAGGGACTATTTTTTAAGCGGCGGCGCGGCCATGTGGTATAACCCCACGTCTTCCGCCCTGGATTATGTGACAGATGAGAATCAGGAATGGAAAGAAGATATCGCATATTTTACCATGCCCACACTGGATGGTTACAATGTGACAGCAGGCACGGATTATTTTGCGAACTCAGGAAAAGGCATTGCCATGCTTGCGGATTCCATGAGTGTGGAAATGAAGGATTTTGTCAAGTTTTTTGTGGAAAATTTCGGCGATACGGCCTTTTATGAAAATAATTATATCAGCGGCATCAAACCGGAAAATACCACGGACATTTCAGACTGTTACAAGGAACTTCTGGATAATTTCAGCAAAGTAGGCCCTCAGAATTATGCTTATTGCTGGGACGTGCGGATGGATGCGGCCAGTAATGAGGTGTTGAAAGCGGAAACCGTCAATCTGGCCATAGGGGAAATCACTCCGGAAGAATGGGCTGACCGGATTGATAAAGCGGTGAAAGAAAATGCAGGGAATTGATTAAAAGATTGATAGATGACAGAAGGAGAGTGAACAATGCGGGTTAAAAATCGTTTTACTCCATGGCTGTTCTCAATGCCGGCCTTAGCGGTATATCTGTTTGTTGTGCTGATTCCCGTAGTTTGGACCATATGCCTGAGCTTTTTCCAATGGGATGGAATTGCCCCTATGAAGTTTGCAGGAAGCGGGAATCTGCAAAAGCTTGTGGGAGATCAGACATTCCGTAAAGCGGTTATAAATAATCTGAAATTTACGTGCATCAGCACATGTTACCAGTTTACCGTGGGCATGGCGCTGGCCGTCATTCTGAGCAGCGTGAGCAGGGGCAGAAATCTGTTGAAAGTAATCTATTTCATACCGTGCATTATAGCGACGGTAGCGTTGAGCCAGATTTTTATCAAGTTACTGGCGCTGGAACCGATGGGGGTTTTTAATATTGTGATCGGTAAGCTGGGATTCCAGCCGAGATCATTTTTGGGAAGTCCCAAAACCTCTCTGGTTACTCTGGCGATGGTGGACGGATATAAATACTGCGGGATTTATATGGTCATTTTTTATTCTGCGTTTCTATCGGTCTCTCAGGATGTGCTGGATGCGGCGATGATTGACGGCTGCGGATTTTTTAACCAATACAGATACATTAAAATACCGATGATTAAAGATATTTGCGGATTGGTGCTGGTTATGCTGATTAACGGAACGTTGAAATCTTTTGAAATGCCATATGTTCTCACCAACGGAGGGCCTGGAACATCCAGCGAAATGGTGGCGACCTACATGTATAAAAGCGCATTTTCATCGATGAAATACGGTTACAGCAGCGCGATTGCGGTATTCCTTTTGATGGAGTGTCTGTTGGCGGTATCCTTGCTCAGAAAAGCTGTGGCCGCAGGCGGCGGAGAATAGGGGGGAGAATGTGAAGGGAAAGAAATTCAGGCCGGTGGCAGTTTTTTTCTATATTATTCTTATTTCTTTTGCTGTTATCCAGATCTATCCGGTGATTTGGGTAATGGCTTCAAGCCTCAAAACAGAGGAAGAGCTGGTAAACAGCGCGTCCTATACTCTTCCGTCGGGATTTTATTTCGGCCATTACAGGAATGCGCTGAAAAATTCCAACATACCGAGGGCTTATGTTAACAGCATTATTGTGGCCGTCAGCACATTGCTGATGGAAATCAGCCTGGACTGTCCGGCCGCGTATGCGATCTCGAAACTGCGTTTTAAATATGGAAAAAAACTGCTGTCTTTCTTTTTAATGGGGATGATGATTCCTACCTTTGTATGTTTGATTCCCATGTTCCGTGTATACAATATTTTGGGGCTCAGGAATACATACCTTGCGCTCATACTGCCACAGGTTGGCTTTGGGCTTCCTCTCGGAATTTATATGTACACCGGTTTTATGGGATTTATATCGGATTCGCTGCTGGAGGCGGCTAATATTGACGGCGCCGGGCCTCTCCAGATCTTTTTCAGGATCGTGGTTCCTATGGTAAAAAATACAACAATAACAATTGTTACATTTAAATTTATTTATGTATGGAATGAATTTACCTATGCGAATACATTTATGACCAGCAAGGCGATGAAAACCCTGCCTGTGGCCCTGAAAGATTTTGCGGGAGAAAATGGCCTTGTGGAATGGGGGTCAACCTACGCGGCAATTACCATGGCAATTCTGCCTACATTGGTGATTTATTTCCTATTGAGCAAGAATGTGATTGAAGGAATGGCGCTGGGAGCGGTGAAGAGCTGAATGGAGGAAAAATAATGAAGAATAGCGTAACAGTGAAAATTGGCCGTGCAGGGGAAACGGTCATCCAGCCAAATCTTTTTGCGCATAATCTGGAACATACCAGAAGCTGCATGTATCATGGGCTGAGCGCCCAGATGATCAGGAACAGAAAATTCGCGGGAAAACCGGCGTGCCGTACCGGTGTGGCGGATCAGTGGTACAGGATTGGCCGAAAGGAAGTCTATATGACGCTGGACAGAATGGACTCCTATGTCCGCCATGTAAATGATTCCGGCGTCCGAAGAAATGAATGCAATTCCCTGATAATACAGAATCCTTTTGAAGGCATGGAAGCGGGAATTGGGCAGGACGGCATTTATCTGGAAAAGGGGAAATATTATAAAGTTAGTGCAGTGATTAAATGCAGAGGTGAAAACCGGTTCCCCTGCCGCATCAGAATAATCAGCGGCAGCAGAGAAACAGTCTATGCTTACCATGAGGTATTGCCGGAGCAGGGAAGATGGGAAAAAACCGGTTTTTGTTTCAAAGCAGAGGAAAGTGACGCGAATGCCCGTCTGGAACTGGTCTTTTCTTCCAAAGGCGAGGTTAAGGCAGGAGTTGTATCAATGCTTCCGGAGGACAATTTTCACGGTATGAGGCGGGATGTTGTGGAACTGCTAAAAGAAATGGGAGTGACCGTACTCCGGTGGCCCGGCGGCAATTTTGCCGGAGAATACAGGTGGAAAGACGGCCTTCTCGATGTAGATGAAAGGGGGGCTCTGTTGTCCTACCGGTCAGTTGAAACTCATCCGCATACAGGCGGGTTTGATTTCCATGAAATGGGTGTCGATGATTTTATAGCCCTCTGCCGGGAGATAGGCGCCCAGCCCTATATAACGATCAATCTGGCCTGGGACAGCCCAAAAGAGAGCGGGGAATTTGTGGAATACTGCAATGGAAGTGAAGAGACCGTTTGGGGCCAAAAACGCTGTGAAAGAGGAAATCGGGAACCGTACAATGTGAAATTCTGGTCTTTGGGAAATGAATTCGGCCTGGGACACATGGAAGGCCCCAATACGCCAAAGGAATATAGTGAAAAGGCGCTGCTGTGCGCGGAAAAAATGAAGGAAGCAGATGACACAATTATACTATTCGCTTCGGGGGCCTATTCGCCGGAGCATGATTCCGGCCTATGGGTAAAGGAAAGCCTGCCCCGCCTGGCCCCTGTGATCGATTATATTTCATACCACTATTATCTTCCCCGGCTTTTTGAAAGCGGAATGGATTTTATCACTGAATCCGGCCTGAGGGAGTGCTGGAAAGCGGTTTTGCAGGCGCCGCAGCATTGTGCCGGCGATCTGAAGCATTTGCGGGAGAAGATGGATTCAGGAACTGAGGAGATGAAAAAGGTCAAAATTGCATTTGATGAGTGGAACCTTTATTTTACCTGGTATCACGATCCCTGTGTGCTGGAGGGCTTGTACACAGCCCTTATGCTGGAAATGTTCTGCCGGAAGCAGGACGCTTATAAAATGATGATGGCCATGTATTTTCAGCCGGTTAATGAAGGCGCGGTCAATGTCTATCCAGGCCATGCGGAGTTAACGGCAAATGGCCAGGTATTTAAACTGATGAAGGCGCACCGGGGAAACCGGCTCCTGGTTTCTGAAACCACCGACAGCAGCCTGCACTGCCTGGTATCGGAAAATGAAGATAAGACAGTGATAACGCTGATTAATACTGATTATGATTCTGATATGGAAGTTAAATTTGAGGGGATTGCTGTCTCCGGCGCTGAAAAGAGAGAGGTGCTGAGGGGGACTGAGATTTTACATGGATATAAGTTTATCGAGGAGACTATTGCGGGGGATTCTGAAACTTTGGCAGTGCCGAAACGTTCTATTGTGCAGATTGAAATGGGGAATGGCAGTGAGGAATAACAGTGAAACTCCTCACTGTTATTCCCCACGTCATTCATGTAACTATCGAACGATAGAGCCACGCGGTTCCTCAGTCTATCACTGCCACGCGGTCCGCTGCCGCCTCAAGCTTCTGTTCGTCCAGATAAATACCAAATCCATAGCCGCTTCTGTCGGGCCCGATAGGGTTTTTCTGGCTGTTTGTAGGGATTTTTAAAATGGAGTCGTAGTAAAAGTCCGATTCTGCTTCTTTTTCCGTCGCTTCTACCCATCCAGCGGAAAGGCCGACGGCCAATTGCTGCCATATGGTGCAGCCAGGCCCCACCAGGCTGTCGTCTCCGATGAAGAGGATGGAACCCAGAGCTTTAATTTTCTCTGCAAGGGCCACGGCGTCTATGATGGAAGCGGAGCAGCCCGGGTGGATGTTGTAGATATCGCCCATTCCGCTCACTATGGTTTCCCGGGCTTTCCGCGACGGCCTCATGGGATAGTCGGGAATCAGGGACAGGGGATGGACGCTGCTTTGGAGTTTCACCCATTCGTCCCGGGTTAAGAACGCGGGATCTTCACAGGCGTCCAGACCGGCTTCGTATAAGCGTTCCATGCTCGTAATGATTTCATCCAGTTCTTTTTTTGTACCCTCCGGCCGGTAGCCGCAGTTTACGTCGCCGATCAGATAAGTTTCCCGGCGGGACAGGTGTTTTCTCACAGTTTTAATCACCTGGCAGTCCAATTCCTCCCTGCCAAAAAGTTTTACCTTAATATATCTGGCTTTTCCACAGGAAATTGCGTAGCGGACTTTCTCATCCACAAAATCCAGGTCATCGCTGAGGATAACATAGACCCCGTATACCGGCTCTCTGCCTGGAAGTTCCAGTAAGTCCAGGGCGTTTTCTTTGGTTAATTTTCCCCAAAGATCGATCAGGGACATTTCTGTCATCTCTGTCATCCGGTCTTCCCATGCGTCTCTGTGATCTCTCAGGTAAGTGATGGCCTCTCCGACCGGCTTTCCAACCAGTTCCTGAAGCCAGCGGCTCCAGGTTTCAAGAGAGACATCCGGCCGGTTGACGGAGATGATGTTTTCCCCGCAGCCGGTTTCATTTCCGGCTTTTACTGCTATAAATACATGCTGTCTGCTGGTCCAGGTGCCGAAACTGAACTTTTTCGTTGCGTTTATCTGATACAAATATAGTTTAGCTTCTGTAATTACCGCATTAACGTTTTCGTATGATTTCATATTTTCCTATCTTCCTATCTATTCTTGATTCTCAGCGGATTCCATATGAGTGAGGAAACCGTCATTCTGTTCTTTGAGCCAGGAAATAAGCATTTTTTCCAGAGATCCCGCTATGGGATGGCTGGAAGGAGATGCAATGAGGGCCGGATTCATTTCCAAGGGGTCTTCTTTCAGGTCATAGAGCAGCCGTTTCATGTGGGGCGTGGTGTCGTATCCTGCTTCCGCGATATAGACATAGCGTGAGGTGCGGATTCCCCGCCAGCCAAAATCCAATGGATTTTTACCGGCCTCCCGGAATGCTTTGAGGAATACGTCCCGGCCCGGACATGCCGCCAAAAAACAGACTTTATCCGGATGAGCCGGAATGCCTTTGATGTCTGCCGAACAGTCCGTGCCTTCAACCGTTTTTGGAATGGGAAGATCCATCAGGCCCAGGAGTGTGGGCATAAAATCCGGACTTCCGATCAGGGTATGGCAGACGGCGGGGGATAAACCGGCCCCTCCTGCGATCAGCGGGATGCCGATGGATTCTTCAAACCACACGTGTTTTGCCATCAGGCCATGGGAGCCCATCATATCGCCGTGATCCGCGGACAGTACAATCAGGGTGTCATCGTAGATTCCCTGTTCCTTTAACGTTTCGATCAGGCGTCCGAACTGATCGTCCAGGCCGGAAACCGCTGCGTAATATTCTTTGGTGATCTGAATCAGCTCTTCTTTTGTATAACAGGCCGGTTCGTAGGTGTGATGATGGATGTTGGCCAGGTCTACATTTTCCTTTAAAGGGATGTCTTCTTCCTGATATAAATCCAGGTAACGTTTGGGAACCAGTTCATAGGGGCTGTGAGGCGGATTCCAGGAAATGAACAAGGCAAAGGGTTCATTTCCGGTCTGGTTCTTTAAATAGTCGATGGCAATATCTGCCTCATGCTCGGGTGACCAGGTATTTACCTTGATCTGCTCCGGAGTGTCCTTCCAGTAGTGGGGGGACAGATGCTGGTCGCAGGCCCCGTAAGAATACCAGAAGTCAAAACCGTGACGTTTTGGTCCTGGCGGAGTATAGGCGTCCCAGTTCACTGCGCCTGATTCCGGGTGGGGCGATTTATTCTGGTCCGGTTCGTCCAGGTGCCATTTGCCGATGTATCCGGTATGGTAGCCGTTTGCTTTCAGCACATCGCCGATACAGATTTCTTCCTCCTTTAAGCCCATGGACAGGTCGGTTTTACAGTTGGTAAATACTCCGGTGTTCAGCGGATGTCTGCCTGTCAAAAGGCTGGCCCGGTGAGGGGAGCAGAGGGGGAAGGTGCTGACTGCATCAGTGCAGTATACGGAATTTCTGGCAAATGCGTCCATATTCGGAGTTTTTACCGGGTCCTTACCCGCGAATCCCACCGCGTCCCTGCGCCACTGATCGGCAAAGACGAACAGGAGGTTTTTCTTTTTCCCTTTCATTTCCCGGAAAAATGGGTCGTTTTGCTTTTGGGCCCATTCCTTCAGCTCCTGATAGAGACGGCCGGAGGTTTCTTTGTATCGTTCGTCCAGGCAGAGGTTGGTTCTTTCGTGGGGGTCGGCATTTAAATCGTACAATTCTTCGGATACATTATCATAGATATATTTGTACCCGTCCTTTACGATCATGCGGCGCATATCCCCGAACTGGTGGTTTCCGCAGTATACGCTGAATATTGGGCGTTCCTCCGGTTCCGTTCCATTTATTATGCTTTCCTTTAACGAATGGCCGTCCAGATCATTGGATGTTTCAAACCCCAGCAGGCCGCCCAGGGTGGGCACGAAGTCCAGATGGGACACGGGAGTTGAAAAAAGGCGGCTTTTTGTACCTGGAACGTGGAAGATGGCAGGCACGCGGACCGCGGATTCGTACAGTTCCATTTTCTGATACATGCTGTGCTGGCCCATGTGTTCGCCGTGATCAGTTGTGAATACCATCACGGTATTTTCAGATAAGCCCTGCTGTTTTAGGGTGTCTCTGATCCGCCCGATTTGAGCGTCGCATAACGAGGATAGGGAGAGATGGGCGTGCCAGCCCTCTTTCCAGCCGTGTTCCGGCGGATAACTGCCAAGCTGCGCGGCCGCGCCTTTTCTGCGGTTTAGCGGTTCGCCGCAGGAGGGTTCGCCGGTGCCCGGAGGAAGCTGGATTTGGTCTTCATCAAACAAATCCCAGTATTCCTTTGGCACAATTAAAGGCGGATGAGGGGCCCACATGTATAAAAACAGGGCGAAAGGTTTGGCGTGGGGCTGTTTTAAGTAACTGACCGCTTTATCCGCAAACCATACGTCCTTGAAGTCTTTCAAGTCATAGGGCCAGATTGAGGTGCGGGCGTTGGAATAGCGGTGCTTTTCGTATGTTCCGTCCGCCAGTTCGTCGATTACAACGGAATCCGTGTCTTTCCGTTTGATATCCAGACCTTTCGCTTCTGCATAGGCGGCATAAGTGTGGTCATCCTCCCAGGCGGCGAAGGGAATGGAATCCTTCAGGGGCGGTTTAACGCTGATATGGTTCACTCCGATGTGGGCGACTTCGTATCCTGCGTTGTAAAGCATTTGATGGATGGTTTGGTGATTTTTTGCGTATTTTCCGGGTAAATCGTTGAGCATCATGCCATTTTTGATGGGATTGATGCCAGTGGCGAGGGCGGTTCTGGCGGGGACGCACAGAGGGCAGGCGTTATAGGCCTGCCGGAATACGGTGCTCTCGTCAGAGAGACGGTTCAGGCTGGGCGTCACTTCCCTGCCGCCGGATATCATTCCCAAGGTATCGGCACGCTGCTGGTCTGTCATGATAAATACCAGATTTTGTTTCATAGATTCTCTCATTCTGCCGGTCACGGCGGTTGTTGTGATTATAGGGTTGAGTGGTTTTAACATCAAGGGTGAAGGCATTTTCGAAAATGCCTTCACCCTTTACTTTAAATCAGCCATTATTCCAGCGACTGATAACGGTCATATGCTGTCTGATAGATGCCGATATAGTCCTGAATATGCATCTGATCCAGCTTCTTCAAATATCCGTCCCACTCAGTGTCAATGCCTCCGTTTACAATCCAGTTTGCATAGCACTGATCCACATAAGCCTTAATGTCTGTTTCCAGGGCAGAAATCTGTTCCACTTCTTCCATGGTGAAGTAAACGCTTGGGAACACTTCTTCGGCGGGCACGTTGTATGGTGCGAAGAATTCATCCAGTTCTTTTCTCTCCTGAAGGTTCGCATTCAGTTCCAGCTTGGAAGCGATATCCATGGTGACTGCGCCGACGCTGTTAACGCCTGGTGAGTAGTCGTGGATCATTTCTGTAAATGTTTTGCCATCCGGTACCGGCAGATAGTGATAGGTGCCGTCCTCTCTCTTTTCCAGTGTGCGTCCAAACAATCCCTGGTCGATCTGAAGGGAGGTTTCAGGGTCAAAATGAAGGTCGATCCAGCGCATCAGAACTTCCGGGTTCTGGGCTTTATTGGTGATGGCAAAGGAACCTTTTGAGTTGATGGCAGAGGTATATGTGTTCCAAATCTGTTTGCCGTCCGCCCCTTTAAGCGGCGCCAGGGGGATGAAATCATCCTTGTTTGCTCCGGCGCTGGAGGAAAGGCTCCAGGCCATGAAGGAACCGATATTTTTCTCAGGCGCTTTGATTTTGGCTGTGAACACATTGAAATCATGGGTGAAGCCCTCTTTGTCCACCAACTGCTCTTTGTACAGTCCATTAAAATATTCAATGGCTTCTTTATACGGTTCTGTGATTGCCGTATAGATGACTTTGCCGTCTTTTACAATAAAATGATCCAGTTTGTCAAGCTGTCCGAAACTTCCGAATAAAGAGAACAGGCCGTTTTCTTTTCTGTTGTAGAGAAATGTGAACGGGATCTCATCGTCGGTACGTCCGTCGCCGTTCATGTCATTGTCCCGGAACGCGATTAAAACATCTCTGAATTCATCCAGGGTTTCCGGCGCTTTCAGGCCAAGCTTATCCAGCCACACTTTGTTGATGAAGAGTTTGTCATGAGTGGTGGGTGAGAGTTCGGTCAGGGAAGGCAGGCTGTAAATATTGCCGTCCGGGGCGGTAAGCTGTTTGCGGTACTCATCGTTGCTTTCCAAAAGGTGTTTTACATTGGGGGCGTACTGGTCGATCAGATCATTTAAGGGGATCAGCATGCCCTGGGAGCCGTATTTAATCACGTCAACATCTGTTAAAATAGCCTGGCCGTAAAATGCATCCGGCAGCTCGCCTGCGAACAGAAGCCCTTTTTTCTCTTTCCATCCGTCCTCAGAGCTCATGTTCCATTCAATATGTACTCCGGTGTTTTCCTCCAGCTTTTGGAAGAATTCCAGCTCCGAGAAGTTCTTGTTGTGCCTTGACTTTGCGGCCATTTCGTAAGTGACCGGTTCATTGACGATGGGGAGTCCGGCCGCGTTAAACAGCCCTTTTTCGGCGGCAGCGGAGCTTTCCCCTGAAGACCCGCCCTGAGCCTCGGTTTGGGCAGCCGTAGTGGCAGTGGATGCTGCGGTTGCCTGTGTGGTTTTCTGCGGTACGCAGGCAGTCATCATTCCGGCTGTCATGGCTGCCGCCATCGCCGCGCTTAAAATTCGTTTCTTGTTTTGTTTCATGATACGTCCTCCTTATTCATTATATAGCTTGTTTGTATTAGAGCCAAACATTAAAACCGATATTCAATCCGTCATCCCTTAACAGCTCCCACCATAACCCCTTTAGCGAAATATTTCTGCAGGAATGGATAGATAACCAGTACGGGAAGGGCGGATACGATAATCAAACCGTATTTAATTAACTCCGCCGCTTTCTGCTGTGCCATCATGCTGTCGATATCTGCCATCATGTCAGCGGAAGCCTGATTTTGAACCAGAATGCCGCGAAGCACAAGCTGAAGGGGATAAAGCCCCTCGTCTCTGAGGTAGACCAGACCGTTCATAAATTCATTCCAATGGGCCACGCCGTAATAAAGAACTAAAACAGCCACAATGGATTTTGACAGCGGCATCACGATCTTACAGAAGAATTTGAAATGGCTGCATCCGTCGATTGCGGCCGCTTCATACAGCTCCTCAGGTATATTGTTCTGGATATTGGTCTTTGCGATGATCACGTTAAATACGTTGATTGCCGGCAGCAGGACCATAACCCAGGGGGTGTCATACAGATGGATATTCTGCATCAGTATGTAGGTGGGCATCAGGCCGCCCTGAAAATACATGGTGAACATCATAAAGAATGTTAAAAACTTTCGCCCGCAGAAATCCTTTCTGGAAAGCGGGTAGGCGAAGAGCATTGTGAGCACGATATTGATGCAGGTTCCCACTAAAGTATAGAAAATGGTATTTCCATATGCGCGCCAGATCTTGGTGTCTTCAAATATTTTTTGATATCCCAGGACATTAAAGCCCTTGGGCCAGAAAACGACCTGTCCCGTATTGATGAAATCCGGGTCCGAAAAGGAAGCGATTACGATGAAATACAGCGGATAGAGCACCAGTATGGTGATAATGCCCAGCATGGTATAGTTGAAGAGATCAAAGATGAGGTCGCCTTTGCTTTTCATTTTCAGTTTTGCTATCATCTGTCCCACCCCCTACCAAAGACTGTTTTCGCTGGTTTTCTGAGCGATTTTATTGACGGTTACCAGCAAAATAATATTGATGATGTTGTTGAACAAACTGATGGCCGCAGAATAGCTGTACTGGGCGTCGATCAGGCCGATTTTGTAAATGTAGGTTGGTATGATCTCGCTGGCGGATATATTTAATCCGTTCTGCATCAGGTATGCTTTCTGGAAGCCGATGTTCATCACCTTTCCCATTTCCATGATCAGCATCATGGTGATGGTAGGCATGATCCCCGGAATGTCGATATTGCGGATGATCTGCCATTTGTTGGCCCCGTCCATTCTGGCCGCTTCGTACAGATCGGTGCTGATTCCAGCCAAAGCGGCTATGTAGATGATGGCGCTCCAACCTGCATTCTGCCAGACGCCTGACAGCACGAATATGGGGCGGAACCAGGAAGGTTCACCTAAAAAGAATTTCGGATCGCCGCCGAATAATGTTATTATATTATTAATTAATCCGGTACGGGGCGATAGAAAAATGTACAGCATTCCGGTCAGTACTACGATGGAAATAAAATGCGGACAGTAAGTCACAGTCTGGACGAACTTTCTGAACCGCTGGTTTTTCATCTGGTTTAAAAGGATTGCCAGTATGATTGGAAATGGAAACCCGATCAGAATCTGTAAGAAACTGAGGGACAACGTATTTTTGATCAAAGGCCAAAACTGATAGGATTCAAAAAAACGTTTGAAATACTTAAACCCGACCCATTCACTCCCCCATATACCCTTGCTTGCATAGAAATCTTTAAATGCAATCTGTACCCCGTACATAGGGAGATAGTGGAATACAATAAAATAAATGACAGGCAGCGAACACATGAGAAGAAGCTGCCAGTCTTTCCGGACCGCCTTTTGGATTCGGACCGGCAATGGTTTTTTTGTTTGCTTATTGGACAATTGCCACACCTCCTGGTACGATTATAGGTGTGCAAAGTATATAATTACAATGTTCATTTTTTAATGCATAATACAAAATTTATATAAAAAACCGTTTAAAATCCGGGCGAAATGTTTAAAAATGCCCATAAAACCGTTGGTTTTAATACTTGGAGTATACATTTTTTACTACATAGGCATTTTTTTGATGGTTGCAAAGTCAGGGGCTGGTTGTTACAATTGATGTAATTATTCTGGCTTTGGAAAGGCAGGATGGGGGGACATCTATGCGTGGGTTAAAATTCGATAAACTTTTCTTTAAATTTTTACTTTCTTATTTACTGGTTCTTTTGATTCCTGTTTTGCTGATTAACGGTCTGTTCGGATACCGGTTTATCCGTACGTATCAGAAGGAGATACAGGCCCAGGTGGATGTGGATTTGATTCATTTCGGGGATACCATTGATTCCGAGATGCAGACGCTGGCCAGAACTGTGGATCAGATGCACCTTTTGATGGATTTTAATGGATACCATTTTGATGACAATCCGCTGGAAGGGCGGCGGTATGTGAATAATCTTTCCATTTACTGTACGACCAATCCGTTTATCAGGGAGATGGCCTTATATCTGCAGAATGAAGATTATATGTACATAGACCAGTCCACCTGCAAAGTGGATTTCTTTTTAGGGCAGTTATACCGGTTTGAAAATACCGATCCGGACAGCCTGAAGGAGCAGCTCGTTCACGGAGAGCGCAGGATGGTGCTGCCTGCTCAGATGGTGAAGACGCCGGGAAAAGATGTGGAATATATCACGGTTTTGGAGCCGCTGTATACGGATTACCAGACTATAAAGGGAACCTGCATCTTTTTTATAGAAGCGGATGTGATCAGGAACCGGGTTCACAACCAGTTGGGCAAATACGGGGTTGTGCTGTCCATAGAAGACCGGGATGGGAAACGGCTCTTTACCTCGGATCCGGAGTTTGACAGTATGGATGCGGCTGAGGAAAGAAAGGAGTTTTTTACCTCGGTCCATAGATCCGACCAGACGGGATGGACTTATACGGCCCATGTACCCAGGGATCAGCAGTTTTTACAGAAGATTAACATGATTAACCGGGAACTGCTGTTCATCACCCTGCTTGTGCTTTTTCTGGCCGGTCTGTTGATCTCCGTGCTGATGCGCATGAATTATTCCCCGATCCGCAGGCTGGGGGAGAAGGCGTCCTCTCTGCTGGACAGCCCGGGGCAGAATGGCGAGCTGGAAACCATATCCAGCACCCTGGACTTTTTGTCGGACCAGAACCAGTATCTGTCCGCTAAATTAAAAAGCAGCGCTGCGGCCATCAAGAGCAACCGGATTCATAAACTGCTGACCGGACATTACATGAGCCGGGAAGATTTCAACCTGGATGTCCAGGATCTGAATATGGGATATGAAAATGACTGGTTCTTCGTGGCGGTGGTTCAGGTTCACGGGAAAATCGAAGATTATGATGCGTTTGCCCTGCGCCTTCAGGAGCTGCTGTCCGGGTCCATGGAAAGTTTTTATACATTTACCCCGGAACCGGATAAGATCATCCTGATTAACGGAACCAAAAAGGAATCTGGTAAAAAGGCGGAAAAGGCATTGGAACAGATGAGGCTGACCGTAAAAGAAGAAACACGCATGGAGCTGACCATAGGCGTGGGCAAGCTTTATTCCGGCACTCTTTCGGTTCCGCGTTCCTATCTGGAGGCCCGCAGCGCCCTGGATTACCGTTTTGTGAAAGGAAATGGAAATACAATCCTCTATAAAGACCTCCTGACCGGGGATAATGCGGCATTTCCATATCCCAAAAGCCAGTTTGAGCAGTTGAAGGAGGCCATTGCCCGGGCGGACCAGAACGTGATCCATGCCTGCGTCGGCTCTTTGATCGACTATATACAGAGAAAGAACCTGCCGCTGTTTGTGGCTAAAGGCATTTGTTTTGACATACTCAGCATGTTTATTGAAATTTCTGATTCATTCCATTACACGTTATCGGATACGGTGGATCTATCGTGTCTCATGCAGCTGGACACCGTGGACGACGTGATCCGGCTGATCCAACAGCTTAACACGGAACTGACCGCCCATCCGGCAGGCCAGCCGAAACAGGACTCCGACCGGCTGCTTCAGGAGATCCTTGTGTACATTAAAGAGAACTGTCTGCGCTGCGATTTTTCAATCCAGGAAACAGCGGAACATTTTAATATGCTGCTGCCCAATTTGAGCCAGTTTTTTAAAGAGAAGACCGGGCAGAATGTTTTGGACTACAGCACGGATTTCCGCATGGAGAGAGCAAAAAAACTGCTGGCCGACCCTAAGCTAACGCTTAAAGAGATCAGCCAGCAGGTGGGCTATTATAATGTTTCCAGCTTCATCCGCCGGTTTAAACAGTTAAATGGCATCACGCCCGGAGATTACCGCAAACAGAAACGGTGAAAGGGGCCGGTTTACCAGCAGAGTACGGTGCCTCCGGTCTTTGGCTCTCCCGGCTTGAAGACCAGGACGGTGCCCAGTCCCATATATCCGTCTGCGCACAGCATTTCATTGGCTCCGGCAATATCTTTGTGGCCGATGATCACCACATAGGTCTGCCCGTTAAAGGTGATTCTCAGTCCGTGGGCATCTTCCTCCGGCAGGGTGATCCCTCTCGCCGGTGAGGTGACGTCAAGACGGGTGACCTGGGGTTTTGCATAAGAACCTTTTTTACCGCCTGCGATGACGGTTACCAGGGTGCAGCAGCCGTTTTTCTTCCGGGATAAGGTGATGGTCCGGTTTGATTCCATCTGGTTATAATTTCTGGAAATCCGGGTGGATGTGACGGCAGCGTCCCATTCCGTATTGATGTCAAAGATGAAATCAGCTTCCGCGTTCCGCCCGGTATAATGGGCGGAATTTTTCTGTTCAGACAGTTCAACGGTTCCGTCCGGGTTAAAATGATAGTTCTGCTGGTAAACATGCTCTGTGGAGCCATAAAATGTATCCGCAAT
Source organism: Clostridium sp. MCC353 (assembly GCF_018785315.1). Taxonomy (GTDB): domain Bacteria; phylum Bacillota; class Clostridia; order Lachnospirales; family Lachnospiraceae; genus CHH4-2. The sequence goes on along the minus strand of NZ_WQPN01000025.1, from coordinate 39,456 downwards.
GATATAAACTCCGGTTCCAACAGCCAGTACCCTGCGGTTGATATAGACGTCTCCCAGCCCTTCCTGCAGGTATCCGCCGTGACCGCCCTGAACCAGGGTGAATTCCCCTTTTTGGCAGTATGGCTGGCGGTAAGCGGGGGAGAGGCCGCTCACGCCCCAGGAATCCAGGCAGGTGAGGTAATCCCTGCTGTCCACGGTTGGGGTGTTGTGGCTGAGGGCATTTTTAAGTTCGTACCGGATTGGGCCGCCTACATAGTGATACCGGCCCGCATCCATCAGGATGTCTTCTCCGCCTAAAACCAGGTCAATGTGAAGTTTGTCGGAATGCCCGTGTCCGCCGCCCAGGCTTCCGCAGCGGAAATGGAAGAAATCATCGTCTTCGTTCCAGCCGGATCTCAGGTAGAAGTTCCCGCTGCTGTTAAGATCCTTTAAGAGGAAGTCCGGTTTCTGGGGTTCCATAGCTTCATAGGCCTTCACCCCATCTTCCAGATAATCCCAGATTCCGTCAAAATCCAAATGTTCATACGCGGCGTATTTTAACACCGGATCGCCGAACAAATAGGCGCTTTGGGCCAGCAGATCCCTGAGATCGGTTTCGTCGCTGTCGCCCTGGGCGGGCTGGCAGTGATTGGGCTTTTTCCACGCCAGGTTGACCCGTGCCATCTGATGCGCCTTATGTACAAAGGTTTCCGGCATGGAAAAACCGTACCGTTTCGCCAGGCGGAGGGCTTCTATGCTGCAGTGGAATACTTCGTTATGGTACATAGGAGACTGCTCCCACTGAACCCCGTCATCCATAATCTGAACCCTCAACCCCTCGTCCAGGCGGCTGATGGCAGTTTCTATCCAGGTTTTGGTTTCGCCGGTTTTGGAGATTTCCAATGCATCGGACAGTGCTAAACCGATTTCTAAAAGCCCTCTGCTTTCAATTACCCCCCAATTGCTTTTAATCTGGAAATATTTGTAAGATCCCATCAGATAGCGTGCGTGGTCGGTTAAACAGTTTACATAAAGTTCCATCAGCTCTTCTGTGACAACGGGACTGTCCTTAAAGTAAGCCATGGCCTTCACCCAGGTTTCCGCGCGGATTCCCGCCTCAATGCTCCGCCAGGTGGTTTCCCTGGAATGATCGGTCAGCGGATTTTCTTTGATCCAGGATTCCAGCAGTTTGGCAAACGCTTCTGCATATTTTTCATTTCCGGTCAAAGCATACGCCTGCCCCAGGCAGATAAAAAACTGGTGTCTGTTAAACTGAAAAATGAATTCCGGATCGTCCCCCGGCTGATAATCCCACTTGACAGGGCCGTCAAAATGGACAGGTTCATAAGTACGCTCCATATCCCAGCGGAGATCGAACAGGAACGTATGGTTCACCGCATCGTCCGCAATCCGGAGAATATGCCTGACTTCCTCCGGCCAATGAGTTTTACAGTAATCCCCGCACCAGGACATTTGACCGGAGGAGATGAAGTTGTTGGGGTTATTAAAGTAGGCTTTATACATAGTGATACCTCCATGGTTATTGTAAGTTTAGTATATAACGGCCTGGAGGTTTAGGAAATGTACTTTTTCTAAGATTAATATACAATTTTTAAAATATACCCGGTTTTTTACTTTATTTTGGCGAGAGTAACGCCATGAATCCTGGGAACGGGGCCGGGCATGGCCTGCGGGACCAGGGGCCGGCTTCCAACCGTAAGTGGTTCTAGGCCTGCAAGGGCGGACAGAATAGTAACCCCTCAAGGCATTTTCGGAAATGCCTTGAGGGGTGATGTTAAATGGTGTGGGGATTTACATTAAAGGGTGAAGCCATTTTCGAAAATGCCTTCACCCTTTATTTTAATTACTTTAGCCAGAGAAAACCAGCAGAAAAGCGGGACGAGGGAGCGGAGGCGGGATTGGATGTTTGGAGGCGGGCATGGGGAGCGGAATCCGTCGGGGATGAAAGCCATCTGGAAACCGTTAGTGAAACTTAGGCTCCAGAGATGGAAAAAGACGGGCAGAAACTGAAAACCAAATCAGTTTCTGAGATGCCCACTGAACGGTAAAGTCCCATAAAGAGTTTACCGTGAATGGGCATCGGACCGTCTTTTTCCATCCCTGGAGTCTTAGTTTCACTTACGGTTGGAAGCAGGTTTTCATCCCCGACGGATTCCGCTCCCCATGCCCGCCTCCAAACATCCAATCCCGCCTCCGCTCCCTCGTCCCGCTTTCCTGCGTAACTTTCACTAACTAAATCCCAATTTAAATCTCATTTATCTTCCCCAGCAATTCCTGCGCCTCCCTCGCCTGCTTTTGGATCATTTCCACATCCGGAATCTCAATATCATGGATCAGCACATTGCGCAGTTTCCTAAGGGATGCGATCTTGCCCAGCGCATCCTGGCTCAGGATATTGAGGCGCTTTAAGGAGTTGATATTGAAGGCCCCCCGGCTTCGCGGCGCGTTCTTATAGGTCATCCGGTTCAAGGTATTTTCCAGACGCACCCAGTGGGTAAAGAATTCATCCACCGCATGCCGTGTTTTTTCGTCCGCCCTGCTCTCGTCAGAGCGCAGTTCCCTGTAACTCTGGTAGCGCTTTTCACTCCCTGTTATGATCTGGTCTATGATCTGCTGGGAAATGTTGCGGCGGTCCTTTTCAAATTTCACGGATTTTAAGATCGGCTCGATTTCCTTAACGGTTGTGATCTTTAAATGGTTCAGAAGCTTAAAAAGCAGCTCTACATTGCCCATTCTGAGCTCTATATCTTCCGGCCGGAAGTTGTTGCTCAGATAATTATAGAGGTAGGACGCCAGATCGTACTGGCTGACAAATGAGGTGCTCTTGTTGCGTATGCGCTCATTTCCCGCGTTCTGAAGCCGCTCCAGGGCGATTTCACCGGTCAGCACCAGACCGTTCAGCTCATCGATGATGGCCAGTTCCTCTTCGGATAAAGTCCCCTGAAGTGGTTTGTAGATCAAGTCGTGCTCCACTTCCGACCAGGCATGCATGAGAACAGACGCTACCTGGATTTCGATGCGGGCCGCTGCATATTTCTGCTGGGACGGATCTAAATGTTCTTCCCTCATATGGGCGCGGTAATGGTTGGCCCAGTAGCCGGAAAAACGTTTATTATAAGAAGGAGGCTTTGACTGTTCGGGAAACTGTTTTGTTTCCAGGACCGCGAATAAATCGGCTATCAAAGCATTGGCCTTCTCACGGTCGCCGGGGAAATATAAGGAAACCCTGACGCCGGAAAGATCAGCAATATCCTCATAAATTTCCCTCATATTCTTATAGGGCACTTCCCTTCTGGAATTTCTCCGGAGCACTTTGCTTTTCAGCCTGCCTGGGTTCTTTGCCCGGGATGTGACGATGGCGCGGATACCGGCGGACTGCAGGGCGTCTTCCAACTGCTTTGCCGCCAGCCGGCCTGCGGTTTCATAGAACTGGAAACGTCTTTTATAATTTTCTATAAACTGGTTGACTAAGTCCATTAGAGCCTCCTCACTGCTTGGAGCGGGCCGGCAGGCGATGTTCCGGCGCGCTCTTGGTTTGGCTATATTATAGCTCAATTGGGTTTGTAACTGCAACAAAAGGTTTTCTTGAGATTCCTTACATATTTGTATTTGCTCCATGTGCCGCTTATGATATACTGAATTCATGGTTCTGGAGGAGCTTTTGTGAGGGGGTAATAAAATGGCTGGAATAGCTCTGCTCCTGCCCGATGCGCTTCTGTGCAGACAGGCAGAAGAGATTATAAAAAAGAAAAAACACCATGTGGTATATATTAAGGAAACAACTATCGACACCGTGGTGCTGGAAGCGAGAAATGCGATTGCCAAAGGGGCCAATATCGTCATTTCCCGAGGGAGCCAGGCCAGTGCGGTGAAACAGCATACCAATATCCCGGTTGTGGAGATCGAGCTGACGGCCCAGGAACTGGGGCTGTCGATTGTGAAGGCAAAGAAGATACTGAAAAAGAAAAAGCCGTTGATCGGTATCTTTTTCTGGAAAGGAATGCTGTGCGACACGTCTAAATTTGAAGAGCTGTTTGATGTGAGAATCATCAGACGGGATTTAAACAGCGAAAGGCCATGGATTGAAGAGGTGGAAGAGGCCATTTTAAGAGGGATGGACTTTCTGATCAGCGGGGAACAGTGTGTAAATTATGCTAACTAGAAGGGGATTCCCGCCATGCTGTTCCGCACCACCGGCGAAGCGCTTCAGGTGGCTTTAAACAACGCGGAAAAGATGTATTACACTTCCCGGGTGGAACAGCAGAGCTATGCCCAGTTCGTGTCCGTTTTGGACAGTGCATTTAATGGGATTATCAAGACCGATGCGGAAGGCAGCGTGCTTTTGATGAACCGGATGATGGAACAGCTTTTAAAGGCTTCTTCAGAAGAGCTTTTAGGCAGGCATATTGCGGATGTGCTGGAGGGGCTGGACCGGGATACCTTCGGCCAGGTGTTAAATGGTTCCATGGACAGCTATTCCACATTTATCAATACCAATTACCAGGCTCTGGTGGTGGTGGTGGAACCGATTGCTGTGGACGGCATGATCACCGGTACGATTGTGTCCTGCAATATGATGAAACGGCTGAACTGGGACCGGGAAGAGAACATGAGGGAGCAGTTTCTCCGTGGATTTGTGGCAAAAGGCAGCCTGGACGAGCTGGCGGCCCGGATGCCCAGCCTGAAAAATGTGGTGGATTTAGCCAAACTCTATGCCCAGTCCGCCAGTCCCATTCTGGTAGAAGGCAAGACTGCCCAGGAGCTGGAGGATTTATGCCAGGGAATCCACAACTACAGTCTCAGAAAAAACGGCCCGTTTCTGGTGGTCAATGTGGCCGGAATCCGGGAGGAGGACCAGATGAAGGTCCTTTTTGGCGAGGGGGAGGATAAAGGGCTTTTGATGCAGGCCAATTACGGCACAATTGTAATCCGGGCCATTGATAAACTGACCCTGAACGCCCAGTACCATCTCTTACAGGCCATACGGAAAAAGCGCCGTGTTTCCTCCATCGTGGACAATGACAATGTGCAGGAATTGGATGTTAGGATTATCGGGTGTACATCAAAAAAGCTGATTGAGCTGAAACGTAACGGTAAGATGAGAAAGGATCTCTACTATCTGCTCCAGACATTCCGCCTCACGGTTCCCGAGTTTTCAGAACGAAAAGAAGATGTGAGAATTCTGGTGGATGAATATGTGAAAAAGTATATGGATCTGTATTCCAGATTCCATATTCTCACCGATGAAGCCAGGGACGTGATCGTCAATTATTACTGGGAGGGAAATGACCTGCAGCTTGAAGCGTTTTGTGAACGTCTGATCCTCACCACCAGGCGGAGGAAGATAACTGCCGATTACGTAAATTATCTTCTGGATGATCTATACAATATCAGGGATAAGGATGAGTTTGAAGAGCAGCCCATCGGAGAACTACTGACCGGAGAGCTGGAAAATCTGAAAGCCGCGTTGGAAAAATACGGCGGAAACAGGATTTTAACCGCAAGAGCTTTAAATATCAGCACATCCACTCTTTGGAGGCGGATGAAAAAGTATAATTTGGACTGATAAAAATTTCATTTAGAAATGTCACTGACATGTTTGAAATGAATCTGAAACGAATAAATTTCAATAAAGAATCTATGCATGTTTTGTATAAAATGCATAGGTTCTTCTTGTTTGTTGTGTCAATTGCACTAAAAGATCATTTTAAATATAATAAAAACAGTTAAAAACAACTAAATAAAATGGAGGGAGGTTACAAGATGAAGAATAATAACGCATTTAAAGGCCAAAGGGTGAAAAGCAAGCTTTATTATAAACGGGCCGCGATTCCATACCTGTTATTGCTTCCGGTAGTGTTATTCGTAGCTCTGTTCATGCTATGGCCCATGCTTAACGTATTTATTATGAGTCTTCAGAACTATGTAGTAATCAAACCAAAGGACAGGGCCTTTATCGGCTTCCAGAACTATATTGAAATATTCACCAATGACAAGCTGTTTTTTAAAGGGCTTAAAAACTCCGCCGTATGGGTGTTTGTCAGCGTATTTTTCCAGACCATACTGGGTTTCTGGCTGGCATACCTGCTGAATAAGAAGTTCAAGGGCAGAGGCCTTTACCGGGCGCTGGTATTGTCTCCCTGGGCGGTAGCGGGAGTTATGGTAGGTATCATCTGGAGCTTGATTCTGGGTGAGACTTACGGGGTTTTAAACGATGTGCTTCAGAAACTGGGCGTCATCCAGAGGAACATTTCCTGGTTCTCCAGCGGAAACAGGGCTATGACAGCCGCCATTATGGCAAATATCTGGAGAGGTATCCCGTTCTTCACCATCAGCTACATATCGGCTCTTTCCAGCATTTCGGAAGATATCTACGAATCGGCTAAGATCGACGGAGCTGGCACAGGAGTGATCTTATTCAAAATCACCATTCCTATGATTAAAGATACCATCGTGCTCACAACCCTGCTGCGCGCCATCTGGACCTTTAACGCGGTGGATTTGATCTACAGCCTGACTTACGGCGGACCCAACAACGCGACTATGACAATGCCGCTCTACATCATGCAGATGTTTAAGGGCGAACTGAATTACGGATATGCTTCCGCATTGGCAGCCATTGCCACCCTGATTATGATGGTGGTAGCCTTTATCTACATTACAGGAAGCGGTATGGGAAAGGAGGAGATGTATTAATGGATATCAAGCAGAAAAGAAGAATCGGCAGAGTGTTCTGGCTCCATATTCCGCTGGCATTTTTCATTATCATCACTCTGGCGCCCTTTTACTGGATTCTGGTCACTTCGTTGAAGACCAGCACGGAGGTATTCGCAAGGCCCATCACCTATTGGCCTAAGGTGCTCACTTTTGAGAATTATACGTACCTGTTCCAAAAGCTTGGATTCAGCAAATACTTCATGAACAGCTTAATCGTATCGGTGTCCACCACATTCATCGTGAGCATGCTGGCGCTGATCGGCGGTTACGCCATGTCCCGTTACCGTTTCAGAGGCAAAGGATTTGTGTATGTGCTGCTTCTGTTCACACAGATGTTTCCGGCTGTAGTGCTCATGATCCCTCTGTTTGAGACGATGAATAAGCTGCGGTTAATCAATACCCTTCCATCCCTGATCATCACCTGTTCGGTAACAAACCTGCCGTTCTGCCTGTTTATGATGATGGGTTATTACAACTCAATTCCCAGGTCATTGGAAGAAGCCGCCCAGGTGGACGGAAGTTCCCTGATAGGAGCGGTATTTAAGATTCTGCTTCCTACCATGAGGCCCAGCATTGTGGCTACCGGAGCGTATGCGTTTATCAACTCCTGGAATGTGTTCATCTATGCAACGGCATTTATTACGAAAAAAGATAATTATACCATACCTCTGGCGTTAAATGTGTTCCAGGGCGAATTCAATACCAACTATTCCGGCCTGGCGGCAGGCTGTGTGGTAGCGCTGATCCCTGTACTGGTGATCTTCGCATTCATTCAGAAGAACCTGGCAGGCGGAGCTACAAGCGGAGCGGTTAAAGGTTAAAACATTAAATATTATAATATTTTTTAAGGAGGAAATTCTATGAAAAAGTTATTAGCACTGGCATTGGCATCAGGTATGTTGGTAAGCGGTATTACAGGATGCGGCGGCAAGCAGGAAGCTGCGCCCGCCACGACGGCAGCAGGGGCAGCGGGCTCGGAGGCTGCGAAGGAAACGCCAAAAGAGACTGCAAAAACAGCTTCCAAGGATAGGGAAGTCATTGAGTTCTGGTTCCATGCAGCGGATGAAAAGAACAATGAAATTTACGAAGCTGTATTCGAAGAATTTAATAATTCCCAGGATAAATATGAAGCCAGGTATACGGGATTTGCCAATAAAGATTTCCCTGACAAATTCGCTATGGCAATTGCCACTAACACCATGCCTGACGTGGTGAGCTTAGGCTTTTCCAATGTTATGACTTATGTTGCTCAGGACGCATTGATCGATGTCAACGACTATTTTGAAGGATGGGAAGACAAATCCAAGATCGCGCCGTCCATGGTTGAGACCTTAAAAGAACTGGGCGGAGGCAAACTTTACGGAGTACCGTATAACTATAATCAGGAAATTTCATGGTACAATACAAAATTCTTTGAAGAAAACGGCATCGAAGTTCCTAAGACACAGAAAGAATTTCTGGCTCTCTGCGAGAAATACGCGAATCCTGATGAGGGAACATATTTCTACAGCCTCAGAGGCGTAAAACCCTATGATAACCTGTTGGGCTGGATCTTTACATATGCAGACGGCGGCGGCTACAATGGTTCCTATTTTGATGAAAACGGCAACTGTATCATCAATAAGCCTGAATTCGTGGAAGCTCTTGACTTATACGCTTCTATTTATAAAAACGGATGGGTTTCCGGCGACTGTGTAAACAACGGATTTAACGAAATGGTAGCTGAATTCGGTTCCCAGACAGCGATGTACATCATGCATAACTCCTCTTCCAGATCTTCTCACATGAGCAACTTGGGAGACGGCAATTTCGACGCTGCAAAAGCTCTGGCAAATGATGAAGGAAGATATTATACATCGGCAATCCAGCCACAGCTCTATGCTGTAACCAATACAAAAGGCGAGGACGCGGATTATACCGGCGCATTTGAACTCTGCAAATATTTATCCAGCGCATCGACTGTAGAAAAAATTTCCAAGAATTTGGGAAGAATCCCTGTAAACTCAGACAACTATGAGAACCAGTGGTTTAAAGAAGACAAGTTCATGCCTCTGTATCAGGAAATCATGACAGATGAAAACTTCATCCAGATTCAGAACCCATACTGGCTGACCTCTTACTTTAACTTTATCAATAACGATATGACCGCTGATTTCCAGGCAGTTCTGCTTGGCGATATGACATCCCAGGAAGCTCTTGACAGATGGGCCGACTTCCTGACAAAAGAGCAGGCTGCTTACAAGCAAAACCAATAATAGGAGGTTCTTAAATGAACGAGCAGGTTCTGCTGTTTCAAGATGATTTTTTATCCTTTAAAATAGGTCCCTTCCCCTATGATCCGGATCATTCCGCCATGGGAGAATACCACTACTATCCTGTAAAAGGGTATACCGGCCAATGGTATGATCCAATCGTATGTACCAATTACCGCGGTCCAAGCTGGCTGATCACCGAGATGAACGGTGTCAAATACATGGAGCAGATGCGGGTCAGAAATCCTCTGACCCGCGGGGTATGCCCCATGCTGGCAGGCGGAGATGAGGACTGGGAAGATTATGAGGCCGGGGTCAGAATAAGAGCGCTGGATACAAAAGAAGAAGCGGGGCTTCTGTTCCGATATCAGACCTCCCTGATGCATTATGCTTTTTACCTGTGCGGGCAGAAGGCCCAGATATGGAAGATCGAGAAGAAGACCAGAACTCTGCTGGCGGAAACAAACTATCCATATAACTGCGATACATACTACGACTTAAAAGTGTGCTGCAAAGGCAGCAGGTTTGTCTGCTCCATCAATGGAGACGAAGTTCTGGACGTGGAAGACAGCCGCTATTCATATGGAAAAATCGGCCTGTCCAGCTATATGCCGGCGCAGTTCACCAACGTATGGGTAAAAACCGATAAAGACAGCTATGAAAAGCTGATAGATAAAAGAAAAGCACAGGAAGAGCGGGTGGCCGCAAAACGGCTGAAATATGCAAAACCTAAACTTCACAAAGTCATCGACCTTCAGAATTACGGCGCCGCCAGACAGGTGCGTTTCGGACACCTGACAGGCGGGGACACCTGGTATTTTGTGATGGCCCAGCACCAGAAACGGGTGTTTAAGGACCGTTATTCGGTGATCAGCTGTCTGACTGCGGTCAACATGGAAAACGGAAACATTTTATGGCAGATCGGCGAGCCGTCGGAATTGAAGGACAATCAGAACGTAACCGCAGACCTCCCGTTCCAGGTCTGCGATATCGACAACGACGGAGCGGATGAAGTGATCATTTCCAGAGATTTCAAGCTGATGATCTTAAATGGCCGCACCGGAGAGGTGATCCGTTCTGTGGATACACCATACAATGAAGACCCAGCGGATCAGATTCTGGGAATCGAGTTCCAGAAACACGCCTTTGACCGGGTAAATGTGGACGCCATCCGCATCATCAACGTATCGGGAAATGACCGTCCGTCGGACATCATGATAAAAGACCGCTACGCCAGAATCTGGGTTTACGACAGCCAGTTAAACTTAAAATGGAAATTCAACCACAACAACACAGGCCATTTCCCATACGCCTATGATTTCAACGGAGACGGAAAAGACGAGATTTTCAGCTGCTACAACATGATAAGCAGCGACGGAAAACTGGTCTGGCAGCTCCCCATCGACAGGGATCACACGGATGAAATCATCGTAGGCCGGTTCGACCCGGACGAAGACGAGCAGATCGCCATCGTGTCAGGCTGGGAAGGCTTCATGATCGTGGATAAGCAGGGAAATATCAAAGTCCGGGATATCAACGGCCACGGCCAGCGGATCAGCACGGCAAACTACTGCCCGGACCGGAAAGGCCTTGAAATCTGCACCACAACCTACTGGGAGTACCAGGGAATCGTCTATCTCTATGACTGTAAGGGCAATGAAATCTGGCATAAAGAGAACGGCAGCAACGGCAACATCATCGCGCCGGTAAACTGGAAGGGGGACGGAACGGAACTGATTCTGCTGAACGGAAATGTGAAGTACGGCGGAATGATGGACGGAGACGGCGACGTGGTCGTTACCTTCCCGGACGACGGACATCCTGACCTGTGCGCGGAAGTGATCAATCTCACCGGAGACAGCCGGGACGAGATCGTCTTGTGGGATGCCGGAAAGATGTATATCTACACCCAGGACCGGCCCTGTGAGATACAGGACATGGAATATGTTCCGGATAAATACCCGCATTACAACGCATCGAACTACAGAGGAGAATTCTCCTTTGCAAAATGGATAAAAAAAGAGAAGGATCAGAACTGATAAATTCAGGCAGGAAGGGGACATATGGTTTTTGACGTATATTTTTCAGATTATTTAAAGCAGTTCAACGCAATGGAATTGAACCGCTGGAATTACCACTACGGCTGCGTTCTGACGGGCGCGAAATACCTGTATGAGGTGACGGGGAATGAAGAGTACCTGGAATCCATTTTAAACTTCGGAAGAAAGTATGTGGATGAAAATGGTGTGATCATAGGATTTAAGGCGGAGGAGCAGAATGTGGACCTGATGGCCAGCGGCCGGCTTTTGTATTTCCTTTATGACCAGACCGGAGAAGAGAAATACATAAAGGGAATCCACAGCATTATGGATGTTTTGAGAAACCAGCCCAGAACCAGCACGGGCAATTTCTGGCACAAAAAGATCTATCCCTATCAGGTCTGGCTGGACGGTTTATATATGGTGCAGCCGTTTTATATGGAATATGAAAAGCGGTTCAACCACAAAGAAAATTATTCTGACACTTTAAATCAGTTTAAAAATGTGAGAAAATATCTCTATGATGACGAAAAACACCTGTATTACCATGCTTACGACGAAAAGAGGGAAATGATCTGGGCCAACAAGGAAACCGGATGTTCTCCCTGCTTCTGGCTCAGGTCCATGGGCTGGTATCTGATGGCTCTGTGCGACTGCTATGAGATATCAGAAGACTTCGAAGCAAAAGTGGCCTTAGGCACCCTGTTAAAAGAGGCTGTAGACGGGATTCTCCCTTATCAGGATAAGGAATCGGGGTTGTTCTACCAGTTGATTGACCGGGCGGATTTAGAAGACAACTATCTTGAAACTTCAGGTTCTGCCATGGTGGCTTATGCGGTGTTAAAAGGATGCCGTCTGGGCGTTCTGGATAAAGAAAAATATTTAAAGACAGGTGAATTCATCTTAGCGTCTCTGGAAGCGCAGAAATCTGCGGTCGGGAACGGAGAAATCCATCTGACCGGAACATGTGCCAGCGCAGGACTGGGGCCAAAGGACGAAAGGGACGGAAGCCCTGAATACTATTTGAGCGAGGCCGTTAAGGATGACAACGCCCATGGCGTCGCGACCTGCATGATGGCGTACAGCGAATGGCTGAAAATCAGGGATAATTGGAAGGCATAGTAAAAATAAGCCGGCATGGAGGACAAAATGACAAAACGGGAACGCATCTATAATTTAATAGAAGGAAAAGAAATCGACCGCTGCCCGGCAGGATTCTGGATTCATTTTCCTGAAGAATGCCAGCATGGGGCGGAAGCGGTAAAAGCCCATATTGATTTTATGAATCACACGGACACGGATATCTTAAAGGTCATGAATGAAAATATTCTTTATGACGGTGAGAGTAAGATCATGTGTCTGAACGACATAAAGAAATTCCGGGGCTTTTCCAGAAAAGATGGAATTTTCCAGGACCAGATGGAGATTATCAAGAGAATCGCAGACAGTTCAAAGGCGGAATACCCCATTCTTGCCACGATTCACGGCCTGCTGGCCTCTGCATTTCATGAAACCGGATTTTCCGGCAATTTCACCAGCATGGGCTACTGCCTGACGCTTTTCTGCCGGGAACGGCCCAATGAGATGAAGCAGGTATTTGAAACCATAGCGGAGACGCTGATGGAATTTGTGGACTGTTCGCTGGAAGCCGGGGCGGAAGGCATTTTTTATGCGGCCCTCGGCGGGGAAAAGAGGTATTTTACGGATGAAGAATATGAAGAATTTGTCATTCCCTATGAGCTGAAAGTCTATAACCACATAAAAGAGAAGACAAAATTCGACGTGCTTCACATCTGTAAGAGCGGAATCGGCTTTGACCGCTATGTAAAGCTGAAACCGACCATAGTAAACTGGGGCGTATATACCAATGGCTTCAGCCTGACAGAAGGCAGTGAGCTGTTTAAAGACAGCATCATCCTGGGCGGATTCCCGGACCGTTCCGGCGTGCTGGTAGACGGTACGGAAGCTGAAATCACGGAACACGCCCGCAGATGTTTAGAGGAAATGAAGGGCAGAAGGTTTATCGTAGGTTCCGACTGCACCCTTCCTACCGAAATTTCCTATGACAGAATCAAACATGTAGTGGAAGCTGTGGAGAGATTAGAATCATGCAGATAAAAGAATGGATTGAAGAGAATAAAGCCGGCCTCATCCGGGATGTCTGCGCTCTGACGGAAATACAGAGCGTCAGCAGCCCGGGAGAGGGTGGCTGGCCCTTTGGAACCGGGTGCAGACAGGTTCTTGAGAAAGCTCTGTCACTGGCGGAAGAAATGGGACTGGAAACAGAAAATCATGAGAATTACTGCGGAAGCGCGGTGCTGAGAGGGGAGACCGGCGAAGAGCTGGGATTCTTCTCCCATCTGGATGTGGTGCCGGAAGGAAACGGCTGGACCGTTACCCAGCCCTACATCCCTCTTATAAAAGACGGATGGATCTATGGCCGCGGCAGCGCGGACAACAAAGGCCCTGCTGTAGCAGCCCTTTACACAATGAAATATATTAAGGAAAACAACATCCCGCTGCGCCATACGCTGCGTCAGTTTTTCGGCTGTGATGAAGAGCGGGGAATGGAAGATATTAAGTATTATCTGGAACACCATAATCCGCCTTCCTTTTCCCTTGTTCCCGATGCGGCCTTCCCGGTCTGCTGCGGAGAAAAAGGGCGGTATCAGATCGTCTGTGAGGCCCGGATTTCGGATGACATCATTTCCATAAAAGGAGGGGAAGGAATTAATTCCGTGCCTTCCAAAGCGGAGATTTCGTTAAAGAAAGCCGGTGGGGAAGCGGTGACAGCCAGCGGCCGGTCCGCACATGCGGCAAAACCGGAAACCGGAGAAAATGCCATAGTAAAACTGGCCGGACATTTAATTCAAAACGGTCTCCTTGGCGAAGCTGACAGAAAAACGTTTTGCTTTCTCTCGGAAGCTCTGGCGGATTATTACGGAACAGGGCTTAAAATAGACTGTAAAGACGAAGTTTCCGGCCCTCTCACAGTGGTGGCGTCTATGCTGGAAAGCACAGAATGCGCCGGTACGATCCGCCTGTTTCTCGATCTCCGCTATCCGGTGACTGCGGATACGGACAGAATCGAATCAGGAATAAAAAGAGCTGCCGGGAGTTATGGGTGGAAGGTCATAAAAATGGAACATAATCCGTCTTTCTATATGGATAAGGAAAGCAGTACGGTTAAAATGCTGACTGATCTATGCAGCCGGGTGTACGGCCGTCCTTTCGAACCCTTCTGTATGGGCGGCGGAACCTATGCCAGAAAACTGCCCAATGCCGTTGGATATGGCCCGGGACTTTCTTTCCAGAAGAAGCCCTGCGAAGACGGGCATGGAAGAGGGCACCAGCCGGATGAGTGCGTGTGTATTGAGAATTTGGTGAAGGCAGTGGAGATTTATATCAATGCGGTGATGGAGTTGGATAAGATAATATAGGATTTAGCATGAAGTGTTACGCAAAATGTAATAGTTCAGACAGGTCTGAACTATTACGCATCCAGCCCATTAAAGTCGCCTGCGGCGAGGGGCTGGATGCCTGCAACCGCTATGTTTTCGTACAGTCCGCGCAGTAAATGCGCAGACCTATCTGAACTGTTACCGCAAAATTTCTTCGCGTTTCATAAAATTACTTTCGATAATTGACAAGTAATAGTTGTAATGCTATAGTATAAATATAGGAACAACCGCCACACATGGTGGAGCTTTCCAGGTTGTAGATTACTTTAACCTCTCGATGCGAGAGGCTCCCATCCTGTCGGCTAACAGGGTGGGATTTTTATTTTCTCTTATTGTACCTATCTATGTAGGTCAGCAATGCGAGAAGGAATGCAGCAAATAGCATAAGATCGCTAAATGTAAACATTACCATAAGCATCACCTCCCGTCTTTTGTAGAAACAAAAAAACTGGAAGGCTTCCACCCTGTATCACGATTGTTCCATAACATCTAATATAACATAATAGCCGTAAAAATGCGATAAAAATTTCATGAAATAATTTGTTTCCAGTAACAATTCGGATGGTGCACTGTTCGAACTGTTACTATTTCTATAACTGCTGTTCAATGCTTCTGTGTCTCTGGCTATATTCAACTGTTCTCATTTTTATATTTAAATATAATTCCTTCTGTGAAAACCCCAAGTACATGTAAGTTTGTTGAAAATAAACTATAAAAAGGTTATAATCTTAATCAGGTTATATTTTATTTCATAGGAAAGTTCACCCTATTAAATAAAAAAGCCCTCCGGGCAGATAAAACCGTAAAAACTAAACTATAAATCAGAATATCGGAGGTAGATTATTAATGAAATGGGGTATTTTAGCTACTGGAAAAATCACGAATAAATTTGCTCAGACAGTCATTGATATGAAAGGCGAGGACGTTTTAAGCGCCGTAGGTTCCCGCCGCCCGGAAGCCGCTGCCGAATTTGCGGCGAAGTACGGAATTGAACATGCATACGGTTCTTATGAAGAACTCTGCAGTTCCCCATACGTGGATGCCGTTTACATTGCCACACCAAACAGCATGCACTATGAAAATGCGAAAATGTGCCTGGAGGCAGGAAAGCATGTGCTGTGTGAGAAACCATTTACTACCAATGCGGCCCAGGCGGAGGAACTTTACCGTCTCGCAGAGGAAAAAGGGCTTTTCATCATGGAAGCGTTCTGGACCCGTTTTCTCCCTCTTTTGCTGGAGATGAGACGTTTGATTGCAGACGGGGTCATTGGGGACGTAAAACATGCCCGCTGCGACTACGGATTTGTCACCGACGATTCCAGAAAAGGGAGAAAATTCGATTCCGGACTGGGCGGAGGCGCTTTGCTGGATATCGGAATTTATAATTTAGGATTTATCCATATGGTGATGGGCGAAGCCCCGGTTCATTTCTCATCCGAAGTCAATATCAATGAATACGGAACCGATGATTTCAGCTCCATTCTGCTGGAATATCCGGGCGGCCGGACCGCTTGTGTGACTACGGCAATCGGCCTGAATATGCCCAGGGAAGCCGTTGTATTCGGAACAAAAGGTTCCATTTCCATTCCTGATCATCAACACGCCCAGGTTATGACTGTGCGTCCGGATAATGGAGACCCTTATGAGGTTAACATGCCATTTGATGTAAACGGTTTTGAATATCAGATCAGGGAAGTCAACCGCTGCGTAAAGGCGGGAATGAGCACCAGCGATATATTAGAGAAAAATGATTCCTTAACCGTGCTGGCCCTGATGGATGACATTAGAAAATCATGGGATATGAAGTTTTCCTATGAGGAAAATGCATAGTTTTTCATTTGAGTTCCGGTTTAGACAGAGTGTTTTTAATACTTGAAATTAAGGAGGGTGGAAGGCATGGTGCAGCCCATTACAGACTATGCTGAATTCCTGAGAGATGCAAAAGCGGACGTGCTCCGAATGGCACAGCTCACCGGGCAGGAAGAACAGTTGAGGCAGGAAGAATACCGGCTCGAACGATCAGTGGAAGCGGAGAAAAAGTCGGTTTCAGAGTCCATAAATTATACCATTAAAAAAAGGACAGAGGCTTTAAACGCGAGTTATGATCAGGAAATAGGAAAAGGGCAGGAACGGTTAAAAAAGGCCCGGGCAAAACGGGAAAAAGCCAAAAATCAAGGCATAAAAGAGCGGATTGCGGAAGAAACCTCCGAACTCAGGGAAGAAAACCGGGAACTGAACCTCAGGCTCAAAACACTGTTTCAGAAAAACCATGTCCCCGGAATCTGTCGTGGAAACTGGTATTACGCCCTCTTCCTTCCCCGGTGGTTCGGCGAATATTTAAGGCTCCTTTGTACGGTGCTGGTCTGTTTCCTGGCGGTTCCATACGGAACCTATCTTCTGATCGGGCAGAAGAAACCGCTGGTGCTGGCTGCGATTTATTTTGTGACGGTTCTAGTATTTGGAGGTCTGTACGTATTTGTCAGCAACAAGACAAAAATCCCTCATCTGGAAGCTTTAAGAGACGGGCAGATGATCCGGGATCAGATTCACGGAAATAATAAAAAAATAAAAGTGATCACCCATACCATTCAAAAAGACCGCAATGACGCCGTGTATGATCTGCAGATCTACGATGACGAGATCGCGCAGCTGGAACAGGAACTGTCGGTTACCGCCAGCAAGAAGAAAGACGCCCTCAATACATTTGAAACTGTAACAAAGAACATTATCGCAGACGAAATCACAAACAACAGCAAAGAAAAGATCGAATCCATGGAAGCGGATTTAGACGTCCTGAAACGGCGTTTAAAAGAAGTGGAGACAGCCAGAAATGAAAAATGCCTTTATGTTACGGAACATTATGAACCTTATCTTGGAAAAGAATTTTTAATCCCCTCCAAGCTTGACCAGCTTCTGGAGAAAATTGTGAGCGGATCGGCTTCCAACCTCAGCGAGGCCATGGATATGTGCCGGGAAGTGAAATAAAAGATATTGCTGAATCTATATGCATGCGGCAGTAATTGGAAGGAAAAACACCCATGGAAATTTTAAAAGTCAGAGAAAATTGCGAATTGGCCTATAGAGCAGCGGAATGGTTTCATTCCAAATGGGGGATTCCGGTTGAGGCATATGAAGAAAGCATAAATGAATGCCTGGAGAAGAAAAAAAGTGTTCCTCAATGGTATGCTGCATTTGAGAATGGTGAAATGATAGGCGGCGTTGGCGTTATAGAAAACGACTTCCATAACCGTAAGGATTTGACGCCCAATGTCTGTGCGTTATATGTTGAAAAAGAATACCGTTGTAAAGGCATTGCGGGGAAATTGCTGCAATGTGTCTGCGATGATATGAACAGTAATGGGATAGACACGCTCTATCTCATTACGGATCACACCTCATTTTACGAACGTTATGGATGGAAGTTTCTATGTATGGTGCAGGGAGACGGGGAGCCTGATATGACAAGAATGTATATTCATAAGATGTAATAAATGCCATATGCCGTCTGTCGGCGGATTAAAATGACAATGGGCTGGTGGATCAAAAGAAACAATATTGAGAATCCGGGCAGGAAAAGATGGATTTTTCCATCCTTTTCTGCCTTTTCATTTGAAAAGGAGAATAAAACGGATGGTGATAACAATAGAAAAGGGAACCGAACATGATATTAAAGAGCTGGGATGCCTTTACGATACCGTATGCGATTATCTGGAACACAATGTCAATTATCCGGGCTGGAAAAAGGGCATTTATCCGGCGGAAGAAGATGCGGTTCAGGGCGTGCAGGAAGGGAATTTATATGTTGCCAGACATGACGGCCGGATTATAGGAACCGTAATCCTCCGCCATACGCCTGAAGACGCTTATGCCAAAGCGGATTGGGGGATTGACCTGGATTATGACCATATTTTTGTCATATATACCTTTGCCATACATCCCGATTACCAGAACAAGGGCGTAGGGCGGCAGATGATGGAGTTCATCATAGACCACAGCAAAAAAATGAATGCCAAGGCGGTCCGGTTAGATGTATACGAAAAGAATGCGCCGGCCATTGGTCTTTATAAAAGGTTTGGCTTCCAATATATTGATAAGGTGGATCTGGGATATGGGGATTTTGGATTGGAGGAATTTGAACTTTACCAAAAGATATTGTGATATGATAACGCCTGTCTTCCAGCAAATTTATTATTTGCATAATTATCCCACAGCCTGCCTATAATAGAATTAACAAAATGATTGTAACAGTTCAGAAGATGAGCCGTCTGAACCGTTGCAAATGATGAGGCGGAGTATTTTATGAAACTGTGGGAATGGATTGGAATGAGAACCGGACAGGAAGTGTACTATTATCATGCCGGAGAGGGGTTTGAAACCGATAAACTGGCCACCCGGCTCTATCAGATGATAGCCGAAGAACTGAAGAACCAGAATAAATCAGGCGTTTTAATTTTATGCATTGGAACAGACCGTTCCACCGGGGACAGTTTAGGCCCGCTGATTGGCTATAAATTAAAAGAGAAAAAGGTGAAAAACCTGGAGGTGTTCGGAACCCTGGAACGCCCTGTCCATGCGATGAATCTGGAAGAATATCTTGCTGTGCTCAAATGCAGTTTTCCCAACCATCTGGTGGTTGCGGTGGATGCCTCTGTGGGTAATAACGAGCATGTGGGATATATCACCCTGGGGAAAGGGTCCCTGCGCCCCGGCCTGGGTGTCAGCAAAGAATTGGTGCCTGTGGGGGATATTTTTATCACCGGGATCGTGGGCGGCTGTGCGGGGGCGGATCCCATCATGCTTCAGAGCATACGCCTGGCTGTGGTTATGAGGCTTGCGGACTGTATCAGCGACAGCATTTTTATTGTCGAAAAATTATGTGAGTCGGCGGCACTGGTTTGACAAGATTTGCAAAACATCCATGCTATGATTGTTCAGATATTAGAATAAGTTAGCGGGGTGAGCCAATGGGAGAATTATATAACCCGTACCCAAAGCTGCCTAAAAATATCAGGCAGATCGGTGAGCGGGACCAGATTGTAAAATTATATTTGGAAGACTATGTGAATACCTACTTACAGAAACTATATCCGGCAGGAGGACAAGACCTGCGGGTAGGACTGCTTCTTGGCAGCAGTGAACAGCACGAGGGAACCCCTTATCTGTTTATAGACGGAGCCATGGAGATGGAAGATGTGACACGCGACGGAGAAAAAGTGGAATTTACTGAGGCAGCATGGAAGAAAGCCTATGAAGATATGGAGCAGATGTTTCCGAAAAGGACGGTTCTGGGATGGTTTCTCTGCGCATCACAGGGAAGCCAGCTGAGCCCCCTGAATTATTGGAAAGAGCATGTGAAGTTTTTCCCCGGTAAGAACCAGTTGATGTATTTGAATTCCGGGCTGGAAGGAGAGGAATCCATCTATGTGACGTCTGAAGACGGATTTTATAAACTCCGCGGACACAGCATTTATTATGAACGGAATCAAATGATGCAGGACTACATGGTGCTGCGCAAAGACGTGAGACGCGTGGAGACAGGCGTCCCGGACAATGTGGTCACCGACTTCAGACAGAGGATCGAAAGCCGGAAAACGGAGGTCAAAGCCCATAAAAATACGGTCAGCGTGCTGGGCGGCCTGTGCAGCGCACTGGCGATTGTGGTCATGGCAGGCGGAATTGCCATGTTCAATAACTATGAAAAAATGCGCCAGATGGAAAGCGTGATGGTATCAGTCCTTCCTGAAGGGGTGAAGAATTGGCAGGAATATGATCCGAAATCGGATAAGGAAAAGCTTTCCGTTGAAGAGATACCCGGACAAGTGTATCCCACGGAGCCGGTAGAGCATTATACCATGTCATCAGAACCGGAAACAACGGCGGCGTCTGCGGTGCCGGCGGAGAGCAGCCCTCAGGAAACGGCAGTATCTGAGACCGCTGCTGAAACTACCGCGGCAGTGGCTGCAGATCCTGGAGCCGAAGCGGCGGCCATACCGGAAACCTACATAATCGGAGAAGGCGAAACTCTGCATGGAATTTGTCTGAAATTTTACCATAACCTGAGTAAAATGGACGAAATCTGCCGCCTTAACGGTTTGGACGATCCCAATAAAATTATATCCGGCCAGAAATTAGTTCTGCCGTAGAAAAATTTAATGCGTTTCTCTGGAAAATGTTGTATACTATATTCTATATTTGGGCATTTCCGGGAGAATAACCGCATGAGTGATATGAGCTCTATGAATAGAGAGACGAAAAAAAGACAACTGAAAAGCAGAGTGATTACGCCCAATGCCGCGCCCCCGCCCCGAATGGAGATGGATGACGGCGACAGCGAAGAGATCGTTAAAAAGGCCTCCAGAAAGGTATGGCGCAGACGTTTCTTTCTGTCTTTGGCGGCGGCTCTGGCCATCACCGGAGCCGGGTTCGGATATTATCAGTATCAGGCCAGCCACCAGTATATGGATTACCAGATATCCTGGGAGCACAACGTGGAGCGGTCTGACAGCAGCATTAACGAATACATAAATTTCGGCAATAATGTGATCAAGTACAGCAAGGACGGCGCTGCCTACACGGACAACCAGGGCAAAGACATCTGGATTGAGAGCTACGAGATGAAATCACCGGAAGCGGTGGTCAATGGGGATTATGCAGCCATTGCCGACCGCCAGGGCAACAGCATTTATATCTGCAATAAAGACGGGCGTCAGGGTATAGCCACAACCTTGCTGCCCATAACTAAGGTTGCGGTATCGGCCCACGGAGTGGTGGCGGCCATCCAGGAAGACAGCAAAGCCGGAAAGATAACATTTTTCAGGAATGACGGCACGCCCCTGGATATTTCCATAAAGTCTACGCTGGAAAAGGACGGGTATCCCATCGATCTTTCCCTTTCGCCGGACGGGACCCAGCTGATGGTGTCCTATGTCTATTTAAGCAGCGGCGCGGCCAAAGGACAGGTGGTTTTCTACAACTTTTCCGAGATCGGCAAGAATGTGCCGGGGCGTCTGGTGGCAGGTTATAAAGATATCTATGACAACAGCCTGATTGCCAGGGTGCGTTTTTTGACGGAAACTTATTCCTGCGCATTTGCAGACAACAGTTTGACCTTCTTTTCATCCAAGAATGTGATGTCCCCGGAGATGCTGGTTCAGATCCCGGTGGAAGAAGAGATCAGGAGCATTTTTTATTCCCAGGATTTCGCCGGTATTGTGGTGAACAATACGTCAGGGGAGAACCCTTACCGGGTTGATGTTTATAAAAATACCGGTGAAAAGCAGTTCAGCAAAGATTTTAATCTCCAGTATACCCATGCGGATATTGACGGAGATTACGTTCTTTTGTATAATGAAGATTCCTGTGAAGTTTATAACATGCAGGGCAATTTAAAATTCAGAGGGGAATTTGATTTTACGGTATCTAAGGTAACTAAGGGGAGGCTCCCGGGCACGTTTATCGTGATGGGGCCGCAAACTATAAAAGAGATAAAATTAGGAGGCTAATAACAATGAATCACATCGACAAACTGTCAGTAAACGCAATCCGTGTGCTTTCTGCGGACGCAATCCAGAAAGCCAACTCCGGTCATCCGGGACTTCCGCTTGGATGCGCTCCAATCGGTTATGAACTTTGGGCTAACCATATGAATCACAATCCGGCAGACCCTGATTGGGCCAACCGTGACCGTTTCGTTTTGTCAGGGGGACATGGATCCATGCTTTTGTATTCCCTGCTCCATCTGTTCGGCTATGGCAATTTGTCAAAAGAAGACATTATGAACTTCAGACAGATGGGTTCATTGACACCGGGCCATCCGGAATACGGCCATACGGTAGGCGTGGAAGCGACTACAGGGCCTTTAGGCGCAGGTATGGGCATGGCGGTAGGTATGGCCATTGCTGAGACCCATATGGCGGCTGTTTTCAATAAAGAAGAGTATCCTGTTGTGGATCACTACACCTATGTGCTGGGCGGAGACGGATGTATGATGGAAGGAATTTCCTCAGAGGCATTTTCTCTGGCGGGTACTTTGGGGCTGGGAAAATTGATCGTGATCTATGATTCCAATAAGATTTCCATCGAAGGAAGCACGGATATCGCCTTTACGGAGAACGTGCAGAAGAGGATGGAGGCATTCGGATTCCAGCTCATTACCGTAGAAGACGGCAACGACCTGGCTTCTATCGGCGCGGCAATTGAAGAGGCCAAGGCAGATACCACCAGACCTTCCTTTATCACTGTAAAAACACAGATCGGCTACGGATGTCCTGCAAAGCAGGGAAAGGCCAGCGCCCACGGAGAACCTCTCGGCGCGGACAATATCCTTGCCATGAAAGACAACTTAGAATGGCCGTCTCAGGAACCGTTCTTCGTTCCTCAGGAAGTATATGACCACTTTAATGAGATCGCAGCCCGCAAAGCGGAGGCAGAGGCGGCATGGAACGTGATGTTTGCCGCTTATTGTGAGGAGTTCCCGGAGATGGAAGAACTCTGGAACCAGTACCATGCCCCAGTGGATGCGGATAAATTATATAACAATGAAGAGTTCTGGGCACAGAACGAGAAGCCGGACGCTACCAGAAACTTATCCGGAAAGATGATCAATAAATTAAAACTGGTGGTTCCAAACCTGATCGGAGGTTCCGCAGATCTGGCGCCGTCCAATAAAACCAATATGTCCGATGTGGGAGATTACTCAAAGGAAAACCGCTTAGGACGCAATATACACTTTGGCGTGCGCGAACTGGCTATGACAGCAATTGGCAACGGCATCATGCTCCACGGAGGGCTGCGGGCTTATGTGGCCACCTTCTTTGTGTTCAGTGATTACGTAAAACCTATGGCCCGCTTATCCGCTCTTATGGGTGCGCCACTTACCTTCGTATTAACTCATGACAGCATCGGCGTTGGTGAAGACGGCCCGACACATGAGCCGGTTGAGCAGCTTGCTATGCTCCGCGCTATGCCCAACTTCCATGTATTCCGCCCATGTGACGGTGTGGAGACGGCAGCAGCCTGGTACAGCGCGGTAACTTCTGAAAAGACACCGACCGCATTGGTGCTGACAAGACAGAACCTGACGCCAATGCCGGGAAGCAGCAAAGACGCGTTAAAAGGCGCATATATCATCGATGACTGTGAAGGCACTCCGGATGTGATTCTGATCGCTTCCGGATCAGAAGTGGAGCTGGCGGTTAAGGCCAAAGCAGAACTTGCTAATGAGCATCAGATCCGCGTGGTTTCCATGCCGTGTATGGATTTATTCGAAGAGCAGTCAGAGGAATATAAAGAATCCGTTCTTCCTAAGAATGTGAGAAAACGTGTTGCCATTGAAGCCCTGGGAGATTTCGGCTGGGGCAGATACGTGGGACTTGACGGCGCTACCGTTACTATGAAGGGATTTGGCGCAAGCGGCCCTGCTGGAAAATTGTTCGAGCATTTTGGATTTACGGTTGAGAATGTAGTAAAGACAGTCCGCTCACTGTAATTGATATGAATTGGGGGCGCCGCCAAACCTTGAGTTTGCGGCATCCCCTTTTGCTGTAGTTAAATGAAGGGAAAAGGAGTTATGACAATGGATATGAAGTGCATCGGAGTAGATGTAGGAGGTACAAGCGTTAAAATCGGGCTTTTTACAACAGACGGGGAAGTGTTGTGCAAATGGGAAGTCCCGACACGTAAGGAAGAAGCGGGAAAGTACATACTGCCGGATGTGGGAGCTTCAATCTTGAACGTTCTGAAGGAAAGAAACATCGAAAAAGATGAGATCGCAGGCGTTGGTCTGGGCGTTCCCGGACCGGTTATGCCGGACGGCTACGTGGAAGTGTGCGTAAACCTTGGATGGAAAGATAAGAACCCTCAGAAGGAACTGAGCGCGATTCTGGGAATAGAAAATGTGCGCAGCGGCAATGATGCTAATGTGGCGGCTCTGGGCGAGATGTGGCAGGGAGGCGGAAAAGGCTATAAGGATGTTATGATGGTCACTCTTGGAACGGGAGTGGGCGGAGGCGTGATTATCGATGAAAAGATCATAGCCGGAACCCACGGCCTGGGCGGTGAGCTGGGACATATTCATGTGAGAGATGAGGAAAAGGAGTACTGCAACTGCCACGGACAGGGATGTCTGGAGCAGGTGGCGTCCGCAACCGGAATTGCCAGAGAGGCCAGAAGAATGATGGCGTCCAAAGATGATCCGTCCGCTATGCGTGAATTCGGAGCGGCCATTACGGCGAAAGATGTCTATGACTGTGCAAAGGCCGGGGATGCCCTGGCTAACGAAGTTGTGGAAGTGGTAAGCCGTTATCTCGGTCTGGCCCTGGCCCATGTTGCCATGATTGTGGATCCTCAGGTTTTTGTTATCGGCGGAGGCGTATCAAAGGCCGGACAGTTTTTAATTGACCGGGTGGAAAAATACTATAGACATTTCACTCCGATTTCTGAGAATAAAGGGGTTATCGCCCTTGCTGAACTGGGCAATGACGCCGGTATCTACGGCGCTGCAAGGCTGGTTCTGGATTAACGGACGCCGGCTTTGCCGGCAGAAAAAAAGAGTGATAAAATGAGGAGACCCCGATTGCCAGGCAATCGGGGTAATTATGAAAAATCTATGTGCAATTTGACGATTTAATCAATCCACATAATTGATTTTCTATACAAATAGTATAAAAAATAGTTATGAATAAAATGTGAACAAGTTGTAAATAGATTATGAAAAGTGGAGGTAATATGGCGGAGTATTGTAAACATAAGACAATCGTAATTGGACACAAAAATCCGGATACCGACTCGATCTGTTCCGCGGTATGTTATGCCAACCTGAAACGGGAAATTACAAACAAAGAATACCAGCCGGGACGGGCCGGTCATGTGAATGAGGAAACCCAGTTTGTGCTCAACTATTTCGGTGTGGACGCGCCGGAACTGGTTCAGAATGTAAAAACCCAGGTGAGGGATATCGAGATTCGGGAAACAAAGGGCGTGGCCAATAATATTTCCCTGAAAAAAGCATGGAAAACCATGCAGGAAGCCAATGTTGTGACCATTCCGGCCGTGACTGGCGACGGGATGCTGGAAGGGCTGATCACAGTGGGAGATATTGCCCAGTCCTACATGAACGTATATGACAGCAGCATTTTATCGAAGGCAAATACCCAGTACTCCAACATCATTGAGACCCTGGAGGGGGCTATTGTGGTTGGGGATGAGCATGCTTTTTATAACCGGGGCAAGGTATTAATTGCCGCGGCTAATCCTGATATGATGGAATACTATATTGAGAAAAATGACCTGGTAATTTTGGGTAACCGTTATGAATCCCAGCTCTGCGCAATTGAGATGGAGGCGGCATGCATTATCGTGTGCGAGGGCGCGGCGGTATCCATGACCATTAAGAAGCTTGCTGCGGAACGCGGCTGTACGGTGATTACGACCCCGTATGATACCTATACGGCGGCGCGTTTGATCAACCAGAGCATGCCCATCAGTTACTTTATGAAAACGGAAAACCTGATCACCTTTGAAGATACGGACTATATCGACGACATCAAAGAAGTGATGGCCAGCAAGCGTCACCGGGATTTCCCGATCCTGGATAAAGACGGCAAATACAAAGGCATGATTTCCCGCCGGAATCTGCTTGGCGCCAGGGGAAAATCCGTGATTTTAGTAGACCATAATGAAAAGAGCCAGGCTGTGGATGGAATTGAAAACGCCCGCCTGCTGGAGATCATCGACCACCACCGTTTGGGGGCGATTGAAACGATTTCGCCGGTATTTTTCAGGAACCAGCCGTTAGGATGTACGGCTACCATCATTTATCAGATGTACCTGGAAAATAATGTGAAGATCGAAAGGCATATTGCGGGCCTGCTCTGCAGCGCGATCATCTCCGATACCTTATTGTTCCGCTCCCCCACCTGTACTGAAATTGACCGTCAGGCAGGACTTAAACTGGCGGAAATCGCAGGTTTGAATATCGAAGAGTATGCGGCGGAAATGTTCGCGGCAGGCAGCAATTTAAAGGGAAAATCCGATGAGGAAATTTTCTATCAGGATTTCAAACATTTTACCGCAGGCAAGCTTTCCTTTGGCGTGGGACAGATCAGTTCGCTGAATGCGGATGAGCTGAAACAGCTCAGGGTGCGGATGCTTCCATACCTGAAAAAGGCTCATCAGGAACATGGGGTGGATATGATGTTCTTCATGCTCACCAACATTTTGACCGAGTCCACAGTTCTTTTGTGCGAGGGACAGGGAGCGGAGCAGTTGATTTCAGAGGCATTTCACGTGGAACCGGAAGAGGAACACACGGAAAACAATGACTGTGTCGTTTATCTGCCGGGAGTGGTTTCCCGCAAGAAACAGTTGATACCAGGGCTGATGATCGCGGTTCAGGCTTAGGGAATACGATGCTGTAACATGCCTGGAAATATAAAAAGGCGGTTATAATAGATAGAAAAAGAGGAAAGGAAGGCGGGAAAGATGACATTTATCTATCCAGCGGTTTTTACACCTCATGAAGAGGGAAAAGGCTATCATGTGGAATTTCCGGATCTGGAATGCTGTGAGGCGGACGGCCCGGATCTGGAAGACGCGGTTGATAACGCAAAGGACGCCGCTTATAACTGGATTTGTGTGGAACTGGATGAGGGCGGCGATCTGCCGGCTCAGACGCATATAGAAGACATTGAGTTGAAAGAAGGGTGTTTTGTTAAACATCTGGTAATAACGATCAAACTCATGCCGGATAACGATTAGAGAAAGAAGGGCGGATATGGCAAAACAATATTGGAAACCAGGAAATATGCTGTACCCGGTTCCGGCAGTGATGGTGAGCTGTCAGAGAGAGGGCGAAAAGCCGAATATCATTACGACGGCGTGGTGCGGTACAACCGGTTCCACGCCGCCCACCCTTTATGTATCCATACGGCCGGAACGGTACTCCTACGATATTATCAAAGAAACCGGAGAATTTGTTGTAAATCTGGTCACAAAAGACCTGGTATTTGCCACGGATTTCTGCGGGGTTAAATCGGGCCGGGATACGGATAAATTTAAAGAAATGAAGCTGACGCCGCTTCCGTCCCAGCACGTCAAAGCGCCCGGTATTGAGGAAAGCCCTGTAAACATTGAGTGCAGGGTGACGAAGATCATTCCGCTGGGCAGCCACGACATGTTTTTGGCCGAAGTGGCGGGCGTGACGGTGGATGAAAAATATATGGATGAGAACGGAAAGTTCCATTTGAACTCCGCCGGTCTGACGGCCTATTCCCATGGAGAATATTTTGAATTAGGAAAGAAATTGGGAAAATTCGGGTATTCGGTTCAGAAGAAAAAGAAAAAGGCCAGAAAATAAGTAAACTACATCAGGATGAGAAGAACATGAAGAAAAATATTACATTAATCGGTATGCCTGCATCGGGAAAGAGCACAGTGGGCGTTTTGCTGGCGAAAAGGCTGGGATATTCTTTTGTGGATTCGGATATAGTGATTCAGGAGAAAGAAGGACGTCTGCTGAAAGACATCATTGAGCAGGAGGGGCTGGCCGGTTTTCTGGAAGTGGAAAACAGGATCAACAGCCAGCTTGACGTGACCCATTCGGTAATTGCCCCCGGCGGCAGCGTAATTTACGGCAAAGAGGCCATGGAGCACTTAAAAGAGATCAGCACCGTGGTCTATCTCAAGCTGAGCTACCAGGAAGTAAAGGCGCGGCTGGGAGATTTGAAGGACCGTGGAGTGGCTTTAAAGGATGGCATGACCTTAATGGACTTGTATCATGAGCGGGTTCCGTATTATGAAAAATATGCGGATATCACAGTGGATGAAAATGGCAGGACGCCCGGACAGACTGTGGATGAACTGAGAGAAATGATAGAAAGAGACTTAAAAAATACATAGGGGGAATAAAGCGATGAAGTATATAGTAATGCTTGGCGATGGTATGGCGGATTATCCGGTAGAGAAGCTGGGAGGACGCACGCCCCTTGAGACTGCAAAAAAGCCGAATATAGACAGGCTGGCCTCAAAAGGCATTTTAGGCATGGTGAAGACGGTGCCGGAGGGCTTAAAACCGGGCAGTGATGTGGCAAACCTTTCGGCCATGGGTTATAACCCGGTGGAATGCTATACAGGCCGTTCCCCGCTGGAAGCGGTCAGCATAGGGATTGAGATGTCGGATACGGACGTGGCGTTCCGGTGCAATCTGGTAACCCTTTCCGAGGAAGCGGATTACGATCAAAAAACCATGGTGGATTACAGTTCGGACGAGATTTCAACCGCAGAGGCGGCACAACTGATCCAGGCCGTAAATGATGCGTTCAGGAGCGATGAGATCGAGTTCTATCCGGGAATCAGCTACAGACACTGCATGATCTGGCACGAGGGCCCGGTGGGGCTGGATTTAACCCCGCCTCACGACATTTCCGACAGGAAAATCACAGAATATGTTCCGAAAAATGATGTGATCTATGATCTGATGAAACGCAGCCATGAAGTGCTGAAAAACCACCCGGTCAACCAGGCACGTGAGGCAAGAGGGCTTCATCCGGCCAACTCCATCTGGCTCTGGGGTGAAGGAACCAAACCCGGAGTATCCAGCTTTGAGAAAACATATGGAGTTAAGGGAGCAGTCATCTCCGCTGTGGATTTGATTAAAGGAATCGGAATCTGCGCGGGTATGAAGGTCATAGAAGTGGAAGGCGCAACCGGCAACATTGATACTAATTTTACCGGAAAGGGAAAAGCCGCTTTAGAAACTCTGCTGGAGGGCCAGGATCTGGTTTATATTCACGTGGAGGCGCCGGATGAATGCGGGCACAGAGGTGAGATAGAAAATAAGGTGAAGGCCATTGAACTGATCGATGAACTGATCGTAGGGCCGCTGCTGGAGGGCCTGGAACAGGCGGGCGAGGAATACTCCATACTGGTTATGCCGGATCATCCCACCCCGCTGGCAATCAAGACCCATATTTCAGACCCAGTGCCGTTCCTGATCTACAGGAGCACAGACCCGGTGGATTCAGGAATCAATACCTATACGGAAGAGGCATGCAGGAGCACGGGGCGGTATGTAGAGCATGGGCATGAGCTGATGAAGGCGCTGCTGGAGAAAAATGAGATTTAATTGGTGAACGTTACGCAGGAAAGCGGGACGAGGAGACAGAGGTCGGGCCGGAATATAACGGTGCCGGAAAGCGGCTTCCAACCGTAAGTTAAACTAAGGCCGCAGAGACGGATAAAGACGGTCCGATGCCCATTCACGGTGAATCCTTTATGGGTCTTCACCGTTCAGGGGCATCTCAGAAACTGATTTGGTTTTCAGTTTCTGCCCGTCTTTATCCGTCTCTGCGGCCTAAGTTTAACTAAACGGTTTCCAGACGCCTTCCGGCGCCGTTATATTCCGGCCTGACCGGCCCATACAGATTCCCGGCCCGGCCTCCGTCCCCTCGTCCCGCTTTCCTGCTGGTTTTCTCTGACGCTGGTAATTAAATGCAAGTTTGCAGTGAGTAAGTCATTTTTAACATCAACCCTCAAGGCATTTTCGAAAATGCCTTGAGGGTTTAATGCTAATCCCCACGTCATTTACATCAAATTTCGGCTGGAATCCGTACCCTAATTCTTATACTCCCCGGCCGCCAGCCCAGGCTTCCCCTTCTTCACGGCGTAACTCCGGCCATTCACTGAAAATCCAAATAAGCTTTAATGGCAAATCCAATATACTTTGATGCGCCTTCTCCATACTGCTTATCTGTTGCCTGGATGTATGCCGGTGATGAAATATAAAGGTCCGCCATATTGGGCCAATAATTTTCGCCCATGTCCATTCCGCGGCTGCATTCGTTGACATAAGTAATTAGTTCTCCGGTGATTTCACGGATTTCCGGAGAAGATACATCTTTTGTCAGATCTGCGGTCAGTTTTCTTGTCAAAGCATTTGATCTGTCCAGCAGGGAATTGACTTCTGATGGATCGACCGAAGGACCGTTATCAAGGAAATCAGCCAGGCTTTTTTTCATCGCTTTTGTGTAATTTTCCAGACTTCCGTATTGATTTATGGCCATTTCGGCAATTTCATCTTCCCGGGATTTCAGGTCTGAGATCATATCATCAAAATTCTCCATATTTCCCAGTTGTTTTATAATTTTATCTCTGTGCGTTGTTTTAAAATCGGCTAAGATTCGAAAATAACCGCTCATGTCGAAGTCTTTAAAATCCATACATTTTTCTCCTTTAACCAGTTTGTCCAGTAGTTTTAACAGGTTGTTTAAACGGTCGCGCTTTATCAGGATCAGTTCCCGCTGCTTTGCAAATGCCTCTGTTTTATCAAATTGTGGATTCTCCATGATTGTTTTAATTTCCTTTAATGTAAAATCCAACTCTTTAAAAAACAGGATTTGCTGCAGGATTTCTAATGCATTTTCATCATATAGACGATATCCTGCGTCTGTTACGGTGGTCGGTTTGAATAGACCGATCTCATCGTAGAACTGCAGGGTGCGCACGCTGACACCCGTTAAAGCAGAAACCTGTTTTACAGTCATCATATCAAATCACCTCTTAAATAAAATTGAGTGCGGCCGGTTATGCCCTGCCGGCAGTGAAGCATTCAGCGGCCTGTTCTCTGATTACAACTGTACACTATCACCATGCGTGAGAGTCAATATGGAAAATAAAGAACTTCATTATTTTTTGCTGCTGTTCACAGTCCCTTATTTTTTGCCGGGCCTGTAGAGCCTCTGATGATCAGTTTTGGATCATATTCTATTTTAATGATATCGCTGCCTGCCGAAGATGTGTGGTCAATCAGCATGTCAAGGGCGGCCCTGCATCGGTGGGGCAGAAAATGATCCACTGTAGTGAGAGAAGGAAAAATATAGTCTGAAAGGAAGAGGTTGTCAAAACCGCATACCGATATATCTTCCGGTATCCTGATTCCTGCTTCATTCAGCGCCTTACAGATTCCTATAGCGAACATATCGTTCAATCCGATGATAGCTGTGATGTCATTTCGGCGGGACAGTAAATCCTGAGTCAGGGTATATCCGGTGTTGGCTTCGTCCCCGCAGCCGCTAAGCGCTTCATTTTCCTTTTCCGCCTGGCAGATTACCAAATTATGATCCAGGCCATGTTTTTTTAAGGTGGAGAGCACGCCTTCAAAACGCAGTTTCCGTGAGATCGCCCGGCTGGATAAAGGCGTGGTTATAAAAGCGAACTTTCTATGGCCTGATTCTATCAAGTGCTCTGCAATCAGTTCTCCGGATTTAAAGCTGTTTAACGATACGGTATTAATATTGATGTCATAGTTTTTTTCAGCCAAAATCACAATAGGGATTTGGCGGCTGTAGGATTCGATCAGATCCAGTTCTATGGGATTATAGGAATAGATGATTCCGTCCACTTTTTGACTGATCAGCCATTCCACCTGTTCCGCTTCCCCTTGCCGCTCCCTCCTGGTGTTGCATAAGACGGTGTGACAGCCCTGTTTTCCGGCCTCGCTGTCAATGATCTGGGCGGCCATGAAATGAAAGATATTGGCAAAAGACGGAAAAACATATCCGATAACCGGATTTTGCTTTTTGGTGCGGGAACCGGCGGACTTATGGATATAACCCAAAGACCGGGCGCAGTCCAGCACCTTTTTCCTGGTCTCCTCTGAGATGGATATACCCTCTTTGTTGTTTAAAACAAAGGAAACCGTAGACTGGGAGACACCGGACAACTTTGCAATGTCAATGGTGGTAACCTTTTTTTTATTGTTTGATTTCTGCATGGTTGTTTATCAAGTCCTTTTATAAGATTAATAGTTATAAATATATATTAGCTTATCTCCTGCTGAAAATCAATTGCAGCTTAATTCTATTTCTGATAAATTAATAAAATATTACTAATAAAATTTGAAGATTTAATAATAGTATAAATAAGAATACTTGATAAAACATACGAAAAATGCGTTTTTATTTGACATAGTATTTGTAATATGTTAATATTTAAGTGGAAATAATGCTAATAAAAGTATTAATAAATTGCTAATAATATAACTAATAAAAAAGGAGGGCAATTATGAACCGGGTGTCTGCTCTAAAGAAAATAAATAACCATGAGTGCCGGATTTCCATAGCTATATTTATTTTGGGCCTGTGCATCCTTGTACCGTCCGTCAGATATAATCCGGGGGTCAGATTGTTTCCTGTGCTAACGGGAGCCTGCTTTATCGTTATCGGGGCCGGAAACCTGGTTTTATCATTAAAAAAGGATAAAGAAGAACCGGATAAAACAGTAAAACTTTTGAACAGGCTTGAACTTTTAATTTTTTTCATTATGGGATTGACAGCCGCTTTAATTAAAATACTGGGCTTTTATGTCTCTCTCTACCTGTGCATGCTGGGGGTCTGTTTCCTGGTAATAAAGCGGGATACATTTAAGAAAACGCTGATTTCCAATGCTGTTTTCTGTCTTGCGGCTGTGGCGGTATTGTTCGTCATATTCCACCTGATCCTGCATATCCCCACGCCCGCCGGTCTGCTGATTTAATTTGTAACTGGTAACCAGTGAAATAAAATGAGGAGGTAACTTATTATGCTGAAAAAGAACAAAATTTGCTTTTTTCTGGCTGCCGCCATTGTTTTGGCCATCACCGGCTTGGCCGGGTGTTCAAAACGGGAAGAGAAGTACCCGGATAAAAACAAAAGCGTAACTATTATCGTGGAGAGGGCGGCCGGAGGCGGAAGCGACCTGACTGCCAGGGCCATTGCACCCCTGCTGGAAAAGGAGCTGGGTATTCCCGTTGTGGTAGTCAATAAAACCGGAGGTGACGGGGTAGTTGGCCTTAACGAGACAGCCGCCTCAAAACCGGACGGATATACCATTGACCTGTCTGCGGATACGGTTCAGGCCATCCATTCTGTTTTGTACACAGACACCAAATATACGGAGGACAGCTGGGAGTATCTGGCGGCAACCAATATGACAGCTTACATCATGGTTTTAGGTAAAAACAGTACGTTTAACACCCTTCAGGAAGTGATGGAATATGCGCTGGCCAATCCGGGGAAGCTGACCCTGGGAACGCCGTCAGGAATTGCGGAAGTGATGTCCACCCTGGAAGTGAATACAGGAACAGGGTTCACACAGATTGTAAATGACAGCGGAGCCAATAACCTGGCCTCCATCGCCGGAGGACATGTGGACATCGGCCTTCTCACGGCTCAATTCTACCAGCAGGCTGTGGACCAGGGGCTGAAAGTGGTTGGGGTGACAAGCCCTGACAGGCTGCCTACCTGCATGGATGTTCCGACGTTTATAGAAAGCGGATACGATGTGAATATTGTACAGAATTTCATTCTGATTATGCCTAAGGGAGCGCCTGAACAAGTTCTGACAACGCTCAGAGCCGCCCTGGACAAGGTGGGTAACAGCCAGGAGTTCAAAGACAGCCTGGAAGCCATCGACGCGATACCTGCTTATAAAGGCGGAGAAGAAGCCGGAACCTATATTCTCGATAATATAAAACGGATAAAAAGCGGACTGGAAACCTGGCAGGCCAGTAAATAATAAAGAGCTCAGGGCCTGATCCGCGGGAAGGATGCAAATGGAAATTATCTTAACCGTATTTAAGGAACTGTTGTCCCCTGGCACCATATTGATCACCCTTCTGGGCGCAGTTCTCGGAGTTGTATTTGGGGCCATACCCGGGCTTAACGGATCTATCTGCATCGCCGTATTGCTGCCGGCCACTTATGGTCTCAGCCCTGTCCACAGCCTTTTACTGCTGGGGTCCATCTATATGGGATCTTCTTATGGCGGCTCTATTTCAGGAATACTGATCAATGTACCCGGCTCCAGCGAGGCAGCCTGCACCGCCATTGAAGGCAATGCTATGGCTAAAAAAGGGAGAGGGAGAGAGGCGTTGTATTATTCGATCCTGTCTTCCGTGTTCGGCGGTTTATGCGGGGTGTTTGTTTTGATTTTCTTTGCGCCGCTATTGGCCGGAATCGCATTAAAATTCGGGCCCCCGGAAATGTTTCTGATAGCGGTTGCCGGCCTGGCGGTGGTGGGGAGTTTGTCAGGAAAGAGTGTTATAAAGGGCTGTTTTGCTGCTCTGTTCGGTGTGTTCCTTAGCATGATCGGGGTGGATTCCCTAACCGGAAATACCCGTTTGACCTTTGGAATCGGGGCTCTTTCATCAGGAATTGGCCTGATTCCTGCAATTGTCGGCTTTTTTGCACTGGCTGAGATGGTGCGTCAGTGCAAAGGGGCGGATAAGAGCCAGAGCAGCGCAGGGGTAGCTCTGGAAAAGGCCAGGGTTACGGATGTGATTGTCAAAATGTCTAAAAAAATGCCGGTTCTCATCAAATCCACGCTGATCGGCATTTGGATCGGGATTTTACCCGGTACCGGCGGCGCCATTTCATCCTTTGTATCCTATGGGGAGGCGAAGCGGAATTGCAAAAAAGATGAGACGCCTTTTGGGCAGGGTAATGAAAACGGCATTATTGCGGCGGAAAGTTCCAATAATGCCGCGGTAGGCGGTTCCCTGATCCCTCTTCTGGCCCTGGGAATTCCGGGTTCGGCCACGGCGGCCATTATCTACAGCGCGATCCTGATCCATGGGATCACACCGGGGCCTAAGCTGTTTGGAGAAACGCCTGGACTGGCGTACAGCTTTACCATTGGAATGATGTTTGCAGTGGTTGCCATGGGGGTGATAGGGGTCTGCGGAGTTCCCCTGTTTTCCCAGATATTAAAGATCAAGATCCGGTACATCATACCCGTTGTTATTGTCAGCTCCCTGATCGGAGCGTACAGCGCCCGCAACAGCGTATATGATATGGCGGTTGCGGTCGTGTGCGGATTTTTGGGCATAATATTTTCCAGATGCGGGATTCCGGCGCCGCCTGTCCTGCTGGGGCTGATTTTAGGCAAACTGATCGAGGTGAATCTGCGCAATTCTATGCTGATTGCCGGAGCGAAAAATATTTCGGTATTCCAATATATGTTTACAAGGCCTCTTTCTGTGGCAGTTATCCTGTTAGCTGTCCTGATGTTCGCAGGCAATTTCAGAACTACGGCTAAGTCCGGGAAAACGGAGGGAAAATAATGTGAAAGAGAGTACAAAACCTAATATTGTCCTGATCATGACAGACCAGTGCCGGAGAGAGGCCCTTGACTATATGCCCAATTTACAAAAACTGGCTGCAAAAGGGACCTGTTTCACCAATGCTTATACCCCCGCCCCCCTCTGCCAGCCGGCGCGGGTTTCCATCATAACCGGCCTCTTACCTCATCAGACGGGAATCTGCGGCAATGGGGCCGAGCCTGTGAGGGACGAAATAAGGCTCCAAACTTACCCCAACCTGCTCCGGGAAAATGGATATGAAACCGCAATGATAGGCAAACACCATTTTATAGACAGCTATGGAAAGTTCCGTGACATCACAAACGATGGCAGCGTGATAGGCGGATATGGATTCGACACGGTTGTGCAGGTTTTGGATGATGGGGAAAACCAGTCCAACAGCGACGATTATACGCATTTTTTGGAGAAACACGGGCTTTTGGAAATGTTCGGCTCTGTTTCTGTAAACCCAAACCACGGCGATAATTTTTTCAACCATATTTTTGAAGAACCCTATACGGCAGAACATTTTATCTATGAGAGTGGTACTGATTTTATCAGCCGCTGTGAATTTAAAAAACCTCTTTATTTCCAATGGTCTTTCATCGGCCCTCATCCGCCGCTCTGGCATCCGGGAGATTTGACGATTAAGCCGGAAGATGTTTTTCTGCCCATAGATGCGCCGGACACAAAAGACTGCCGGACGCGCCGGGCTCATTATCTTCAGAAATGCGCAATTATTGACGGATATATCGGGAAAATGCTGGAGCTTTTCAAGAAAAAAGGCCAATACGAAAATACCGTGTTCATTTTCACTTCTGATCACGGCGATAATCTGGGGGACCATGGGATTTGGGACAAGCGCTGTTTTTATGAGGGCAGCGTGGGGGTTCCGCTGATTCTTGCAGGACCGGGAATTCCCAGGGACACCATGATGAACGGCAATAAAAAATGCAGGGCCCTGGTATCCCTTCTGGATTTGTACCCAACGGTTCTGGAGCTGGCGGGAGTAAAAACGGCGGAAGACGGCCGCAGGTTTGGAAGAGATTTACTGCCGGTAATGCAGGAGCGGCGGGGATCTTCCCATAAAGCCGTAATTTCAGAGTTGGGCACAGGTGTGATGATACGGACGCCCGGATGGAAAATGATTTATGATCCCCAGCAGGGCGGCGTACAGTACCTGTTCAACCTGATATCAGATCCTCAGGAATGCGGGAATCTGGCCGGAAATCCGCTTTATTCCCGGGCGGCGCACGATTTGACCGCCCAAATACTGGACAACCGCATCCGAATGTCCCAATACACCCATGAAAGGGACCAAAACAGGATACAAAAATTACATATTATATAAAGAGGAAACATTCGTTGTTTGGCAGGGGCCAGATCCTGGATTTGGCCCTCTTTTTTACTATCTGGATGTTTTAGAAGGGAGCAGTATATGAAAAATGACGAAATACGGCGCCTGATGGACGAATACAGGCGATTAGAGGAAAGCGACGAAAACCGCCGCCGCCGTTCCATGTGGAAAGGGCTGGATCACTGCAGCAGGGAACAGTGGAGGGCTGCCCCTAAGTCAGACCGTTCCTGGCAGGAGGGACAAGTGCCGTTTACAGCGGATATCCAGACCCTTACATGGTCAAAATACTTTGGATTTGACATTAATGAATATTATTTTAACGCTGAGGTATTTGTGGAAAATTATCTCAGGATCATGATATTCCGGTTTAAAAACTTCCCTGATGATACATTTTTAGAAAAATGGCTGCCCATGTGGGGTAGTACGGTATTGGAAGGTACGATTTTCGGGGTAAAAGCTATTTATTCAAAAGATGCTGATCCCTGCATAGTGACGGAACCCATTATACGGGAACCGGAAGATATAAAAAAGATCCAGCCGGTGGATTTCTATAAGAGTGGAATCATGCCATGGCTGATCCGGGCATATGAAGAAGCATTGGAGCTTGTGGATGATGATTTTGAGATTCTGTTTCCCGAATGGATCAGAAGCGTGTTTGGCGTTGCCATTTATTTGAGAGGGTATGGGGATTTTTTAATGGACATGGCCGGAGACCCGGATTTCGCGCATCAGCAGCTTCGTCTGGTCACCGATGCCAGAAAACATTGGTTCGACCAAATGCACTCCTACCTGAAAATTCCCCGTCATCCAGGCAGCTTGTTTAACGATGAGGTTAACGTACCCACCATCTCGCCAAAACTTTACCACGATATGATATTTCCATACGAACAGGAATTGTCCAAGTACCACGGCGGGATCAGCTACTGGCATAGCTGTGGAAATGTGACAAAAATGGTATCCGACATAGCGAAACTGGACCGCCTTGCCATGTTTAATGTAGGGCCGTGGACGGATATCTATGAGGCGGGCTGCGCCTTCCGGGATAAAGCTCCGCTGGAAATCTGCATGAATCCTGAACTGGATATTTTAAGAGCCGGTCCGGAACAGATGAGAGAAAAGTTCCGCTATGTAATGGAATGCTGCCGCCGCAGTGATGTATCCGGCATGGGGCTGAAAGTAAGTGCTGTAAATGCGCCGTCATTTGACCGCCCAACGATTGAACAAACTATTTCTAAGGTGCGCCGCTGGGCCGTGATTGCCCGGGAAATGACGGATAAAATGTCGGATAATTCTGAAAGTTTGAAGAATATGTGAATATTAGCACTCGCTGCTTGACAGTGCTAATAATATGTGTTATAGTACAGCTATAACAAAGATAAAGAAAAGGAGCGATGACTTATGATGTTAATGCCTAGCATATTTGGAGAAAGATTATTTGACGATTTTATGGATTTTCCGTTTAACAGCTACGGAACCTCAAAAAACAGCATGATGAAAACCGATATTAAAGATCTGGAAGGCAGCTATGAATTGGCTATCGATCTTCCAGGCTTTAAGAAAGACGACATCACGGCAGAGTTAAAGGACGGTTATCTGACCATTAACGCATCATCCAATACCAGTAAGGATGAGAAAGACAGCAACGGCAGATATATTCGCAGAGAGCGTTATTCCGGTTCCTGCAGCAGAAGTTTCTATGTAGGAGAAGCGGTAACAAAAGAAGATATTAAGGCCAGATTTGAAGACGGTATTCTGAAGCTGACAGTTCCTAAGATGGAGAATAAACCTGCGGTGGAAGAGAAAAAGTATATTGCAATCGAAGGCTGACCGGCTGACCGGGCCTGAGGCACAAAATTGGCTGAGCCGGGATTGACTGTGGAATGGAGGTATGACTTATGTTAATGCCTGATTTATTAGAAGACAGATTGTTTGATGATTTCATGGATTTCCCATTTGATGATAGATTTTATAAAAAGCTTGAAAAAGAGTTTTTCAAAAACAGCGGCCGCCATAAGATAGGAAAATGGATGAAAACTGATGTCCGGGAAACTGATAACAGCTACGAACTGGAAATCGACCTGCCTGGATTTAAAAAAGATGAGGTGACTGCACAGCTCCGCGATGGATATCTGACCATCAGCGCGGTAAAAGGCCTGCCGGATGACGGAGACAAGAAAAGAGGCAGATATTTAAGAAGAGAGCGTTATGCCGGAGCGTGCAGAAGAACCTTTTATATAGGCGGCAATGTGGATGAAGACGGCATAAAAGCAAAATTCAAACATGGTACCCTAAAGCTGTCCCTTCCCAAAAAAGGGGAGCAGCCGATGGTTGAAGATAAAAATTATATACAAATTGAGGGGGGATGAAAATCTTTATTTAGTTGAGGAAGTTACGCAGGAAAGCGGGACGAGGGGACGGACTGGATGTTTGGATGCGGACGGGCCAAGGGGAATCCTTCGGGGATGAAAACCAGCTTCCAACCGTAAGTGAAACTAAGGCTCCAGGAATAGAAAAAGAC
>NZ_WQPN01000153.1 GCF_018785315.1 Clostridium sp. MCC353 | reverse complement strand
GGTAACGAAAGATGCCGTATATGTGGCCCAGTGGACAGCCGATGAAGATACAGAGTATAAGGTAGAGTACTACTATGAAAATGCGGGAGTATACGCAGATACAACCGAAGAGTATACGAAGAAAACCGGAACGACCGGAACATTGGCCGAGGTAACTGCCAGCGATAAGATCCCGTCAAAAGAGGGTTATGTATATGACGGAGAAGCCGGAAATGTCTTATCCGGAACCATCGCCGGAGACGGAAGCCTGGTGCTGAAAGTATACTTTAAACAGCAGTTCA
>NZ_WQPN01000152.1:654-14095 GCF_018785315.1 Clostridium sp. MCC353 | reverse complement strand
CGGAACGAGGAAGCACGGAACGAGGAAGCACGGAACGAGGAAGCACGGAACGGGACGGACAGAATGTCCGTCCCGTTCCGGCTATTTATATATCCAATGATATCTTCCAGGATAACACCACGCGGGCAGCCTGACTCTTATCTATCGGATAACTGCGTGGCTGTGAATGTAAAATTCTTCCTGGCTGGGCTGGTATTTTTTCTCTTTGGGCTCAAAACGCTGATCGAAGTTTTGAGATTCGGTGAGGTCAATATCATAGACAGGACTATCCTGATAGTACCATCTGCGCCCGTCTAAAATTCCCGGCTTTAATTCTTTAACAAGCATTGCGGCGGGAAAGACATCCTCTTCCAGGCAGATATTGAATTTTTTACAGCTTTTAAAGCCCCGGCCCACATAGTTATTGGGATTGCCGAATATGACGATCACTTCATAGCCCAGCTCCAGGGCGGCTCTAAAAGAGTGTTCCAGCAGAATTTTACCATATCCCTTCCGCTGGTATTCCGGTTGGATGCAGACCGGCCCAAAGGTCAGAATCTGCTTTACCTGTCCTGATTCGTCGGTCAGCCTGGATTTGGTATACATCACATTGCCAATGACCTGGCCGTCCAGTTCTGCAACAAAGTCCAGTTCAGGAATAAAATCCTCGTGATTCCTCATGATGTGGACTAAATAGTGTTCATCGCATCCCGGGCTGCTCAAATTCCAAAATGCGTTCCGTGTAATCTGTTCAACGGCGGCATAATCCCTCTCCGTTTCATTTCTGATGATTAAATTTTCCATGGATAACTCCTTTTAAATATATATATTGCTGAACCTTTGATCTTCTTTCTTCGAGTATGGTTAAAGGTTGTTTCCGACCAGATGTGCGCCGCACTCTGTGCAGCGTTGAATGTCTAAGCGGCGGGGATGCATGTTGGACCTCACTATTATATCATTTAAAAATTTGAATGTCATCAGGTTCTGAGGATTGAACAGTTACTAACATTTTTCCTGTAAAACTGCACAAAGCCCCGGAAGGGAAAGCTGGTTATTTGGATGAGGGAACAGAGACATTTTTGTATATCATGCTGGTTTGGCAAATGAAGCTTGTTTTTTGATATGCGCTGTGATATATTAAAACCGCTGATGGTGAAACGGTTCATACATAAATGAAGCTGAGACGTTAAAATCCAGGCAGCAATTCACAATAAAAACGATTGGGCGCCCCCGGCGTCTGAATGATAAAAGGGAGGTTTTCTTATGGAAAGAGCAGATGACAGAATGACAATCAAAACAGATGCGGTATTTGATAATCCGGTGAAACTGCCGGATATATACTGGGAAGAGGCCAATAAGCCAATGGAGTTTTCGCGCATTGAGGTTTATACATTGAACCCAATCCGCGTAGACCGTCCGTTTTTTGACGCTACGGCAGGCCCATTTCCTTATATCGCTTATCAATGCTGGCTGGCGCTGTGGGATGAAAACGGTATTATGGGACAGGTCGCCTGCTCCAAATATATGGCGGACATGGTTCTGCCGCTTCTTCAGGAAGGCGGACGAAAAACGCCTCTGGAGTGGTATCAGGATTTGTATTGGAAACTGCGCAATTTTGGATTCGCCAGCACTGCATTTGTGGAATTAGGCCGTTTTGATATGGCTATGCATGATATTATGGCAAAACGGGCGGGACTTCCCCTTCACCGTTTTCTGGGAGCTGAGAGAGACTGGGTTAAGGTATATGCCAGTGGATTCAGCGCGGATATAATGGGAAATGAGGAACTGAAGGCAGAGGCGGAAAAACTGCTGAAAGAGGGCTACACCTGCTTTAAAGTGAAGTCAGCCGGTGAGTTCGGAACCCATATTGAAGAAGATGTGAAGCGATTGGAATATATTCAGAAACTGTTAGGAGAGCAGGCTTCCATCGCCATTGACGTCAACCAGCTCTGGAATGCGGACCACGCTCTGGAATTTATCAAACGGGTGGAACATTTGAACATCGCCTGGTATGAAGAACCGGTACATTCCTATGATATCAGGGAACTGGAAAAGCTGACCGCTCAATGTCCCGTGCCCATTTCCATGGGTGAATCCATGAGAAACCGTTATCAGTTTTATCCTTACATAAAGGCGGGCGTTTCCCACCTTCAGCCCATACCGGATAATCTGTGCGGAGTCCGGGAATGGGTGAGCGTCCGGGATCAGGCTTTGGAAGCAGGACTGACCCTCTCTTCCGGCGGCTTCTCCCACCAGACGGCGGACTATCTCGCCACCGCCAGGGAAGAGGACATGGTGGAATACCTGTATCCGCTGATGAACAAGCTGTATCAGATGATGGATGTAAGGCCGGTGGAAAAGGACGGAAAGTTCCTGTTGTCCAATGAAATTGGATCGGGCACCAGACCGGATTTCGCTTTGTGGGAAAAATTAGGGTATGTGGCGAAAAAAGAGATTTTAAGGCCGGGTAAATAAAAAGAGAGATAAGAATTTGAATCAAGCAGTTATATAAGAAGTTAGATACAGCGCGGCCATTGATCCATATTGGCCGCGCTGTTTTTCTGCTGACCTGTTTCCTTTTTCCTATCAGAAACATGAGAACATGATCCGCACTTTGGAACTGGATCTCTTTTTCTATTCGCATCATATCATATTATAAACTATGAACTCAGGTAAACAAATCATATGAAAGAAATAGGCTATCGGCGGCAGGCCGCATTAGAATATGCCAAAAAGTGGGCCATGGGCAGGAACCCAAGGTATTTGGATTTTGAAAATTTTGGAGGGGACTGCACGAATTACGCGTCGCAGTGCATTTACGCAGGCAGCGGTGTCATGAACTACACGCCGGTGATGGGCTGGTATTACAACAGCAGTTCCGACCGGACGCCGAGCTGGACGGGAGTGCAGTATCTCTACAACTTTTTAGTAAATAACAAATCGGTTGGCCCTTATGCAGTTGAAACAGATCAATCCGGGGTGCAGCCGGGAGATATTGTACAGCTTGGCAATGCCAACGGTTTTTATCACAGCCCGGTAATTGTAGCTGTGGAGGGAGACCGCATTTATGTGGCGGCGCACAGTTACGACGCCTATATGCGTCCTCTTGATTCCTATCAATATGAGAAATCCCGCTTTCTTCATATAAAGGGAGTACGAAGCTGGTAGATGCGGGGAGCGAAAAGTCCACAAATCTATGTCTGCAAATAATAAAATAAGAACATTCCCGTATAAAATCAAAAGCTTTTTACATCTGATTCTTTTTGGGGAATGTTCTTTTTTTCGGCTGTTTTTGCAGCCTACTGCATTTTCTTTTCCAGGATGGTAATACCCTGATACAGGATTGCGGAAACGATGCAGAGGATAACGATGCTCATTACCACCATATCCATTTTAAAGAGGTAAAGGAACAGAGTGATATGGTTGGGTATCGTGAAAGGATTAAAGTGGAAAGGCAGCGAGAAATGTGGTATGATAACAGCACAGGTGTGAAACTCTAATCGAAAGGAAGTGGGAACATGGGAAAAAAGAGAACTTTACCGATTGGAAATGATGATTTTGCCGAAATTAGAAGAAGCAACAGCTATTATGTTGATAAAAGCCTGATGATAAAAGAATTTTTGGATATGAATGACAAAGTGGCGCTGATCGCCCGGCCGAGGCGCTTTGGCAAGACGCTGAATATGACAATGCTCCGGGAATTTTTTGATTTTACAAAGGACAGCCGGGAACTTTTTGATGGGCTGGCGATTATGGACACGGAATATGCCGATCAGATCAATTCCCGTCCGGTGATCTATTTTACATTTAAAAACTGTAAGGGCGCGACAATAGAAGAACTGACGTACCAACTGAAATTGGCTATGCAGGAAGTATACGGATTTTATGAAGAACTGTTCCGGGACCGGTTTGACCGGACTTCATTTACCGTAAAAAAGTTTTATGAATCTTATGAGATATTGATGGACAGGAACTCCTCGTATATCTATTTTTCCAGCGCTTTGTTAGATCTGACGCGCGTGGTATATGAAG
Organism: Clostridium sp. MCC353; assembly: GCF_018785315.1. Lineage (GTDB taxonomy): Bacteria > Bacillota > Clostridia > Lachnospirales > Lachnospiraceae > CHH4-2. Next base: position 10,084 of record NZ_WQPN01000152.1, on the reverse strand, counting down.
TTTGCCATATCCGGCCGCTTCTTTTTATCGACGAATACGATCAGCCGATCATGAGCAGTTATGAATACGGCTATCACGATGAGCTGGGGGCATTTTTCTCTAATCTTTATGGCAGCGCTATGAAAGGGAATTCCGCATTGGGGCAGGCTTTACTGACCGGAGTCCAGAGGCTGGCGAAAGAAAGCATATTCTCTCAGTTTAATAATGCCAGGGTCTATACCGTGCTGCACAAGCAATATTCCCCCTATTTTGGGCTCACTGTTCCGGAAACAAAGAAAATATTAGAGGATTACGGGTTGGAACTGGATGAAGCGGTTCAAAAAAAGTATGACGGATATTTATTTGGCGGAATAGAGATGTACAATCCGTGGTCCATTTTAAATTACGCGGATATGGGAGAGCTTGATAATTACTGGGTGAATACCTCGTCGAATTATCTGGTGCGCAAGGCGTTGGAATCAGCAGACCGGGATTTCTGGCAGGATTTTGAAAAGCTGATAAAAGGTGAGGCAATCCCTGTATGGCTGACACTTGAAACTTCCTATATTGAGCGGGACAGCAACTACAGCCTTTGGGGGCTTCTTGTTAATTCCGGCTATCTGACGGCTGTCAGGCGCGTGGATGCCAATACGGCAGTAGTCCGGATTCCCAACGATGAAGTAATGTCGGAATTTCAGATTTTAATATCTGAAATATCGGGGATAAATGGACTTGATTTGCAGCAGATGCTGTCTCGTTTGTTGAATAAAGATATGGACCGTTTTCTGGAATTGTATCGGAATATTGTGATTTCCTGTACCAGCTACATGGATGCGAAGGAAAATGCTTATCATATGCTGTTCCTTGGCATGTGCATAACACTGCGGGACGCATATAAAGTCACGAGCAATCTGGAGGCAGGATATGGGCGCAGCGATATCACGCTGCAGGCATTGTCACCGAAGAATACCAGCGTAATAGTGGAATTTAAACAGGGGGAGAATATCGAGCAGCTGAAAGAGCAGGCACTGCAGCAGATCCTTGAGCAGAAGTATTATGCGGGGCTGTCGGGAGAGGTGCTTTGCGTGGGTATGGCCCATGATAAGAAGCGGTGTGATTTGGCGTATAAGACGATTTTAATTCCATGATTAATTTTATCTTGTTTCAGCAACACAATCTTTTAACATCAAATCGATCCCCAGACCCAACACGGTTTTAAATACCGGATGGACATGGGGATTATTCATTGGGATTTAAAGCCGATAAATATTCTGATTGATAAAAATGGGCTTGTGAAGGCGACGGATTTCGGAATTGCGCGGATTTACAAGAAGGAGAAGTTCTGTGATACGGAGATATTGGGCACTGCCGGGTATGCTGCGCCGGAGCAATTTGGTTTCTTCCAGACGGATGAGAAGGCAGACGTCTATTGCATCGGGGTGATTCTGAATAAAATGCTGACCGGAAAATGCCGACAGAGGAGCTTTACATGGGAGATATTAAGGTCAGCAGCATAATTAAAAGGTGCATTTGTATGTCGCAGATGGAGCGGCGGGAGTTAACGATATAGAAGAGGCGCTGGAGGCTAGAAAGATTCGAAGGCCGTTTAGAAAACGTATTTTGAAGAAAATTCCCGGATTTAGAACCGGTAATAAAGTGCATATGACATTGGCTATCATAAACGATGCCTATATGATTATGCTTTTCCTGATATGCTGTTGGATGAAAAGCAGGTGGATTGATTACGTGATAGGAATTGCTGGATTAGGTATGATGACATTGGGAATGGTATATTTTGTGGGGAGCTTTCGCAAAATAGCAAACCGGCTGCACATGGATAGAGGAATAAAAAAGGGATATTGATTACAGTATATTTGATTGTGGGCTGGATTATATGGATGGTTGAATTTATTATGATAGTGTGGTGTGATTCTAGCCTGGGATGATAAAATGAATATCTGTCTTGAACTGTGAAAAACGATTGCCCGGCAGAACGTAAAGGTTCTGCCGGGTTTGATGTACGTCCGGCGGGCGCACGTTCTAACGAGTGAAAGTCTCGAATCCGTCCGGCAAAGGATATAGCTGAACACCAAGGTTCTCGCCGCAAGGTTTAAGAGGACTGAAGGACGGTGCAGGCTAATCATCCCCCTATCCGATTCTAAAATCCTTACACAGAAATTTGCTTATTCATTTGCCCTGCCACTATTAATTCATTGAAAATATTATAATTCAAACTTCACCGTTACAAAACCTAATAAAATCTACTGGAAGAATGCTGCCGTTTACCTCCATATTCAAATCCAGCACCTTTATGGAACATTCCTGAAATTCTGAATATTCCAGATCATGAATAATAATGGGTATTTCTTTGTGAAAAACATCTTTTAAAAAGCCGGCTTCCTGAAACCCTTTTGCCACTTCTGCAACGGTTCTGATGAATGCGCAGGTTACTTTTCCAAAATCGTCTTCATACAGGCTTAACACATCCTCATCGAAAGAATGTTCTCCCCAAAGTTCAGAATCCTGTAAACGGCGATACCCTAAGCCATCAAGCCAGGCCTCAACAATCCGTTTTGTCTCTCCGTCATAGCCAAAAACCAGTTCCTCATTATGAAGCCAGAAAGCATAGTTCCACTTCGCTTCGATTGATGAGGCCGGACCCCACGCAGTGGGTTCCTCAAGCTGTTTTTTACAGTTGCTTTCCGTATTATATCCTATTTTAAGTACCGGGTGTGTCGGGTTATCTGCCGCATAGTAAATATAAAAGGAAATCGCATAAATATCTTCTTCCGTCCACTTATTAATACATTCCTGTATTTGTTGTTTCAAAGCTGCTTTCATCACGACCCTCCTTTGCATCCAAAACACCTATCCATACAATATGATATCACCATTATGTACCTGATTCAATGTTTTTCAAAAGGCCTTATTACCTAACCAAAGCCCATCCAGGAAACCGGCTTTATAGACTGTTCTGCGCTCTTCTGCTCCCCATGCCACCAGATCATCGATCAAAGCTTCGCACTTTTTCTTATGTTCCTGATCCAGGCTTTGCAGGGGTTGCAAAATCCGAAACCACATTGACAAATCGGTATGCATTTTTGCCTATATGCTTTAAATCAGGGGCGTCAAAATAGCGTACCTTCATATACGCCTTCATTTTCGTAAGATTCTTTTTCTGCTGTTCTGTCGGTTTGTCCAGCAGTGGGAAAAGGGCATCGATATACTCGTATACCTGTCGGTTCGATAATTTAATCTTGTTCATGCGGTCTATGGCCTTTCCCAGTTCCGATATGTACATTCATTTACCAAAGGATGAGCTTGTAAGTACAATGCACATTTGCAGAAAAGCACGGGTTGCAAATCGTTAAAACAAGAAATGAAGGACATCCACCCCGGCATATCATAAAACTAAGAGAAACAAACAGAAGGTTTATGATATGCCGGAGATGTCCAACCAAGAGGAGGCAATACAAATGAAAGGCAAAATGCGGGAAAAAGCGCTCTTAGGCCAGATCGCCCACCTTCTTGTGGCCGAATCACTGATCGACCCGGATGAGCAAATTCGCTTCCTGGCCCTGCTGAAGGAGGAGAATTGAAGATGGAGCTGCTACGTGCCGCAATTTATTGCAGGTGCAGTACCGAGGAGGAAAGCCAGATAGATGCCCTGCGCAACCAGGTAGCGGAAAGCGAGCGTTCCGTACAGGAGCAGGGTTGGTATCTGGTGGACAGGTATGTGGAATCCAAGAGCGGCACTACGACGAGAGGACGTTCTGAATATAACCGCCTGTTCGAGGACCTGTTGACAGATAAATTTGACGTGATTGTAATAAAATCCCAGGACCGCCTCATGCGCAACGTCAAAGACTGGTATTTATTCCTCGACCGGATGCTTAACCAGGGAAAACGTCTGTTCATGTACATAGACCGAAAATTTTACACAGCCGACGACGCGCTGATCACAGGCATTAAAGCAATCCTCTCGGAAGATTTCAGCCGGGAGCTAAGCAAAAAAATCAACAACGCCCACCGTAACCGTCAAAAAAATGGTGGCAAGCCAATCCTGACGTCCAGAGTATATGGTTTTAAGAAGAACCCTGATGGGTCAATGTCTGTGGTGGAGTCGGAAGCAAAGGTGATCAGACAAATCTACGAATACTGCGCCGCTGGCTATGGCAGCCGCACAATTGCCAATATCCTGCTAAATCAGGGTGTTAAGAAACGAAACGGCGGCAGTCTGAGCGGAAGCTTCATAGGCAAAATGATCCGCAATCCCCTCTATAAAGGCGTAATGATCTTAAACCGCTTCCACTACGACTTTGAGACCAAGCAGACAATCAGGAACCCGGAAAGCCAGTGGATTTATAAAACGGATATGGTTCCAGCCATTGTGAGCGAAGAATTGTGGGATCAAGCCAATTTTGCCATGACAGGACGGGCGGAGCGTTTTTCCAGAAATGGAGTCTACAAAAAAGGCGGCAGCGCAGGAAAGTATGACCTGTCTGGGAAATTGATCTGCGGCCAGTGCCAAAGCCCATATTACAGAACCTGGAGGCGGGGATATGCTGACAACAGCGAGATCGTGGTGGAATGGAAATGCAGCAACTATTTGGAACATGGAAGACACACACACCGGCGCATGGATAACGTCAGAAAAGTACCAAAACAGTTACAGGAGGGCTGTGATAATGTTCATCTGGAAGAGGACGTTTTGTTTTCTCTTTTGGAGGAGGTGGGCAGTCAATACTATGATCTGAAAAGCCTGGATAAGGAGGGGATCATCAACCATGCCGTAAAGCTGCTGAAGAGCGCTTTGTCGGAACGGAAATCCGACTGCGGGGTCCAGCGGCTGGAAGAGGCGGAACAAAAAATTCTGCGCCAAAAGGATATTTTGCTGAGCAAACTGCTGGACGGGGTGATTACAGATCAGGATTACCAGAAGAAGAGCCGCAGCATGGAGGAAGAGTTGGATAGTCTCAGGAGCCAGAGAGAGGCTGTTAAACAGAAGGAATGGGAGATAAAAAGCCTGGAGCAGAGAATTGAGAAGATAAAAGCGCGTCTCAGCACAGGGGGAATTGAGCGGGCGACCGTGTCCCAGATGCTTTTAGATATACAAAAGATCATTGTTCATGAGTGGTATATCGAAATCTGCTTTGACCCATTTAAGATCATGGGGCTGTCGGATGCCGGAGCCGCTGGGACTATGGTGGCCGATGAGATAGCAGCGGAAAACTTCAGGATCTCAATTGCCTATCCATTTTCGCCGTCTACAGAACGGGGCAGGTATTTGGACCGGGAGAAAATCGTGGAAATCATGAAGGAGAATCCGGCCACCACAGCCCGAAAGATTGCTCTGGAAATGGACCGTCCCCTGAAGCTGGTCCAGAATCGGATCAAAGAGCTGAGGATGGATGGAAGAATCCGGTTTAATGGCCGCGGCGGCCATGGCGTGTGGGAGGTTCTGAGATAAGAGCCTCCTGTTTCTTTTGCGAAAAAATGGATTATGAGACCCTGAAAAAAAGCGCGGGCTATTCCGGATGGATTTACGCCATTATTGTATGCTTCGTTTGGATATGCAGTCAAGGATGAATCTACAAAGCAGCATATGATTGCATGGAACAGGTTATAAAGCATACTGCCTTTTTAAACGCCCTTTTCGTGGCGGATGCACTCTTTTCTTCCGGAGTTGCAGCAAAAGGCAGTCGATTCATAGCCTTTCTAACGGCGTATCGGGATCGCCTGAAATGTGGTGCATATCTTGTACGCCCTAAAATAACTATATAGATAATAATTAGTGCATGGATTAGTAACGTATTCTGTGTTAAAATAAAACTATAAAATGATTAAAAATACGAAAGGAGCCTATTTTATGATTAAATCAAACTTAGCGGAACGCCCGGAAAATTTAAATTATACTGAGGCAGATGCAATCCGTGCTTTAGAAACAGAACTGGAAAGAGGGATTGAAAGTATGAAGCAGGGACAGTTGTACACCATTGAAGAAGCATGGAAGGAGATTGACGCGATCTAAGAGAGCCTATGGAAGAACGAAAGAATTATAAGATACGTTTAACGCCGGAGGCGAGAAGCGATATTGCAGAGATTAAAAAGTATATTTTAACCACATTTAAGTACCGCGAGACAGCAGAAGATTTTTCTAAAAAAATGAAGCATTCTATATCTAAGCTAAGCCCTTTTTCAGAAGCATATGCAAAAACGGGACTGAGCATCCAGAATTTTGAAGTTTATTATAAGCCATATAGTACATATCTCATATTCTTTGTCGTTCAGGAAGACAAGGTAATTGTAATCCGAATTTTAAAGGACAGGATGTACTGGCAGCCCATCATCAAGCGGATCCGCTGTATTGAATAAAATTCCTGTCATTCCAATCATCAACACGTTATTCAACGATATCATATTCTATCAGTATGTACTCCCACCTAAACACCTGCGAACCATAGATAATCAAATACCCCAGCCCCTTATTCGCCGCCAGAAATTCCCCAATAATAACTCCCACCAGACAGAGCCCGATATTCACTTTCATATTGCTGATGATCATAGATAAAGATCCCGGCAGCAGTACCTTTGTCAGCACGTCTTTTTTCGTACCTCCCAAAGAGTAAATCAGCTTAATCTTGTCAGGGTCCATTTGGGAAAATCCTGTGTGCAGCGTAAGTATCGAACCAAAAACGGCGACGGAGACAGCGGCAACAATAATCGTTTTCACATTATTGCCCAGCCACACGATTAAGATCGGAGCCAGGGCAGATTTTGGCAGGCTGTTCAGCATGACCAGATAGGGTTCTAAAACTTCAGAAATGCTTTTACCTGTCCAAAGCAGGATTGCGGTTAAAAGCCCGATAACAATGACCAGAAAAAAGCTGACCAGCGTTTCCAGCAGAGTGATGCCGATATGGACAAAAATACTTCCGTCCATAGCCATGTTCAGAAAACACGTTATGATGCGGGAAGGTGAACTGAAAATAAAATCATTAATAATGCCCAGGCTGGCACATAGTTCCCATAGCGCAAGCAAAAGCACCAGCAGCATAACGCGGCAGATCATGACCTGACGCCGCCTGAGGTTTTCCTTTGCTATATATTCCTGTTGGGCAGGCGATATGATAGTTTCATTTTGTGGTTCCATGAAATTCCCCCTTATAAAAGCAGTGACTATTTACTTTATCTTATGAATAGAAAATATTTTTGCTTCAATTTTGAGGCAAAACAATTTAAAGGCGTTGAACGGTATGGGGTGCTGTAATTGTATGTGATTGCCGCCGCAGACAGACGCGCCAAGAAATACGTGCGTGATTACTGAACTCTTCGACCGAATCTATCCGGGCAGTATGCCGGCAGTAATTGCGAGTACAGGAATGCCGGCAGAAGAATATTATGGCTCTTATATGCATACCTGTTTGGAGCGGGATATCCGGGATTCAGTAAAGAAAAAAGATGAATCCAAGTACCTGAGAGTTTTGTCCTGTATGGCAGTCCGTACCAGCCGGGAGCTGGTTTTAGCGATTATTTCGCGGGACACTGAGATTGATGGTAAATAGTGGTAAACTGGCTTTCCATCCTGCAGTCGTCAGGACTGGCCTGTTATCCGAGCCTGTGGAAATGAAAAAGAGTGCAAATCCGGGACAAGGCGCTGTAAAGCATTTGGGAGTTCTGGAAAATGTGGGGCCCGATTTAAGATAAACAATTTTAAGAAAAAGATTTAAGAAAAAGACTGGAAAATTTCATTGTAATAATTTTTGATATTTGGTAATCTATATGGGAAACTTAAAAATGATGAGAATTTCCCTGGAACTTGAGAAGCAGCAGGGATAGAACCGGATTATGACTTCCGGTTTCAAATTAAGAGTCAGGAGCTGAACATGAAGAGAACGAAGAACGCAGTATGTACGATGGTATTTGCGATGGCATTTATGCTGATGCCCGGCGTAATATCATTTGCAGATGATGAAACCCGGTTTGTGGGAGGGACTACTGTTAACGGAATTAAAATCAGCGGACTTACGACAGACGAGGCGGAAGAACATCTGGCATCATTTTATGCCAATGATTACAAACTCAAACTGATTACAAAAGAAGGAAAAGAAGAATACATAAATGGCGCAGCAGTTGGATATCAGGCATCCATCCCCGATGGCCTTCAAACCATTTTAGACGGTCAGAATGCAGGTGGACGGATTACAGGCCCTGCGGCCCAATCGTCCCATGTGATGGAAGTCAGCGGCACATTTGATCCGGTTAAGCTGGAAGAACAGATTCAGGAGCTCTTCTGTGTGAGCGGAGCCGGGGTGACTGTAACCCGGGATGCGCACATCTCTTCTTATGAAGAGGGAAAGGATTATACGATCATACCTGAAATTTACGGCAATGACCTGAATTTGGATCAAATGTCCACGGCAATCGGCAGCGCGCTCAAAACAGGACAGGCTGATCTCGATCTGGAATCCGCCGGCTGTTATAATAAAGTAAACGTTAAAGCCTCTGATGAGCAGTTAAAGGATCTCTGCAGCCGAATGAACCGTTATAAAGATATGAAGATTACATACAATTTCAGCGAGGCGGTTACAGAAGAGCTGCCCGGATCTGTGTTTGCATCCTGGATGAGCATTTCGCAGGATGGACAGGTTCATGTGAATCAGGAGGAAGCCGCCGCTTACATAAAAGCTCTGGCAGAAAAATATGATACCGCAGATACGGTGCGCTCATTCCATACGAGTACGGGAAAAGACGTGGAGCTTACAGGCCCCTACGGCTGGAAAATAGATCAGGCCGCAGAACTGCAGGCCCTTACGGATATGCTGCTCTCCGGTGAGAGCCAGTCCAGAGAGCCCCAATATACAAAAACAGCAGCAGCCAGAGAGCCGGGAGACTGGGGAAATACCTATGTGGAAATTGATTTGACCGGACAGCATGTATACATGATCCAGGAAGGAACCCTGGTATGGGACGCCCCCTGCGTGACAGGAAATGTGTCAAAAAACTACACCACGCCGGAAGGAATCTACGGTTTAACCTATAAAGAGCAGGACCGGATCCTGAGAGGCAGGAAAATGGCGGACGGCAGCTACGAATACGAAAGCCATGTGGATTACTGGATGCCGTTTAATGGCGGAATCGGCCTTCACGATGCGACCTGGAGGGGCAGTTTCGGAGGCGCAATTTATCAGACAAGCGGCAGCCACGGATGCGTGAATCTCCCGCCTGACCGGGCAGCCATCCTATATGGCCTGGTCTATAAGGGGATGCCTGTTATTTGCTATAATTGAAATCTTTATTTAACATATTCGCAAAAGTAACGCCATGAATCCTGGAAATGAGGACGGACGGGGGCGGAGGCCTGCCTGGAGGCTTGACACCGGGCGGAGCGGAATTCGTTGGCGATGAAAACCGGCTTCCAGCCGTAAGTGAAACTAAGGCTCCAGGGACG
>NZ_WQPN01000152.1:0-644 GCF_018785315.1 Clostridium sp. MCC353 | reverse complement strand
GGGACTTTACCGTTCAGTGGGCATCTCAGAAACTGATTTGGTTTTCAGTTTCTGCCCGTCTTTTTCCATCTCTGGAGCCTTAGTTTCACTTACGGTTTCCAGACGGCTTTCATCGCCAACGAATTCCGCTCCGCCCGGTGTCAAGCCTCCAAGCAGGCCTCCGCCCCCGTCCGTCCCCATTTCCAGGATTCATGGCTGTGTACTGGACTGATAAAGGATAAATAAAGATTTGGAGAAGGGAACTAGAAAAGGCAGAGAAGCGTTTGATTGAGACGGTGTTTGGTATTTAGAGCAGATTATGGTATAGACATTTCAAGTAACTGACGTGGTGAATAACAGTAAAAGGTCAAGGCTTTTTCGGAAATGCCTTGAGGGTTGATGTTAAATGGTGTGGGGATTTACATTAAAGGGTGAAGGCTTTTTCGAAAAAGCCTTGAGGGTTAATGTAAAAAACTTGATATTAAAAACTACCTGCTAACAGCTAAATTGCATTTAATTCCCCAGCTCCAGAGAACACCAGCAGGAAAGCGGGACGAGGGGACGGACTGGATGTTTGGATGCGGACGGGCCCAGGGGAATCCTTCGGGGATGAAAGCCATCTGGAAACCGTTAGTGAAACTTAGGCTCCAGGGATAGAAAAAGAC
>NZ_WQPN01000151.1:23166-46579 GCF_018785315.1 Clostridium sp. MCC353 | reverse complement strand
CGGACCGTCTTTTTCCATCCCTGGAGTCTTAGTTTCACTTACGGTTGGAAGCAGGTTTTCATCCCCGACGGATTCCGCTCTCCAGGGCCGCCTCCAAACATCCAATCCCGCCTCCGCTCCCTCGTCCCGCTCTCCTGCGTGACTTTCTCACCTAAATCCCAATTTCAAGATCGAATCCGACAGATATTTGTCGACCTCTTTTTAGCATACAAAAAGAATACAGGGCATAAACATATTATTAGCGATAACGCAAATAAGGGAAAGAAAGAGGAGAGAAATACTATGTCAGAAAAAACGATTGAAAACAACAAAGTAAGCGTAATAGGAGAGATAATCTCGGGATTTACATTTAGTCATGAGGTATTTGGAGAGGGATTCTATCTGGTGGATGTGGCGGTGAACCGGCTCAGTGAGCAGGCAGATGTGATACCGCTTATGATTTCAGAACGTTTGATCGATGTGCATGAGAATTATGAAGGATGCACCATTGAGGCCATCGGACAGTTCCGGTCTTATAACCGTCACGAAGGAGTGAAAAACCGTTTGGTTTTATCCATTTTCGTGCGTGAAATAAATTTTTTGGAAGAATTTACAGATTATACAAAGACGAACCAGATTCTGCTGGACGGATATATCTGTAAAGTTCCTGTTTATAGAAAAACACCTTTAGGACGGGAGATTGCGGATCTTTTGCTGGCAGTTAACCGGCCATATGGAAAATCAGATTACATACCGTGTATCGCTTGGGGGCGGAACGCCAGATATGCCTCCTCATTTGAGGTGGGAACCAGGGTCCGTGTCTGGGGAAGGGTCCAGAGCCGTGAATATACAAAAAAAATAAATGAAGTTGAATGCGAAAAGCGTATCGCCTATGAAGTTTCGGTCAGCAAATTAGAATGTGTGGAATAAAAAATGATGCCGGATGTTATTGGTCCCGTCCGGCTGCTCTGATCCGCCCCGGCCACATCCAGGCCATTCACCCCGGCGGATGGAATAGAACTTGCAAATAAGATGAAACTGTGGTAATATAAGCAGGTTCTAAGGTAACTTGTCGAAAACACTTTTGTGAGGTACTAATGGTATGAATAAAGGTATGATTCAGGTTATTTGCGGCGAAGGCACAGGGAAGACTTCTCTGGCCGTAGGCAAGGGAATCGGCGCATTGATCCGACAGAAAACGGTTATTATGATTCAATTTCTAAAAGGCAACCAAGAGGCCGAAGGATTGGAGACATTAAAGCAGTTGGAGCCTGATATGAAGATATTCCGGTTTGAAAAGTCATCCACTTTTTTTGAAAATCTTTCTGAAGAAGAAAAGGTGGAAGAGAGGATGAACATTCGCAACGGCCTTAATTTCGCTAAAAAGGTACTGACGACCGGTGAGTGTGATCTGCTTATATTAGATGAGGTGCTGGGAGCGCTGGATCAGAAGATCATTACGGAAGAGGAAGTGAAAACACTTTTAACTGCCCGTGATGAAGAGATGGATCTGATATTGACCGGTAAGATATTTCCGGACGCTCTGAAACCATACGTTGACTTGATTTCACAGATTAGTAATGTTAAAGTTGACAATCAGCGTTAATGATGTTAGTATGAATCATATATAGGAAGTAGAGGTTGCGTTAATCATCAGTAACCTGTCCGATGCGTCAGGCCGCATGAGAAGACAGGCAAAAGGGTGCGACGCCGAAGAGGATATGATGTCTGAGCATATCGTTCTGGGCATGTGATGAAGAATCATATGACTGTCATCCGTGAGGATGGGGAGCTACTGAAGGATGAATAATTACGAACATTCAAACTTTGAGCTGGCCCATTGGCCGGCTCTTTTTTTTACAAGGAGGAAAAATAATGGCTATATTTGAAGGAGCAGGTGTAGCTCTGATTACACCATTTACACAGACCGGAGAGGTTAATTACGAGAAACTGGAAGAGATCATTGAAGAACAGATTGAGGGCGGCACAGACAGCATCGTTGCATGCGGAACCACAGGCGAATCTTCCACGATGACCCACGAGGAACATTTGAACGTAATCCGTTTTGTATGCCAAAAAGTCAACAAAAGAGTCCCGGTAATCGCAGGCACAGGCTCCAATTCAACAGCCGAGGCGGTTTATATGTCAAAGGAAGCTGAGAAGGCGGGCGCAGACGGCCTTTTGGTTGTAACTCCATATTATAATAAGGCCACACAGAACGGTTTGATCGCCCATTATACAGCCATTGCAGACGCTGTGACAATCCCGATTATCCTGTACCATATTCCTGGCAGAACCGGCGTTACCATGGCGCCTGAAACCATTGTTGCATTGTGCAAAAATGTTAAGAACATTGTGGGAGTGAAGGAAGCCAGCGGAAACTTTTCTGCAATTGCGACCATGATGAATCTGGCCGATGGATGTGTGGATGTGTATTCAGGTAACGACGACCAGATCGTACCGCTTCTGTCATTGGGCGGAAAGGGAGTTATTTCCGTATTATCCAATGTGGCTCCGAGACAAACACATGATATCTGTGCATCGTTCTTTGCAGGAGATGTGAAGAAGAGCATGGAACTCCAGTTGAAAGCCATTCCTCTGATAAATGAATTATTTCGCGAAGTAAACCCGATTCCGGTAAAAGCCGCCATGAATCTGATGGGAAAAGAAGTCGGCCCTATGCGGCTTCCACTGACGGAAATGGAGCCTCAGAATCAGGAGAAACTGGCGAAAGCCATGAAGGATTACGGTATTTTAGCATAAAAACTGGAGGCATGCGGAATGATAAAGATGATAATGCACGGCTGTAATGGAAAGATGGGCCGGGTGATCACTGACCTGGTGGCGTCTGACCCTGAGATTTCCATAACTGCTGGAATTGATATAAATGATTCGGTACAAAATACTTACCCGGTTTTTAAAAGTTTACAGGAATGTACCGCAGAGGCGGATGTAATTGTAGACTTCGCCAATGCAAAAGCCATAGATTCCCTTTTGGATTATTGTGAGGCGTCAAAAACGCCGGTGGTTTTATGCACCACAGGCCTGTCTGATGCCCAGCTCATGAGAGTGAAACATGTTTCTGAGACAGCCGCGGTGCTGCGTTCCGCCAACATGTCCCTCGGCGTGAACATGCTGTTAAAGATGGTAAAAGAAGCCGCCAGAACACTGGGCGCAGCCGGATTTGACATTGAAATAGTCGAAAAACATCATAACCAGAAAGTGGATGCCCCCAGCGGCACCGCAATCGCTCTGGCTGATTCCATCAATGAAGAGATGGATCATTCATACACTTATAAGTATGACCGGTCTGCGGAACGGGTAAAGAGGGATAAAAAGGAAATCGGCATTTCTTCCGTCCGCGGCGGATCGATTGTGGGTGAACATGATATCATATTTGCAGGCCAGGATGAGGTGGTGACTTTTTCCCATACCGCTTATTCGAAAGCCATTTTTGCCAAAGGAGCTGTTGAGGCGGCAAAATTCCTTGCAGGCAAAGAGGCGGGACTTTACGATATGGCTGATGTAATCGGCTGATTCCGGCCTTGATTGATACTTAGACCTATAAAAATAAATGGCAATATGTTCCACTATAAAACATTCTCCTCAGACATATAATAAGTACAGAAAGAGAAAGGAGAATGCGATTATGAAAAAAATCAGATTATATTTAGTTTTAGCGGTATTCACAATGATGTTTGCCCTCACCGCCTGCAGCAACAAGAATAATGGTTCAGGAAACCAGTCCTCACAGGCAGCGACGGAATCATCTGAAAGCAGTTCATCAGGAAGCAGTTCATCAGGCAACACAGAGTCCATGACTACGGAAGAAGGAAGAACAGAATCCTCCTCTTCTGTAGATGAGAGCACTGGCGTGATCGACGGACTGATCAATGATGTGGAGAACGGTGTAGACGATATGGTTGGAGGCGGTACAGGTACAGGCCCAACCAATGAATCCACAACCGGACGTTAAGTCTTTTTAAACTGGGACTGCAAACCATATGTGTCAGTCCCAGTTTTACTTTCTTTTTTTCAACAATTATAATTCTGACAGTTCTGATTCGTTCTCAATGATTACAATTACACGAATTCTGACAATTCTGATTCATTTTCAATGATTACAATTACACAAAATCACAATGATTACAATTACATAACCTCCAATCATTAAATTTACATAAGGAGTGGATTACATGGGGTAATAAAACGTATTTGGATCCGCCGCCGCACACATGCGTGGAGAAAAAGGATCGTTTCCTCACCGCAAATGAGGATTTTAAGAAAATGCTGCGTCGCCATTTTGATTTTGGAAGCCGCAGTGATGGCTGGGCGCTGCAAACCTTGTCCGGTCCGGGTGACACAAACAGAAGAAGTGGGATTGATTGAGCAGATAGCCGGAGAACAGGAAGAGGACGGAGAGGAAACCGTATACGGCATACTGGTTTGGCTCAAAGAGGGAGAAATCCGCTTTTTCCGGACACTCATTAAATAATCTAATAAAAGATTCTATTGCATTTGCCTTTGCACTGTATTATAATTTCTTCTGAAATAGTGTTCTTTTATATCTATAACTTATAAATTAAAAAGAAAAGGATAGGTGCTTACTCATGGAAAAGAAAGAGTTACTGTACGAAGGAAAAGCAAAAAAAGTTTATACTACGGAAGATCCTGACGTTTTAATCGTATCATACAAAGATGATGCTACGGCTTTTGACGGACAGAAAAAGGGAACCATCGTAGGAAAAGGCGCTATTAACAACCGTATGACAAACCACATCTTCAAAAAACTGGAGGAAAAAGGTGTTCCTACCCATTTGGTTGAAGAGTTAAATGACAGAGAAACAGCCGTAAAGAGAGTGGAGATTGTTCCTCTGGAAGTTATAATCAGAAACTTTTCCGCAGGCAGCTTTGCTAAAAAGCTGGGCATGGAAGAGGGAATTAAATTATTGCAGCCGACCCTGGAATTCAGCTATAAGAATGATGATTTACACGATCCTTTCATCAATGACTACTACGCGCTGGCTCTCGGTCTGGCTACCCAGGAAGAGATCGATGTCATTTCCAAGTATGCGTTTACTGTTAATGAAGTGATGCAGGAATACTTTGGCAGCCTTGGCATTGATTTAATTGATTTTAAGATTGAATTCGGCAGATATCACGGACAGATTATCCTTGCGGATGAAGTTTCACCGGATACCTGCAGACTTTGGGATAAAGAGACACATGAAAAACTTGATAAAGACCGCTTCAGACGTGACCTTGGCAATGTAGAGGACGCTTATCAGGAAGTATTCAGACGTTTAGGCATCCAGTAATCACAGAAAGGCATAAGCATTCATGAACGACTATGTTGAATATATAAATCCGGATGAAGTGCACGAGGAGTGCGGCGTATTTGGCATGTATGATTTTGACGGCAGCGGGGTGGCGTCGGAAATCTATTATGGCCTGTTTGCTCTCCAGCACAGAGGACAGGAAAGCTGTGGTATCGCGGTCAGCGATACCGAAGGACCGAAGGGGAAGGTTTACACTCATAAGGGGATGGGACTTTGCAACGAGGTATTTACTCCTGAGACATTGGAAGGACTTCACGGCAACATTGGCGTCGGACATGTGCGTTACTCTACAGCGGGGAGCAGTACCCGTGAAAATGCCCAGCCGCTGGTTCTCAACTATGTGAAGGGGACCCTGGCGCTGGCACACAACGGCAATCTTGTAAATGCGCCTGAACTCAGACGGGAACTGGAGTATACGGGGGCAATCTTTCAGACCACCATCGATTCTGAGGTGATCGCATATCATATCGCCCGTGAGCGGATCAACACGCAGAATGTGGAAACCGCTGTGGCCAATGCGATGAAGAAGATCAAAGGCGCCTATGCGCTGGTCATCATGAGCCCGAGAAAATTAATCGGGGCCCGGGATCCTTACGGATTTAAGCCTTTATGCATCGGGAAAAAGGACAATGCCTATATTTTGGCGTCCGAAAGCTGTGCTCTCGACACGATCAATGCGGAATTTGTCCGGGATGTGCTTCCGGGAGAGATCGTATCCATCACAAAAGAGGGCATCCGGTCGGATTTGTCCATGTGCCTGAAAGAAAAAAGCAAAGAAGCCAGGTGTATTTTTGAATATATTTATTTCGCGAGGCCGGACAGCGTGTTTGACGGCGTCAGCGTTTACCATGCCAGGATTCATGCAGGCCGCAGCCTGGCCATCGATTCGCCGGTGGAGGCCGACCTTGTGGTGGGCGTTCCGGAATCCGGCAATGCGGCGGCTCTGGGTTATTCCATGCAGTCGGGAATCCCCTATGGAACGGCATTTGTTAAGAATTCCTATGTTGGAAGAACGTTTATTAAACCCAAACAGAGCAGCAGGGTTTCCAGCGTAAAAGTGAAGCTGAATGTGCTGAAAGAAGCGGTGGCCGGAAAACGGGTGATCATGATTGATGATTCTATCGTGCGGGGGACCACCAGCGCGCTGATCGTCAACATGCTTCGGGAAGCCGGGGCGAAAGAGGTACATGTGAGAATCAGCGCGCCTCCATTTTTACATCCATGTTATTTTGGAACTGATATTCCTTCGGAAGACCAGCTCATAGCACATAACAAAAGTGTGGAAGAAATCCGCCGGATTCTGAATGCAGATTCCTTATCCTATCTGCGCATGGAAAGGCTGGCGGAAATGGCGGACGGCCTGCCGATCTGTACAGCCTGCTTCAGCGGCGATTATCCGATCGCGCCGCCTACGGAAGATATCCGCGGGGAATTTGCAGAATAGTTTATAGAAGAATGAGGAGATTTTGAATGTACGATAAATACCAAAGTCCGTTATCGGAACGATATGCCAGCAAGGAGATGCAGTATATCTTTTCTCCGGACAAGAAGTTTAAAACCTGGAGAAAGCTGTGGATCGCCCTGGCTGAGACGGAAAAGGAACTGGGGCTGAACATTACAGACGAACAGATCGAAGAATTGAAAGCTCATGCAGAAGAAATCAATTATGATGTGGCCAAGGAACGGGAAAAACTGGTCCGCCACGATGTAATGTCCCATGTATATGCCTATGGACAGCAGTGTCCCAAAGCCAAAGGAATCATCCATCTGGGCGCCACATCCTGCTATGTGGGCGATAATACGGATATCATCATTATGACGGAGGCCCTTAAACTGGTGCGCAAGAAGCTGATTAATGTGATGGCGGAACTGGCCGGGTTTGCGGACACGTATAAAAATCTTCCGACCCTGGCATTTACACATTTCCAGCCTGCACAGCCCACTACGGTAGGCAAAAGGGCGACCCTCTGGCTTCAGGAACTGAATCTGGACCTGGAGGACTTAGATCATGTGCTGGGCACCATGAAGCTGCTGGGATCAAAGGGCACAACCGGCACCCAGGCCAGCTTTTTGGAACTCTTTGACGGCAGCCATGAACTGTGCCGCAAAGCAGACCAGTTGATTGCAGAGAAAATGGGATTTGACAGTTGTTATCCGGTTTCCGGCCAGACCTATTCCAGAAAAGTGGATACCAGAGTGCTGAACGTGCTTGCGGGAATCGCCCAGAGCGCCCATAAGTTCTCCAATGATATCCGTCTTCTTCAGCATTTGAAAGAAGTGGAAGAACCGTTTGAGAAGAATCAGATCGGATCTTCCGCCATGGCATATAAGAGAAACCCCATGAGAAGCGAGAGAATTGCATCCCTGTCCAATTATGTGATGGCGGATGTGATGAACCCCATGCTGGTATCCTCTACCCAGTGGTTTGAAAGAACCCTGGATGACTCCGCCAACAAGCGTCTCAGCGTGCCGGAAGGGTTCCTGGCGGTTGACGGCATTTTGGACCTGTATCTGAATGTGGTGGACGGCCTGGTGGTTTATCCAAAGGTGATCGAGAAGCGGCTGATGGCTGAACTCCCGTTCATGGCCACTGAGAATATCATGATGGATGCGGTGAAGGCAGGCGGCGACCGCCAGGAACTTCACGAGAAAATCCGCACCTTATCCATGGAAGCCGGTAAAAATGTTAAGGAGAAAGGTCTGGACAACAATCTGCTGGAACTGATCGCCGCAGATCCTGCATTCGGCCTGTCTCTGGAAGAATTGAAGAAAACCATGGATCCGTCCAAATATGTGGGCCGTGCTCCGGAACAGGTGGATGAGTTCCTCAGCGAAGTGATCCGCCCGGTATTGGAACAGAACAAATCGGATTTAGGTATGACGGCAGAGATTAATGTATAAATAAAGTCAATTACAAAAAACGTGTTACAGATATAAAATAAGCGCCTATTAACAGGAATTACGACAGAAAAACGGGCTTTGGTTGGAAAAGTCTTGGGAAAGCACCGCTGTTGTGATTCCTGTTTTATTGCCGTTTTTTAGGAATTTTTTTGTTTTACGATCCGCCGGGAAGGCAGGAATGAACGGAAGTTTACTTTATTTGTTTTTAAATTTTATGTACATTTTTTATTGATTTTAGGGGATTATTCATATATACTGTATTTTGTTGTTAAAATCTAGTATCTTGTAGGAGGACAAATGAATGGTTAGAGCGATCGTTGGAGCCAACTGGGGAGACGAAGGAAAAGGTAAGATTACTGATATGCTGGCCAGAGAATCCGATATTATCATCAGATTCCAGGGGGGGAGCAATGCAGGCCACACCATTATCAATAACTATGGAAAATTTGCGCTGCATTTGCTGCCGTCAGGTGTTTTTTACAACCACACCACCAGCATTATCGGTAATGGAGTAGCGCTTAACATTCCATATTTGATTAATGAAATCAATTCATTGGTAGAGAGAGGCGTGCCGAAACCTAAGATCCTTGTGTCTGACCGCGCACAGATTCTGATGCCTTACCATGTTCTGCTGGACACATATGAGGAAGCCCGTCTGGCCGGTAAGTCATTTGGTTCTACGAAGTCAGGTATTGCGCCATTTTATTCAGATAAATATGCGAAGATCGGTTTCCAGGTCAGTGAATTATTTGACCAGGAGACGTTAAAGGAGAAGGTGGAGCGTGTCTGTGAGATGAAAAATGTTCTGTTTGAGCATTTATATCACCAGCCGCCGCTGAATCCGGATGAGTTATACGCCACCCTGCTGGAATACCGGGATATGATCGAACCTTATGTTTGTGATGTGTCCGCTTATCTCCATGAGGCGATAAAAGAGGGCAGGAGGATTCTCTTAGAAGGCCAGTTAGGCTCTTTAAAGGATCCGGATCATGGTATTTATCCAATGGTCACTTCTTCCTCCACCCTGGCGGCTTACGGCGCCATAGGAGCCGGAATACCGCCTTATGAGATCAAACAGATCACCACAGTTGTAAAGGCCTACTCCAGCGCAGTGGGAGCGGGTGCATTTGTCAGTGAGATATTCGGCGAAGAGGCGGATGAGCTGAGACGCCGCGGCGGAGACGGCGGAGAATATGGCGCGACCACAGGCCGCCCGAGACGTATGGGCTGGTTTGACGCTGTGGCTTCCCGTTACGGATGCCGCATTCAGGGAACCACTGAGGCAGCGCTCACCGTATTGGATGTGCTGGGATATCTGGAGGAACTTCCTGTCTGTGTGGGATATGAGATCGACGGCAAAGTGACACGGGATTTCCCCACTACGGTTCAGCTTGAAAAGGCCAAACCGGTTTATGAAACCCTGCCGGGATGGAAGTGCGATATCCGGGGAATTAAGAAATACGAGGATCTGCCGGAAAACTGCCGGAGATATATTGAATTCATTGAAAAGGAACTGGAAGTGCCGGTTACAATGGTTTCCAATGGGCCTGGACGGGACGATATTATCTATAGATAATGATTATTTGTTCCCTGTCGGGGGCAATCATTAAAATGTTCGGCTGATAATAGAACAGAGCGTCGGGATTTGATCCTGACAGCTCTGTTTTTTGTCTGTAAGCGGGGAATTCAATTATCAGCGGATAAGATTCATCTATGAATGATCCTGGTCTCTCTCTTTCAAATATTTACTCACCAGTCCAAATGCATATAAAAACACCGGAACCGCAACCGTACAATAGATGGAAAGGGTCAGCAGGCTCTGGGCATTGGGGCTTTTCATCAGGGCGAAGACGAGGGTGGAGATGTACAGCCCGATCAAAAACACGATCCCCACAATTGCCACAATTCTACGTAATTTCAATGGTTTAACCTTCTTTCTTAGACGAAAAACAGCGGTTATTCCGCTAATTCCTCCCACATATCATATAATTCTTCCAGTTTCTCTTTGATGGATTCCTTTTCATTATTCAGCTCCAGAAGCTTGGAGACATCAGAATAGACTTCTTCCTCAGTCAGCAGTTGGTCGATTTCTCCATCTCGGGTTTCCAGGCTGTGAATCTGGTCCTCAACTTTTTTCAGATCATTCTGCCGTTTTCGTATGCGGGCCTGTTCTTCCTTCTGGGCTTTCCAGTCCTGTTTTACGCCGGATTCGCCGGAAACCGCTGCGGATGAATCGGAAGCGCCGGTATCTGAGGCGTGAAGGCTGTTCAGCAGATCTTTTTTCTCCAGATAATAATCGTAATTTCCTATATAATTGATAAATGTTTCCTGGGATAATTCCAGAATGCGGGTGGCGGTCTTGTTGACAAAATACCGGTCATGGGATACGTATAATACGGTTCCCGTATAGTGGTTCAGCGCATTTTCCAGAATTTCCTTGGAGGTGATGTCCAAATGGTTGGTGGGCTCGTCCAGGATCAGGAAGTTCGCTTCTGAAAGCATGAGTTTTGCCAGGGAAACGCGGCCCCGTTCACCACCGCTCAAATCTTTAATCCGCTTAAAGACGTCATCTCCCGTAAATAAAAAGGCGGCTAATATATTACGGACCTGGGTGTTTGTCATGGTGGGATAGGTGTCCTGGAGTTCGTCAAATAGCGTTTTTTCCATGTGGAGCACCTGGTGTTCCTGGTCGTAATAGCCGATGTGAACCTTGGAACCGAGATGGATTTCCCCGCAGTCGGCGGGAAGCATATCGTTGATAATCTTTAAAAGGGTGGTTTTGCCTGTACCGTTATTGCCGATGACGGCAACCCGTTCACCCCGTTTGATATCGATGTCCACGTCTTTAAACAGCGTCAGCCTGCCAAAGGATTTGCCGAGCCCCCGTATGGTCAGCACATCATTTCCGCTGATGGTATTGGGTTCTAAACGGATGCCCATCTCGTCGTTGACTTCCACAGGCTTTTCCAGCACTTCGATTTTGGAAAGCATCTTCTCCCGGCTTTCCGCCCGTTTGATGGATTTTTCCCGGTTAAATGATTTCAGTTTGGCAATGACCTCTTCCTGGTGCTTGATTTCCTGCTGCTGGTTCATATAAGCTTTGATCTGGGCGTCCCTCAACATGGCCTTTTTCTCGCTGTAGGCGCTGTAATTGCCCTGGAATACGGTGGCGTGCCCGTTATCCAGTTCCACGATCTTTGTGACCACCCGGTCCAGGAAATAGCGGTCGTGGGCAACGATGATTACAGCTCCGCTGTAATTGAGAAGATAGGTCTCCAGCCAGGCGATGGATTCCATATCCAGATGGTTGGTTGGCTCGTCCAGCAGAATGATATCCGGTTTGGAGAGAAGCAGTTTTCCCAGGGAAACCCTGGTTTTCTGGCCGCCGGACAGGGTGGTGATCTGTTTGGAAAATTCTTCTTCCGGGAATCCCAGGCCCTTTAAAACCCCTGTGATTTCGCTCCGGTAGGCATAGCCGTTCAGCAGTTCAAATTCATGGTTTAAACGGCTGTAAGTGGAGAGCATCTCGTCCAGTTCCGGGCCGGAAACGTGTTTCATCTCGATCTCTAAGCTCCTGATCCGTTCCTCCATCTCGATGAGAGGCCGTTTCACTTCCAGAAGCTCTTCAAATATGGTGCGATTGCTGCTCAGATCCTGGTGCTGTGCCAGATAGCCTATGGATTTTCCGCGGGAGATAACAACGTCACCCTCGTCGGCCGGAAGTTCGCCGATAATCACCTTTAATAGGGTAGATTTTCCAGCTCCATTGATGCCGACGATGGCAGCTTTTTCGTGTTCTTCTATATGAAAAGATACGTGTTCGATAATTACGTCGGTACCAAATGACTTGGTAACGCTGCTGCATGATAAAATCATAAAATTCCTCCTGAATGTACAATGTCCATTCGTAATAGTATAATATAGGAAAGAAAAATTTTCAATATTTAAAAGCCCCGTATTTTCTTGTTTTCCGGTAAAACTTAGGGGCAGAAGGCTATGATTTTGTATTTTGTATAGTTTCGGGGGCATTTGAATTGACTGAAAAGGAGAGATTTAGTTACAATATAAACGGGATTTTAGCAAAATGTTTGACATTGTTTTCACACACAGGTATAATCATAGATAGTGGATCAAATTAAGGAAGGTGGGTACATCGTGGAACAGAAAGAAATATCAAAGGCAGTCATTTCAAGGCTTCCGAGATACTACCGTTATCTGGGGGAACTTCTTGAGGCCGGCGTTGAGAGGATTTCCTCCAATGATTTAAGCGTCCGGATGAAAGTGACAGCATCCCAGATCAGACAGGATCTGAATAATTTCGGAGGTTTTGGACAACAGGGATACGGATACAATGTAAAGTATTTATATACGGAAATAGGAAAAATCCTTGGGATAGACAGGCAGCATAATTTAATTATCATCGGCGCCGGTAATTTAGGACAGGCCATCGCCAATTACGCCAATTTTGAAAAGCGGGGATTTATCATTAAAGGCATGTTTGATATCAATCCCAGGCTGATCGGCCTTGTTGTCAGAGGCATTGAGATCCGTGGTGTGGACGATTTGGAAAACTTTATCGTGGAAAATGATGTTCAGATCGCAGCCCTTACCATTCCTAAGACAAAAGCTCCGGAGATTGCAGACCGCTTGGTTAAGGCCGGAATTAAAGCGATCTGGAATTTTGCGCACACCGATCTGGTGGTTCCGGAAGATGTGGTGGTTGAGAATGTGCATTTATCCGAAAGCCTTATGAGACTTTCTTACAGGGTCTGCAGCATGCAGGACAAACAGGAGAAGGAAGCGAAGGAAGATAAGAGATAATGATATTTGGAATAGGTACTGATTTAATTGAAATCGAGCGCGTTGAGAAGGCATGCGCGAAAGACGCCTTCCTGAAACGTACCTATACGGAATGCGAGTGCCGGCAAGCGAAGGGGAAAGCCTCCATGCTTGCTGGCAATTTTGCTGTAAAGGAAGCGGTGGCTAAGTCATTTGGCACAGGCTTTCGAAGGTTTATGCCCATCGATATTGAGGTGCTCCGGGATGAAGCCGGGAAACCCTATGTGAATTTATACCGGGGGGCAAAGGAACTGGCGGAAGAATCGGGAATTGTAAGGATTCATGTGTCCATAAGCAACACCCAGATGCATGCGGTGGCATTTGCGGTTGCGGAACGGGAGGATGTATGAGATATTTGTTAACCGGCAGGCAGATGAAAGCGGTGGACCGTTATACCATCGGACAGATCGGGATTCCATCTCTGGTTCTGATGGAACGGGCCGCTTTGGCAGTTGCAGAAGAGGTGATGAGGCATTCTGGTAAAAAGGAGCACATCTGGGTGGCCTGCGGAACCGGGAATAATGGGGCAGACGGTATTGCGGCGGCCAGGATGATGTTTTTAAAGGGCTATGACGTGCTGGTACTTTTGGCGGGGAATCCTGAACGCGGAACGGCGGAATACCATCAGCAGTTGAAAATCGCCCAGGAACTGGGGATCAATATGGCAGAGTTTAAAGACTTTATCCCAGGACGGTGTGATGTCCTTGTAGACGCGGTATTCGGCGTGGGGCTGGACCGGGAAATTGGGGGAGAGTACAGAGAACTGCTGGAGCTGTTAAACAACCGGAGGCCGCGGTTTACAGTTGCCGTAGATATACCTTCCGGCATCCATTCCGATACAGGCAGGATTATGGGAATCGCGGTTAAGGCGGATGTAACAGTGACATTTGGATGGCAGAAGCTGGGCACCTGTCTTTATCCGGGGAAAGAGTATTCGGGCAGAGTGGTCATTGATGATATCGGATTCCCGGAAAAGAGCCTGGAACAGGTTTCGCCTCAGTCATTTACTTATGAGGAGGAGGACAGAAAAAGGGTTCCAATCCGTCCGGCCTATTCCAATAAAGGCAGTTTTGGTAAGGTGCTCATCATCGCGGGCAGTGAAGGCATGTCGGGCGCCGCATATTTGAGCGCATCCGCCGCATATGCTATGGGAGCGGGGCTTGTTAAAGTGTTTACCGTGGAGGCCAACAGGGGGATTCTGCAGCAGCAGCTCCCTGAGGCCATCATTGAATGCTATGATCCAAAGGCGGTAATGGGCGGTGCGCAAAGCTTCAAAGAGCAGGCCGGGAAGGCGCTGGAATGGGCGGACCTGGCGGTGCTGGGGCCGGGAATCGGTCAGGATGATTATGTGCCGTTTCTGGTGGAATTCGTTCTGTCCCACGCCTATGTTCCCATCATTTTGGATGCGGACGGGCTGAATGCGGTGGCAGGTAAGCCGGAGCTGACTGGTTATTTTACGGAAAATATCATCATCACCCCCCATTTGGGTGAGATGTCCAGGCTGACGGGGAAGAGCATTGGAGAAATCCGTGAAAACCTGCATGAAACAGCGGCGGAATACAGCGGGAAATATGGGATCACCTGTGTGTTAAAGGATGCGGTCACGGTGGTGGGGCTGAAAGACGGAAGGGTGTATTATAACAGCAGCGGGAACAGCTCCATGGCAAAAGCCGGGTCCGGCGATGTGCTGACAGGCATAATTGCAGGGCTTTTGGGGCTTGGAATGGAAGAATCAGAAGCGGCGGCTTTGGGAGTATACCTCCACGGCTGCGCCGGCGACAGGGTTCGCAGGGAAAAAGGACAGCACAGTCTGCTGGCAAGAGATTTGGTGGAGGCAATCCGCCAAAGTGGTGTTATTTGATAACAGTTCAGATAGGTCTGAGCATTTACTGCGCAGACTGTGCAAAAACATAGCGGCTGCAGGCATCCGGCCCCTCACCGCAGGTGAATTCAATGGGCTGGATGCGCAACAGTTCAGAACTGTCTGTGCTGTTGCGCCATTTGACGGCAGAATCGAGGTTGATATGAAATCATACAGCAGGGTATATGCAGAAATTGATTTAGATGCGGTTATAAAAAATATGGAATCCATGAGGGCCAATTTAAACCCGGATACGGCCATGATCGGAGTGGTTAAAACAGACGGATACGGCCATGGAAGCGTGCCGGTGGCTAAGGCAATTGATCCTTATGTGACCGGTTACGCGGTGGCCACCGTAGAGGAAGGCATCCAGTTAAGGCGTCATGGGATCACAAAGATGGTTTTAATACTGGGGTCCGTACATGAGAGCCGGTTTGAGGAATTGATCCGATATAACCTGTTTCCGCCCATATTCCAGGTGGAGAAGGCAGAGAAATTGTCAAAACTGGCTGTTTCCATGAAGGAAAGGGCCGGGATACACATTGCGCTGGACACGGGCATGAGCAGAATCGGATTTCCTGTGAACAGGGAGACCGCAGAGGCGGTTGCGGCGATCAGCCGCCTTCCGGGAATCCGGATTGAAGGGATGTTCACCCATTTTGCAAAGGCGGATGAAACGGATAAATCTTCTGCCCGCCGCCAGCTCTGCGCCTATGAGCAGATGATGGAAATGCTGGATGGGATGGGGATCAATATTCCCATGAAGCATTGTTCCAACAGCGCCGGGATCATTGACCTGAGAGAAGCGAATATGGACGCGGTGAGGGCCGGAATCTCCATTTACGGCATGTATCCGTCGGAGGAAGTGGATAAACGGAAGGTTCCCCTCTATCCGGTACTGTCATTAAAGAGCCGTATTGTGCTGGTAAAGACCATTGAGGCAGGGACGGCGGTCAGCTATGGCGGCACCTTTGTCGCAGAGAAGACGATGCGGATCGCAACCATACCTGTGGGATATGGGGACGGATATCCCAGAAACTTATCAGGCAGGGGCAGCGTATTAATCCGCGGCAGACGGGCGCCTGTTTTGGGCCGAATCTGCATGGATCAGTTTATGGTGGATGTCACCGGTATACCGGATGCCTGTGAGGATGACCTGGTGACTTTGATCGGTGAAGACGGGGCAGAACGGATCAGTGTGGAGGAAATCGCGGAAACCTGCGGCGGTTTCCATTATGAAATTGTCTGTGACATTGGCAAGCGGGTGCCCAGGGTTTATAAAAGGAACGGGCTCACCGTGGGAACAAAAGATTATTTTGACGATGTTTATGAAGGGTTTGAGGATCTGTAAAGAAACGAAATAAGCGTTCCAATCATATTATATTAGGAATATACTGCTTAAAGCATGGCAATACTATAGGCAGAAGTTCTTAAAATGGAGTGAATGATAATATGATAATTAGACGCGGAGATATATACTATGCAGATTTAAGACCAGTGGTGGGTTCTGAACAGGGGGGCGTCCGTCCGGTGCTGATCATTCAAAATGATATCGGAAACAAACACAGCCCTACGGTAATTTGCGCTGCAATCACATCCAAGATGAATAAAGCGAAACTGCCTACCCATGTGGAACTGGATACAAAGCGGTGCGATATGATTAAAGATTCTGTCATCCTTTTGGAACAGTTGAGGACGATTGATAAACAGAGGCTGAAGGAAAAGATCTGTCATATCGACGAAGAGCTGCAAAACAAGGTAAATCATGCTTTAATGGTGAGCTTAGAACTGGATACATAGTTTCACCATTGACGAAAAGCCAGGAATCTGTTATATTTGCTAATGTCATAGTACGTTAACGATAAAAAAGGAGTCATAATATTTCATGGACGATGGTTATTCGCTATACAGCGTAATCATATTTTTATTATTTATTTTATTGGATGCAGTATTTTACGGATTTGGTTCTGCAATCCAGAATATTAATATTTCAAATCTGGAAAAGGATGCGGAAGAGGGCGGCAAAAAGGCGGAATTGCTGCTCAAAATAGCGGAACGGCCGGCGAAGTTTATCAATGCGGTTCAGATTCTGACAAACCTCACCAGCATGGTGATGGGAGCCTGGATTTTACGGTATTTTAAGCTGGGCCCGGATCTGGTTGCCGCCGGGATGGTGCTGCTGGTCATACTGATCAGTTTCGGCATTATTATTCCCAAGCGTCTGGCGGCCAAAAACCCGGAAAAGTGGGGGTATCAGATGGTATCGGTGGTCAGGCTCGTGGTCGTGCCGATGATGCCGTTTATCTGGATCGTATCCGGAATTTCTTATTTATTTTTAAAACTTGTGGGAATTGATCCGAACAGTGAAGATGATAATGTGACGGAAGAGGATATCATGTCCATGGTGAATGAAGGACATGAGCATGGGGTGTTAGAAGCCAGTGAAGCGGAGATGATAACCAACATCTTTGAATTCGACGATAAAGAGGCTTCGGATATTATGACCCATAGAAAGAATATTGTGGCGCTGGATGCGTCCATGACTTTGAAGGATGCGGTCCGCTTCATTCTGAAGGTGGGAAATAACTCCAGGTATCCGGTATTTGAGAAAGATATTGATGATATAATCGGCATTTTACATATGAAAGATGCCTTGATTTATTCGGAAAATCACGACATGGACAACCAGGAAATCGGGAAGATTGACGGACTTTTGCGGGAGGCCCATTTTATACCGGAAACCCGGAACATCAACTCCCTGTTTAAGGAAATGCAGTCACAGAAGATCCATATGGAGATCGTGGTGGATGAATACGGGCAGACGGCCGGCATTGTGACCATGGAAGACATTCTGGAAGAGATTGTCGGCAACATTATGGATGAATATGATGTGGACGAGACGTTTATAACGCCGATGGAAGGCGGGGCTTTTGAACTGAGCGGCATGACCCCGTTGGAAGATGTGGCGGAGGCCCTGTCCATTGAATTCGGAGAAGAGGATTACGATACGTATGATACGCTGAACGGTTTTCTGATTTCCAAACTGGACCGGATTCCCCAGGAAAATGAGGACTCGGAAATTTCCTTTGGCGGTTATCTGTTTAAGATTTTAAAAGTGGAGAATAAGATGATTCATTCCGTGAAAGCTTCCAGAATCTTACCGGAGGAGGAAGCGCAGAACATAGGAATTGAACCGGATGATAATGACAGAAACGCCTGACAATGCCAGGCGTTCCTTTTATGTTTTCGGAGTACACGGCAGCAGACATGAAATTTACAGAAAGAAGGGGATGTGAAAAGCTATGGGACAATTACTGAAAAACACAAAGGAGATGCTGGCGGACCGGATCTTTCTGCGAAAGGCGGTGATGATCGCGCTGCCGGTGGCCATGCAGGGAATGCTGAATACGGTGGTCAATCTGGTGGATAACCTGATGATCGGGAGCTTAGGGCCCACGGCAATCGCTTCTGTGGGTCTGGCGAATAAAGTATTCTTTGTTTTTTCCCTATTGGTGTTCGGCGTTGCCAGCGGTTCCGGCATCTTGGCCGCCCAGTATTGGGGAAATGGGGATGTGAAAAATATCCGCAAAGTTCTGGGTATGGGGCTGATGATCTCCGTCTGCGCGGCATTTATTTTTCTGATTCCGGTCCGGGCAAATCCCCAAGCGGTTATGAAGATATTTACCACCAGCCAGAGCAGCATTGAAATGGGCGCTTCTTATCTGCTGGTAGCCGCCATTACATATCCGTTCATTGCGGTGACCAACACATATGTGGCCATGCTGAGGGCGGTTAACCAGGTAAAGGCGCCGGTGATCATAAGCTGTATTGCGATCATCACTAATATTTGTTTTAACTATGTTTTGATATTCGGCCATTTTGGCGCGCCCGCCATGGGAGTTGTGGGGGCGGCGATTGCCACTTTGATTGCCAGGATACTGGAATCAGTACTGCTTCTCAGTGTGGTATATGCCTATAAGACGCCTCTGGCCTGTCATGTGAAGGAATTATTCGGACATTCAAAGGCATTTTTACAGAAATATTTTATTACTGCGGCGCCTGTAATCGCCAATGAGTTCATCTGGGGGCTGGGAACCACGATTTACTCCATGGCCTATGGGCGGATGGGGGATAATGCGGTTGCGGCGATTACGGTGGCCACCACCATCCAGGATATTGTGGTAGTGCTGTTCCAGGGCCTGAGCGCGGCGACAGCGGTCATTTTGGGCAATGAATTGGGCGCGGGCCGGATAAAAACGGCGGAAAAGTACGCCACCAATTTCTTTATCCTACAGTTCATCGTAACGGTAGCCGGAGCCGTATTCTGCGTGCTGACCAGGTGGCAGGTAATCGGATTATACGGCAATCTTCCGGCCCAGGTAGCCGGTGATATCAGCAAATGCCTGATCGTATTCGCCCTGTTCATGCCGTTTAAGATGTTCAACTATGTCAATGTGGTGGGGGTTTTAAGGAGCGGCGGAGATACCAGGATGTGTCTGATCATCGACACCAGCGGCGTCTGGCTGATCGGCATTCCCCTGGCCTTTCTGGGAGGACTGGTGTTAAAGCAGCCCATTTATGTGGTATATGGGATGGTGCTTTTGGAGGAGGTATATAAGACGATTTTTGGATATATCCGATACCGCCAGAAAAAATGGCTGAGAAATCTTACAGGAGAGATTTCATAATACTTGATATTAGAAGAAAATGGTGTTAGAATAGAAAAGATGTTTACGTTTTGAAGAAAGAAAAGGAGTGTTAAATAATGTCCGGACATTCAAAGTTTGCCAACATAAAACACAAAAAAGAGAGAAATGATGCTGCAAAAGGTAAGATCTTTACCGTAATTGGAAGAGAAATTGCCGTAGCAGTAAAAGAAGGCGGAGCTGATCCGGCCAACAACAGCAGACTTCGTGATGTAATCGCTAAAGCAAAGGCCAATAATATGCCGAATGATACGATCGACCGTGGAATTAAGAAGGCGGCAGGAGATGCCAATGCGGTTAATTATGAGACGATTACTTATGAAGGCTATGGCCCCAACGGCGTTGCCATTATTGTTGATACCCTTACAGATAATAAAAACAGAACAGCTGCCAATGTGAGAAATGCTTTTACAAAGGGCGGCGGAAATGTGGGTACTCCTGGCTGTGTATCCTATATGTTCGATAAAAAGGGCCAGATTATCATCGATAAGGAAGAATGTGAGATGGATCCGGATGAGCTGATGATGCTCGCACTGGATGCAGGCGCAGAAGATTTTTCCGAAGAAGAGGACAGCTATGAGGTGATAACGGATCCGGATGAGTTCAGCAAGGTGCGTGAAGGACTGGAAGCTGCGGGAATCCCTATGGTGGAAGCGGAAGTGACCATGATTCCTCAGACCTGGACAGAACTTACGGATGAGGATGCAGTCAAGAAGATGAACCGCATTCTGGATCTTCTGGATGAGGATGATGACGTTCAGGCTACTTACCATAACTGGGACGAATAATGATATTGAAATGATACGGCGGCAGAAGAACGGATGAAGTTCTCTGCCGCCGCTTTTTTCTGCTGTTACGGTGATTTTTTCTGCCGCTGCGGCAGGTTTTTCTGCCGTTGAGCCGCTTGTAAAAGTATCTTTCGAGTGATATCATAGACAATGCATAGAGATTAGAAAGAAGGAAACAACATGGACAGCCGGGACGCATATGTATCAGCCATCGATGTCAGCTATTCCTATCGGCTGGCAAAGAGGATGGAAACCTATAAAACAAATCCGGTACTTGGATACCGGACTGCGGGATCAGAGGCGGAATTCTTGACAGGGGAAATGCTTGTTCGGGAAATGAAAGAAATTGGTCTTGAAGACGTCCGCAAAGACGAAATTGTACTGGATTCCTGGGAATTTAAAAAGGCGGTTCTGAGGTGCCGGGATGGGGACGGAAAGCTGATGGAATTCCAGCTTGGCGCCTATCAGACAGACTTTCACACAAATGGATTTCAGCAGTTTCCCTTGGTTTATATCGGTAAAGGGACATCCGCGGATTATGAAAATGTGGATGTCCATGGAAAACTGGTGCTGGCGGACATCAACCAGAGGGATGAGTGGTGGATTAATTTCCCTGTTTACCAGGCGCATAAAAAGGGGGCGGCTGCCCTGATCGCCGTGCAGGAAGGCGGTTATGGGAAAATCCACAAAAGCGCTTTAAATGCCCAGGATATAGCGGGTCCGAAAGATGCTCCTGCATTTTCCATATCGCAGGAGGATGCGGACCGGCTAAAAAGCCTGCTGAAAGGAAAACAGGAGATTACAGTGTGGTTTGACGCGGAATCCACGGTGAAGGAGAAGCAGGTTTCGTATAATATCTGTGGATCCATACCGGGGAAATGCGAGGGACGCATGATTGTACTGTCCGCCCATTATGATTCATATTTCAGCGGATTTCAGGATGACAACGCGGCTGTGGCAATGATGTTTGGAATCGCGAAAGCCATGAAGGACAGCGGTTACCGGCCGGAACAAACCATAGTTTTCTGCGCCATGGCGGCGGAAGAATGGGGAATTGTCAATTCAAAATACGACTGGTCCACGGGGGCATATGAACAGGTGTTTCATGCCCGACCGGAATGGAGAGGCAGAGTGACCGCAAATCTGAATTTTGAACTGCCGGCCCACGCCCATAATAAAAAAGATGCGGTGCGGTGTACTTATGAATACAGGACATTTACGGAAGCATTTTTAAAAACAATCCAAGTGGACGGTGAGGCGTATCCGGAAGGGATTGAGGTCCTTTGCCCGATTGAGACCTGGTCTGATGATTTTTCCATGGCAATCGCCGGCATTCCGTCCGTTGTCAATGATTTCAGTTCCGGGGAGTTTATGGAAACCCATTATCATTCCCAGTTTGATAATGAAAATTTTTACCAGGAAAATGTATACCGGTTTCATCATTATCTTTACGGTTTGATGGCGCTGGAGCTGGATCAGACCGCGCTTCCTCCGCTTGATTTTTCAGAGCTGTTTTATGCGGCAGAAAAGAGAGTTGACTGGGAACTTTGTGAGAGGACAGGAGCTGAGGGAGAACGGCTGAGAAACCTGTTGAAATGGGCCCAAAGGGAATCAAAGGGGTTGTATGAGACGATTGATAAAATCAATGGGGACTACAGACAGGCGGACGGTGAAGCGGAGAAAGGGCGGATTCGTGGGGAGTGTGGGATGCTGTATGATTGGCTGATGAAGATGTTCCAAAAGGAACAGGATTCATTTGTCCGTCTCAATTGGCATGATGATGTATTATTCCCCCAGGAAGCGGTACAGAATAACCTGAAATATTTAAACCGGGCGCTGTCATGTCTGAGGGACAGGGATGTGAAAGGCGCTTTAGAGGCGGTTTATGGAATTGATAATAACAGGTATGCATTTTTATTTGAAGAGGATGTGTACCGGTATTTTACGGAGTATGTGCTGGAACAGCCGGCGGACCGCCTGAAATGGGGGTTCGGAAGAATTGTCCACCATGAAAATATGTTTGGACTCGTCCAGGGGCTGAAAGCCAGGTTGAAAGATAAGGAGCCGGATGTCGAAAGAGAGACCGATTACCTGGAAGAAACGGCAGAAAAACAAAGGGCATATTATGTGGATGACATCCGCTATATGATCCATGAAACGGAAATTATGATTCAAATGATAGAGAAAGCAAAGGATATGTTGGATTATGGAAAGTCAGAATCTATACCGAGTGGAAAAGAAGGATTTTGAAAGACTGGAAAAACTGCTGACAAGAAGTTTCGCAAAAGATCCGCTTTACTGCAAGCTGATTCCGGATGCGGATACGAGAAAACGCCTGATGCCGGAATTATTTCAATGCGATCTTGAAGAAATGTTTGCCACCTGCGAGATATTTGCCGATTCACCGGACATCAATGGCATTATGATCGTATCCGATGAATCGGAGCCATACAATCCGTTCCAGTATTACTGGACGGAGGTGATGGCAGCTATTAAAACGGATGAATATCTGATCAAGGAAGATCCGTCACTGAAAACATTTTGGAATTTTATAAAAGGTAAGGATTATTTGAATTCCCGGTGGACCGACCAGCTCCACCAGGAAGAGCGGTTACATATCATCTATCTGGCGGTGGATCCGGATATGCAGCACCATGGAATATCCGCCAAATTGATGGATGAGACCATAGAATATGCCAAAGCCCATCATCTGATGATATCCCTGGAAACCCACAATGAGCGGAATGTGGCGTTTTACCGGCATTTCGGCTTTAAGGTGTTTGGAATTGTTGAGAGGGGATTTGATTTAAAGCAATACTGCATGATCCGGGAAGTGCAGTGAGGGGAGGATTTATTTGAGTTTTTTGGCAGGGGGAACGCCATGGAACCCGGGAAGGCGGGGGGCGGGGCCGTTTGGGACGGCGGAGACGGTGGTTTAGCGCAGGTGGTCTGGGGCCGGCAGGAGGCCGGAGCACGGTTCGCAGTTTCAGCTCATGGTGG
>NZ_WQPN01000151.1:0-23043 GCF_018785315.1 Clostridium sp. MCC353 | reverse complement strand
AATGAAGGGTACCGAGAACATTCATCGAAGAATTTCTGAAGAAATTTTCGATTCAGGTTCTCTAACTTGCTGACTTTGAGGTCAGCAAGTTCCCCTCCATTTCCCTTCCTTTCAGCCCAAGAACTGCCGACGGCCGCCACAAATCGCTGAAACCGCGAACCGTGCTCCGGCCTCCTGCCGGCCCCAGACCACCTGCGCTAAACCGCCGCCTACGCCGTCCCAAACGGCCCCGCCCCCCGCCTTCCCGGGTTCCATGGCTGGGTATTGGCTGGAGGAAAGAAGGAAAAAATTCCTTCTAAAATACCATAGACATTGGTCTGTTCTATAATGTTCCCGCAAGATTTTTGCATAATGATAATTAAATACTATACAGTTTAGTAAGCATTAAAAATACTATTTTCCTAAGACAATTCTTTATAAAACAAACTCTATTCAAAACAAAGTCTATACAAAATAATATATCCTATTTTATATCTCCAACGGAAAATTCCATTTTAATAATTAAGTCCGAGAAAACCAGCAGAAAAGAGGGGGTGAAACCGGGCGGAACACGGCGGGATGGGCCGGGAACGGGGGACGCCGGCGGGCTTTTCAGGGTGACGGCGATTTGTTTTGGCGGTCGGCAGCTCTTGGGCAGAAAAGAAGGGAAATGGAGGGGAACTTGCTGATCTCAAAGTCAGCAAGTTAGAGAACCTGAATCGAAAATTTCTTCAGAAATTCTTCGATGAATGTTCTCGGTACCCTTCATTTCCCTTCTTTTCTGTCCTAGAGATGCCCCCGCCAAAACCATGAGCCGTCACCCTGAAAAGCCCACCGGCGTCCCCCGTTCCCGGCCCATCCCGCCGTGTTCCGCCCGGTTTCACCCCCTCTTTTCTGCGTAACGTTCTCCAGCTAAATATCAATTTTACAACTTAAACCCAAAGTAACGAACTGCATTATTATAAGCAATATCCTCAACCAAACTCTTCAGTGATTTCATATCAGCCGGATACTCCCCATTTTCAACCCAAGCGCCGAAAATATCGCAGAGGATTCTTCTGAAATAATCATGTCTTGTGTAGGAGATAAAGCTTCTGGAATCTGTCAGCATGCCGATGAAGTTGCCAAGGCAGCCCAGGTTTGCAAGGCTTGTGATCTGCTCTGTCATGCCGATTTTGTGATCGTTGAACCACCATGCGGAACCGTGCTGGATCTTGCCTGCCATGGTAGGATCCTGGAAACAGCCGAGGATGGATCCGATGGAAGCGTTGTCGTTTGGATTCAGGGAGTAAAGCACGGTTTTCGGAACTTCATCAGTAGCGCTGAGTGCATTTAAGAAATCAGCCATTTCTGAAGAAGGAGCGTAGTTGTTGATGCAGTCGAAGCCGGTATCCGGGCCCAGTTTTTCAAACATGAGCGCGTTGTTGTCGCGTTTGCATCCATAATGAAGCTGCATAACCCAGCCGCGTTTGTGATATTCTTTTGCGACGAATAACATGAAAGCTGTTTTGTATTTTAATTCTTCCTCACGGCTGATGGCCTGGCCTGCAACGCCTTTTGCGAAAATGGCGTTTAACTCCTCATCAGAAGCGGGAGCGTACATCACATATTCCAATGCGTGGTCTGAAACGAGGCATCCCCGCTCTGCAAAGTAATCCATGCGGACCTGAAGGGCTTTTTTCATGGAATCCAGATCTTTGATTTCCACGCCGCTGACTTCTGATAATTTAGCGATGTAGGGAACAAAGGTGGGTTTTTCAATGTTCATGGCCTTGTCCGGTCTCCAGGCAGGAAGAACCTGAACATCAAAGGTGGTATCGGCCGCAATCTTATCATGCCATTCCAGTGTGTCAACGGGATCGTCTGTGGTACAGATCAGGGTGACATCGGACTGTTTGATGATGTTGCGGACGGTCATGGAAGATTCCTGTAATTTGGCGTTGCACAGGTTCCATACTTCCTCAGCGGTATCCCCATTCAAATATCCGTTATATCCGAAATACTTCTGTAATTCCAAATGGCTCCAGTGGTACAGCGGGTTGCCGATCAGTTTTGGCATGGTCTCCGCCCATTTCTGGAATTTCTCTCTGTCGCTGGCATCTCCGGTAATGTATTTTTCATCTACGCCGTTAGAACGCATCTGACGCCATTTATAATGATCGCCGCCCAGCCATACCTGAGTGATATTGTCAAATTTCCTGTCCTCATAGATTTCCTGGGGATTGATATGGCAGTGATAGTCTAAAATCGGCATCTTTTCTGCGTAATCGTGATACAGGGTTTTGGCTGTATCGGTGGATAATAAGAAATCTTTGTCCATAAATGCTTTCATGATAAAATCCTCCTTGAATTTAGAAATTAGTTGTATCTCTTTTTATTAAATCGGCTGCAACTGTGGTTTTACTTGGCACGTTGCCGCCATTAAAAACGCCCATCAGCGTATTGATGGTAGTGGTACAGAGCGCCTCGACCTTATTGTCAACGGATGTGATTTCAGGATCGGTGCATAATGAATAGATGGAGTTATTATAACCCACAATGCTGAGTTCATCAGGAATTTTAAGACCTTTTACATGGGCATATTTGACAGCGCCTACGGCCAGTTCGTCCGCAGCCGTGAGAACCGCGTCGAAATGCAGCCCTGATTCGTGAAGCCGGATCAGCAGGTCTTTGGCGGAACCCAGGTCTTTGGGGCATAAATGGATATATGCGTCATTTACCTCCAGACCATTGTCCAGCAGGGCATTTTTATAACCCTGAAGTTTATTGAGGCCGCTGTAGGTTGTGCTGTTATATAGATAGAGAATGTCTTTTTTCCCGGAGCGGATCAATAAACCGGCCGCCTGATAAGTGGCAGAAACATCATCGCAGACCGTACAGTAAATATTCTCGCCCTCCAGGAAGCCGTTTACCAGCATGATGGGAAGTTCTTTGGCCGCATCCAGAATGTAAGAGTTATCCTTTGCCTTGGCCTCTATGAATTGGGAACCGGCCAGGATAATCGCGTCCACACGTTTGGAACGGAGCAGGTCAAAATACTTTTTTTTAGTTTCCAGAAGATTGCCGGTGCAGCAAAGGATGGAATCATAACCGTTGCTGCGCAGTTCCCGTTCCAGGTAGTAAATGGCGCTGGCCAGATAGGGATCGGAAGAGTCGGAACACATGATTCCGATGGTCTTCATGGTGCCCAGTCCCAGACCGCGGGCGAATACATTAGGGGTGTAGCCGAGTTCATCCATGACGGCGAGAACCCGCTTGCGTGTTTTCTCACTGACGTTGGGATTCCCGTTTAACACTCTTGATACGGTAGCGATGGACACCTGGGCTTTTTTCGATACGTCGTAAATATTCAAATCATCACCTCTACATTCTGTAAGTACTTACAACTTAGGTTTATTATACATATATACCATTAAAAATGCAAGAGTTTTGCATTTTTTTATTGACTTTGCTTCCGGGATTTTGTAGAATATTTGTAAGTACTTACATTGATTTTATGACTTCCAAATTAAAGAAAGCAGGAGATGAGCAGGATGCAGGATATTATCAGGATACATGAGGATGACAATGTAGCGGTTGCATTAAGGCCGATTGCAAAGGGCGAGACGCTGAACGTGAACGGTATTTCCGTAACCACGGCAGAGGATATCCCCCAGGGGCATAAGTTCGCGGTCAAACCGGTAAAAGCGGGGGAAGAAGTTGTGAAGTACGGCTTCCGCATCGGTTTTGCCAAGGAAGACGTGAATGCAGGAGAGTGGGTTCATGTTCACAATTTAAAGACCGCTTTGGGGGATCTTCTGGAATACAGCTACCAGCCTCAGCCATCCACGTTAAAGGAAACGGAACATGTGTATTTTGACGGATTCAGAAGGGCTGACGGCAAAGTCGGAGTGAGGAATGAGATCTGGATCATCCCAACGGTAGGATGTGTGAATTCTATCGCACAGGCCCTGGAAAAACAGGCTAAAAAGTTCGTTAAGGGAACCGTGGAAGACGTGATATCGTTCCCTCATCCGTATGGATGTTCACAAATGGGGGATGATCAGGAGAATACGAGAAAAGTTCTGGCTGATATGATCAACCACCCCAATGCGGCCGGTGTTCTGGTGCTGGGGCTGGGCTGTGAAAACAGCAATATTCCTATTTTAATGGATTATATCGGAGAATACGATGAACAGCGGGTAAAATTCCTCCAATGCCAGGATGTGGAAGATGAGATGGAAACAGCGATGGGACTTCTGGAAGAGCTGGCCGTTTATGCCGGGGCCTTCTCAAGGGAAAAGATCGATGCAGCCGAACTGATTGTGGGCATGAAATGCGGCGGATCAGACGGATTGTCGGGAATTACAGCCAATCCTGCGGTTGGGGCATTTTCCGATCTTCTGATCTCCAAAGGCGGAACCACGATTTTGACGGAGGTTCCTGAGATGTTCGGAGCCGAGACCATTTTGATGAACCGGTGTGAGACGCCGGAGCTTTTTGAAAAAACAGTATCACTAATTAACGATTTTAAGAATTATTTTACGAGCCACAACCAAACTATCTATGAGAACCCGTCGCCGGGCAATAAAAAGGGCGGCATTTCCACCCTGGAAGATAAATCCCTGGGATGTACCCAGAAGTCGGGAAGCGCTCCGGTTAAGGGTGTTCTGGCTTATGCGGAGCCGGTTCAGGTTAAGGGCTTAAACCTTCTTAGCGCGCCCGGCAATGATTTGGTGGCGTCCACGGCGCTGGCGGTTTCCGGCGCGCATATCGTATTGTTTACAACCGGCCGCGGAACTCCATTTGCGTCTCCGGTGCCTACGGTTAAAATTTCCAGCAACTCCACTCTTGCAGGCCATAAGAATAACTGGATTGATTTTAACGCAGGTCCGGTTGTGGAAGATTCCAGCATTGAAGAAATGGGACAAAAATTGTTTGAATATGTATTGGAAGTGGCTTCCGGCAAAAAGGTGAAGGCGGAAGAGGCCGGATTCCATGATATGGCGATTTTCAAACAGGGAGTTACGTTATAATCTGGTTGCGCGGTTCAGAAAACATGGGTATACTGAAGGCAGAGACTTTTGAAAAGGGGACTTGAACATGAAACTGAACAGGACAACACAGCGGACCGTGGAAATCTTAAAGATGGTTTCCAAGAATCCGGAGGGGATCACGCTGGACGAGATCTGTGAGAGAATGGATCTGCCCAAAACCAGCGCTTATGACATTGTGACCACGTTAGGCGAGATGGGCATGGTAAATGTTCTGCGGGGCCAGAAACAGAGATATACCATCGGCCTCACCGCCTACCGGATCGGCATCAATTATACCAATAATCTGGATTTTATCGGGACAATAGAACCGCAGCTGCGCGCCTTTGCTAAAGAGGTAGGGAAAACCGTCTTTTTCGGTACGCGTTCAGGCCATGAGATCGTGTATATCTGTAAATTTGAACCGGAAAATCCCATTATCACCACATCCACTGTGGGATCGAAGAATCCGATGTACTGCACTTCCCTGGGAAAAGCCATACTGGCGTTTACGGAAGAGGAGACCAGGGATGAGATTTTAAGCAAGATAAAATTCCAGAAGAAGACGGAGAACACCATCCTGTCGGCGGACGCTCTGTTAGAGGAGCTTGAGAAGGTGCGGCAGAAGGGATATGCCCTGGATGCCAGAGAGGTGGAAGACCATATGGAATGTGTGGGCGCACCTGTGTTCGGCCCGGATGGAAACGTGCTGGGAGCCATCAGCATTTCCAGTTTGTACAAGCCTTCGGAAGATTATGAAGCCCTGGGACTGCTTGCCAAAGAAAAAGCGGGTGAAGTTTCAAAATTATTAGGATTTCTTGGAAAAATATAGGGATTTGATGTTGACAAATGGACTGGTAACTATTAATATTTAAGTATAAAATCGTATTTATGAAAGCTAATCGTATATACGAATAAGAAAGAGAGAGGAATAATCATGAAAAAAGAACAAGTTATTTCAAAAATGAAAGAACAGTGTTTAGTTGCCGTTGTTCGTGCGAAGAACTTAGAGCAGGGCGAAAAAGTAGTTGACGCCATCATCAAAGGCGGCATCAATTTCATCGAAATTACTATGACTATGGATGAAGGAAACCCGGTTGAGTTCATTCAGCTCATGTCTAACAAATATAGATCCAATCCAGACGTCGTAATCGGTGCGGGCACCGTACTGGATCCTGAAACAGCAAGAGCAGTGATCCTTGCAGGCGCTAACTATGTTGTGAGCCCAGGCTTAAACGTAGAGACCATCAAGCTTTGCAACCGTTACAGAGTTCCGATGCTTCCGGGCGTTATGACACCAACCGAAGCGATCACAGCATTGGAAGCAGGATGCGATATCATTAAAGTGTTCCCAGGAAACATCGTAGGACCGGCAGCGATCAGCTCCTTCAAAGGACCTCTTCCTCAGGGCGAGTTCATGCCTTCAGGCGGCGTGGATGTAGACAATGTGGATAAGTGGCTGAAAGCAGGCGCCTGCGCAGTTGGTACAGGCAGCAGCCTTACTAAGGGAGCTAAAACAGGCGATTTCGACGCAGTTACGGCTAAAGCTCAGGAATTTGTAGCGGCAGTTGCAGCAGCACGCGCATAAACCGGAAACAAAAGAACTATATTATTTATATATAAGGAGATTATAAAATGGCTAAGATTGTTACCATGGGCGAGATCATGTTAAGATTATCTACCCCTAATAATGAGAAATTTATTCAGGCAGATGAGTTCGATATCAACTACGGCGGCGGAGAAGCTAACGTAGCAGTTTCATTGGCTAATTACGGACATGATACACAGTTCGTAACCGCAGTTCCGGCAAACCCGATCGGTGAATGCGCAGTTGCCGCTTTAAGAAAATACAATGTAGGAACAAAATATATCTCCAGAAGCGGTGAGAGACTGGGCATCTACTTTTTAGAGACAGGCTCAGCAATGAGAGCTTCCAACGTTGTTTATGACAGAGCTCATTCTTCTATCTCCACTGCAACAGCGGATGAATTTGATTTTGACGCAATCTTCTCTGACTGCGACTGGTTCCATTTTACTGGAATTACACCGGCTGTCAGCGATGCGGCTGCAGAACTGACTGAAGTTGCTTTAAAAGCGGCTAAGGCTCATGGCGTAACCGTTTCTGTTGACTTAAACTTCCGTAAGAAATTATGGTCTTCTGAGAAGGCTCAGAAAGTTATGACCAACTTAATGCAGTATGTTGACGTATGCATCGGCAACGAAGAAGACGCTGAAAAAGTACTGGGCTTCAAACCGGGCAACACGGATGTTACTTCCGGAGAACTGGAATTAGCAGGATATGTTGACATCTTCAACCAGATGGCTGACAAGTTCGGTTTCAAATACATCATCAGCTCTCTGCGTGAAAGCTTCTCAGCTTCCAACAACGGATGGTCCGCATGCATCATGGATGGTAAGACCCGTGAGTTCTATCATTCCAGAAAATACTCCATCACCCCTATCGTAGACCGTGTAGGCGGCGGAGATTCCTTTGCAGCAGGTTTAATCTGCGGTTTGGCTGACGGCAAAGACATGAAAGCGGCTTTGGAATTTGCAGTGGCAGCTTCCGCATTAAAGCACACCATTCCTGGAGACTTCAACCTGGTAACCCGTGCCGATGTAGACAGCTTAGCAGGCGGCGACGGATCAGGCCGTGTACAGAGATAATCTGAAAAGAATGTAAGTAAATGACTAAAGGGACAGCTCTTTTGCTCATAGGAGCATCAGGACTGTCCCTTTCTTAAAATAGCGAGGTAAAACAGAGATGGAAAGTGAGAGAAATTTCGATTTATTGACATTGGGACAGTTATTATTGCGTTTATCCCCGCCAAATAATGAACGGCTTTCAAGAGGAGATACGTTTGTTAAACAGGTAGGAGGAGCGGAGCTTAACGTTGCGGTGGGCGTGGCTTTGCTGGGCCTTCATACCGGAATCATTTCCAAGATTCCATCTCACGATATGGGAAGCTTTATGAAGAGCAAGATCCGTTCTTACGGCGTCAGTGACGACTATTTTATGTACGATAACTCACCATCTGCCCGTGTGGGAATCTATTATTATGAGAACGGCGCTTATCCGAGAAAGCCGAAAGTGATTTATGACCGTGTGAACAGCTCCTTTTATTCCATAAATATCGACGAGATTCCAGAGGACGTGTATACGGCCACCAGATGTTTCCATACCACCGGCATCACCCTGGCCCTCAGTGAGAAATCCAGGGAAACCACACTGGAAATGATTAAGCGGTTTAAGGCGGCCGGAACCTTAGTCTCCTTTGACGTGAATTTCAGGGCGAATCTGTGGACCGGAGAAGAGGCCAGGGAATGCATCGAAAAGATTCTTCCATATGTGGATATCTTTTTCTGCTCGGAAGATACCGCCAGGCTGACCTTTAAAAAGACGGGGACAGCCAAAGAGATGATGAAGAGTTTTGCAAAGGAATACCCGATCTCCATTATCGCGTCCACCCAGAGAATCGTGCACAGCCCCAAACGCCATACGTTTGGTTCTGTCATGTATGATGCGAAAAAAGATGAATATTATGAAGAAGAACCGTACCGTGACATAGAAGTAGTTGACAGAATCGGAAGCGGGGACGCGTATATTTCAGGCGCTTTATACGGCCTGCTTTCCAACAATTTTGACTGCGCAAAAGCGATTCAGTACGGCAATGCTACCAGCGCCGTTAAGAATACCATACCGGGTGACCTCCCGTCATCGGATTTGGAAGAAATCGAAACAATTATCAGAGCACACAACCAGAAAGGACCTCAGAGTGAGATGGCCCGTTAAAAAGGGGGAAATGGAATGCAGGTAACATTAGGCTCAACAGGTATTACTGTAGACAAAAATGGGTTCGGCGCGCTGCCGATCCAGCGGATTCCGAAATCAGAGGCGGTGAAGCTGATCAGGAAGGCATTTGACAATGGGATCCGCTTTTTCGATACGGCCAGGAGTTATACGGACAGTGAAGAAAAGCTGGGCGAAGCGCTGGAGGGAATCCGGGACCAGGTATTTATCGCCACGAAAACCCCGTCTAAAACGGCGGAAGGTTTCTGGAAGGATTTAGAGGAATCCCTCAGGCTGTTAAAAACGGACTATATCGATCTTTTCCAGTTTCACAACCCTGATTTCTGTCCCAAGCCGGGGGATGGCACCGGTCTCTATGAAGCCATGCTGGAAGCAAAAGCCCAGGGCAGGGTGCGCCACATAGGGATTACCAACCACAGGCTGCATGTGGCGAATGAGGCCATTGAATCCGGCCTTTATGAGACATTGCAGTTCCCGTTCTGCTACCTCGCCACGGAGAAGGACATCGCCCTGGTGGAGAGCTGTAAAAAGGCGGATATGGGCTTTATCGCGATGAAAGCATTATCCGGCGGCCTGATCACCAATTCTGCCGCCGCCTATGCATATCTGGCCCAGTTTGACAACGTGCTGCCGATCTGGGGCGTTCAAAGGGAAAGCGAGCTGGATGAATTTTTATCCTATGTGGAAAACCCGCCGGTTATGACGGAAGAACTCCGTGGTCTGATCGACCATGACAGAGCGGAGCTGCTGGGAGAATTCTGCCGTGGCTGCGGATACTGCATGCCCTGTCCCGTGGGAATTGAAATCAACACCTGCGCCAGAATGTCGCTTTTGATCAGGCGTTCGCCGTCGGAGAAGCAGTTGACGCCCAAATCACAGGAAATGATGAAAAAAATTGAAGAGTGCCTGCACTGCAGCCAGTGCATGAGCAAATGCCCTTACGGCCTTAACACGCCGGATCTGCTGGCTAAAAATTATCAGGATTACCAGGAAATTCTGGCGGGGAAGGCTTATTAAAAAGGCTTGTTTAGAACGGTTTATTTGGAAAAGCGTATTTAGAACGGCGTATTTAGAAAGGCTGAAGGAACATGAAAATAATTGATGCGCATCTTCATTTTTGTCTTAACGACCAGTATTTTGATGGAATTGCGGCGGCGGCAGGGCATGACAATAACGCGGCTCATCTGTGGTCTCAATATGAAAAGCTGGGAATTACAGGCGGCGTGGTGATGGGAAACAGGGGGCTGGAACCGGAACGCCACCAATATCCTGAATTTCTGCGTTACTGTATTGGACTGGACAGCCATTATATGGAATTACATAAGATAGAGGATGCCATTGGGCAGGTGGAATACCATTTAAAGCAGGATCAGTGCGCAGGCGTAAAGCTCTATCCAGGTTATAATCCGTATTATATCACAGATCCCATGTATGATCCGGTATATGAGCTGGCGGCTTTTTATAAGAAGCCGGTTGCCGTCCACACAGGTGAGACGGCAGGCCCCAATGCGCTTTTAAAGTACAGCCATCCGCTGACCTTGGATGAGGCGGCGGTCAGGCATCCGGACGTACAGTTTGTGATGTGCCATTTTGGAAATCCGTGGCTCAATGACGCGGCGGCGGTGGTCAGCAAAAACCGGAATGTGGCGGCTGATTTATCCGGGCTTTTGGAGGGACGGGTTATGGTTCCTGAGTTTTTGAAAGAGAAAAAGGGGTATGTGGCCGCTTTGCAGACATGGCTGGAGTATATAAGCTATGACAGAATCATGTTCGGGACGGATTGGCCGCTGGTGAATCTAAAGGATTATATAGAGTTTATTGCCTGTATTGTGCCGGAGAGGTATCAGGAACAGGTGTTTTATGAGAATGCAGCCAGGATTTATGGGTTTTGATCCATAAATCCCGGCTGTCAGACGATCAGACATGTCTGAATAAATGAGTTCAAAGTAAAAAATCTGCCGTTTGAACAGACGGCAGATTTTTTACTTTTTTTCTTATACAATCTAAAAGGAACAGTCCGTATAAAGCC
Organism: Clostridium sp. MCC353; assembly: GCF_018785315.1. GTDB lineage: Bacteria > Bacillota > Clostridia > Lachnospirales > Lachnospiraceae > CHH4-2. Next base: position 12,212 of record NZ_WQPN01000151.1, on the reverse strand, counting down.
ATTCAACACAAACGGAAGTTCTGGCTCCCCGCGCGGATATAAAGGAGGTGACTTCACACATAGACCATAAGCCGCTGTCAGGATCCTGCTGCCGGATTCTCATCCAGTGGGTTTCCTGGGATTGGCTGTAAACCGTGCCGTCCAGTGTCAAAGATGCACTCACTTTCGTATCATTGTTCGTCTGGGACTCGATGGATGCTGAGTCGTAGATGCTGGTCCGACGGATATCCGCCAAAACCGACTGGGACAGATTTGCGGGCCGGATGGCGATTGAAATGGAGGAGGTGTTCACATAAGCGTAAATTAAGACCAGCTTTCCAATCGTAACGTTGAGGGTTCTGCCTGTCGTGGATAAGTCTGCATTATGGTACTCTATGGCCTGCCGGAGGTTGGAACTGACGATTTCCTGCTGGCCGCTTTTAAAACTGAGCTTATAACTCATGGCCGTATCTTCGGACACCGATATCTCCGGGGCAGGTCCGGTCGCTCCGGTGGGGCCGGTTATGCCCTTTTCTCCCTGAGGACCGGTTTCTCCAATTAGTCCCTGATCACCTTTCGGGCCAACTGGTCCGATGGGGAGTACAAAATCCAGGGTTACTCCATTTTCCGTAGGATTGGCTTTTACATCGGCGTCGTTTCCGGAAGAAACCGTGCCGACCTCGACAGTGGGAACCGCTCCAACAGGACCCTGGGGGCCGGTATCGCCTTGATTTCCCTGAGGGCCTTGTTCACCTGGATCACCCTTTTCACCCTGGGGGCCGGCCGGGCCGACGGGCAGCACAAAATTAAGCTCGATGCCGGCTGCTGTCGGATCAGCCGTCACCTCCGGGTTATCGCCGGAAGTAACCCCGCCTACGCCAATGGTGGGGGATGCTCCTGTAAGACCCCGCGGGCCGGTATCCCCCGGTTCGCCCTGGGGTCCGGCATCGCCTTTTTCTCCCGCAGGTCCGGTGGGGCCGGCCGGTAAGGTGAAATCCAGTGAAACGCCGTCCTCCGTGGAGATAGCCTTCACATCTGCATTGCTGCCGGATATGACAGTTCCAACGGTGACGATGGGCACTGCGCCGGTGTCCCCCTTGGGGCCGGTGTTCCCCATCGCGCCCTGAGGCCCCTGTTCTCCCTGAATTCCCTGATCACCCTGAGGGCCGGTGGGGCCGATGGGCAAAATAAAATTTAATGTGATGCCGGTATCTGCCTGATCAGCTGTAACCTCCGGGATCAAACCAGAAGAAACATTTCCTATGGCGATTGCAGGCGCCGCTCCGGTGGCACCGGTGTTACCCTTTAATCCGGTGGGCCCCATGGGCCCCTGATCCCCTTGCGGGCCGGGACAGCCGGCATCCCCCTGCGTTCCCTGAGGTCCGATTTCTCCCTGCGGCCCTTGTTCCCCCATAGGCCCTTGTTCTCCTGCGGGGCCTCTTTCTCCTTGCTCGCCTCTGTCGCCTTTGGGTCCGGCCGGACCGGCCGGGCCAGGAATGCCTTGTGGTCCAACCGGTCCGCGGTTGCCCTGGGGCCCCATTGGCCCCTGGATTCCTGGAATACCCTGAGGGCCCATATAACCGGGATCCCCTTTAGGACCTGCATCTCCGCGCACGCCTTGTGGTCCGACAGGGCCCTGGGGGCCTGCTGAGCCGCGGGGCCCGGCCACGCCCTGAACCCCCTGGTCGCCCCTTGGCCCTCGTTCGCCTTGGGGTCCTCGTTCTCCCCTCGGCCCCTGCAGTCCTTCTGGTCCCCGTTCTCCCTGCGGTCCCTGGACTGCAATGCTGTCTTCATTGGATATGGGGCAGGAGCAGCAGCTGCCCGAACAATTACTTAGATTATTATTCATGTGATTCTCCTATCAGCGTTTTATATATAGCCATAAAATGACAAAACATTAGGTTACATTGAAATATGATGAAGAGGCCTGTGCCTGTTACGGGGTGGTAAATGAGCTGTCCGTATACAACCATTTCAGACAGATTGAGGTTCTGGCTCCCGAGGCGGAAGCGAAGGTCCCGATTTTACACATCGACCACAGGCTGTTATCCGGGTTTTGCTGTCTGATTATTGTCCAGTGGATTTCCTGGGACAGGGTGTAAACCGTATCGTCCAGCACGATTGAGCTGGTTATCGTGGTATTGTCATACGTCTGGGACCTGACAGTGGTGTCGTAAATACCGGTGCGGCGGATATCTGCCAAAATCGGTTTTGATGCATCCGCAGCTTTAAGGGAAAGCTTGATGACACTTGAAGAAACGGGTGCTGCAGTCAGAATCAGTTTTCCGACTGGAATATCAACCGGATTATTGGAGACAGATAAATTCACATTGTGGTAATCGATAGAGGGCTTTAATTCCGGCGTGACCATATTTCCTTCAGCAGTGGAAAAGCTGATCTTATAGCTGGTAGGAGTATCCTCTGCCACTGCCATCTCAGGAGAGGGGCCGCTGATCCCTTTCTCACCCATATCGCCGTTTTCGCCTTTGGGCCCTTGAACGCCTTGTGCGCCCTGTTCTCCCTGCGGTCCAGCCGGACCGATGGGTAGGATGAAAGTAAGCGCAACGCCATCTTCGGTGCTGTTAGCTGTTATTTGCGCAGTGTCGCCGGAAGAGACATTTCCTATGGCCACGGCGGGCATTTCCCCCCTGGGACCAGCCGGGCCATTTTCCCCTTTCTGGCCCTGGGGCCCCGGTTCCCCTTGTTCGCCCTGAATTCCCCGGGGTCCTTCCGGCCCGGAAGGCAGTACGAAATTCAGCATGATTCCTGTTTCCGTCGGAAGTGTTGTCACACCGGCTTCGGATCCGGAAGAAACATCCCCTACAGCAATCGTGGGCACGGTTCCGGTCGGTCCCTGTCCACCGGTTTTGCCCTTTTCCCCCTGCTGTCCCTGATCACCACGTTCTCCCTGTGGTCCGGCAGCTCCTGTGGGGATAATAAAATTCAGAGAAATGCCTGTTTCAGTAGGGGCAGCCGTCACATCCGCCACATCACCGGAAGATACATTTCCAATATCAACTGTTGGAAGCGGGCCTTTCCCGCCCTGACTGCCAGTTTCGCCAATTTCGCCCTGAATCCCCTGTTGGCCTTGGATACCTTGCGCGCCCCGGCTTCCAGCCGGACCGGCAGGTATGGTAAAATCCAGTGAAATACCATTTTCTGTGGGATTGACTGTTACCTCTGCCTCGCTATCTGAAGAAACGTTTCCCACTGAGATAGACGGCGTGGAACCTGTAGCTCCTGTTTCTCCCTGTAAGCCAATAGGTCCAACCGGGCCTTCTTCCCCCTGAGGACCCTGACAGCCTGCGTCGCCCTGGGCTCCCTGAGGCCCCATTTCGCCCTGTATCCCCTGTTCGCCCTGAGGCCCTTGCGGCCCTATGGGACCTCGTGTGCCTGGATATCCATTTTCGCCCTTAGGACCGGCCGGTCCCATGATTCCAGGGTCTCCATGAGGTCCAACGGGCCCTCGGTCACCCTGTGGTCCCAGGTCCCCCCGGTTTCCACGGATTCCCTGAGGCCCCATGCATCCGGGATCGCCCTTGGGACCTGTTTCTCCCCGTATGCCCTGCATACCCCGTGGGCCCATAAGTCCTGCCTCTCCCCGTGGGCCTGCCATTCCGGGACACCCCGGTTCTCCTTTCATCCCCTGAGGTCCCTGGTATCCCCGTTCGCCCCTTAGCCCTTGGGGGCCCCGGGGGCCCGGTATTCCCTGGACGCCTTGAACTGACGTACTGTTCTCAGAAGGTTTGCACCCGTCCGGATAGCTGGAATTATGACTATTCATTATCTATCTCCTTCCTGAAATGAAAATGATGAACGCTTGAATTTCTGTATTACGCTCACATGATGACAATATATGTGCTTGTCAGATTATTGTTACCGGACAGGGAGAGGGATGAGAAAGAGCGCTTGTAAAAACATGAAAAGCAGGAGCTGCTGAGGTTAGAAGTTCATAGAAGATCACATGTCCTCCCTATATTTCATACATTGTTTTATGATGTGCTTTAGCGAGGAGGGAACGTTTGATGTTTTATTATAATCGGCCATCCGGCTGTCCAGCCGGGTATCAGCCGTCTAACTGCGATATGAATATATGCCGTCCGTTCCATGAACCATGCGGCCAGCCATGTGATATGCAGCCGGGACTGCAATGTCAGAGAGGAGAGCGGGGCCCGCAGGGAGCTAAAGGGGACTGCGGCTGTCAGGGGCCGCCTGGAACAGCGGGACCTCAGGGACCTCGGGGGCCGCAGGGGATCCGTGGGGATATTGGTCCCCAGGGAGATCCTGGATGCGCAGGTCCCCGGGGCGTTCAGGGCAATCCGGGGCCGATGGGCCCGCAGGGGGATCGTGGGCCGGTAGGCCCTAAAGGAGATCCGGGAGCCAGGGGGCCTGCGGGGCCTATGGGCGATAAAGGCATGCCGGGGGAACGGGGAGTTCAGGGAGAACAAGGGCCTCAAGGAGAACAGGGAGTGCAGGGGGAAACCGGGCCTCAGGGACCGCAGGGATATATGGGATGTCCGGGTCCGCAAGGGGAACAAGGGCCCCTTGGTCCGGCTGGGCCGAAAGGGGAGAAGGGAGATACCGGACCACAAGGGGCTGTGGGAGCCCGTGGACCGGCAGATGTGGTCATTCCTTTCAGCATTGTGGGAGACAGCAGCGGTGCGGAAACCGGCAGCGGTGTGAAGCTCACTGCGGATGAGAATGGGAAACCGGATAGGGTCGTTTTTGCCGGTTTTAGCAATGCCCGCAATTGTGAAACAATTCATTTTCAGTCAGGAGAATGGGAATCGGGAATGATAGGAATGAAAGCTTTTGTCTCCGATCCGGATTTATTTGTGATGCCGTTCAACGGAATGCTGCGCAGCATCCAGGTGGCCTTTACCGCACGGGAATTTCTAATTCTGGAGGCCGGAGACAGAATACGCCCATTTGCATGTCTGGCTGTGTGTACCGGCGCCACATTGGAGTTCCATATCCTGAAGGATACTCTGACTTATGGCGATCCTTTTGGATCTGAGACAGAAGATGTGCCGATATCCCAATACAGTATCCGCCGCGGTTCCAGGTTCAATTTGAGGACTGCCCTGCCGGCCGGGACTTTGACGGCCGTTCTTTGCGGCATTGTCAGTAAAAAACAGGGGTTTGAATTTAATATTACGGTTAATGGCGGGTTATATATTGAATGTGATCATATATGACAGCCAGAGTGCGTTTCATTATGAGTGAGGAGGAAGTATGATTTGGAAGGAAATTTGGAAGCCGCTCAGTGAAAATCTGATCTGGGTCTGCATCATGTTTGGAATGTTTGCCCTGTGTGTACTGGCAAATATCATTGCGGGAATCTATTATCATATCAGGCTGATCGGTCAGACCTGGAACAGTTTCCAGCTTGGGATCAGTATCCTTAGGATGCTGGCCATCGGGGTGTCTACAGCAATTTTGGCTGTGGTGTCTACTGTGGCCCCGCTGATATTGAGCCATCTGGGCCTGATGGACGATGATTTCAGCAGGCTGATTTCCGTAACTCTGATTGTGGGCATGTATATGCGGGGGATTGTGAAGTATTTTAAAGAGGCTTTGGCAACTGTAGATAATATTCTTTCAAACAGGGACATCGTTGGGGAACTTCAGACGATTCCGCCTAAAGATCTGGAGCCGCAGGACCCGCCTTCATAAATGAGGTTTGGAATGGCACCGGAATGCAGCATATTTGAAGTTATCACAGCAAGGGGAGTTGAAGTACCGGAGGTATCATTGGAACTTTATTTAAAAACATATTTAAGTTATAACAAAATATGGTTATAAACACAGCGAGTAAAGAAAAAAATAGAATAAATTCCGAAACTTATTTACAAATATAAATAAAGTGTTATAATTATGTTAGGAAAAAGCGAATAGGAACCAGTTTTTTTGGCACTATCAGACAATAAACAGGAGATGTTATGGAAGAATATTTATTAAAGGATATGTCGTTGGAACAGATGGCAGTGCTCCGCACAATATTTGAAAATGAGGTTGCGAGCAAGGACGAGATAATTGAGAAGACGGGGTTTAAAGGACCCACGGCCAACCGTTTTTTGGAAAGCCTGAAGGAAGCCGGATATGTGGTTGTATGTGGAGAAGGGGATTCCACGGGAGGAAGACGGCCGCTGCTTTATTCTCTGAATGGGGAAAAGAGGATATTCAGCGTGGGGCTGATGATCGGTTTGTACCATATAGACGTGGCGGTGCTGCATTATTCAGGGAAGCTGGTGGATTTAAAATCGAAGACGATGAACGGTGATTATACCCCTCAGGAAGGAATTTTTATCATCGAGGAACTGTATCATAAAATCCTTGAGGAAAATGGGATTCTGCCCCAGGAAGTGAAGATGGCAGGGATGAGCGCATTTTGTTCGGTCCAGAAGACGGAAGGCGCGGTGCTCAATGTGATTCCGTCAATGCTGCCCAACCAGGAGTGGACGAATTTTCCGCTGAAGCAGAAGGTTTCTGAAGTTTTTAATACGGAGGTGATCATTGAGACTTCGGCAAACGGCGCATGTATGGGAGAATACCTGCTGGGACAGGGGAAACACTGCTCCAATCTCTGTTTCCTGCTGTGCGGAGGCGGGGGAATCAGGATCGGCAGCATTCAAAATGGAACGATCATCCGTCCGATTTACAATCAGGATGATGCATTCAGCCATATGGTGATTGTGGCGGGGGGAGAAAGATGCGAGTGCGGGAATTATGGATGCATCAACGCGTATTCCTCGGCTAAAGCCATTGTAAAGCGCTTCGTCACCCTTTTAAAGATGGGGAGATCCAGCAGCCTGGAACATATGGAGATCGGCAGCATTACGGTGCAGGATATTCTGAGCGCCGCCGATGAAGGAGATTTTCTGGCGGAAGAAGTGGTCACTCAGGCGGCCACCATGCTTTCTGTGGGAATTGCTAATTACATCAATATCATGAATCCCACGATCTTTGTTTACGGGGGAATTATGGTGGAAAATCACAGGCTGTACCGGGAAATCATCCGGGAAAATGTACAGAATAAGGTGCCGTTTCTGAAAGAGAACCATACCCTGTTTTGCTGCAGAAGCAATTACGGAAAACCGGTAATCGGAAATGGGCTTTTGGCAATAGAGGCTCTGTTGGGAAGGAGGTATTAGGAAAAAAGGAAATCTGAAAAGGGGTATGGGAGAGAAGGCGGCAATGGAAAAATGACGGAAAGAATGACAGGAGAAATGACAGGGCAAATGACAGGGGAAGCGGCTTTAAAGAAGAAGGTGCTTAGGGAATAAAGAAGAAGGAGGCCGGGTGAAATTGCGGTTAAACAAAAAAGTCTTCGGGGAAAAGGAATTCTTTATCGGTATTTTTGCAGTGGTTTTCGGGGGATTTCTGCTGATGGAAAAAGATAAGAATCCGGAACTCTACCAGATTTATCCCAGGGTTATTTTCACGGCGCTGATTATAATCGGGGTTCTGATGGCAGGAAAAGCGCTGCTGCAGTCAGAAGAGAAGAATAAGAAGGGGACAGGAGTGACGGCGCCGGAGCTCATCATATTGGCATTTCTGCTGATTGTGAGACCGGCTATGGAGTTTCTGGGGATTTACAGCACGCTGTATGTTGTATGTATGGCCATTGGGCTCTTACTGGAAAAAGAGCGGACTATGAAACATGTGGGAAAGCTGGCCTGCTATAACCTTGCGCTGACAGCGGTGTTATATGTGGCATTTACGGTACTGTTGAGGGTGAATATGCCGAAAGGGCTTTTGTTCTGAAGTTCTTGCGGCGCGCAATGAAAGTGGAGGGTTTTACATGAAAAAATTAATTGGGTTATTGTTGTCGTCTGCGGTTGTCTGTACTCTTTTAGGCGGTTGTTCCGGTTCGGGAGGAAATGCGCCGCAGGCACAGGCGCCGGAAACCGTACAGACGGCCAAAGCGGCGGAAAGTAAAGAAACCAAAGATGCAGAGCCGCCGTCAGAAAAGCCGTCGCCAGAGTGGCCGGAAAAAACGGTTCAGATTACCGTTCCCTATAAAGCCGGAGGAGGCGTGGACAAAGCGGCCCGCCTGGTATGCAGCGCGCTGGAGAAAGAGACAGGAGCGTCGTTCGTCATCACCAATAAACCGGAAGGCAACGGAATTGTGGCAACCAACGAGCTTTTGAAGCAGGATCCGGACGGATATAACCTGGAAATCGTTTCCGTCCGGGATATTTTTGGACATATTGTGAACGGTATTGAAGGCGTGGAGTATGACAAGGACAGTTTTACCTACATAGCGTCACTTTTGGAACCCGCAGACGCAATTTATACCCAGGATGCGAAATACGCCTCTTTTGACGATCTGATCGCTGCCGCGAAAGAAAATCCCGGAGGGTGCACGATTGCAATTGCCAATAACACGGGACAGCAGGTTTTGAATATTATCAATGAACAACTGGGGGTTGCATTTAACGGAATCGTATACAGCAGCGGAGCGGAAGCGTTTGCAGACCTGATGGGCGGCCATGTGGATGCTTGTATGGTAGCCACCTCATTCTGCGCCCAGGCGTATGAAAACAAATGTGCGCCGGTTGTTACAATGACTTCTCAGAAGTATGACATTTTAAACGGCGTCCCCTGTATAACGGATTTGGGAGTAAAAGATGCGGTCAGCCCTATGAACCGTCTGCTGCTGGGGCCGGCCGGTATGCCTGAGGAATTGGTGGATGCCATTGTTGCCAGGCTGGATGAAATCTATGTGCCGGATGGCGAACTGATCCAGCAGATCAATTCCCAGTACGATATGCCCACGTATTTGACCGGGGACGGGCTGAAGGCTTTCATCGATGAAAACTTCGCGTTCCGCCAGTCACAGGCCGGCAGCCAATAGGCGGCATTTGCATAGAAGGAGAGGGTGAGCAATTGAGCCAGTTATTGAGCATATTTTTAAATACCTTTCAGCCGGTTATGCTGCTGTCCGGTTTTTTCGGGACATTATTCGGTATCGTGCTGGGCGCCATACCAGGATTAAACGGCGGGATCGGAATTGCGGTGATGCTTCCGTTTACCTACAGCATGCCTCCTGCGGTAGGGCTTTTGTTTCTGGGCGGAATTTATATGGGTTCTGGATACGGGGGAGCGATTTCCGCAATCCTTCTCAACGTTCCGGGAACGGTAAATGCAACCTGCACTGCCATTGAAGGCAGCCGCATGGCGAAACGGGGGCTGGGAAAAGAGGCGCTGTATTATGCTGTTCTTGCCAGTTGTGTCGGGGGATTTGTGGGCGTGGCTGCGCTGATCCTGTTTACTCCGCTGCTTGCCAGGCTGTCTCTGAGGTTCGGCCCTCCGGAAATGTTCCTGGTTTCCCTCTGCGGCCTGGCCATTGTGGGCAGCATGTCCAGCGGGAAGGTGATGCGGGGAATTATGTCCGCATTTTTAGGGCTGTTTCTCAGCATGATCGGGATGCAGGCGTCTACGGGATTTACCAGATTTACATTCGGGAGTAAACTGCTTTTGTCCGGAATCGATACGATTCCTGCAATTATCGGTCTGTTTGCCATTTCGGAGATGGTCCACCAGGCCTATATCATGAAAAACAGCGAAGAGCAGAAGGCTGATTTTGAATTAAAGAACAATATTAAAGCGGTTACTGCGATGAAACGGATGCTGACCACATTCCGGGTTACATTGTGGAAATCTTCCTTTATGGGGACATTTATCGGCATCCTGCCCGGAACCGGCGGAGCTATTGCCTCTTTTCTGGCTTACAGCGAGGCGAAGCGCATTTCGAAAGAGCCGGAGCAGTTCGGGAAGGGAGCGCCGGACGGCATTGTGGCGGTGGAGAGCGCAAATAATGCGGCAGTTGGCGGTTCCATGGTTCCTATGCTGGGACTTGGAATTCCGGGTTCCACCAATTCGGCCATCATGCTGGGAGCCCTGACCATCCATGGGCTGATTCCGGGAAACCAGTTATTTACGGAGACGCCCCAGGTAGCATATGGATTTTTATTCGGAATGCTGTTAACGGTTGTATTTATGGGGGTGATCGGTGTATTTGGAATCCCGCTGTTTTCACAAATTCTGAAAGTTAAAATGAAATACATCATTCCGGCGGTGATCATGTGCTGTCTGCTGGGAGCCTACAGTTCCAGAAATTCCATGGCAGACGTATTTTTTGCCTGTATCTTTGCGGTGATCGGTTTTCTGTTCACTAAGCTGGACATACCCAGCGCTCCGCTTTTGCTGGGACTGATTTTGGGCGGGATTATCGAGAAGAATTTCGTAAAAACATTGTCCTTAGCCAATGCCCATAATACCGCCATGGTATTTTATATCTTAAAAAGGCCGCTTTGCATCGGCATTTTAGCGGTGGTGGTTTATTTGATCTACAGCAATGCAAAAGATGGAATCAAGGCGAAGAGGATTCGAACGGAAATTAAATGACGAAGGGAAGTAGTTCATGAAACAGCCGAATATAATAATGATTTTAACAGATGAGCATAACGGAAAAGTGGTGCATGCTGGCGGCGACCCATGGGTGAGAACGCCGAATATGGACCGGCTTGCCCAAAATGGCGCGCTGATGGAACATGCATACTGCAATTCGCCTCTCTGCGTTCCCAGCAGATCATCCATGCTGACCGGGCTCATGCCCCATACGGGAGGCATTTTTAACAATGCCCAGAGCCTTCCCAGCGACCGGGCCACGTTCGTACACTGCCTGGGAGCGGCGGGATATGAAACTGTGCTCAGCGGAAGAATGCATTTCGTAGGGCCGGATCAGCGGCACGGTTATGAAAAGCGGCTGGTGGGGGATATTACCACCGCAGTGCTGGGCGTATCATTTGCGGAGAGAAGGTATGGATATTTTTCAAAATGCGCCATGCCGGGGAGAACCGGGATCGAACGGTCCGGTAAGGGAGAATGTTCGGTCATGGCATACGACCTGGATGTGACGGATGCCGCTGTGGAATTCCTGGAAAACCGAAAGGAGGGCAGGCCCCTCTTCTTAACCGTAGGCCTTTACGGCCCCCACTCCCCTTATGTGGCGCCTGAAGAGCTGTTTGACTATTATTACAGCATTCTCCCGGAACCGGAAGTGATGAAAGAAGAGGATCTGGATGCCATGCACCCATTTGAAAGAAAGTTTTTAAAAAACCGGGGCCTGGGGCATGAAACAGCGGAGGAAATCAAACGTGTCCGGGCCGCCTACTACGGCATGGTGGAGTATGAAGACCGGCTGTTAGGCCGGATTATGGATGCCGCAGAGCGGACATTAGGGCTGGAAAATACCATCATTCTCTATACCTCGGATCATGGGGACGGAATCGGATATCACGGCCTGTTCTGGAAATCCAATATGAGGGAAGAATCCCTGCGAATCCCCATGATTTTCAGTTGGAAGGACAAAATTCCTGCGGGCCTCAGGTTTCAGGGCCTGTCCTGCCTTCTGGACATTTCCTGCACATTGACCGATTTTGCGTCCGCTCCCGATCTTCCGGGTGCAGAGGGGATCAGCCTGAAGTCATATCTTCTAAATGGAAAAGACCTGCCTAACGACCGTCCGGTAATCAGTGAAATCTGCGATATAAAAGGCGAAGATCCCGCCGCAATGATACGGAAAGGGCAGTACAAATATGTGTCCTATTACGGATATGAGAATGGCTGTCTATATGATCTGGAGCTGGATCCCTCAGAAAACCACAATCTGGAAAACGATGAAAAATACGCCTGTATCAAAGAAGAACTGAAATCCCAACTGGAACAGGTATGGGATGAAGACCAGGTCTACCGCCAAAGAGAATCCTTCCTTCCCCACATGATGCTCATGCGGGAATGGGCGAAGAAACAGAATATAAATCTACTTTATGACGAGTGGAATCAGGAAGGAGAGCGAAGGAACCGGAATTACCTGATCGTGAACAAAAAAAAGATTTTTGAGTGAGTTTTTTACATATTTGGTGGTATTTGAATTTTAATGTAGAGAGTGGCGTGAGGATTATATCAACTTTTAACATCAAGGCTGAAGGCATTTTCGAAAATGCCTTCAGCCTTGATGTTAAAAAGAATTCTTTTTTAGCCGGAAAAGTCCATGAAATCAGCATTACCGCTGTATGCAATATAGTCCTGCAAAGGGTAAAATGGTGCCTGAATGGTGCCCAAGTGAACAAACTGGGTTATGAACCAATGTCATTTACTTAAGGAGCAAGTAATAAAAGTATATTCTTCAAACGCCATGAGCTTAGTATACTTAAGGATTTTCC
>NZ_WQPN01000024.1 GCF_018785315.1 Clostridium sp. MCC353 | reverse complement strand
CCGTCTTTTTCTATTCCTGGAGCCTTAGTTTCACTTACGGTTGGAAGCTGGTTTTCATCCCCGAAGGATTCCCCTTGGCCTGCCCCCATCCAAACATCCAGTCCGTCCCCTCGTCCCGCTTTCCTGCGTAACGTTCACTAACTAAATCTCAATTTTTATACCAATCCTCACTCCACCTTCTCGCCCATATACAGCAAAGTTCCATCCTCCAGCTTAGAAAACTTAGATAAAAACTCATCATAAGCGATCCAGCTTTCTCTGGGATAATTTGCATGGGACATATCCCTTACACTGCCTACGATCAGCATGGGTATCCGTTTCTTGTTCAGATATACATAATAACTGATTTCACCGCATTTATATTGTCTGGGTTTCTCGTCCAAATCGTAGAGTTTCATCAGGTTTTCCAGAAAATCAGCAATATCCTTTGTCACCTTATATTCCAGATAACCTTGTTCCCTGTCCGCGCACAGCCAGTCGCTTTCTCCGAATAAAAACAGATAGGGTACAGGCGGGTCAATGGATTTTGGAAGCGGTACTTCGTGACCCGGGTCTTTAAGGGCAGACCATGGGGATACGGCGGCAAAAATATCCGGCGCCTTCAGAGCCAGCTCGGAACTCATCATGCCTCCGCTGGACTGCCCGCAGGCATAGATTCTGGTCACATCTATCTCATGTCTGGATTTGACGTCTTCAATCATCTTTCTGATAAACGCCACATCATCGATTTTTTCGCCTTCATAAGAGCCATTCCAGAGAAGAAGGTTTTTCAGCCTGCCAGGACCCTGCTGATAAATGCCTGCTTCCGGAAAACATACGATAAAATCCCGTTCTTCCGCTACACAAGACATACCTGAGATGTCAAAAAATGCTTCCGCACTGCTGCCTCTGCCATGGTGTACGGTAACCAATGGCACCGGGCCGATCCCGGATTTCACCCGTTCCGGCACATACTCATACCAGACCCTGGTGAAACCGTCGACTTCTATGGTATGGCGGACTGCACCATACTCTTCGGGATTCTTGTTATAACGCAGGGCCTTTGCGCCGAAATTCCGGTGTCTCCTGGCTTTACCGATATATGACCACACTGCGTCAAAGATTTCTCTTGTAATTGTGCCTGAAAAATGATTGGTTATCCGAACCTGGGCGATCTGCTCTTCATTGATCTGGCTTTTCTTTATGCAGGTAACCGGCATATAAATTTCATCCGCAAAATGACTGGAGTAAACTTCTTCATCCGAGTTATTCTGCTTTTTCCAATAGCTGCTCACTTCCCGGTTGCTGCCGGTATGATCTCCCCACAACATCCATACGGGAAGCTGGCACTTGGACGCGCTCACCACAAGCTCCACCTTTCCCATGTTCTCAGACTTGTGGGTCACTTCCGCATTGAGCATCGCCTTATCCGTCAGGTCGCCAAATGTGGCCAGCCCCGACCATTCGCTGGTCATCTTCATCACTGCCTGCTGGGCAATTACCGCCCCGTCCCCGATGCCAACAGCATAGACATTATCCTGAATCACCACATAATTCTTTCTGGACTGGATTTCGACATAAACCTTGTTCATATAATCCGCGTCTAATCCGTCATCATTCCATTTCCTATTTTCCGGAACAAGAAGGTGGAGAAATACGTTTTCCCGGTCTGCGAAATCCAACCAGAAACCGTCTTCCAAAAACTGCTCCGGTGAAATCCCGGAGGGCGGCGCGATGATCACACAGTTTTTATCGTATTCCAACCCTGGAGTGAGATAAGTTAAAAATACACGGGTTTTTCCACGGATTTCCACAGTTTCCTCATAGAGGCCTGAAAAAAGGCATCGGTTCATATTCGTTTTGTCTATTGGAAAACTGCTCTTATCTTCCGGGAACTTTTTTATTGTCTGCATTTGCATTTCCTCCTTGTCTGCTTAGTGTAACGGGAATACGGTCATAATCCATCCCACTGAAATTACACACAGAATAACAGCCGGTAAAATGGATTGTTTTATCAATGACTTCAGGTCATACCCACCGCCAGCCATACACATGGGAATGGCAGGTGTGGACATGGGCGTCATAAAGGAACTAAGACATGCCGCCTGCACTAAAATAATGATGCCCACAGGGTTTGCGTTCATCGCCTTGCAGGCCAGAATCGCGATAGGAATAAATACGATCATAACCGTACGGTTCATCATAATCTGAGTTAACAAAAACGGTACAATAAAGAATACGAACCCAATTAAATACGGATTGCTGAGCTTATCTGCGAAATTAGCCAAAATACCTCCGATCACTTCTCCCGCGCCTGTTTCTGTCAACGCTCCGCCCATGGAAAGAGCGCCTACAAACAGAAATCCCATCGGCCAGTTGATGGCTGAAACCGCTTCTTTTTCAGATAATACTCCGAATAAAACCATTGCCAGAGCGCCAGTCAGACAGATTACCCAGGTTTCGATTCTGAGTGTGCGCTGTAAAATCAATGCGAGCGTAACCAGAATGAAAATCAGATAACCGCTTCTTTCCTTAAAAGGAGAAAGGGCTTCTTTTGCATCCTTTCTGGCTTCGAGGGCTGTCATTTTAATCACAGGTTCATCCGGCGCGAACTTAGGAGCCAGGAAAATACAGTACAAGGCAATGGCGATCAGCATAGGAAGTCTGGCTTTCATTGGATCTGTCAGAGCTACCGTATAGGCTGTATAACTATTTGCCTCCAGATATCCGTTTAGTTCGGCAAACTGGGTCGCCCCGCTTCCAAGCGGTAAGGTGGATATCGTAGAAATACAGGTAATCGCCAGCGGAAACAGCACTTTTGAAGGGTTGATCTTCAGTTCCGCACAGCTTGCAATCATCATCGGCGCCATAATTCCGAACACTACCAAGGAACTCTGAATGAATTGGGACAAAATGATGGAGATCAGTATGTATCCGAACATGATTTTCGTTAACGAGCCTTTGGCTATGCTGTTCACACTGGATGCACATTTCTTCACAAACTGGGTTCTGTTAAATCCTGCTGCCACTACAAACATGGACATCATCATGATACCGTTGCTGTTTCCAAAATAAGAAACCGCGGTTTTCGGGTCCAGACACCCGGTTAAAACAAATGCAGTCATACTGATCATGGCCGTCAATCCCATCGGCAGCTTTCCTATGATATAACTGGCTGTTGTTATAATACAAATGATAATACATATTGTTAAATGATTCATTTCTTAATGGTTCCCCCTTAATCTTTTGTTAAATAAACCGGCACACATGGTCCACCGCAATGTCGGAAAATCCATATGCCTCCGCCTTTGTCATCTTACCATTACAGATATTTTCAATAACTCCCAGCAGATCATTTCCACTTTCTTGAATGGTCTTAGTTCCTTTGATGATTCCGCTTAAATCCACATCCATGTTATCTTCCATATTTTTATAGGTTTCAGCGTTGGCTGTTACTTTAACGACCGGTACAATGGCATTGCCCGTAGGCGTTCCCCTTCCGGTGGTGAATACAACCACATTACAGCCTGCCGCCACCATTGCGGTGACTGATGAAATGTCATAACCGGCAGTGTCCATAACCAGAGCTCCTGACTTTGTCGGGCGCTGCGCCTGCTCCAGCACTTCCACAATCGGCCTGGTTCCGCCTTTTCTGATACATCCCAGGCTTTTTTCATCGATGGTGGAAAGGCCGCCCGCTTTGTTGCCCGGCGTAGGCTGGCCGGTACGGCAGTCCTGGCCCACTTTCGACAAATGTTTCTCGTAATCTTCACAGATTTTGATAATCTGATTGTGGATTTCAGGTGTTGCGGCACGTTTTGCAAGAATATGTTCCCCGCCGATCCATTCGATGGATTCGCTCATCATGGCCGATGCGCCCAGATCTACCAAAAGATCGCTCAATTCACCAACAGCCGGATTGCTGGCAATGCCGGACGTGGTATCGGAACCTCCGCATTCAATTCCAAGCAGCAATTCTGAAATATCACAAAGCTCTTTTGGCTGCATAGCGGCTTCGGCCGCCATATCCCGGGCTGCCCGTACAGCCTTTTCAATGGTTTTTAACGTTCCCCCTTCTTCCTGGATTCCGAATGAGACCACCGGCTTGCTGGTCATGGCCTGAATCTTTTTCCGCAATTCCATATGCGGAACCGTTTCACACCCAAGACCGATGATTACAACACCGTATACATTCGGGTTGCAGGCAAAACCAGTCAAAACTTTCTGGGACATGGCCGTATTGGCCGCCACATCGGAACAGCCGGTATTAAAAATGATATTAACCGCGCCCCGGACCTGGCTTGCTACGATTCTTGAAGTTTCACTGCCGCAGGCGCAGGCCGGAAGGATCAGCACATGATTCCGTATTCCTGCACGCCCTTCTTTTCTTTTATATCCCCAAAACTGCATATTCTTACCGCCTTTCTTCGTTTTTACCTTTATGATGGAGCTTTAATTCTCTATTCTGAAGCGTTTTGATACACAAACTTTGATGCCCAAACTTTGCGTTGAACAGGCATGCGCTGAGAATTTCAGATTCTCAGCTAAAGTTCAAATTTGTGGCTCCGGCACATATTCGCTCTCATAGTCCCGGGGCACGCTGTAGATATTCAGATGAGAAACCCAGTGCCCTTTCTCGATTTTTTCTGAAGTCTTTCCAATCGTCTCCCCGTACTTAATGACCTGCGCCCCTTTTTCCAGCGTTTCAAGCGCTATCTTGTGGCAGTACGGGATCAACTCTTCTGCCGCCAGAGTGCGGATTTCCTCACCATGCCGGTATCTCACCTCTTCTCCTGCCTGGATTTCTTTTACACAGGTGACCACATTATCTGCGGCGTCTAATAAAATTGCATTCATCACCATGGACTGTCTCCCTTTCTCGTTTTTCTGAATTGCGGATGCGTTTACGTTCACCGCCCCCGCTGACGTGTCCGGCCAGTCCGCTGTGCCGTTCAAAAGGGCTGGCCGGACACGTCAGCGGGAGCGGTGAACTGTAACGCGGATGCTGCATCCTTTCATTCAGATAACATCTATACCTTTACAATATCATCCAAACATTATATAATCAAATTTATAGTTTTTATATTAATATAAATGGAGTTTATACATCATGCAGCAAGAGATGAAATACATCTATCAGATTTATGAAGACGGCAGTTTTTCCAAAGCCGCGGAACATCTATTCATAACACAGCCTGCCCTGAGCATTGCAGTCTCTAAGATTGAGGCCTCTCTCGGCATGGCCTTATTCGACCGGAGAAGGCATCCGTTACAGCCGACAGCGGCGGGTCAGGCCTATATCGATACCATTAAGAAGATTAAGATGCTGGAAGATGATCTGGAATGCCGGATCAATGATATGCGGGATTTGAATACAGGAACCATACGGATCGGCGGTTCCCACTATTTGAATGCCTATATACTGCCAAAGATTCTGGCTGATTTCAGCAGAGAGTATCCCGGCATCCGGCTGGAACTGGTTGAAAAGAGTTCCGGCATTCTGGCCGATATGCTTTCAGAACAGAATCTGGACCTGACCTTTAGCTGTAATGAAACATTTATCAAAGATTTCGAACGGTATCCGGCTTTTTGGGACACCATTCTTCTGGCGGTTCCCAGGGAATATGAGATTAACCAGCAGTTATCCCATCTCTCTCTTTCAGCCTCAGACATTATAAATAAAAAACACATGGATGAAGACTGCCCGTCCGTTTCTCTTACGGAATTCCGGGAATTGGAATATATTCTATTGAGTGAGGAGAATAATTTGTACGAACGTTCCATGAAGATGTTTAAAGATGCGGGATTCTCTCCCAGAATTAAGATGACGCTCTCCCAGTTGGTAACCGCTTATCACCTGGCTGCCGATCATTTTGCCGCGGCATTTATCAGTGACCGTTTGGTCCGGGACACCGCCGTTCCGCTGGTGTTTTATAAAATTAAATCGGAATATATTAACCGGTTATTTTATCTACTGATCCCTGACAGAAATTATACTTCTATGGCAGTTAAAGCGTTTATTCAGTATTTTTTATTAAATGTATAGGGGATAGTTTAGCTGCAGAATTGTGACTGAAGAATTTATATAAATAGACTTTCTTTGGACGTATTATTACAGATTTTAATGGATTCCGTAAAGCTTGGGGTGGCAGTTTTCTGTTTTTATTCAGCATTTGCTGCCATAGCCGATCTCCACCCGTTTCCGTCAGGAATCCTTGTTTTAATGCTTCAAGAAGAATCTGCCCGGCATACCGGCTTGGGCAGAATGATTCTTCCGACATATAATTTCCTAAGAATGTATCCTCCGTCAAGCTACAGAAATGCGGACAGACAATCACTGTCAAAAAAGTAACAGTTCAGACCTCTCTGAACTGTTACAAAAACTAAATCATTAGTCATTCAGATTCTTCTCCTCCTCATCCAGATTATACACAATATCTGCCCGGTACGCATCTAAGAGAAGTTCTTCTCTTTTTCCGCTGGAGATCAGTTCCCGTTCCGCCATCTGTTCCACTTTTCTTATATATTCGCCCGTCGTAAAATACCGCTTTTCTTCCGGGGCAGGCTGATACAGCTCTTTTCCATATCCTAATTTAGCGGCTTCCCGTGAAATGGCAATGGTTTTATACCTTTCCAGGCGTTCCTCTGTCTCTAAATGGTCAAAAGCCAGTCTGAAAACCATCGCCTGGTGGCTGATTTGGAAAAACTGCTCCGTTTCGATCACATCGGACAAACCCCAGCTTGTCTTTCCATCTGAGTACTGGATCAGCGCATCATAGGGCATCAACAGATAACTGGCAAACTGATCCGCCTCTCTCTCCGATCCTTCTTTATCTTCACCCATCCTCATTTCACAAACTACACGATGCATATTTTTCTCATACAGAGCATGATATAGCTCATGGGCAAGGGCAAACCTCTGTCTGCCATAGGAAGAGGCGGAATTGACACAGATGATGATATCGTCATTCACCCTGGTACACATGCCGCTTATCCGCTTTGAAAATGGGTACCGCACAATGGTTATGTTCTTTTCCCTCCATCCATTGACAAGGGCAAATATATCTATTGGGGAATAACTATCTACCCCCCATTCTCGTCTTAATTTTAACGCTAATGAATTAAGTTCCTGAGCTGATTTCATCTTTTTCCTCCATTAATTCATTCATATAGCAAAGGTTCCATGCAATCCTGTTGACGGCAGCGATACTCTGTATATCCTCCGCCAGAACAGAATTCGAACGGAAAGCAAAATGGAGAGGTAAATATTCGTCGCTTTCTCCCATCAGGTAACGGTCCGTACATCCAAATAAGCTGCATATCTTATCGATGAGAGAAACTGTTAAATTGCGCGTTCCGTTTTCCAGTTTTGTGATCATGCTCTGGTCAGTCTCTAAAAATTGAGCCAGTTGGTTTTGAGTGAGCCCGCTTTCTTTTCTCAATTCCTTTAAACGAATACTGGTCATTCTGTCCATGTACATTCCTCCTCGTATTCCCGTGCTTTCCATATAGTATTATTATAGTTCATGTTTGTCATATTTTCAATTATTTCATCATTTATTTTTATGACATACTTTATACGCAAAAAGCGGGGGTTTATCCCTTCCCCCGCTTTCCGTCCATCACCTTACAAAACACCACCCCCACCAGCGTGCTCAAACATGTGGCCGCCAGCGCCGGACCTACAATCGCTGTGGGATTCACGCTGCCGTACTGGCTTCTGTAGGCAATCATATTGATCGGTATTAATTGCAGGGATGAAATATTAATAATCAGAAATGTACACATCTCATTGCTGGCCATCCCCCGGGTGATATCCGATACCCCGTTCTCCCGCCTCTCCTCTTCCAGCTCCTCCAGCTTTTCCATGGCCTGAAGCCCGGCGGGGGTGGCCGCCCATCCCAGGCCCAGGATATTTGCGATCATATTCGTTGCTATGTATTCCCTGGAAGGGTGGTCGTTGGGGATTTTGGGGAATAAAAAATGAAGGATCGGGGACATTTTACGGGACATGACTTCGATCAGGCCCGAACCCTGGCCCACCTCCAGCACACCGGTCCAAAGTGACATGACCCCCAGCATGGTAATGCAAAGCGTGACCGCTTCTTTCGACGAATTAAGGGCCCCTTCCGTTACCGCATTCAGGTTCCCATGCAGCGCTCCCCATAAAATTCCAACAAGCATCATAAATGCCCATAAATAATTCAGCATAACCGCTCCACAAAAAAAGTGTTACTTTATGATATGCTCAAAAGTAACACTTCATGTAATTTATCCCTATGTTTTATGCGCACCGGCGTTTTAATTGCTTTTTAATTGCCCTTTATTTGCCCATGCCGTTTTCCAGATCACGGAGCATCACATCCATGGCCGTAATTCCGCCCTCTGCCAGATACCAGACCGTTGGGGTGAGATATACAATCCGGTCATTCTGGTAAGCGCTGGTTTTCTGAACCAGTTCATTGTCCATCACCTGCTCCGCCAGCTTCGCCCCCTCCGTATTGATGGCGGAATCCCGGTCCAGCACGAAAATGTACTCGGGATTTAAGGATACAAGGAGCTCGAAGGAAGATTCATTTCCATGAGTGGAATCCACGTTGTTGGCAAGATTGTTAAAGCCTATCTCATTGCCGATCAGGGAACAGCGGCTTCCATCGCCCAATGTATTGAAATTAGAGCTTGTAACCATGCCGATCACCGCAGTCTTTCCCTCTGCCTCTTTGGCAAGCGCCGCTATGCGTTCATCAAAACCTGCCAGCGTCTCCCGGGCCTTATCCTCTACTCCGAAAATGGATGCGATCATCAAAGAATTATCTTTTATGCTTTCAACCAGTCCGGTTTCATAATCTGTGGCTGTATATATAACCGGCGCGATTTCAGAAAGCTTGTCATACTGGCCGCTGAGGCGTCCGCCTATAAAAATGATGTCCGGCTCACTTGACATCAGCGCTTCCATATCCACTTCCTTCAAGGTTCCCAGGTTAACAATTTCTTCATTATTATTATAATCCATCAAATAGTCTATTTTTGAAGATTTGGGCATGCCCACTACCCGGTCCCCCAGACCCCAGTTATCCAGCATATCCAGAGCCGCCATGTCCAAAACAGCAACCCGTTCAGGATCATAAGGCACTTCCAGTTCAATCTTTTTATCCTCTCCGTTAAGGGACGTAACCTTTATGGTATCCGGTTTTTCCTCTGCTCCACCTGCGCTTTCTTCCGCATTTCCACCGTCAGCCACACTCTCTGCCAAATCGCTGATATCTGCTTGTCCTCCCTCTGTTCCTTCCATGTTTCCCTCCACGGCAGAAGGAATACCGGATGATAGTTCCGAACCTGCCGCTGCAGCCGGATCTTCTGTTTTCTGCCCTCCGCAGGCCGCCAGGGAAATTGACATTAACACTGCTCCAAATACCGTTACCATTTTTCTCATTTTACGAATTCTCCTTTCACTTTTGTTGTCCTTTTGTAACTGTTCAGACCTGTCTAACTGTTACGTCCTTTTAAACTGCCTTACCAGAAACATTTAATAATAAATCGACAACGGTTTCCCTTCAACTTCCTGAATCTCAAAATCCACCCGGTAAATCCGTGACAGATTCTCCTTTGTCATCACCTCTTCAACCGTACCGAACAGTTCCACCTTCCCGTCCACAAATGCGCAGACGTAATCCGAATAAAATGCCGCGTAATTGATTTCATGAAGGACTAAAATCACGGTTTTTCCCAGTTCGTCGCACAAACGGCGGACAATTTTCATCATATTGGTGGAATGGTAGATATCCAGGTTATTAGTGGGCTCGTCCAGCAGTATATATTCCGTATCCTGGGCGATTACCATGGCGATATAGGCCCTCTGGCGCTGTCCCCCGGATAATTCGTCGATAAACTGATCCTCAAATTCCTCCAGTTCCATATAAGAAATGGCCTTCTCCACAATCTCTTCATCTTCCGCCGTCAATCGGTTTCCGCTGTAGGGAAAACGGCCGAATGCGACCAGCTCCTTCACAGTCAGTTTCATTTGGATCTGGTTTGTCTGTGTCAGAATGGCCAGCCGTTTAGACAGTTCCCTGCTCTTCCATTTGGTGATGTCTTTTCCATCGAATTCAACCGTACCGCCGTCCCGGGCCACCAGACGGGAGATCATTCCCATCACGGTGGACTTTCCGGCTCCATTTGGCCCGATCATGGATATCACCTTTCCCTTGGGTATTTCGAAGCTGACCGAATCCACCACCGGCCTGCCGCCATATTTTTTAGTGAGATTTTTAATGAACATTTTATTCCTCCATGCCGGAGCAGTTTTTTGCGAAGGCGCGCGCTTAGAATTTCAGATTCTCAGCTGCGATTCAAATTTGTGGCTCCGGCACAAATTTGGGTGTGAAAAATAAGCCTTCAGGATTATTTTTCACACTATGCCTTCCTGTTGTTTAAAAGCAGATAAAGGAAATAAACTCCTCCGCCTACGGTGATAAATACGCTGACCGGCACGCTGTAAGTGAACACCTGCTCCACAAGCACCTGCCCTGCAACCAGAATCACCATGCCGATCAATGCCGATCCCGCAATCAGATAGCTGTGGCGGTAGGTTTTAAACAACTGCCTGGACAGGTTTGCAATGATAAGCCCCAAAAATGAAACCGGCCCCACCATAGCCGTCGCAATGGCGATAAACAGCGTCACCCCCAGCAGCAGACGGCGGATTGTCCGGTCATAATCCACCCCCAGATTCACCGCCTGGTCCCTGCCTAAAGTGATCACATTTAAAAGAGCCAGTTCTTTCCGCAAAGCCACAACGATCACTCCCATCAGCGCCAGGGAGAACAAAAGGATACCGGAATTGACATTGCTGAAACTGGCCACCAGCGACGCCAGAAGGGCATCGTATTCATTGGGGTCCATAACCCGGACCAGCGTAGTCTGTACACTGGTAAAAAATGTGGAAAGCACCGTTCCGGCCAGAAGCACATAGAGCACGTTATGCCTGGTCTTTTTAAACAAATAACTGTAAATCAGCGTTGCCGCCATCCCCATGAGCACCAGATCCACCGCAAAAGAAAAGTTGGCATTCCGGGCCAGCAGGCTTGAGGAGCCGAACACGAAAACCACGGCGGTATGTATCAGCCCATACAGCGAGTTCATCCCCAAAAGGCAGGGCGTCACGATGGTATTATTGATAATAGACTGAAAAACAATGGACGCGCTGCCGATACAAAATGCGGTTGTGATCATTACCAGCAGCTTGGGCACCCGGAGTTTCATCACATAATCAAAGTATTTCACGTTTACCTTAATGAGCAGGTAAAATGCCGCTGCAGCCAGCACCAGAAAGACCAGGCCTACGATCTTTTTCCTATTGGTATTTCCTATAACAGCCGTCATCCCTCTTCTCCTCCCGCCACAGTAAAGCTGACGCCGCAGCTTACCGGAGCTTTCATTTTAATCCGTTTCCGCCCATTTCCCAGACGGTAAATCAGCAGTCCGATAAATATCATGCTGCCGAGGATTCCCACAATCAATTCAATGGGGAGTTCATAAGGCGCAATCACAGTCCGCCCGATCATATCGCAGACCAGGACAAAGAGCGCCCCAAAAAGCGCCGTATCCGCCAATGTCCCCCTGATTTTATCCCCTTTAAACATGGAAACCACATTGGGGACAATCAGGCCAATGTAGGAAATGCTGCCCACCACCACGACCACGCTGGCCGTAATCAAAGCGGCTATACTCAGCCCCGCAAACATCACAACTTCATATCTGACCCCCAGATTTTTCGAAAAATCCTTTCCCATGCCCACGATGTTAAAATGATTCGCATAGACAAATGCCAGGATCACCAGCGGCACAGCCAGATAAACCAACTCGTATCTCCCCCTCAAAACCAGGGAAAAATGCCCTGTCAGCCAGGTGGAGAGCGCCTGTGTCATATCATATTTGTAGGCGAGATAACTGGTTAAACCTCCGATTACATTTCCGAACATGATCCCTACCAGCGGCACCATGACCACATCCTTAAATGTCACCCTCTGTATGAACCATACAAATGTCCATGTTCCTATGATTGCCGCAACAAATGCAAACAGCGCCCTTCCCCAAAGGGTGGAACCAGGCCAGAACAAAAGGGCTAAAAGGATGCCCAACTGGGCCGATGAAATCGTAGCTCCGGTGCTGGGAGACACAAATTTGTTCATGCAGAGCTGCTGCATGATCAGTCCCGCCACGCTCATTCCCACCCCGGTGCAGAGAATGGCCAGCAGACGGGGCAGACGGGAAACCAGCAGGATTTCAATCTGCCCAAAGTCCCCGTTCAATATGTTCACCAGGCTTAAATCCAGCACGCCCAGGAATAAGGACCAGACTGAAAGGATGAGAAGACAGACGGCTAAAACAATTGTGACCTTATATTTTTTCATCGTTTCCTCCGTTTTTCAAGTTAGCTAAAGCTAACTTATTGATAAAAAAAGTGCAGTACCATACCATACTGGACTTACGTGGTATCCACTGCGCGTTACAGAAGTATTTTGTCATATTAATTTCCAAATGTCAACATCCAAATAATACCTTTTTTCTCAATAAGATACTGTTATGTAACCGTTCAGACCTGTCTGAACGGTTACTATTTTTGCAAGCCATCAATAACTATTAGCCCAAACCGTATATTTGACTTCTTTTCATAACTTGATATACTATATGTAAAATCCATTTTCACCCCCAGCCGCTTCACCCCGGCATAAAGGAGTCCATATGAAAAGCAGTGTCCATAGTTTCCACATAAAAAGCACCATCGGCCAAAAAGGCTACGAACCATCTACAATCATGATCTACGTAAAAGACCGGGGAATTGTTCTGAAAGAATCTTCTATGGCAATCATCCATAGTGAAACCAGTATGATAATGGCCATAGAGTGTGTTTGAAAATTCATTTCCGTCATCTGCACGCCCCACTTTGCGGTATATTGGGGCCAAATTCAGGTTACATAGCCCGCTATGCGCCCTTCATTTGGCCCCAATCTCCCACAAACTGTGACGCACATCTGCCAGAAAGCAATTTTCAAACACACTCTAGGCAATGAAGCGGAACAGAACATGGACTTCGTTCCGCCCCCAGCCATTGCAGTAAATCCTCTCCGGAGAGGGATTATCGCCAACTATACCTTATCCGCTAAAATGTTCCGTTTTTATCTTCAAAAGGCCCTTGGAAATGACAGCGGTATCGTGAAACGGCTGCTGGCCGCCTTCCTTCCCAGGCCCAAAATAGCGGTCTGCGTTCCCGAACCTTTAACTGAAGTGGAGGAAAAGGCATTTTCCGACGTTTTCTACCAGGCAGGCGCAAAAGAAGTGGCCATAACCGAACTGTCATTTGACCAGGCCATTGCGTCCATGTCAGACAGCTATCCGGTTATCGTTGGTATTATCTGGAACGGCTGAATGGCCCCGTAGCTGATGATCTGAATGGCCGGGGCCGCCTCATATCCCGTTATTTCAGCCCAATATAAATGTGAATCTCCGCATTTTCCATATCCCCGTCCTGGTACTCTTCAAAATCACTTCCAAATGCACGGGGCAGGTCCATTTTCCAAAGTTCCTGCCAGAATTCCATAACCGCCTTCTGTACATGGCCTTTGACAATGAACCTGGCGTACTTACCGGCCGGAATCGTCTTCACAACGGTTCCTTCCGGCATGTCTTCTGCACGATTCACCTCACATGCAACCAGGAAGGTATAATCTGAGGTTTCATCCCCTTCATATTCGGTATAAATCCCCAGGGATCTGCCATTGGTTTTATCTTGAATACCTTCGTAAATACCGGCTCCATAAAATTTCTGCCACAGTCCGCCGATCACCATACCCATAGATTCATCGCCGTTATTGGTACGGGCTTCTAAGCCGACCACTGTTTTTTCTGCTAATTCTACGATTTCATAAGTCATATCATCTTCCTCTTTTCTTTTAATAGGCTGATCATATCACTTATAACATGACATCTGACTGTCATCATTCATATTTCCCCAGAATTTCCTTTGCAATTTCTGCTATCTTCCTCCGCACTTTAGGAGGAGAGATTAACTCCACCTTGTTTCCAAACGTGAGAAGCCACCCGATGCTACTTTCCACATCCATAAACCAGGAACGGAACAACAGCCTTCCGTCTTCCTGTACTTCAAAACTGTCCGGACCGTATTCTTCGATCAGGCGCCATTTAAAATCAGGCTCAAACAGAGCGGTCACTTCCACACCCGCCTGATAAAGGGTCTCCTTTTCAACCTTAAACTCGGGCAGTTCCCTGGGGACAAATACCTCTTCCATACATTCCAAATCCAAAATCCTGTTCAGCTTAAACATCCGGAAATCCTGTCTTTTCAGACAGTAACCCCAGACATACCAGGAAGACCACTGGAACACCAAAAGATAGGGTTCCATTTCCCGCCTGCTCTCCCCTTTCGGCGCATAATAGGTAAACCCGATCATCCGGTTCTCCTCAATCGCGGCCTGAATCAGTTCAATCTTGGGAGCCAATGAGGATTTATACCAGGAGGACAGATCGATGGCAATGTGGCTGTCCGACATCAGCACATTGGAATTGCCTGCGGAAAGCTTCTCCATCAACTGCTGATATTTCTTAGTCCCGCATACGCTGTCAAGGCTCCTGAGCCCGGCCAAAACCGCCCTCATATCAGAAGAGGTCAAAAGGGTCCTGTCGACTTTATACCCGTCCATGATGGAAATGCCCCCGTTTTGCCCCTGGGTGGTGACAATCGGTATTCCGGCTTTGCAGATCGCTTCGATATCCCGGTTGATCGTCCGCCTGGACACTTCAAATTTTTCCGCCAGATAAGGGGCGGTGACCTTTTCCTGCTGCAAAAGGATGGCGAGGATTCCGATTAAACGGTCTATTTTCATGACTTCTTCTCCCTTTATTGTATGTAAATATTACAAGTATTCCAATTCACTGAAACACTTCATAAACTCTTTTATGCCGTAGCCTTCAAATTCCACTTCGACCATCATGTCGTCTTCCCTGATGACGGTTCCTAATCCGTATTTTCTGTGCTTTACTTGTATATCAGCCGCCGTCCCGGCTCTTTCCGAACCTTTCCTCCCTCTCATTTCCACAATCTGTCTCTTCATCTCCTGAAGATTCACCGGCCCTTCGTTCTTTCCGCCTTCATCCTCAATCAAATGTCCCGGAATCCTGCGGATATAAGAACTGGCTTCCGGCTCCACCCGGTTATATCCTGGATTGATATAATAAGACAGTTCCAGCTGATCCTTCGCCCTTGTGATTCCCACAAAAAACAGCCTGCGCTCCTCGTCCTCTTCCTCCATCCCCTTCGTCCGCAGGGGAATCAGCCCATAGTTCACCCCTATGATGAACACATGGGAAAATTCCAGCCCCTTTGAGGCATGTAGGGTCATCAGCTTCACGGAATCCGCTTCACTGTTTATCTCCCGTTTAAGAATATTTATGCCATACAAGGCCGATGAATTGATAAAATCCCTCATCCCGTCTAAAAAATCCAAATGATTCTCCCGGACATATTCCAGAATTATCTCCATCAGCGTACAGACCGCATTTTTATTCTCCTGATAAGCCGCCGACGCGGGATGGAGATACCGGTCAAATTCAAAATGTGTATACAGCGCCGAAACATCACGGCATTCTCCGCACAGCTCCTTAAAATCCAGCATCCGGCAGAGCAGAGGCGATTTTTCCCTGTCCTTTTCCCCTATCATCCTTCCCGCCTCTTTTACCGAAACATGTTCCCCAAATTCTTTATTGCTGAGGGCATAGACCCCGGATGTCCGGTCCTCAGGATTTAAGGAATACCGGAACACCTTCATCACCCAGTTGAGCACAGGGATATCCTGAATCGTTTTTTTCAGGGACACCTCAAATGGAATTTCATTTCTCCCAAACACATCTTCCAGAATCTGGGACTGGTTCTGAAGCCGGTAAAAAATCGCAATTTCCTTATATGGGATTCCGCTTTCATGAAGTTCTCTTATCCGGTCCGCCAGATAACCGGCTTCGCTGAATGGGTCATAATGGCGTTTCACCAGAATTTTCCCGCCGCTCTCCCGGATTCCGGCCAGGCCGGAGCCGGTCTGCTGAAAGCACCGGGCCGCTTCTAAGATCAAGCTGCTGGAACGGTAATTGATGGGCAGGGACAGTTCCTTTGCCTGATAGCATTTTTTCAGGGTATAGAACACATTCAGCACGCTTCCCCGCCAACTGTAGATCACCTGGTTCGGGTCCCCCACAGCAAACAGCCTGGCCCCGTTCCGTTTCATCCTGTCGATGAATTCCATCTGCATTTCATCGCTGTCCTGAACCTCATCCAGAATAATCCATTGGAATTTGACCGGGGAATCATCCAGCAATTGGGTTGTATAAAAGAGCAGATCAAAAAAACTCATCTTGTTTTGTTTTATTTTCTCCTCTTTCAGAAGTCTCACAAGGGTAAACAAATCGTCTTTATACCTGGAAACCTTCTTTTCCTCATCCCGGACCGCCACTGCCTGTTCCAGCCGCTTTTTCAGCCTGTTTTTGTATTTAATATTCAATTTTTCCCGCAAAATCACTTCCAGAGCCAGATCCATCTCCTCATCCGGCTCGATGACCTGGAATTCCTTCGTATATCCCAGCGTTTCCACAGGCAGAACGCTCCTAAGCATCCACAAAGCCACACTGTGAAAGGTTCCGAATCCACAAAGTTCCTCAGAAATGACGTTGTTATCCACATTTATCAGCCGTTCTCTGATCTCATTTGCCGCCTTATTAGTAAATGTCAGCACAACCATGTCCTTATAACTGATCTGCTTCACATAATGAAGATACAGGATTTTACCGATCAGCACCGTGGTTTTACCGCTGCCCACATTGGCCTTCACCACACAGGCGTCGCTATCGTCCAAAACGGCCTCTTTTTGGTATGGATTCAGCCGTTCCAGCTCTTTCTCGTACTCCGTCCAAATACTTTCCACACGATCCCCCTACTCCGTAAGATTCTCATATCGTTTTACAAGTTTATCCTTCACATCGTTTCTGTCCTTCCCGTCTTCTTCCACCCGGACCTCCAGCCGCAGATTTCCAGGCGCATCCGAATAAAAACCGATGATATTGAGAAGGCTTTTCCGGTTAGTTTCCTCCAAAATCCATTCCTTATAAAATGGACTGCTCAAAACCAGAACCAGCGTATTCCCCTCTGTTTCCACATCCTGAACCGCGCTCAAAAATGCGGCAAAGGATTCTCCGCTTTCCTGCAGATAAGAACAGAATTCCTCCCATTTTTCCCTCAATTCCATAAACTGAAAGGGCTTTTTAATAAATGTAGCCGGAGCGTATTCAGCCTCCTTTATATTCTCAGGCGCTTTCGATTCCTCCAAAAGGTTTTTTAGCCCCCACAAAACCAGGGATTTATCCAGCCGGAAATCTCCGATGCAGGCGGCGCAGCCTTTTTCACACCGGCATCCGCCCACCATTTGAACCGCATTTGCAAGAATCTGCGGCAGAAGGTCAAATATCTTTTCCGCATATCCAAGGCCGCCGATATATTTATCATAGATGAACAGCTTTGCTTCATAACCGCCCGTGGAGCTTAAATCCAGCGCATCCTGGGACATGACCGTTCCGATGTCTTCCTGCTCCGTCATGGTCGCCATCATGGCCGCATTTTTTATGGCGTAACACAGGCCCTCAAAATGGTTGTTCCAGACCATCTGCCCGCCAGGGCTTTCCTTCAAAATGCTTCTGAAAACCCGGGCCACATTGTCGGGAATCCTGATCCAGGTGCTTTCCGTATCAAATGCCTTCGACAAAGGCCGTTCCAACTGTTCAAATCCCAGGTTCTGGTGGTTATGGAACTGAAGCTTTTTAAACATATGAACCATATCATTTACATTTACATCCCCAAATGATGCCTTAATCCGCTTATAATCCAGGCTTTTCTGCTCTTTGATCACCCGGATATCCGTAATTCCCCCCGGCAGGGTATAATAATTTCCCTTAAATGGGACCGCAAATGCAGTTTTGCTCTCCAGATCCAGTTTCACCACCTGATACTGGTTCCCATCGTGCATATAGACCGCCCCCCGGTGAATTTCCCGGAAGGCCTGCATCTCGTCCATCTCCGTGATCTCCCTGTCATTTTCCTGATTGATCAGCTTATACCTGGCCTTGTCGATATTTCTCAAGCTGAAGTCCCCGGCCGGAAAGGAGCTGCCGCTCCAGGCAAATCTCCCGTTCTGACCGCTAAGTTCCTTGGCCCGGATCAGCACCGGAATCGTTTCCCCCAGATCGGGAAATACGGCGATATCATCCAAAGTCAGCGGAATTTCCGCCGCCGCCGCCCGGATATGGGCCAGCTCGATCAAAAGATTGTTCTTATCGATCACCGCGCTTTCGCTCTGCCCTTCAAACAGCCAGTCGGGATTGACCGCAATGTACTGGTCAAAAGGCTGGTTGTCCAAAATCAGATAATTAAAACACCTGGTCTGGTTTCTTCCCGCCCGTCCCGTCTGCTGCCAGAAAGAGGCCCTTGTTCCCGGATAGCCCACCAGGATGGTGGTATCGATTTTTCCAATATCAATTCCCAGTTCCAGCGCATTGGTGGAAATCAGGCCGGACAGCTCGCCTGATATCATTTTCCGCTCGATTTCCTTTCTCTCCAAAGGTGTGTAGCCGCCCCGGTAACCGGAAATCTTATCCCCCATGGACTGCCCAAAAAAGCTTTCCGTCTCCAGTTTGTCTCTGGCCTCTTTTAAAACCACCTCCACATTTCTCCTGGACTTTGCAAATGCGATGAAACTGTGGCGGTTCTCCACCAGATCGGGGATCATTTCCGCGGCAACCGTGGCCGTCTGCACCTGCCCGTAATACCGCTTCCCCTTCCCCATGATCTTCGGGGGCTGGATCAGCGCATAGCTCCGCTCCGCCGCCGGCGAGCCGTCATTTGCGATCTGTTCAAACTTCCGTCCGCAGATTTCCTCCGCCAGTTCCAGCGGATTCGCGATGGTAGCCGAACTGCATAGATACTGGGGCGAGGAATGGTAATACCTGCAAACCCGTCCCAGACGCCTGAAAACATTGGCCAGATGGGAGCCAAACGCCCCTCTGTATGTATGAAGTTCATCAATCACAACGAATTTCAGGTTGGAGAAGATAAAATCAAACCCGTATTTGCTGTGATTCGGCAGAAATGCGCCGTTAATCATTTCCGGATTGGTCAAAATGATATTGGCATTTTTCCTGATCCTGCCCCTCTCCCCCACCGGCGTATCCCCATCATAAACGCCCACAGAAACCCTGTTTTCCCCAAAATACTCCACATACGGAGCCATAGCCCGGTACTGGTCGCTGGCAAGGGCTTTGGTCGGATAGATAAAAACCGCCCTGGAACTGGGGTTTTTTAGAATTTCCTGTAACACCGGAAGGAGAAAGCCCAGCGTCTTTCCGCTGGCGGTCGAAGTGGTGATTACCAGATTTTTCCCCTCCATGGCCTCTTCAAACATGCGGGCCTGATGGGAATACAGGCCGGTGAAGCCATGTGTTTCAAGGTAATTTTTGATTTCCGCTGAAAGGCCGGGAGGGTAGGGGGCGTAGTCTGCGGGCCTTGAAGGGATTGTTTTTTTGTATATGATTAAGTCTTTGATATCCATAAAAGCCTCCTTGCGGGAGCGTTTTTTATACCGTTGCTCCTTTGAGTTGATTTCTTAGATTATACTATATTTTTTACATGAAGGGGGAAGGGATTTTGCGAAATAGCTTCACCCTTTACTTTAAAGGGCCAAGGGATTTTGCAAAATGGCTTCACCCTTTACTTTAAAGGGCCAAGGGATTTTGCGAAATGGCTTCACCCTTTACTTTAAAGGGTCAAGGGATTTTGCGAAATGGCTTCACCCTTTACTTTAAATTTCGCAAAATCCCTTCCCCCTTCATGTAAATATCCATAAAGTCACTTTCATTTACCGAAATCTATGATATAATGTCCCCTGGTAACTCTCACTCTCTCCGGCATGCAGGAACCACCAGCTTTTCCCCATGTCCGGAATCCCATAAAAATAACATTCTAATAAAAAACAACCTATATAAAAATACTAAATACCCATAAAAAGAAAGGTTCCCCCTATGCAAAGAGACTTAACCCAAGGCCCAATCACCGGCACCATGCTGCGATTTGCTCTGCCCATGATTGCCGGAAATCTACTTCAGCAATTCTACAATATCGCC
The DNA here is from genome assembly GCF_018785315.1 of Clostridium sp. MCC353. Lineage (GTDB taxonomy): Bacteria > Bacillota > Clostridia > Lachnospirales > Lachnospiraceae > CHH4-2. The sequence goes on along the minus strand of NZ_WQPN01000024.1, from coordinate 1,398 downwards.
GACACCCTGATTGTAGGCCGTTACCTCGGCGTCCAAGCTTTAGCTGCCGTAGGCGCAGCCTATACGCTGATGACCTTCCTCACCTCCATCCTTCTGGGGCTCTGCATGGGAAGCGGCGCTGTCTTCTCCCTCAGGTTTGGCGAGAAAAATGAAAAAATTCTCAAGCGCTCTATTTTCATCTCATTTGTCCTCATCGGTACAGTGGCCCTTGTTTTAAATGCCGCCGTATTTTTATTCATCGACCCCATCATGGGACTGCTCCATGTTCCCATGGAAATATACGGGCTTATGAGAAATTATTTATGGACTATATTTTGCGGAATCATCGCGGTCTTCTTGTACAATTACTTCGCCAGCCTGCTCCGCGCTGTAGGCAATTCTTTGATTCCCCTGTTATTCCTGGGAATTTCCGCAGTTCTCAACATTGCCCTGGACCTGCTTTTTGTTTTGGTCTACGGCTGGGGCGTTTCCGGCGCAGGCGCAGCTACGGTAATATCCCAGTTTGTCTCCGGCATCGGTATCTGTATCTACACACTCATCAAAATGCCGGAATTCCGCATCAATAAAACACATATGAAATTTGACAGCAGGGTTTTAAAGGAAATAGCCGGATTCTCCTTTTTGACCTGCGCCCAGCAGTCTGTCATGAATTTCGGAATCCTGATGGTTCAGGGACTTGTAAACAGTTTCGGCGCCTCTGTTATGGCCGCGTTTGCCGCCGCCGTCAAGATCGATTCTTTTGCCTATATGCCTGTACAGGACTTTGGAAATGCCTTTTCCACCTTTATCGCCCAAAACTACGGCGCAGGCAAACACGATAGGATTAAGAAGGGAATCAGAAGCGCGGTTAAAACTTCCATCCTGTTCTGCCTTATCATTTCATTTATAGTCTGCGTATTTGCAAAAGAGCTGATGCTCATATTCATCCAGCCCCAGGAAACCGAAATCCTGGCGGTGGGCGTTCAGTATCTGCGGATTGAAGGGGCCTTCTACTGCGGAATCGGCTGTCTGTTCCTTCTCTACGGCCTCTATCGTGCAGTACGAAAACCGGAAATGTCCGTGATCCTCACGGTTATATCCTTGGGCACCAGAGTAATTCTGGCCTACGTCCTGTCTGCGATTCCGGCCATTGGAGTCGCTGGAATCTGGGCAGCGGTGCCTATTGGGTGGATTCTGGCGGATTTGACGGGATTTTTGTATTATAAATTGAGATTTAATTAGTGAAAGTTACGCAGAAAAGCGGGACGAGGGAACGGAGGTGGAATTGGATGTTTGGAGGCGGCCATGGGGAGCGGAATCCGTCGGTGATGAAAACCGACTTCCAACCGTAAGTGAAACTAAGACTCCAGGGATGAAAAAAGACGGTCCGATGCCCATTCACGGTAAACTCTTTATGGG
>NZ_WQPN01000150.1 GCF_018785315.1 Clostridium sp. MCC353 | reverse complement strand
ACGCTGGAAACCTAAGTTCAACTAAACGGTTTCCACACGACCCCTGTATCGTTTGTTTCCCCTGCCCCGGTCCCCGGCCTAGTTTCCCGCCATCCGGTCTCCCCACTTCCTTGCTGGTTTTCTCTGGAGCAAGAAATTAAAATACAACGTGAAGGCATTTTCGAAAAAGCCTTGACCTTTTACTGTTAATCCCCACGTCAGTTACTTTAAACCTCTATGTCATAATTTGCACTAAATACCAAACAACGTCTCAACCAAACGCTTCTTTGCCTTTTCTCCTTCCCTTCTCCAAATCTTTATTTACCCTTTTTCAGACCAGTACACAGCCGTGAATCCTGGGGATGGGGACGGACGGGGGCGGAGGCCCGCTTGGATGGCTGGCACCGGGCGGAGCGGAATCCGTTGGCGATGAAAGCCGTCTGGAAACCGTTAGTGAAACTTAGGCT
>NZ_WQPN01000149.1:432-623 GCF_018785315.1 Clostridium sp. MCC353 | reverse complement strand
TTTCACTAACGGTTTCCAGATGGCTTTCATCCCCGAAGGATTCCCCTTGGCCCGCCCCCATCCAAACATCCAGTCCGTCCCCTCGTCCCGCTTTCCTGCTGGTATTCTCTGGCTAAAGTAATTAAAAGCAAATTTAACATAAAGGGTGATGGCATTTTCGAAAATGGCTTCACCCTTTAATGTAAATCCCT
>NZ_WQPN01000149.1:0-401 GCF_018785315.1 Clostridium sp. MCC353 | reverse complement strand
GTGACATAAAGGGTGAAGGCATTTTCGAAAATGCCTTCACCCTTTAATGTAAATCCCCACACCATTTAACATCAACCCTCAAGGCTTTTCCGAAAATGCCTTGACCTCTTACTGTTATTCCCCACGTCAGTTACTTGAAATATCCATACCATAATCTGCTCTAAATACCAAACACCGTCTCAATCAAACGCTTCTCTGCCTTTTCTACTTCCCTTCTCCAAATCTTTATTTATCCTTTATCAGACCAGTACACAGCCGTGAATCCTGGGGATGGGGACGGACGGGGGCGGAGGCCTGCTTGGAGGGTTGGCACCGGGCGGGGCGGAATCCGTTGGCGATGAAAGCCGTCTGGAAACCGTTAGTGAAACTTAGGCTCCAGGGACAGAAAAAGACGGGCAGAA
>NZ_WQPN01000023.1 GCF_018785315.1 Clostridium sp. MCC353 | reverse complement strand
AAAAAACAGGCCATATCTGATATGCCTGGAGGATGAAAATCCTCAGAGAAAATTCAGAACGAATACAGAAATGTATACGAACCAAACAAAACAGTAAAACGGTTTAAAATTAGCTAACGTTAATTTTGAATCAAGATCAAAACTTTAACATGAGAGTTTGATCCTGGCTCAGGATGAACGCTGGCGGCGTGCTTAACACATGCAAGTCG
>NZ_WQPN01000148.1:321-6885 GCF_018785315.1 Clostridium sp. MCC353 | reverse complement strand
AACTTGGTACAGTCTGCTGTCAGTCCTGTGTTGGCTTTCACTGCCAGGCAGGGGCCAAGGTCACGGCCGATATGGGTTGCGCCCAACAGCACGATTTCCGGTTTGTATTCTTCAATCGCTTCATAAATCACTTTCGTATAGGCATCGGTGCGGTAGGTGGACAGTTCCGGATCATCCGCAACATACACTTTATCCGCGCCGTAAGCGAACAGTTCGTCCGCAAGGCCTTCGATCCCTTCTCCGCAGAGCACTGCGCAGAGCTCACAGCCCACTTCCGCTGCCAGCTTTTTGCCTTCTCCAAGAAGTTCGATCACTACAGGCATGATTTTTCCGTCTCTCTGCTCTGCAAATACCCAAACTCCCTTATATGCGCTTAAATCTTTCTCTTCTTTTTCTTCCTCTACCTTTTCAATCGCCTTGAATGGACATTTCTCCACGCACACGCCGCAGCCCGTACATGCGGTTCCGATCACTGCCAGCTTGTTTTCCATGGTAATTGCATCAAAAGGACAGTTCTTCACACAGATGGAACAGCCTTTACATTTTTCTTTAATCACATTTACTGCCATTTTCTATACATCCTTTCCTCGTTCTCTATCGATCCCTAAATGTAATGTTTTTCTTTCAGCTTTCCAACTAAAGCTGCGCTCATATCCTGGATGGTTCCGCCTAACATCTCGCCTTTTCCCTTTGGCGGCGGAGTGAAGGAACGGAATACCTGGGTTGGGGATGCATTGAGGCCGCAGTTCTTCGGGTCTAATTCCACATCGTCATGGTTCCATACGGTGATGTCTTTCTTATATGCATCTACGATTCTTCCGATGTTCATATATCTCGGCTCGTTTAATTCTTTTACAGCGGTCAGAAGGCATGGGGTCTGGACTTCGATCACTTCGTAGCCGTCTTCCATCTGTCTCTGTACAATGGCTTTGCCTTCTTCCAGCTTGATCTCCTGGACATAGGTTACTACAGGAAGACCCAGTCTCTGGGCAACCTGAGGTCCTACCTGGGCGGTATCTCCGTCGATGGCCTGGCGTCCTGCGAAGATCACGTCCACGCCGCCCACTTTACGGATTCCGGCTGCGATGGTGGTGGATGTGGCACAAGTGTCGGCTCCGCCGAATGCCCGGTCGCTCAAAAGGTATGCTTCATCAGCGCCCATTGCCAGACATTCTCTCAGCATATAGGTGGCCTGTGGCGGTCCCATGGTCAGCACTGCAACTACTGTATCCGGGTCCTGGTCTTTGATCTGGAGAGCTGCCTCTAATGCGTTGGCGTCATCCGGGTTTAAGATGCTTGGAACACCGTCACGGATCAGGGTGCCCTTTACAGGGTCGATTTTTACTTCATTGGTATCTGGTACTTGTTTTACACAAACTAATATCTTCATTTCTACCTCCGCTCTGCCGCATTGCGGCATCTATATTCATGTGAGTGTTTTTCCACATAATTACCGTATTATTTTTTTAATAATTTGCCTGCAATTACCATCTGCTGTACCTGGGATGTGCCTTCGTAAATGGTGAATACGCGGCAGTCTCTGTACATGCGCTCTACCTTGTAATCCTTGATAAAGCCGTATCCGCCGTGGATCTGCACTGCTTTTCCTACGATCTCATTACAGGTTTCTGCTGCAAAATATTTGGCCATGGATGCCGCCATGGATGCGTCCTGATGGGTATCCATCAAATAAGCGGTTTTATATACCAGTTGTTTTGCCGCTTCCAGCTTGGTTGCCATATCAGCGATCATGAAGCTGATTGCCTGGAAATCACCGATTCTTCTGCCGAACTGTTTTCTCTCTTTTGCATATTTTACTGCTTCATCCAAAGCGCCCTGAGCCACGCCGATTGACTGGGCTGCAACACCCATACGTCCGGTGTCCAAAGTCTTCATGGCGTTGCTGAATCCTCTGCCTTCTTCTCCCAGAAGGTCACTCTTATGTACGCGGACATTTTCCAGAATGATATCGCTGGTGGCACATCCGATCAGGCCCATCTTATCCTCCGGTTTACCACAGGATACGCCTGGAAGTGTCATGTCCACAACGAACGCAGAAATACCTCTGGTTCCTTTGCTCATATCGGTCTTCGCATAGATCACCGCGTAATCAGAAAGAGGAGCCATGGTAATAAATGTTTTACGTCCGTTTAAAATATAATAATCGCCGTCTTTTACAGCGGTTGTTGTCATGCCGCCTGCGTCGGAACCTGCTCCCGGCTCTGTAAGCGCAAATGCCAGTTTCTTCTCACCTGTCACAACAGGTCTTAAATATTTCTCTTTCTGCTCATCATTTCCGGATAATAAGAGAGGTCCGCCGGATAATGAGTTGGGTGAAGAAACATACAAGCTGGCTACGCCGCTCACTCTTGAAATCTCTTCCATAACAATAACATAGGCACGGGAATCTGCGCCCTGTCCGCCCAGTTCTTTCGGAACCTTAATTCCAAAAAATCCTGCTTTTGCCATCTTCTGAAGAATCTCTTCCGGGAAAACTTCCGTTTCCTCTACCTGGTCCAGAATTTCTTTGGTCAGCTCTTTTTCTGCGAATTCTCTGGCCAGTTTTCTGATCAAGTCGTGCTGTTCTGTAAAATACATCTTCTAATTCCTCCATTCTGCCGTATTACGGCAATTTAATCAGGTTTATTTTGTTGTTCTAATCTATCGATAACCTGCTTTTTTAATTCAGATATCAATACTTTTCCACTTGCAGTCATGGGAAATGACTGAAACTGCAGTACATGGCTGGGTATCTTATAATGAGCCAGCCGCGGTTTTAAATAGGCTAAAACCCCTTGTTCACTGAACGGGGCGCCTAAAACGGGAATAACACAGGCCACAATTTTCTCCTGCACCACCTCTGCCGGAATGCCGATCACTTTAACATCCTGCACATTGGACAAATCTTTGATATATCCTTCGATCTCCTGAGGTGAAATATTCTCTCCCGCCCGAATGATCATGTCCTTGCGCCGTCCCACCACATGCAGATAACCGTCCCGGTCCAGATATCCAAGATCACCGGTTCTGAGCCAGCCGTCCTCCATAATCACTGCTTTGGTCTCCTTGGGCAGTTTGTAGTAACCCTGCATCAGATTATAGCCCCTGACCTGAATCTCTCCGATTTTATCATGATCCAGAATCAATCCGGTCTGGGTTCCATAGATTCTGATTTCCACATGGCTGATGGCCCTGCCCGAGGTTTCCGCTTTTCTTCCAAAATAATCTTCCCGGTCCGCCAGGGTCACGCAGGGGGATGTTTCCGTCTGTCCGTAAGAAGGAATCAAATCAATTCCCGGTATTCTCTGGCAGATCGATATGTATTCTTTCGATGACAGGGGTGATCCGGCTATGATGCCGGAACGCAGGCTTTTTAACGAATATTCCGAAAAAGCCGGATTGCGTATCATGGCTAAAAACATGGACGGCACGCCGTTTAACACGGTACATTTATATTTATCAATGTGGTCCAGCACCTTTTTGGTCTTAAAATACTTCATCAGGTGAATGGTACATCCTGCATGAATACTGGCTAACAGTCCGGAGGTGATTCCAAAACAGTGAAACAGGGGAACGACCAAAAACAGCTTGTCGCTCTCCTTCCACTTCATCCGCACAGCCGTTTCCAAAGAGTTGTTAACCAGATTAAAATGGCTCAGCATTACGCCTTTTGGTATGCTGGTGGTTCCTGATGTAAAAAGCATTCCGGCGATGTCACCGGGCTGAACCTGGCGTTTTACACGGGCCAGCTTTGCCATCTCTTTTTTGCTCTTTTCAGCAGTAAAAAAGCTTTTTTCAGTCATCCACTTGCCTTCGCCGTCGCGGCCTATGGGAATCCAGCGTTCCACCCTGCACCAATCCATTTTTTTCACCTGGTCGACCATGGTTTCATACAGAAGGGATTTATACCCGTCGCCGTAATACATATATTTGATGTCGGCATAACGGATGATATCCATCAGTTCATGTTCCAGGTAACAGGTGTTGATCAGCACTGGAACCGCTCCGATCTTCTGCAGGGCTAAAAATGTCAGAACCCAGTTTGGTGTATTCACACTCCAGATTCCCACGTGATCGCCCTTTTTCATCCCAAAGGAACACATCCGGATGGCCAGATAATCCGATACCAGATCCAGTTCCGCCCAGGTGTAATTCTTATCCCAGTATTCGATTGCCATTTCATCGGGAGACTGCTTGACCCGCCAGGCCAGGCATTCTCCTATGGTCTTATTGACCAGCTCCATTTCCATCTGCCGCACCATACCGCTTTCTTACATGGATAATCCGCCCCATGTTTCCAGGAACATCTTTTCATCCATTATTTTTAAATCAGGAGAAACTTCCGGTACAAAATCCATCTGATCGATGATATCTTTCTGAAGGTCAATTCCAGGGGCGATTTCGATCACGGTCATCTTTCCGCCAACCAATTCAAATACGCAGCGCTCTGTTACGTAGAGAACTTCCTGGCCGGATGAAGAAGCGTATTTGCCGCTGAATGTGATCTGCTCCACTTTCTTTAAGAACTTGCGCCCTTTTCCCTCTTCCAGAATCACCAGTCTGCCGTCTCTGATCTCCTCTTTGCATTTATCCGCAAACATGCCGGCAAATACGACTTTTTTAGATGCCTGGGAAATATTGATAAATCCGCCCGGGCCGGTAAGCCTTGGGATCTTCTTCGTCGGGTCTTTTTTGTCCGGTATGTAGAATTTGCTCACGTTAATATTGCCTTCCTCGTCTGCCTGGGCAAGTCCCAAAACAGCCAGGTCACAGCCGCCTCCGTCATAGAAATCAAACATGGAACCATGATCCACGTTGGCTTCGGCGTTATATGCGCTTCCGAAGTTTGGAAGAGCTGCGGGCACGCCGCCAAAGGAACCGCTTTCCGTGGTGAGCATAATATCATCGATATGGCCCTCTTCTGAAACAATGCTGGCCGTCTCGGAAGGGATGCCAACTCCAAGATTGACGATATCGCCCTTTTTCAATTCTGCCGCGCACCTTCTGGTGATCACCTTTCTCGGTGACAGGGGAATGACGGGCAATGCCTGAAGAGGTTTCTTTATGTTGCCTGCAAATGCCGGTTCGTAATAGGTTCCTTCCGTCTGCCAGCAGGCGTTGGGGTCTGTCGCTACCACAACATAGTCCACCAGAGCTCCCGGAATCTTCACATCTTTTGGATGGAGCGTTCCCTTCTGCGCTGTATACTGTACCTGGACAATGACGATTCCTCCGCTGTTTTTCGCAGCTTCCGCAACCGCGTATCCTTCATTGATGGGGCCTTCATTTTCAAAAGTGATGTTTCCGTTCTCATCTGCCGTAGTCCCTCTCAGAAGAGCCACATCCAGTTTAAATGATTTATAAAACAGATATTCTTCACCATCCAGCTGAATTAGTTCCACAAGATCTTCCGTGGTGGCTTCATTCATCTTGCCGCCTTCAATTCTGGGATCCACATAGGTTCCAAGACCGACCTTTGTAATCAGTCCGGGACGGTGTGCTGCGATCTCCCGCCAGAGATTGACGATAACTCCCTGCGGCAGGCAGTGACAGGCCATCTTATTGGCCCTTACCAGATCGTTCATGGCAAAGGCTGAGCCGATATGAGCTGCCGACCATTTGGTAACCAGCCCTTCATAACCCAGCCGTGTCATGCCTCTTTCTTTCCAATCGCCCATGGCGCTTCCCTGTTTCATCGTAAGATCACAGGGATGACCTGTTTCCTTGTAGTTGTCTGCGATCGCTACAGCTACCTCTTCTGCCCAGCCGGACAGTCCCATACCAGCAACGCCTACGGTCGCATGGTCTGGAATTAATTGCGCTGCTTCTTTGGCAGTAATAAATTTTGCCATAACTTACCCCTTCCCTAATCGCTTATGTTATTTTCTTAACGTGATTATATCATATTAGGCCAAACATGTAAACATAGACATGTTTGATTAAACTGAATTCGTGAGTTTTAATGATAATCCCCCTCATTTTTTGTACATATTCCACAATAAATAATTTTTTAAATCTTTATTTTAGTTGAGGAAGTTACGCCGTGAATCCTGGGAATGGGGACAGACGGGGGCGGAGGCCTGCTTGGAAGGTTGGCACCGGTAGGAGCGGAATCCATTGGCGATGAAAACCGGCTTCCAACCGTAAGTGAAACTAAGGCTCCAGGGACGGAAAAAGGCGGTCCGATGCCCATTCACGGTAAACTCTTTATAGGACTTTACCGTTCAGTGGGCATCTCAGAAACTGATTCGGTTTTCAGTTTCTGCCCGTCTTTTTCCGTCCCTGGAGCCTAAGTTTCACTAACGGTTTCCAGACGGCTTTCATCGCCAACGGATTCCCCTCCTACCGGTGCCAACCTTCCAAGCAGGCCTCCGCCCCCGTCTGTCCCCATTCCCAGGATTCACGGCTGTGTACTGGTCTCAAAAGGGTAAATAAAGATTTTGAGGAGGGAAGTAGAAAAGGCAGAGAAGCGTTTGATTGAGACGATGTTTGGTATTTAGAGCAAATTATGGTATAGACATTTCAAGTAACTGACGTGGGGAATAACAGTAAAAGGTCAAGGCA
>NZ_WQPN01000148.1:0-311 GCF_018785315.1 Clostridium sp. MCC353 | reverse complement strand
GGGTTGATGTTAAATGGTGTGGGGATTTACATTAAAGGGTGAAGGCTTTTTCGAAAATGCCTTGAGGGTTAATGTAAAAAAACTTAATATTAAAAATACCTGCTGATAGCTAAATGGCATTTAATTCCCCAGCTCCAGAGAACACCAGCAGGAAAGCGGGACGAGGGGACGGACTGGATGTTTGGATGCGGGCGGGCCAAGGGGAATCCTTCGGGGATGAAAGCCATCTGAAAACCGTTAGTGAAAGTTAGGCTCCAGGGATAGAAAAAGACGGGCAGAAACTGAAAACCAAATCAGTTTCTGAGATGCCC
>NZ_WQPN01000147.1 GCF_018785315.1 Clostridium sp. MCC353 | reverse complement strand
TAATTAAACTCTGAAAAAGCAGTTACGGGGAGAGCAACTTTGGAACCCGCCATACTGTGCAGTGGCCGTCAATGACCGGAGCTATGAACAGGTGAAGCATTACATGAACTCTCGAAAGGAAACATAATGAGGAGGCAGAGGATGAACAAGGCTTATAAGTACCGGATCTATCCCACCGTCGAACAGGAAAAACAACTGGC
>NZ_WQPN01000146.1 GCF_018785315.1 Clostridium sp. MCC353 | reverse complement strand
TGGACGAACTTGTCGATGGCTGCAATCAGGTTCTCCCGGTTGGCACAGATCAGCAGTTTCTTCCGGTTCCCGGATTTTTTGTAATAGGCACGCAGGATCTTCTTTAAATTAAACCGGCCGGTGTACATTAGAATGGTATTCAATCCGAAAAATACAATATATACGGAACGCGGGAACAGCGTGCCCACCCGGTTCAAATACAAAATCATGGACAGCAGCAGCGCCATATACAAGTTAGCCGCCAGCACTATCTGCAGTTCTTCCCAGTTATTCCTCTTCATCAGCGGTTTTGGCGGCTGATAGAACAGCACCACCAGAACATAGACAAAAATCATCAGGATGCACCCAAACCAGGCGTCTGAAATCACTCTCCCCTGAACGACCTGATATCTTAGAAAAACTGCTAAAACAAAGGAAATGATGATCTCGCCGATATCAAATAAAATGTAAAAAGACCTGTTTTTCACAAGCATGCTTCATCCCCCGTTTCCCCTTCGTACTTTCCATGTCCTTAATTGCATTGTTTATTACTGTCTGCAGGCTGTAGTTTTATCCTTGGCATCCAGTTAATACTGATCTGTCCCCAAGCCTGCTTTTTCATGTTCTAACTGTTTATTCATCTGTTAAATATGATTCTGCATTCTGTAATTATGTAGATTTTATAATAGATCAACGCATTCTCTTCTTTATTAACGAATTATAATTTTGTCTTTGTCGCTCATTCCCACCAGTTAGAGTTCATCCAAATCAGAATCTGGTTTCTTCTGTTTTTTTATTTTCTATCTTGCTGATTGTTTTCTTTCGGTCATCTGATGGTTTTCTTCTATTTATTATGTTTCCCTGGCATACTCATACTGCTTCCCATACTTCCCATACCTGCCGTACTTCCCGTAATACCGGTAATACCCGCTGTGATCCACTGTCACCTTGTTCAGCACTGTCCCTAAAATCCGGCAGCCGCTCTTCTCTAACTGGGCTTTTACCTTCTGAAGCAAACGGAAACTGATGGCCCCGCTTTCGATCACCAGCACCGCGCCGTCACAGTGTCTTGCCACGATCGCGCCGTCGATCAGGTTCCCCATAGGCGGCGTGTCAATGATCACATAGTCATAGGTTTCACGGGCCCACAGCACCAGTTTGGTAAACATCTCCTCTTCCAAAAGCTCCGCCGGGTTCGGGGAATAGGGGCCTGCAAACATCACTTCCAGGCCGTTCACATTGGTCTGGTAAATGGCCTCCTCTTTCGTCACCTGGCTGCTCAGGTACTGGGACAGACCATTCACCTCGTGATCCAGCTGGTATCTGGACACCGTCACCGACTTGCGGATATCCGCGTCGATTAACAGCACATGTTTCCCAAGCTGGGCCAGGGACGATGCCAGCTGGAAAGAAGTTTCACTCTTCCCCTCATTGGGGATGGAGCTGGTAAACATGATCACACGGATGCTGCTGCCCGAAAACTGGAGATTGGTACGCAGCGTTTTGATCGCTTCCACATAGTTATAATCGCTTACCTCATATTGGGAGAGGCGGATTTTATTTTCCATCGGCTTTCCCTGCCTTTCTTCTCGACGTCTTCCGTTTTTTCTGCCCTTCGATCTCCCCGCTGTCGCTGACGGATTCCTTGGCCGGGATCACGGCCAGCACCGGCAGATCCAGATATTTCTGGATATCATCCTCGGTTTTTACCGTATCGTTCAGCACCACACTCAGGGTTATGGCTGCACAGACAAGGAACAGGGCGACCAGGCCGCCCAGCACTGCGTTTTTCTTCACGCTGGGGCTGGTCTTTTCCAGGGCCACCACCCCGTCCTCCAGCATTTTCGGGGGAACCATTTCC
>NZ_WQPN01000145.1 GCF_018785315.1 Clostridium sp. MCC353 | reverse complement strand
GAACATATCTATCTTGCCTGCGGGGCAACGGATTTTCGAAAGCAGATTGAGGGACTGGCCGCCCTTGTCAGCCTGAAATACCATCTGGACCCCTATTCCCCGGTCTGTGTGTTTCTGTTCTGCAATAAAAAACGGGACTGTCTGAAAGCACTCCGTTTTGAACCGGATGGGTTCCTGCTTTCCACAAAGAAACTGCTTCCGGATATGAAGTTCCAATGGCCCAGAACCCCGGAAGAAATAAAAAGCATAACTCCACAGCAGGTGCGCTGGCTTCTGGAAGGGCTGTCCATCGAACAGAAATATGCGCACATGCCGGTGAAAATCGCACCGGAAGACACCTGTTTTTGAAGCAGGAATAAAAAATGCAGGCTATCTCATAAAAAATCAGTATGTTCCACCTGATTATAAGCGGAACATGCTGATTTTTTATTTATTTTATGATATAATCCCAAGAAAATGAAGGAGGGCAAAGGCCATGCAGAAAGCGGATTACGAAGAGCTGCTCAGACTGAGGGAGCTGGTGAAGAGCCAGACGGAACAGATGGCAGCAAAAGACGCAGAGATTGAACAGCAGCGTGTCCGGATTGAGAACCTGACCCAGGCAGTCCTGCACGCCCG
>NZ_WQPN01000144.1 GCF_018785315.1 Clostridium sp. MCC353 | reverse complement strand
CCGGACTTCTTTTCAAAGGAATGCCGTTTGATTTCTTTTGCAACGGTTGTGCGGTCCTTTCCAATAAGCGTTCCGATTGCTCCAAAGGACTTATGTTCCTTTAATCCCTGAGCGATCATAAGGCGTTCCTCATATGTTAAAAATTTAGACATGATTATGCTCCTTCCCTGCCACCGACAGAGATAAGGATAGCATAAAAAGAAGACCAGACACGATAGGCTGATCTTCAAAAACTCTGTTTGTAAAGGAAAATCCATACCTGTTGCTTTTCCCTAATAAATAAAACGTTTACTCTATAACTGAAATCACAGGTATGGAATTTCAGTTTACAACTGACG
>NZ_WQPN01000143.1:68681-78583 GCF_018785315.1 Clostridium sp. MCC353 | reverse complement strand
TTCCATCCCTGGAGCCTAAGTTTCACTAACGGTTTCCAGACGGCTTTCATCGCCAACGGATTCCGCTCCGCCCGGTGCCACCCCTCCAAGCAGGCCTCCGCCCCCGTCCGTCCCCATTCCCAGGATTCACGGCTGTGTACTGGTCTGATAAAGGATAAATAAAGATTTGGAGAAGGGAAAAAGAAAGGGCAGAGAAGCGTTTGATTGAGATGGTGTTTGGTATTTAGAGCAGATTATGGTATGGACATTTCAAGTAACTGACGTGGGGAATAACAGTAAAATGCCTTGAGGGTTAATGTAAAAAACTTGATATTAAAACTACCTGCCGATAGCTAAATTGCATTTAATTCCCCAGCTCCAGAGAACACCAGCAGGAAAGCGGGACGAGGGGACGGACTGGATGTTTGGATGCGGGCGGGCCCAGGGGAATCCTTCGGGAATGAAAGCCATCTGGAAACCGTTAGTGAAACTTAGGCTCCAGGAATGGAAAAAGACGGGCAGAAACTGAAAACCAAATCAGTTTCTGAGATGCCCACTGAACGGTAAAGTCCCATAAAGAGTTTACCGTGAATGGGCATCGGACCGTCTTTTTCTATCCCTGGAGCCTTAGTTTCACTTACGGTTGGAAGCTGGTTTTCATCCCCGAAGGCTTCCCCTGGGCCCGCCCGCATTCAAACATCCAGTCCGTCCCCTCGTCCCGCTTTCCTGCGTACCTTTCACCAATTAAATCCAAATTTATAGCGGATAAATATTCAGCCGTTTGATTTTGCCTGTCTCGTCCATCTCGGTTAGAAAAGCAGTAACGGGGATTACGTGATTATGGTATGTGATGAAATACCATACCACATCATCGCCGATATATTTTACGCTGCTGATTTTAAATGGGCCTCCATTGAAACCGAATTTATGATGGAACATCATTTCGATGGCCATTTTACCTTCCAAATGGATGGTGTCCATGTCGGCTTTGATGACAGAAGAGTCATGGAGCACTCCGTATTCGTTAAAAAGATCTGCCAGGGCAACTTCGTCACCCTTCTGCATGCAGTCAATGTATTGCTCTAAAATTGTCATAGTGTTATCCTCCATTTCCTTCTGATTATATCTGCTCGGAACGAAGCAGGGCATCGATACCGCCGTCTACGAACAGAATGATTCCATTAATGCCGCTTGCCAGGGGAGAGGCTAAAAATACGATTCCATTGGCAATTTCCTCTGCGTCCAGAAACTCTTTTCGCCCGTAACGGGTGGGAATTGGGATCAAAAGAGCTTTATCCATCTGGGCCTCTGTCATGCCTTGGGTCATTGGCGTTGTTGTGTTGCCCGGGGCTACGGCGTTGATCCTGAGTCCGTCCACTGCCCAGGAGGGAGAAATGCGGCGGACCCAGCGTGCGAGGGCACGTTTGGAAGAGCTGTAGCAGGAGGGAGTCTGCTCTTTAGGAATATCCTGCGCATATTCTAAAACCCTCTTTTCATCCATGACATTGGAGAGCATATCGACCAAATCCATGCGGACGGTCATATTTGTAATGGAGTTGGAAGACGTTATAACACAGTTGCCGTGTTTTTTCTTCAGCAATGGGCGCAGGCCTTCAGCAATTTGAACGCTTGCAAAAAAGTTCAGTGCGAAGATAGTCTTTGGAGGCGCGGTAGGGCCCACTCCGGCATTGCAGATTAATACGTCAATTCCGTCGGGGTAGCGCCGGAAGACTTCATCAATTGCTCCCTGGCGTCCTTCAGGTGTGGAAAGGTCAGCCAGATAATCACCGCCTTTATAATCAATATTAAAAACTTCATGCCCTTGGTTCTGTAAAATGGTCCGGGCCGCAGCCCCGATTCCGGTGGTTCCACCGGTAATTACATATGTACTCAAAGTAATACCTCCTTTTAGATATTTTTGATAAATAAGTAACAGTAATTATTATTGTTTTATGAAAACATCATATCATTTATGGAAATGTTTGTCAATTTAAATAAAATATTCACAATCTACAGTATAATAATAGGGGGGAGGGGCGGGCATGATAATATAGATTGACTTTCTTTTTAGGAACAAGTAAAATATACGGTATGAGGAAAAGGAGGTGCTGAAGAAATGACATTTTTTGAAGAGTTGGGAAAAACAATCGTAGACAAAAGTAAAGTAGTAGTAGACAAAGCAAAAGATATGACGGAAGTATTACAGTTAAAATCACAAATTTCCTCTGAACGGTCCATTATTGAAGAAACATATGCCAAAATCGGTAAAGCGTATTATGAGACGCATAGAAATCTGACGGAAGATCCATATATGGAAGAATTTGAACAGATTAAGAGCCGCATGAGAAAGATTGAATCTTTAGAAGAACAGATTTCAAAATTAGAAGGAACAAGGGTTTGTGCGGAATGCGGAGCAAAGGTCGATAAAGATGCGGCTTTCTGCGGGAAGTGCGGTGCTCGTCTGGAAGATGCGGAGGAAGTGGATGACGTGTTAGACGTGGAAGACACAGAAGCAATGGAAGATGCAGAACCGACAGAAGACGTGAAGACAGTTAAGGATATTCAGGAAACGAAAAGCGCAGAAGAAATTGGAGCTGTGGAAGATACTGCGGAAACAGTGATTGAAGATACTAAAGTTAGAGAAGCGGAGGAAATCCGGGGATCTGAAGAATCTGAAAAAACAGTGCAGATTGAAGAATCAAAGGAAGATTAGAGAAGATTAGAAAGAATTGAAACTAAAAGACACGGACACGAATGTTAAACCAACATTCATGTCCGTGTCTTTCTTTTTCTGCATCCCTGTTTCATAGAAAAACCTACGAATGTTTTTCTCCTTAATGTTTGGCTCCCAACGAATAGGTGATAACAGCTCCGGCCACGGCAAGTGCAAGGCCGGCGAGCACAACCATGACAGAGAGGCCGGAGAGTTGGGCAAACAGGCCTGTATTATAAAAAATGGCAAAAGGCGAAGCGGCGATCAGGCCAAGTATGGCACAATAAGTCTGGACGCCGTAGCGTTCAAACAAAAAAGTAATCAGCTTTGCAATCAGGAAGATGCCTAGTAAAACCCCGATTCCAAAGGGGAACAGAATTAAAAAGCCGTTGGTCAAGGCGGGCACGTCCCACGCTTTCAATGCTTCTAAAAAGCCTTTGATGGAATCCAGGATTCCGTAGTAATAGCCCAGGATCATCAGTACCAGGGATCCGCTTACACCGGGAACCACCATGGTGGCGGAAGCGATGATGCCGACAAAAAAGAGAATGATCATGGTGCCTGGCGCAGCCGTTAATGTTTTTAATGTTTCATTTTCCGGATTCAGTAAAGGCAGACAGATGGAAACTGCAAATAGCAGGAGGAAGGCGGCGGCACCGCTGATTCCGATCCGGGAAGAAGTTTCGGAAAGCTTTGATTTTAAAGCATGTACAAGAACCGGAATTCCGCCCAGAATTAAGCCTACAAATGTCATACAAGTCAGATACGTGTGTTCACTCAACAGATAGCCGATGGCATAGGTGAACCCGAGTATACCGATCCCGCATCCGGCTATGATGGGCAAAAGGGTGAGAAAGCTCTTTTTCCAGTCTTTCAGAAGGTTGGAAACAGATGCAATCAGTTTATCATAAATTCCCAGAGAAACTGCCATCGTACCGCCGCTTACACCAGGAATTACATTGGCAATACCGATGAAGATTCCTTTAATCGTATCCATAATAAAAGTCATAATATAAAGTCCTTTCTTTGTGAAATTACACAGGGATAATTATATGGTTACAGGATGAGAAAGTCAAGTTAAGAGTTTGTGAGTAATCGTTCAGACGGCGGGAAAATTGATAAAGAAAGCCGCGTCAAGCTCGCTTGTAAGCGGCTTTCTTTATCAATTTTCCCATCGGATGTACATCCGATGCTTCTTGACCGGCTTTGGGTCAAGAAGATGAGCCGCCTGAACCGTTACATTTGAAAAGATATTACCGTAAAAATCATAAAAAAGATATATAAAATTTAAGAAAAATGTGTTAGACTAAATCGGATTTCAATAGAAAAGGGAAGTATTATGAAGACTATAGCGAAAGGATATGCAAAATTATTCGTATTATCCGCTGTAATTAATTTTTTAATTGAATTGTTCAGCCGTAAAAATGTTATAGATACGGTTGGTTTTATGATGAATAAACCGGAGATATTTGTTCTGAATGTTTTAATTATACTGGTTCCGTTTACGGCTGTCTGGCTTGTAAAGCATAAAATCGCGCTGATGTTGTTTGCAGGCCTTATGTGGCTGGGACTGGGAGTGATAAATGGGTTTCTGCTGATCTTCCGCACCACGCCGTTTACAGCTACGGATTTCCGGCTTGCGAAATACGGACTAAATATGCTGACTGCCTATATGAGCGTTCCCATGATCATTGCTGCGGCATCAGGGATCGTGGGAGCGGCAGCTCTTTGTGTGGCTGTGTGGAAAAAGGCGCCGGTTTATGAAGGCAAGATCCCATATGCATGGGCGGCTTTTATAACGGGAATTGGAATTGTGGTTATATTGGGAACGACAAAACTCTATATGTACCAGGGATGGGTGGCTGTTAAGTTTGGAAATATCGGCCAGGCCTATCAGGATTATGGGTTTGCGTATTGTTTTACCAACTCGATTTTCAACATCGGGATTCCAAAACCGGATGATTACAGTGAAGAAACAATTGCGGCTATTGAACAGGAGGAATTGATTCCGGTCCATACTTATGGTATCGCGGAGAATAAGACGCCTAATGTGATTATGATACAGTTGGAATCATTTTTTGACCCCATGGTTTGGGAAAATAATCCGCTGAAAGAAGATCCCATCCCCTATTTCCGCTACCTGCAGAGCAGATTCCCCAGCGGTTACCTGAGAGTTCCATCGGTTGGCGCGGGAACGGCCAATACGGAGTTTGAATGTATTACCGGCATGAATCTGGATTTTTTTGGGCCGGGAGAATACCCCTATAAAACAATTCTTAAAAAGACCGTATGTGAAAGCACTGCTTACGATTTGAAAGGCCTGGGATATTCCACCCATGCCATACATAACAATGAAGGCACGTTTTATGACAGGAATGTTGTGTTTTCACAGTTGGGATTCGATACATTCACCCCCATCGAATACATGTATGAGATAGAGCGCAATCCGACGGGATGGTGTAAGGATAAAATATTGGTCGGGGAGATCGTTAAAGCGTTGGATTCTACGGAAAACCAGGATTTTATCTATACAATTTCAGTCCAGGGCCATGGGGCCTATCCGGATTTTGAATATTACTGCAGCCAGATTCATGAGATTGATCTGTTTATCCGGGAACTTCTGCTGGAGCTGGGAGCAAGGCCGGAACCTACGGTGGTCGTCCTGTATGGGGATCATTTGCCCGGGTTTGAGTGGGATGCGGAGGAAATGAAGAATAAAACCCTGTTTGAAACTCCTTATGTGATTTGGAGCAACATGGATCTTCCCAGGGTGAAGCGGAATGTGGAATCCTATCAGCTTTCCGCCTACGTGCTGGATCTGCTGGGCATTCATGAAGGAACCATGATCCGTTACCACCAAAATTTTCTGAACCGGGAAAATGGGGATGAAGAAGAGTATTTAAAGGATATGCAGGTATTGGAATATGACATGCTTTATGGAGAACATGAGATATATGATAAACAAATGCCTTTTGAAGCGACGGATCTGCAGATAGGAATTGATCCTGTTGTGGTGAGGAAGATCGTATATAATAAGCCCAATCTGCTGATTTATGGAGAAAATTTCAACCAGTACTCCAAGCTGTGCATTGACGGGAAGGCGGTAAATACCATGTATGTATGGCCGGAACTCATCATTGCCCGGGATCTTCCTGAAAAAAAGGCGGAGGGCGGTAAAACCGAAATTACGGTGATGCAGATTGGAAGGGATAAGGTGCCTTTGGGTGAGGCTGTGACAGAAGATTTGCCGTAGCCATTGATTTTTAGCATCGGTTTGTGATAGACTAATTCAATATAAATGACAATAAGACTTTTACATAACAGGAGGAAACAAAGGATGAACCAGGAACGTTCAAGAGAAACCATATGTATCCAGGGCGGATGGCAGCCTAAGAATGGTGAGCCGAGAGTTCTGCCGATCTATCAGAGCACAACATTTAAATATGAGACAAGTGAGCAGATGGGCCGTTTGTTTGATTTGGAGGAAAACGGATATTTCTATACCCGCCTTGCCAATCCCACCAATGACGCGGTTGCTGCTAAAATCTGCGAACTGGAAGGCGGAACCGCAGCCATGCTGACTTCATCCGGTCAGGCAGCTAATTTGTATGCGATTATCAATATCTGTTCGGAAGGGGATCACGTGGTGAGCTCTGCTACAATCTATGGCGGCTCCTCCAACCTCTTTACTGTGACGTTAAAACGCTTCGGCATAGAGTTTACCCTTGTAGATCCAGATGCTTCTGAGGAAGAACTGGAACAGGCGTTCCGCCCCAATACAAAGGCCGTATTTGCCGAGACCATTGCAAATCCTGCACTGGTGGTTCTGGATATAGAGAAGTTTGCAAAGCTCGCCCATAGCCATGGAGTACCGCTGATTGTGGATAATACATTTGCGACACCCATCAACTGCCGGCCTTTTGAGTGGGGAGCGGATATTGTCACCCATTCCACCACAAAATATATGGACGGACACGCTCTGACCGTGGGCGGCTGTATTGTGGACAGCGGCAATTTTGACTGGGAAGCCCATAAGGACAAATATCCGGGGCTCACCACACCGGATGAATCCTACCATGGAATCATTTACACAGAACGCTTTGGAAAATGTGCCTATATCCAAAAAGCTACCGCGCAGCTCATGCGTGATTTAGGCTCCATCCAGTCCCCGCAGAATGCATTTCTGCTGAATATCGGCCTTGAAACCCTTCACCTGCGCATGCCATGCCATTGTGCCAATGCCCAGAAAGTGGCTGAGTACTTAAAGGGCAGAGATGATGTGGCTTGGGTCAATTATCCGGGATTAAAAGGTGATAAGTATTATGATCTGGCGCAGAAATACATGCCAAACGGCACCTGCGGCGTCATTTCCTTCGGTTTGACAGGCGGCAGACAGGCGGCTGGGGAATTTATGGATAAGTTAAAGATGGCGGCAATTGTCACCCATGTGGCGGATGCCCGTACCTCTGTACTGCATCCGGCCAGCCATACCCACAGACAGCTCAATGAACAGCAGCTGAAAGAGGCAGGAGTTGATCCGTCGCTGATCCGTTTGAGCGTAGGAATTGAGAATGCAGACGATATCATTGCCGATATTGAACAGGCGTTGAAATAATCGGCGATTTACTATCCGGGAGGGATTAAATTGGTTAAAAAACTTAGAAAACTGCTTAGAATCGTTTTTGGAAGAACCACACTGCTGGTTATATTTCTGCTGATTCAAATTGGTATTCTGATGTCCTGCTTCCGGTGGCTGAGACAGTATATGTTTTATATCTACGGCAGCTTTACTCTTTTGAGTGCTGCCGTAGTTATTTATATATTGAATAAAAAAGAAAATCCAAGTTATAAGATGGCTTGGATGATTCCTGTTTTGGTTGTGCCCGTATTCGGATCCTTATTTTACCTGTTTGTAGAGCTTCAGATCGGAGTGAAGGTGATCAACAGGCGTTTAAATGAAGCCATCCGGGATACCAGGCCCTATTTGAAACAGAATATGGATGTGCTCGGTCAGATTGAGGCACAGAGCCACAGAGAAGCGACGCTTGCCAGATATATTGATGAGTTTGGCAAATATCCGGCTTATACGAATACCGATGTTCAATATTACCCGTATGGGGAAGACGCATTTCCGGAGATGCTTAAACAGTTAAAGAGCGCCAGACATTTTATTTTTATGGAATACTTTATCGTGGAAGAAGGACTGATGTGGGACAGCATTCTGGAGATTTTAAAGGAAAAGGTAAAAGAAGGGGTAGAAGTGCGCTTTATGTACGACGGCATGTGTTCCATCGCCCTGCTTCCTTACAGCTATCCCAAGCGTCTGGAAAGCTATGGGATCAAATGCAAACAGTTTGCGCCCATTAAACCGGCTTTATCCAGCTACCAGAATAACAGGGACCATAGGAAAATTACGGTAATTGACGGCGTAACCGCATTTACCGGGGGCATTAATCTGGCGGATGAGTATATCAACCAGAAGGTGCGGTTCGGCAGATGGAAGGATACGTCCATCATGGTAAGAGGGGACGCGGTGGACAGTTACACCATGATGTTTCTTCAGATGTGGAGTATCAGCGAGCGGGTGAAGGACGATTATGCCCGGTATTTAAAACCCGCGGATTACCAATACCCCCAGGAGCTGAACCGGGAAGGGTTTGTAATACCCTATGGAGACAGCCCCATAGACCAGGAACCGGTAGGCGCCAATGTATATAAGGATATACTGAACCAGGCAACCCAATATGTCCATATTATGACGCCGTATCTGATTCTGGACGACGAAATGGTGTCGGCCCTCACTTATGCGGCAAAAAGAGGGGTTGAAACGGTCATTATCATGCCTCATATACCGGATAAAATATATGCTTATCTGCTGGCCCGGTCTTATTACCAGGAGCTGATCGAGGACGGGGTGAAGATTTATGAATACACTCCGGGATTTGTCCATGCGAAAATATTTACCAGCGATGATGAGAAAGCGGTGGTGGGAACAATTAATCTGGATTTCAGAAGTTTGTATCTGCATTTTGAATGCGGAACTTATATGTACCGGAATGCGGCGGTGAAAGCGGTGGAAGGGGATTTCCAGGACACCTTAAAGATGTGCCGGCTGATTACGCTGGAAGACTGCCGGAAATATCCTTTGGTCAAGAAGGCTGCGGGAAGTATGTTGAGACTATTTGCTCCGCTGATGTGATTTTATGGTGACAGCTCAGAGTTGTCTGAACTGCTATATTTCATATAAAAGCCGTTTTAATATCCGGATATTGGCAATGATGAATAAGATAGTGTTTTTATGCCGTGTCAAACGGCGGATTGAGAGGTAACGATGACAGAAGGTGCATTGGTTTTAGAAGGTGGTTCTCTGCGGTGCCTGTTCACATCAGGAGTGCTGGACGTGCTGGTGGAACAGGGCATAGAACTGTCTTATGTGAATGGTGTTTCGGCCGGTTCCATGTGTGGAATGAATTACATCAGCAAGCAGGTTGGGAGAACACTGAAAATCAACACACAATACGTACATGATAAGAGGTATTTGAGCTTTCGTAATATGTATAAGAACAGGGCCATTTTTAACTTCGATTTCTTGTTCGGGGAATTGAGCAATGAGCTGCTGCCATTTGACTATGAGACATTTTATAAATCAGAACAGAGATATGTAGCGGTGGCCACCAGATGCAAAACAGGAAAGCCGGAGTATTTTGAAAAGGGTGTCTGTACGGAGCTGATACCGGCAATCCAGGCGTCCAGCAGCATGCCGGTGCTTTCCCGCATGATCTCTGTGGAGGGTAAAAAATATCTGGATGGCGGTATATCCATGCCCATTGCCTATCAGAAGGCGTTGGATGAAGGCTATGAAAAAGTGGTTTTGGTTTTAACAAGGGAGCACGGGTACAGAAAAAAAGAACCGGGAAGGTGGATGAAACGGGGATATGACCGTTATTTTGCCCCTCTGCCCCAGTTGCGGGCCGCATTGGAGGAAATTCCGGAACGGTACAACCGCATGCAGGAGGAAATCGACCGGCTGGAGGAAGAGGGAAAGATTTTTGTAATACGCCCCAGAAATAAAGTGACGGTTTCCAGGATGGAGCAGGATGTGAAGAAATTGGAGGCCCTTTATCTGGAGGGGAGAGCGTTGATGGAGGAGACGCTGCCGGGACTTAGGGGGTATTTGGGGATTTGAATTGTCTTTTTTGGTGGGAGCTAC
>NZ_WQPN01000143.1:0-68671 GCF_018785315.1 Clostridium sp. MCC353 | reverse complement strand
AAAGCGTGGGCGGATCGGGCCGTGAGGCGGTGAACGCAGGCGGAACACAGGAGGCCGGGGCATGGTTCGCGGTTTCAGGCTCATGGTTCCGGCCGGGGCAGCTCTGGAGTGTGTTTGAAAATTGCTTTCTGGCAGATGTGCGTCACAGTTTGTGGGAGATTTGTTCCGAATGAGGGAGGCGTAGCGGGCTACGTTGACCGAATTCGGGGCAAATATACCGCAAAGTGGGGCGTGCAGATGACGGAAATGAATTTTTAAACACACTCGAGGGCTGAAAAAAGGGAAATGAAGGGTACCGAGAACATTCATCGAAGAATTTCTGAAGAAATTTTCGATTCAGGTTCTCTAAATCGCTGACTTTGAGGTCAGCGATTTCCCCTTCATTTCCCTTTTTTCAGCCCAAGAGCTGCCGACGGCCGGAACAAATCGCCTGAAACCGCGAACCATGCCCCGGCCTCCTGTGTTCCGCCTGCGTTCACCGCCTCACGGCCCGATCCGCCCACGCTTTCCTGCTGGTGTTCGCTGGCTGAGTTAAAAAGACAATTTTTCCATAGAAGGAGCTGTTGTTAAAGTAGATAAATAATCTACTGGAGTAGCAGCTTCTTTTTTTGCGCTAAAAATAGAAAAAAAGGGTGCCGTTCAATCAATTAATTTGATGATTTTGGGACATATTCTTATCGTTATTTTCTCAATTAAATAAAATTTTCCTTCACTATATGGGAAACCTTAAAGGATTTTCAGGTTGAATACACATAATCAACACAATCAATTGGTAGAGTAAAAGTAAAGAAATTTGTGATGAAATGTGATAAATCCGCTGTTGGCGCGGACACACTCCAGGATAAAAAGAGCGTGTTTTCATCAGCGGAGGTGCGTTTCGGAATGGAGGAAATGGATGTACAAACGAAGCATGGCGGCAGTTTTAGCAGTCGCTGCGGTTACGGCCGCGGTATTTCCGATAACGGCAGAAGCCTCTTCTGACTTTGATATGAGAAAAAAGGTGATCGGTATTGCGGGGATCATGAATGTGACTAATGTCAGTGAGCAGGTGACAAGAGGGGAATTCGCCTATATGCTGGTCAATTCCACTACATATAAGAGCACCGTGTCCCAAATAAGCAATGTTTCGGTATTCGCCGATGTACCCAGGGAACACCGTTATGCGGCTCAGATCAGGATTGCGGCGGAGCAGGGATGGATGAGCGGTTATCTGGGCGGTTTATTCAAGCCGGACAGCTATATAACGATGCAGGAAGCAGCGAGAGGGCTTTTGGCCCTTCTCGGTTACACCAATGAAGATTTCACGGGGGACCAGCTTAATTCCCGGCTCTCAAAATTTTATTATCTGGAACTGAACGAAAATGTGGAGCGCGACAGCAATGAAATTTTGAATAAGACAGACTGTATTCATTTGTTCTATAACCTTTTGAAGACGGATACGAAGAGCGGGACTTTTTATGGTAAGGTGTTGGATCTGGAGCTCAATTCAGATGGGGAGATTAACCCGCTGACCCTTGCGGACAACAACCTAAAAGGACCCAAACTGGTAAGAAAAAGTTATGATTTGGAAGACTGGGTTCCCTTTGACCTGGGGGAAGCCAATTTATTCTTAAATGGTTCCGGAAGCTCCATTTCTGAGATCAGAAGCAAGATGTCTGAATATGGGTATGTGATCATCTATTACAGCACCGCCACAAAAAGCGTTTGGGCTTACAGCGAGGACAATGGGGATGCCAGTCATACGGTCGTGAGAGGTGAAGTGACCAATATTTATTATACTTCAGCGGATGTCATGACGCCCAATGCCATTACCCTTGACACCTATGGGGATGATGAAAAATTTTCATTGGATTCTTCCCAGGTGCAGTTCGCATTTTCCATGTATGGAACTGTGGGAATCGGAGATGATGTGGCCCTTGTCTGTGAGACAACGGAAAAATCAGACGGCACGACGGTCTACACTGTGATCGACTATATCGAATATTAATAAAACCGGGAGCTGTGAGAATGAAAATAGGATTCAGAAAAAAAGAAGGCCTGCCGAAAACCGAAACCAGGCAGAACCGAAGAAATAGAAAGAAAGGCAGTAAAAAGATCATGGTCATCGTTTTGGCGCTGACCGCTGCCGCCGCAGTGGTGGTTGTTCCCAAAGCGCTGGCCGGTTCAAAAAAGGCCAGCGCAGGCGCGGAAACGGTGAGAACAGCGGCAGTGACAAAAGGCAGCATCACTTCTGAACTTTCCTCTTCAGGAACTATATCGCCTAAAGATACTTACGAGATCACTTCACTGGTGGAAGGCGAGATTATAGCGGCTGATTTTGAAGAGGGCGGCCAGGTGGAAAAAGGGCAGGTATTATATCAGATCGACGTATCTTCCATGGAAACGGAGTTAAAATCCGCAGCCAATTCCCTGGAACGGGCGCAGGCCAACTATGATGTGGCGGTGGAGGATTATAATGAAGCGCAGGAAAAGTATGGAGGCAATATCTATAAGTCCACACGAAGCGGTTTTATTACGAAGCTGAATATACAGTCAGGAGATAAGGTGGGGGCAGATAAAGAAATCGCTTCCATCTATAATGACCTGACCATGAAATTGAAAGTACCGTTTCTGGCCACAGAAGCCGTATTGATTCCCGTTGGCAGCCAGGGAACCATTACCCTGACGGACACAATGGAGCAGTTGGCCGGTGTGGTCACTGCGGTCAGCAATATGGATGAAACATTGACCGGAGGGCGCCTGGTCCGCTATGTTACGGTGGAAACGGCAAATCCGGGCGGATTAACAGCCGAACATTGGGCAACTGTGGCGGTAGGCGATTTTCTCAGTGCGGCGGAGGGACAGTTTGAGGCCGCTCTCGATACCAGTTTAAAGTGTGACCTGTCTTCCAGTGTGGAGGTGGAGGCCCTGCTGGTCAATGAAGGGGATTATGTGACTGTGGGCACCCCCATTTTCCGTATAGCGGCTAAGGACGCGGAGAAGCTGATAAGAAGCTATAAAGACGCTATGGATAAAGCGGAAGAAACCCTGGAATCCGCCCAGAGCAAAGTGGATACAACCCAGGATTCTTATGAGGACTATACGATCACTGCGCCTATATCCGGCCAGGTGATCACAAAGACCAGCAAGGTGGGAGACAATGTCAGCAGAAACAGCAGCAATTCCACGGTGATGGCAGTGATCTATGATTTATCTGAGGTGACGTTTGAGATGTCCATCGATGAGCTGGACGTGCAGAAGGTTAAAGTAGGGCAAAAAGTTGAGGTCACTGCAGATGCCATTGAGAATCAGACATTTACTGGGACTGTTACCAATGTCAGTCTGCAAAGCTCTTATTCCAATGGGGTAACTAATTATCCGGTAACGGTAACCTTAGATGAGGTGGGCAGCCTTCTGCCGGGAATGAATGTGGACGGCCGGATTATTCTGGATGAAGCGGATGATGTGCTGCTGATTCCGGTAGGAGCTTTAATGCGTGGAACCCGGGTTTATATTAAGGACGAAACAGTTACCGAAGCGCAGGGCACGGTTCCGGCAGGTTTCCGGTCGGTTGAAGTGGAAACCGGACTGGTAAATGACGACTATGTGGAGGTCATAAGCGGCCTTTCAGAAGGGGATACGGTTTATCTCTCCGAATCTTCCGGCAGTTCCGCCACCTTTATGATGCCTGGAATGCAGGGAGGAATGCCTCAGAGCGGCGGTATGCCGGGCGGCAGCATGCCGGGCGGCCAGGGCGGAGGACAACGCCAGGGCGGCAGCCAGCGGCAGGGAAGCGGAAGATAACGGCAGGCAGCAAAAGACAAGTAAAGGGAAGAGGAAGGCAGCAAAGGAGAGTTTTTCAAATGGCAGAAGCGCTAATCGAGCTTATAGACATTTATAAAATTTATCAGATGGGATCAGAAGAGGTGCGGGCCAACGACGGCATCGATCTAACCATTGACCGGGGGGAATTCACAGCGATTGTGGGAAAATCGGGAAGCGGGAAATCCACACTCATGAATATCATTGGCGCCCTGGATGTGCCGACATCGGGCAGCTATCTGTTAGATGGAGAAGATGTGGGACAGATGACGGATAATCAATTGGCGCGGATCAGGAACCGCATGATCGGTTTCATTTTCCAGCAGTATAATCTGCTTCCCAAACTGAACCTGCTGGAAAATGTGGAACTGCCCCTTCTCTATGCAAAAGTGGGCAGGGAGGAACGCCAGGAAAGGGCATTGCGGTCCCTGGAGCGGGTGGGTCTGGCTGAGAAATGGAAAAATCTTCCCAACCAGTTATCCGGCGGCCAGCAGCAAAGGGTGTCAATTGCCAGGGCCCTGGCCGGGGATCCGTCCCTCATATTGGCGGATGAACCCACAGGAGCGCTGGATTCCAGAACCAGCCGTGATGTACTGGACTTTTTAAAACAGTTAAATGAGGAAGGGAACACAATTGTTATGATCACTCATGACAGTTCCATTGCGATGGAAGCGAGACGGGTGGTCCGGATCCATGACGGAAAAATAAATTTTGACGGAGATGTGAAAGAATATGCTGCAATCATTTAAACTGGCGTTAAAGAGCATATGGAGCAACAAAATGCGCTCTTTTCTGACCATGCTGGGAATTATCATCGGCGTTGCGTCTGTTATTATCCTGGTCAGCCTGGTCAATGCCTATATGTCCTATATGACGGAAAGCTTTGCCAGCATGGGCACAAACCAGATCACCGTGCGGGTGACGAACCTCTCTTCCAGGTCTGTTTCGGAGCAGGATATGTACTCGTTTCTGGAGGAAAATTCAGATATATTTGACCATATGACGCCCATGGTTTCCGTATCCACCACGATCAAACACGGGAGTGATTCCCTGACATCCACCGGGGTGAGCGGTGTGAGTGAGGAATATCTGGATATCAAGGATTATAAGCTGGAATCAGGGCGCAATATCCAGTATTCCGATATCATTTCCCGCCAGAAAGTTTGTGTGATCGGTTATTATACGGCCAGTGAATTATATGGGAGCCCGGAGGAGGCGTTGGACCAGACCTTGAAAATCGGCGGTTATGCGTACCGGATTGTAGGAATCGTGGAAAGACAGGAGGAAGACAGCCTGAAGGAAGGCGGAACCGATGATTTTGTGTGGATGCCTTACAGCTGTGCTGTAAAATTGAGCAGAAATGCTGTGATCAGCAATTATACCTTTACAATTGCAGATATAAAAAATGCGGATACTGCTAAAAAAATGCTGGAAAATTATCTCTATGAAGTCTTCAAAGATGATGATCTCTATACGGTAACCGCCATGAGTGAACTGCTGGATTCTTTAAATTCCATGATAGCCATGGTCTCGGCAGGACTTGGTGGCATTGCCGGGATTTCCCTGCTGGTTGCCGGGGTCGGGGTTATGAATATTATGCTGGTTTCGGTGACGGAGCGCACCAGGGAAATCGGCATACGCAAGGCGCTGGGGGCAGAGACCGGAGTGATCATGCAGCAGTTTGTCATAGAGGCCGCTGTGACCAGTTCCATCGGAGGTCTGATCGGAATTGTTTTAGGCAGCGTGGCTACTACAACAGTAGGGGCTGCGGCCGGATTAAATGCGGCGCCGACCACTTCGGCTGTGCTGGTTTCATTCAGCGTTTCCGTGGGAATCGGGCTGCTGTTCGGATATATGCCGGCGAAAAGAGCCGCGCGGTTAAATCCGATCGATGCATTGAGAAGTGAGTAAAAGTTAATAAATTCTTTACAGAGACCGTCGCTATATGCGGCGGTTTTTGTATTATAAGAGAACCGCCGCATATAGCGGTATCCTTTCTGGTTCAATCCCCATTATTGTATATAAAAAATAAATAATTTCCAAAATATGGAAGAAGCTGCCCGAATTTCGAGAATGCTGACCGTTTTTAACTGAAAATATTGAAAATATGACTAATTAGTTGTATAATTCGAACATAAAGCTGACCGGAAAGCTGGAGAGAAGGGGGGAATCATTATTCGATATCTTGAGATAAAGCATATGCTGAAAGAAAAAATTGAATCAATGCCGCCTAACGCCAAGCTGGACAGCAGGCCGTCTTTGTGTGTGGAACTGGAGACGACCAGGACCACACTTGATAAAGCAGTGGCTGAGTTAGTGTATGAAGGTTTTCTATACTCTGTGAAAGGGAGCGGAACCTATGTGACGGAGGGGAAAGGCGGTATTAAAGTGGATGTCAAAGAACGGGTAGAAAATTGGGGCGTCATTGTGCCCAATGTGATGGACCGCATTTACTACAGCTTAGTCCGCGGCGTGGAAAATGCGGCCCAGGCGGACTCTGTCAATGTGATCCTGTGCAATTCGGATTCCGATGTGGAAAAACAGAAACAGTATATCAGGCGCTTGATCGCCTCAGGAGTTTCCGGATTCATAATCGTACCCGTAATTGCCAAACGGAGCGAAGAAAACTGTGAACTCTACCGTCAGCTGACAGACGCCCATATCCCATTCGTGTTCTGCAACCGCAGCGTCGACGGTATCACAGCCCCGGTTATAACATCAAATGATTTTTACGGAGCTTACATTGCTGTAAAACATCTGATTTCAAAGGGATACCGCCGGATTGCCTACATATCAAAGACAAAGTACAAGACCAGCATAGACCGGTGCCAGGGGTATCTGTCAGCCCTGATTGAAGCCGGGATCGGGATAAACAGAAGATTGATTTTCATTGAAGAAGAGGACAGCCCATCGCTTCGGGGATATGAAACGATGAAGAAGCTGCTGAACGGAAAAGTACAGTCGGATGCGGTATTCTGTTTTAACGACAGGATTGCCCAGGGCGTTTATATGGCTGTCCGGGAGGCCGGGCTGAAGATTTCTGACGATATCGGGGTGATCGGATATGATGATTCCGAGGTTTGCCAGTTGATGGAGCCGCGGCTGTCATCGGTTTCCTATAAAAGTATCGAAATCGGAGAGACGGCGGCCAGAATACTCAGAAAAATGATCAATGGGGAACCGTTGTCGGAATTTGAATATTATTTATTTCAGCCGGAGATTGTGGAGAGGGAAAGTTGCAAAGGGCCTGTGATTTGGAGTGAACAGGCTGGATAAGTTTCAGGCAGAATTGCCAAAAGGAGAAGAATATGAGAAAGATGAAAAAAGTATCTGCGTTTTTATTGGGGCTGGCCATAAGCGTGTCATTGGCGGCTTGTTCCGGCGGAAACACCGGAAAAACAGAGGCAGGGAAAACAGAAGCGGCAAAAGCGGAAACACCCAAACAGGAAGCCGCAAAGACAGAAAATGCCGGAGCAGCAAAACCTGCGGAATCTTCATCAGCCGGAGGGATCACGGAAGCAAAAACAGTCGAAACCACATTTTGGACGGATTTTCTGGTAGATGAATCGGTATTTACGGATGCGATTGAGGCTTTTACCAGCGAGTACCCACAGTACAAGATCAATTTTGAAAAATTCCCCGGATCAGACCGGGCCCAGAAACTGGCGCTGGCAAAGCAGTCCAAGACCCTGCCGTCCCTGTTATTTGTAGCATCCTTCACCTGTATGGACGAGGTTCACCAGGGAAGCATTCTGCCGGTCACAGAGGAAGTGAGGCTTATGGGAGACGATATCTTAAAGAGCAGCCTGGAACCATCCATAATCAATGGGGAAAATTACATGTTTCCTTTGTTCCAGTCTTATTTTGGCCTTCTCTATAATGCGGATATGTTCAGAGCCGCCGGTCTGGAGCGTTTTTTGAGCGATGATGAGACGGAGATCGCCACCTGGACGCTGGATGAATATGAGAATGAAATCCTTCCGGCGCTGAAAACATATGTTGCGGGAACGGAGAAATATCCAATGGCCCTGTTTGCAGGAAACAATCAGGCGGATACCCATAATAACAGTTTCCTTAGAATGTATGGAGGAACCGTATTTGAAGATGGGAAAGCGGTGGCAGGCAGCGATGAAAATACTATCAAAGCGCTGGATAAACTGTATGAATGGTATCAGAAGGGTTATACCAACTCCGATGTGGTTACGAAGCTCTCCACCGAATGCATGGGCGATTTTAAAAACCAGAAGGTAGGCGTCTGTTTCGGGCAGTATACCAATTACGCATCCATTCACAGCGATTTTGAAGCGGGAAATCTGGATAAGTTCGATGTGAGAATCGCTACAATACCGAAAAAAGAGGATGGAAAAGATACTTCAACCATAGCATCCTATATTTACGGGGCCATGTTAATGAATGTGGATGAAGACCAGCAGAGAGCGGCCAAAGATTTTCTCTCATGGATGGTTAAAAATAAAGACACGGTTCTCACCTCATTTAATACATGCGGCATCCCCGTAGTGCCTTCTATTTCTGAAAAAGAAGGGGACAGCAACCCGCTATATGGCCAGTATGCCAAAGTCGATCAGTTTGTTTATGACTTTACAGGCGGTGTGCCGGGCTATGTGGAAACCAGGGCCTTTTTGTTCCCTGCTATCCAAAGCCGCATATCCGGTGAAAAGTCCAGTGAGGACGCGTTAAAAGAATTTGACCAGAGATCCAATAAGGTGATTGAAGAATATACAAAACGTTCTGTCGTATCAGGTAAATAGCTGCTTGAATAAGGGGAGGTACTAAATTGTCAAAACGGTCCAAAAAAGATAACCTGTACGGTTTTCTGTTTACGGCTCCTTTCATTCTGTTTGCCGCAGTTTTCATGCTGTATCCCATGATAAAGGGAGTTTATAACAGTTTCTATGATTTCAGGTTCGGCGGAATGGAATTTGTGGGGCTGGAAAATTACAAAGGCGTGCTGGGAGATGATCTCTATCTTCTGTCCATTAAAAACAGTCTGCTGTTTGTATTTATTGTGGTTCCCATGCTGATCGTATTCGGCATGCTGATTTCAGGGAGTATTTTTGACAAAAGTCCGCGATACGTGTCTTTTGTCAGGATATGCCTTTACCTCCCCGTAGTGGCTTCCATGGTGGTAATGACAATTATATGGAGGTTTATGCTGGATCCCCAGAGCGGGCTTCTGAGGTACTTTTATGACAAGGCCGGAATGGAACCGGTTAACCTGCTAGGGGATGCCAGGTGGACATTCGTCATACTGGTGGTCATATTGTTTACCATGAATGTGGGGCAGTGTGTGGTGCTGTATGTGGCTAATATGATCGGTATATCCAGGGATCTGATCGAAGCGCTGGAGCTGGACGGAGGAAACCGGTGGCATTTGTTCCGTTATCTTTTAATCCCTTTGTCCAAGCCCACATCCCTGTTTTTGTTCATCACACAGACTGCGGCGGTATTGAGGGTATTTGTGGTAATCCAGCTTCTCACCAACGGAGGGCCCAACTATTCCTCTACAACGATGATGTATCTTCTGTACCAGCAGGGATTCCTTTATGGAAATTTCGGTACTGCGTCGGCTCTGGGGATCTTTATGTTCCTGTTCACGCTGGTTCTTGTGATTCTGCAGTTTAAGGCTGTCAGGATTGAACGATAGAAGGGGAGGATGAGGGTGAAAAAGATAAGAATGCGGAAAATGCAGCCGGCGGATTTTATATTGAACTTCTGTATCGTCATTATGTGCATCCTGTCCCTGTTTCCCATTTACTGGCTGTTTTCCGGCTCAGTAAAATACTCGGCGGATATCATGAAGATTCCGCCGGACTGGGTACCGTCCAGGGTGACTATGATGAATTACCGGAATATTTTCGTTGAAAATCCGGCGCTCAGATGGGTGTTTAACAGCGTGTTTGTATCCGTGGTGACCACAGCAGGTATCATAATGGTGTCGTCGTCAGCGGGATATGCCCTGTCTAAAATCAATTTTGCCGGAAAACGATGGATTTTTTCCTTTGTAATAGCGGGACTCATACTCCCCAAGGAAGTCTATCTTCTGCCCCTTTACCAGATGATGGTGGATTTCGGCTGGATCGGCAGTTTAAAGGCATTGATTTTTCCTGATATCGCCATGCCTTTTGGGGTGTATCTGCTGACACAGTTTTATGATGGGATTCCCAATGAAATCGGAGAATCGACGGAGATGGACGGATGTGATAAAATCAGGTTTTTCATCTATTTCGGCCTGCCTCTGTCGAAACCGGGAATTGGAGCGCTGGGGATTTTAAGTTTTATCCGTGTGTGGAACAGTTACCTGTGGCAGTTTGTTATGGCGGCCGGAGAGAAGACCTATACCCTGCCTGTGGGAATTGCGGGATTGTTTGACGACCCATTTAACATCGATTTCGGGCTGAAATTTGCAGGGGCAGCGGTCACGGCCATCCCGCTTCTGACGATATTCGTCATCTTCCAGAGGTATTTTACTTCAGGAGTGACGGCAGGAGCGGTAAAGGGATGAGCGCCGGCAGGATAAATGAAAGGAATGAAAAGGAGAAGGATATGAATAATAAAGAACGGTATAAAGGGATTATACCTCCGTTAGTGACGCCGCTGAACGCGGATGAAACGCTGGACGAACAGGCTCTGCGCAGGCTGATCCGGTTTTGCATAAACGGCGGTGTGTCGGGCGTATTTGTTGGGGGAACGTCAGGGGAGGCCATGAGGGTCTCCGATTCGGTATGGGAAGCTGCCGCAAGGACTGCGCTGGATGAGGCGGCCGGACAGGTGGATGTGTTCTGCGGAGCCATAGATTCCTCGACCGGGCGTTCCATTGAGAAGATTAAGAAAATTGAGGCCATGGGTGGGAAATTGGCCGTATGTACACCAACATTTTACATAAAGAATTTCGGTCAGGACGAGATTCTGCGCCATTACGAAAAGATCTGCAGGGAGAGTGAAATTGAGATTGCAGTTTACAACATCCCCAATACAACCCACGTGAACATCCTTCCGCAGACAATTGCAAGGCTGGCGGATAATGAAAAAATAGTGGTTTATAAGGACAGCTGTGCGGACTGGCAGCAGCTTCAGGAGACTATCATTTTGCTGGAAGACCGTGATATCAGTGTTTTCAATGGAGCAGAAGAACTCTGTTTTGTGAGCCTGATGTGCGGAGCCCAGGGATGCATACCGGGCCTGGCTAATTTCTTCCCGGAGCTGTTTGCGGATCAGTTTAAGGCGTGCAGAGAGGGGAGAGCAGAGGACGCTTACGGACTGCAGAAAAAGATCAACCGGGTTCGGAAATGCCTTGGAAAAGGTCCGTCCTGGGTGACTGTTATGAAATATCTTCTGGAACTCTATGGCCTGGGGCAGCCCTATGTTTCTTCGCCTTTGGCGCCTATGAACGGGGAACAGAAAGAGATGGTGCAGCAGGTGTTAAAAGACCAGACTTTGCTGCCCTGACCGGAGGACGGGAAAATGAAGTATATTTTATTGCCCATGGTTATTTTTGAAACGCAGTGCAGAGACGCTGTGGACATGATGAAGGAACAGGGATTTTCCCTGATTTTTAACAGCAGGCTTCCCTTTCAGCTTTCTGATTTCCAGTCTCAATACGGAGGGATCGAAGGAGTGATATGCGGCTCGGAGACATGGACGCCGGAGATGGTGAGCCGTCTGCCGAATTTAAAGGTGATGTCACGGTTTGGAACCGGAACGGATAACCTTCCCATAGAATACCTGCGTGAGCGGAAGATTATAGGTACGAACACTCCCGGAGCCAACGCGGATGCCGTTGCGGAGCACACTCTGGCGCTGATCCTGGCTTTGTACAAGAACATACCGGCATGTAATTCCTTGGTGAAAGATGGGGAGTGGAAAAAGGACGCGGTCAGTGAAATAAAAGGAAAGACCATTGGACTGATCGGTTTCGGTACGATTGCAAAGCGCCTGAGCCGTCTGCTTCAGGCATTTGACTGCCGGATTATAGCCTATGACCCATATGCTGACACGGCAGAAGCAAAAGGGCTTCAGGTTGCTCTTTGTGAAAAGGACCAGGTTATTCAAAGTGCGGATATTCTGTCCCTTCACCTGCCCCTTACATCTGCGGCCTGCCACAGTATCGGAAGGGCGGAAATTAATAAAATGAAAAGGGAAGCGGTTCTCATAAATACATCCAGAGGGGGAATTGTAGATGAACAGGCCCTTTATGAGGCCCTGATAAACGGAACGATCAAAGGTGCGGCTGTAGATGTGTTTGAGCAGGAACCGGTCCCTCATGACCATCCCCTGCTGAATTTGGACGAGACAAAATTCATCTGTACCTCTCATATGGGCGGCATGTCCCGGGAAGCCAATGCCCGGACAGGCAGGATGGCGGCAAAGGCCGTTATAGATGTGTTGAGCGGAAAACTCCCCGAACACAGGATATGCTGAGAGGGGGAGGGAAGTGCATCAAATCAACCACCGTCCGCCTTATCAAGCGCGGACACAAAGAGGAATTTGCGGATCAAAAACAGGATTGCAATTGCCAAAATCCCCAGCAGGGTTTCAAAAATCGGCATGTGTTCCACGATGATGCTTCTGGCTACGGCAAATAACAGCACTTCTACCACGGAGTCCAGATCGTGGCGGCAAAGCATTTTTAACAGCTCGATTCCGATGATGATATTAAATGTGGCTTTGAGAAAATTATTGAATGCACCGCCTGTGTAAAGGGTCAGTATCTCACGGGGAATGGTTGTCAATGTGATGATGAGCCCGATGATAACAGCGATTGCGATCAGAACTTCAAAATACTGGGCTGTATGAAAGATAAGGTGATGCAGTTTTGATATTTTATGATCTTGTGAAGGTTTCATGATATCCTCTCATTCTGCCGCAGACGGCGGTTACAGATTGCCGTCTGCCCATTAAATCCTCTGTGTTTTGCTGCGCTTTCAGCCGTCTTTGCAGCAGGATGCAGGGGATTTATTTAATATTGATATTGTTCCAAAAGCCATAAGAAAATGGTAATGGCTAAGAGATCCGCACATCCGCCGGGACTGATGTTTTTTTCTACAAAAATCTGATTCAAGATTCTTATTTCTGAAAGTCCTTCTTCCGTAAATGCGCCGCCCATCTCCAAAATCCGGGCGGCTTCCTCTTTGACAAATGAAAGGGTTTCAGGGTCCGACCGGGTCAGGATATTGGTGTCCTCCACCCGGGACATGAGGGTCATTAAAACCTGGATGTACGCCAGATTGCTGTCAGTCTCTTCCTTCATCCAACGGCGCATACAGGGGAGGCCAATGGTGCGGACCGCCGGAAAGCCGTTCTGCGCTTCGCCGCGTATTCCTTTACAGCCGTAGCGGACATACAATTTTTCTCCATGGGTTTTGGGGGTATCAGGGTCTATCCGCTTAAAATCCTGTTCCAGCGTTTCATAAGTCATGGGGCGGCAGGACAGCAGAATGGCCTGGGAATCGAATTTCTTATTCCCAGCGTAATAAAAACCGGCAGCCGCCGCTATGATGCCCATGGAAAAAATGATTCCCTTATGGGTATTGACGCCACCCGTGGCGGAGAACATGGCCTCTTCGGCATTTACGCCCAATGGGCGGATATGGTGAAACAGTTCAGAAAGGGACCCCTTCCACATCAGTCCGGCCCGGGCCATCTCTGTGATATAGGGAACCACGGCCTGGGTGCTGAGTTCAAAGGTATGGTAGCACATATCTTTATGGGCGCCGCTGTCATGTTTGTCCACCAGGCCCGGTTTGGGCGTGGCTCCGACTTCGCCCAAAAGTGCTTTGAAGGCGGCGGTTTCGATGCAGGTGAGGACAGGTGTCATGGATTACAGCCTTTCATTCAGTATTTTTTGAATCTGTTCGATCAGTTCAGGCACGGAATGGGCGCGGCTGCGGCTGCATTCATGGGCCGGACGGCCGCAGAGCAGGCAGAGCCGTGGCGGCAGGCCAAACTCTTCTCTGGACAATTTCATGCCGTTTTCTCCAATCACATCAATATCAAAAAGCCGGCCCAGCCGGTCCTGATCTTCAATGGAAACCATAGCTTTTTTTATGTCGGAGGCTTTCGCATCCACCGAAAAAAAAGCTTCATAGCCTGTTTTATCTTTTGTTTCAATAAAGTCTATAACTGGAAATTGGTGTTGGGTTAACAGGGAACGGATGCGTCTGCATCCTTCTTCATAGGCATCCGGTATTTGTGAAAAAACTTTTACAGGTCCCGGAATATTAAGGGTCAGGCAGATCAGAGGCAGGCTGTGCCGGGTGAGAAGATGATTTTGAATGGATACCCTCCGTTCCCTGGCATCCAGCATTTCGGTTAGGGTTACTTCTTCCATAAGATTCTCCTTGTCCTGAAATGAAACACAAACTGCTATCAGGTATAAAATTAATTAATTGGCAGTAAATCAGATTTATCGGTGATAGCAGTTCTGGTTCATTTAATATGTAAACAGATGTTTTACATCAGTTATTATAATTCGTAATGATCTATTTTACAAATACAATATAGATTATATCCTATATAGATTCAATCTTATTAAAAGCGGATTGGGCAATTTCCGGCCCCCCTGTTCCATGAAAAATACTTTATCGCGTTAAATTTATAGGAATTTAACGCAATGAAATTGACTGCGGCAAATTTTTGTAGTATGATACCAATTAGTTCAATATTCAGCAGCGGATTGAATAAATGAGAACGAATTTGTATTAAAAGAGGAGAGTTGTATTATGAGAAAAACATCAAAAGTATTATCACTTGTCCTTGCCGGCGTGCTGGCTCTTTCCATGACAGCCTGTGGCGGCGGTAAAGCGGCTGACAGCACCAAAGCGGAGACAGCAGCCACGACTGCGGCAGCCACAGAAGCATCAGAAGCCAAAACCGAGGCGGCAAAAGAAGAGACAAAGGCAGAGGAAAGCAAAACAGATGCACCGAAAGAAGCGGCAGCCACAGATCAGACATTTAAGATCGGCGTGCTTCAGCTGACACAGCATGCGGCATTGGATTCCGCAAACGAAGGCTTTTTCGCGGCTTTGGACGAGGCCGGCGTAAAATATGAGGCAGACCAGCAGAACGCTTCCGGCGAGCAGTCCAACTGCCAGACCATCGCGGAAAAACTTGTCAATGACGGCAGCGACCTGATTCTGGCAATCGCAACTCCTGCGGCTCAGACCGTTGCAGGACTGACTTCCGATATCCCTGTTATTTTAACTGCAGTTACAGACCCGGCAGAATCAGGTCTGGTAGCGGATAACAAAGCTCCTGGCGGCAATGTTACCGGTACTTCTGATTTGACGCCGGTAAAAGAGCAGATCGATCTGCTTCAGCAGCTGATTCCGGATGCTAAAACAGTGGGCATCCTGTTCTGTTCCGCAGAATCCAACTCAGAGATTCAGGCCCAGATGGCGAGAGAAGCCCTGGATGCGGCCGGAATCGCACATAAAGACTATACGGTTTCCAATTCAAACGAAATCCAGACCGTTGTGGAATCCATGATCGGCAAAGTGGATGCGGTTTATGCTCCAACGGATAACGTAATCGCAGCAGGTATGGCTACCGTAGGCATGGTTGCCAATGACAATAACATTCCGGTGATCTGCGGCGAAGGCGGCATGGTAGAAGCAGGCGGTTTAGCTACATATGGAATTGATTACTATCAGTTGGGATACCTGGCAGGACAGCAGGCCATTCAGATCCTGGTGGACGGCGTTTCACCGGCTGAGATCCCCATCGGTTATCTTCCGGCTGACAAATGTGAGCTGAAGATCAACGATGAAACAGCAGCGACATTGGGAATTGATACTTCTGTTGTAAAATAGACAAAGATCTGATATGATAGTACAGATGAATGTCCCGGCGAGGGGCATTCATCTGGTTTTTTATTCAAAAGAGATCCTTTTATGAGATGTTTTACATAAGGGATGGCAGAATCCGTCATCCCTTATGTAAGACATTTACGAATGGAAAATGGAGGAAGTTTTTATGAGCGGTTTATTGCTGGCACTTCAGGGTGCTGTTGCACAAGGGGTTTTATGGGGAATTATGGTATTAGGCGTTTATATTACCTACCGCCTTTTGGACATCGCCGACCTTACGGTAGACGGAAGTTTTGCGTTAGGAGGCTGTGTGTGTGCGGTTATGATCCTAAACCGCAATATGGATCCCGCCCTCGCGCTTTTGTGCGCCACCATAGCAGGGGCGCTGGCCGGTGCTGTAACCGGTGCTTTACATACGATTTTCGAAATACCCGCAATACTGGCAGGAATTTTAACCCAGATTGCCCTTTGGTCCGTGAACCTGAGGGTGATGGGAGGCAAGAGCAATCTTCCATTGTTAAAGACAGACACAGTGATCAGCCGGGTGGTGGATATGACGGGGCTGAGCCAGTCCCAGTCCTCACTGGTGGTTGGTATTTTAGTGGCCCTCATCATGGTTGCGCTGCTGTACTGGTTTTTCGGAACTGAGATAGGAAGCGCACTCCGGGCTACCGGCAATAACGAAGATATGATCCGTGCCCTGGGTGTGAACACCAAGATGACCAAGATGATAGCCCTGATGCTGAGCAACGCCCTGGTCGGCCTTGCAGGCGGCCTGGTTTGCCAAAGCCAGAAATACGCGGATATCAATATGGGGACAGGCGCCATCGTCATCGGCCTTGCCGCCATTGTCATCGGTGAAGTCCTGATGGGGCGTTTCCACTGGTTTGCAAGCCGTCTGGCCTCAGCGGTTGTCGGCGCGGTTGTTTACTTCCTGATCCGGGCAATCGTGCTTCAGATGGGTATGAATGCCAACGATATGAAACTTCTGTCGGCTGTTATCGTGGCTCTGGCTCTCTGTTTCCCGGTTGCCGCAGGTAAATGGAAGATCAGAAAAGCATATTCTGAAGACGGGGAGGAGAAATAATGCTGACCATTACGAATGTGAGAAAAACATTTAATAAAGGAACCGTCAATGAGAAAAAAGCTCTGGACGGGATCAACCTTCATTTAAAACCCGGTGATTTCTGTACCATTATTGGGGGAAATGGAGCGGGGAAATCGACGATGCTCAATATGATTGCAGGTGTTTACCCCATAGATTCCGGAAAGATTGAGATCGACGGCGTGAATATTTCCCGGGAACCGGAGTATAAAAGGGCCCGGTATATCGGACGTGTATTTCAGGACCCCATGCGGGGAACTGCGGCAGGTATGGAAATACAGGAAAATCTGGCGCTGGCCCTGCGCAGGGGACAGAAAAGAGGACTTGGATGGGGCATTAAGGCCAATGAAAAGGATTTTTACCACGATTCTTTAACCCGTTTGGGCCTTGGGCTCCAAAGCCGCATGTCAAGTAAAGTGGGACTGCTTTCCGGCGGACAGAGACAGGCGCTGACCCTTTTGATGGCAACCCTTGAAAAACCAAAACTGCTTCTGTTGGATGAGCATACGGCGGCATTGGATCCTAAAACGGCCAAAAAAGTGCTGGAGCTTACGGATGAGATCGTGTCCGAACAGAGACTGACCGCGCTCATGGTAACCCACAATATGAAAGACGCCATCCAGATGGGCAACCGGCTTATCATGATGCATGAAGGCCGTATTATCTACGATGTGGCGGGAGCTGAGAAGAAAAAGCTTCAGGTGGAAGACCTGCTGCGCAAGTTTGAGGAAGCCAGCGGAGAAGAGTTTGCAAATGACCGCATGATGCTGGCAAAATAGCCGGTGTTATGTTATAATGAAGGCGTGAGAAGGACGATATATTATTAACAGGAGGGCGCGGCATTATGGCTAACAATAATCTGGTAATTACAATAGAAAGACAATACGGCAGCGGCGGCAGAATTGTAGGAAAGAAACTGGCGGAGGATCTGGGCATCCATTTTTATGATGAAGAGATTTTGAAGATGACTTCTGAAGTGAGCGCCATTGGGGAACAGTATTTCCGTTTGGCCGACGAAAAGGCAGGCAACAAACTGCTCTATAAAATCGTAGGCGGTTTAAAGAACAGCCTGGCGGAGCCGAATTTAGAGGATAAAATAACATCCCCTGACAATCTGTTCCGGTTCCAGTCTTCCGTTATCCGTAAACTGGCATCGGAAGAGCCGTGTGTGATCATGGGGCGCTGTGCAGATTTTGTTTTGGATTCAGAAGGGCTTTGCAAGTTGGTTTCCATTTTCGTATGTGCGGATATGCCTACCAGAATCCGCCGTGTTATGGAAGTTGACGGCGTGGATACCAAGGAGGCGCTGAAACGGATTGCACGCATTAATAAAGAACGGACCGAATACCACAAGTATTACAGCGGCCGTGAGTGGGAAGATTTAAACAATTATGATCTGACCA
Organism: Clostridium sp. MCC353; assembly: GCF_018785315.1. Classification (GTDB taxonomy): domain Bacteria; phylum Bacillota; class Clostridia; order Lachnospirales; family Lachnospiraceae; genus CHH4-2. The sequence continues at coordinate 50,537 of NZ_WQPN01000143.1, read as the reverse complement.
TCAATGCCAGCAAGCTGGATTATGACCAGGTGGTTCAATTGATTAAGGAATTTTTAAAGATTAAAGGGTTTTAATTTTATTGACCTTCTTTCGATTTCGTATTATGATTGTTAAAATACGGACCTGAGAAGGTCATTTTTATGAAAAGCCGCGGAAGCGGAGGAATGTGAGGAACGGATGAAGAATGATTTACTGACAATCGGCCCGGTTACCATACATGGTTATGGGCTGATGATTGCTATTGGTTTTTTTGCCGCCTATCTAGCTGCGGAAAAGAGGGCGAAAAAGATGGGGTTAGATCCTGAACCGCTGTTCAATCTGACCATTTATTCCATGGTATTCGGGCTGTTGAGCGCGAAGCTGTTATATTATATTACGATTATAAAAGATATTATCGCAGATCCCAGCCTTTTGTTAAACTTTGCCGATGGTTTTGTTGTATACGGAGGAATTATCGGAGGAATCCTGGCTGGTTATGTGTTTGCCAGAGTGAAGAAGATGGATTTTTGGAAGTATTTTGATCTGGTTGTGCCGTCCATTGCCCTGGCCCAGGGATTCGGGCGGATCGGCTGTTTCCTGGCAGGCTGCTGTTACGGAACAGAGACGGCGTCGCCCATTGGGATTGTCTTTCATGCATCACAATTCGCACCAAATGGGATTCCGTTGGTGCCCACCCAGACCATTTCCAGTGTTTTAAATTTTCTCCATTTTTTTATTCTGATCACGTTCGCAAAGCATAAAAAAGCGGATGGGCAGGTGGCGGCATTATATCTGGTCTTCTACAGCATTGGCCGTTTTATCCTGGAATTCTACCGGGGGGATCTGATCCGGGGCAGTGTGGGACAGTTGTCCACCTCTCAGTTTATTTCAATTTTCGTATGTATCGCAGGCGTGATTTTATTCATAATTGCAGGAAAATACAATCCTATAGTGAAGGAAACAAAAGAAACGGACAGCGGCATTTAAGCCGGCTGTCCGTTTTATGGCAAAATAGCGCTTTATTTACTTTTCTACATTGGTTACAGCGATAACTTTTGCTGTTAATGGGCCTGAATAGGTGATGAGAACCGTATCGCCTTTTTTGAAGGAGGATAAATCCACATCCGCCTCGGCGGTGCAGCTGAAGTAGTTGCCGTCTTCAGTCTCAGCGGTGAAATCATTGCCGGTTAATTGATCTATGGTACCTCTGAACGCATTGATTTTGGCGTCCTCAGAATCAAAGGAATCTTCGGTTACCACTTTAATAGCCATAGGAATCGGATCTGTGTCTTCTAAATCGCCTAAATAGGTGACTTCAGCGTTTACGCCTGGTTTAATTCCACTTTTGCTCACAATATAGGAATTGGAGGTTGAGAAGGAATAGGTTTCTCCATCCTCTGTTTTCAGGGATACGGTGCTGTCTGCGGATTCTTCAACCGTACCGGATATCTTTGGATCGGAGTTTTCTTCAATTACGGAAGTATATACCTCAAGGGCGATAGCGGAAATCACATCGCCTGTGGATCCTTCTGCGAAAGTGACCTCAACCTCGTCTCCCACACTCAGTTCATAATCTCCGATTACTTCTGCTTTGCTGATATCGTAAGCGGTTTCTTTATCATCTTCGGAATTCTTAATGGTTACTACGTTGGAATCAATCTTTGTAATAACGCCGTCCACGGAAGCTTCTTCCACTTCCTCTTCCTCAGTTTCCGTTTCCACAGCGGCAGTCGTTTCCGCAGTGGTGGCAGCGGCAGTGGTCTCGGCCGGAGTGGTTTCCGCAGGAGCTTTAGGTGAACACGCGGCTAAACCGAGTGTCATAATCAGTAAGGATGCTGCTAACATATGTTTTTTCATAATTTTCCCTCTTTTCTGTTGATGAAATTTTGCCATACCAAAGTTTACTATAATATCGGGAGAAATACCATATATTTTTTATTAAATAAAGTTAAGTTCTTATGAAGAATTGAAGGTAAAATCACTAAAAGAAATGGGGATTTTATGAAAAACTTCCTGATTTGGGCAGAAAGACCAGGGAAATTAATAATTTTTTAATGATTCCATTGTCGCAATTCCCTATAACATATGGTATAATATGGTGCGATGTTGTTTTGTGCCGGACATGCCCGGCAAATAGGAGTTACGATGAATTGGAGAATGATATGTTAGACGATAAAGACTATCTTGCGCGCATTAACAAGGCAAAAAGAAAACGCAATAACGATGATAATCAGAAATATCTGGTGATCGCGGCGGTTGTCCTTTTAATCCTGACGGTTGTGATATCGGTTGCTGCGGTGGTGAAAAACCGTAAAAGCGGCCCGGCGGCAGGCCCCGTCCCGGAAGTGGAGACAGCTACCCCGGCAGATGCTAAGGCCTCCGCCATATCGGAATCGGAAGCCGAGGCGCAGAAGATTGAAGATGAGAAGAAACATGTGGTGGATTCATTTCATAATATGGGACTGGTTGTCGTAGAAGGATATTTGAATGTGAGGAAAGCCCCCAGCACGGACGGAGATATTATAGGCAAGATGCTTGGAGGAAGTGCCTGCGAGATCATTTCTGAAGAAGGCGGCTGGTATCAGATAAAATCCGGTGAAGTGGAAGGATATATCAGCGGAGAATTTGTACTCACCGGGGATGAAGCGAAGAAAGAGGCTGTTTCCTATGTGAAAGAAATGGCTATCGTAACGACGGATAACCTGAATATCAGAAAAGAGCCTGTTTTGGATTCTTCTAATATAGTAGGACAGGCGCTGACTAACGAGCGGTATGAAGTGGTTGGAGTGACCGACGGCTGGGTTCAGGTGAAAGAAGGATATATGTCCTCCGATTATGTGGAGATCAAATATGCCTTGGATGAAGCCAGAAAGATGGATTTGAAATCCATGGCGGTTAACCAGTATAAAAATATAGTTATTTCCAAAGTGAGCAACTATCTGAACGTCCGGAGTTCACCGGAAGATAAGGGAACCAGCAATGTAATCGGTAAGTTCCCCAGCAATGCGGCGGGAGAAATCCTGGAAACTGTGGACGGATGGTATAAGATCCAGTCAGGCAGCATAACCGGTTATGTTACAACCGATCCCCAGTACACCGCCATCGGCCAGGAGGCCAAGGATCTGGCCATGTCATCGGCATCTCTGATGGCGATTGTAAGAACGGATAAGCTGAACGTAAGAAATCAGCCAACCACGGAAGGCAAACTTTGGACCCAGATTTCCAAGGAGGAGCGCTATCCGGTTGTTACCCAGTTAGACGGATGGGTGCAGATTGAACTGGATTCAGGAGAAGAGAACGCGGACGCGGCCTATATCTCAACACGTGATAATAACGTAGAAGTAAGATACGCCCTTCCGGAAGCCATTAAATTCTCACCTCTGGAAGAGAAGGAAAACCAGCAGGCCTCCAGAAGAACCCAGATTGTCAATTATGCGCTGCAGTTTGTGGGCAACCCCTATGTCTGGGGCGGCACCAGCCTTACCAAAGGCGCCGACTGTTCCGGTTTTGTCATGTCGGTTTTAGGACATTTTGGCATCAGTCTCCCTCATTATTCCGGATCCCAGGCTCAGATGGGCCGCAAGGTGAGCTCCAGTGAGATGAGGCCCGGCGACTTAATTTTCTATGCCAACAGCGGTGGAACCATTAACCACGTTGCCATGTATATTGGCAACGGTCAGATTGTCCATGCTGCCAGCAGGCGAAGCGGTATTAAGATTTCCACCTGGAATTACCGTACGCCAAAAACCATAAGGAATGTTATAGATTAAAAAAACGCTGTCCGGCTGATGCCGGGCAGCGTTTATTAAGTTAAATAATCATATTGAAATAGAGGCTGTTCCCTTTCCGTCAGAATCCTGATGAAATCTTTCATATATTTGGTGAGGTATAAGTCTTTCCTGTGACAGATATAGCAGTCCCTGTTGTGTTCAATTCCCATGATCGGATAGGTTACGCAGTGGGGGAGCAGTTCAGGGGACATATATACATAGTTCAGAGGGCAGATCATAACTGCATCCATGGCGATGGCAGTGCGTTTGCCCACTTCGATGCTGCCTGTTTCCAGAACGATTTCCGGCTGCATGTCTTTTGCCACGAAAAGCCGGTCCTGGGTGGTGCGGACGCTGTGGCCCTGTTTGATGCAGATGAAATGTTCGTTCTTGGCTTCCGTAATATCAATCGGCGTCCCGGCCGGGATTCTTTGGGCCAGCTCCGTATTCTTACTGGTCAGCAGCACCAGATCTTCCGTTTCCACCAGAGTATAATTTAATTCCTCGTGTTTCGGATAGGTTGTGAGGCAGGCTAAATCGATGCTCCCTTCCAAAACTGCGGCTTCTGTGGTGGCAGATCCCTCTTCCATAACATTGACCACCACATGGGGGTACTTGGCCTTAAATCTGGGAAGTACATAAGGAAGCACCTGAATCGCGCGCTGGACTGGGATTCCGAGGCGGATTTTACCGTGATCTTCATGGTTGATCTCGTCGATTTCTTTTTGCAGGTTGTTATTAATGGCCAGTATCTGCTTGGCGGCTTCGATATATTTCTGGCCTGCGTAAGTGAGGGTTATGGGATCGGTGGACCGGTTGAAAATCTGTGTGCCCAGATTGCTTTCCACCAGTTTGATCATCTGGCTCAAAGAAGGCTGGGATATATATAGTTTTTTTGCGGCTCCGGTGATGCTGCCCTCCTGTAAAACGGTGAGCATATACTGCGCGTGTTTGATATTCATAAGTATTCATTCCTTTCGATAGTTAAAACCTATATGCGCTATTATGAAAATAGTATAAGGCGTATAAACGTGTCATTTCAACAGGTATAATCTGTCAAAATGATGATAAAATAACGCTTTTGAACTCTGATTATACCACAAAATAACCAAAAAATCCAATATAATGTTTTCCCTATGTCTGCCGAAAAATCGTATAAGTGTTTTCCTATAATTGTCATAGTCAGATAAGTATTTGAATTGTGCAGAGGGGAGTGTTAACATTAGCTTAGTGAAAATGACGAGGCAGAGAACTGCTTCCAAAGTAAAGATCAACAGATTGAATGAATGGATATGGATTGAGGAGGAAAACAATGGAAATCAAGAAACCTGCAATGGCTGGAACACTGGAATCCAGTGATGCACAAGTTACGGTTGAACCGGGGACCAACGGAATTGAACTTTCAATAGAGAGCAGTGTGATTCACCAGTTTGGAAAACAGATCAAGGCGACAGTAGAAGAAACGCTGAACAGGCTGGGAGTGACGGATGCAAAGATCACTGTGGTGGATAAAGGCGCTTTGGACTGTACGTTGAAGGCCAGAACCGAATGCGCGGTCTACCGTTCCAACGGCATTACAGAAAATCTTCCATGGGGAGGTATTATTAAATGAGCCATCCAAATAAAAAGAGATTGAGAAGATCCATGATGTTTTTAAACTGCCAGAAACCCGGATTGATTAAAGATCCGTACATATATAAACCGGACTCCATCATGCTGGATTTAGAGGATGCGGTTGCTGAGAGCCAGAAGGACGCAGCCAGATATTCCCTGTTCCATGCATTACAGGAGATTGATTACAGGGGCGTGGAGCGGGTTGTCAGGATTAACGGTCTGGATACCCCACACTGGAGAGAGGATATCCGTGTCTGCGTTGCAGGAGGATGTGATACCATCCGTATCGCAAAAACGGAAACCGCCCAGGACGTTCACACCGTAGAAGAAGCAGTTCTTGCCGCTGAAAGAGAATTCGGCCGGCCGGAAGGCTCCACGCTTTTGATGTCAGCCCTGGAATCCTGTAAAGGTGTTTTAAATGCGTTCGATATCTGCCAGGCGTCTGACCGCCTGATCGGCATCGCTTTAAGCGGCGGCGACTATACCAAGGATCTGCAGACCGTAATCACCGGAACCGGCGTTGAGCTTGCAGGGGCCAGACAGCATATGATCATGGCTGCAAGGGCTGCGGGAGTGCAGTGCTGGGATACGGTATTTACCAACCTGGATGCCATGGATGTATTTGAAGAAGAAGTGAAGATGATCAAAATGATGGGATTTGACGGAAAATCTCTGGTAAACCCAAGACAGATTGACATCGTTCATAAAATTTATACGCCAACTCAGAAAGAAATCATTTTTGCTGAAAAAGTGGTGAAAGAAATTGATGAGAAAAAAGCTCTGGGTATCGGTGTATTTACCGTAGACGGTAAGATGATTGATATCGCATTCTATGACGGAGCGAGAAGAACCATTGAATTAGCCAAAGCTTCAGGCGTATATGAGGGGGATTTATAAGATGATTAATAGTGTAGGAAGAGATATCCCGGAGGAAGTGTTAAGAGCAACCGGAAAAGAGGTATTCCAGGGGGCTTTCGCATTAGATAATAGAGAATATACAAAAGCAGCTCCCACTGTGCGGGCCGTAATCGATCCCACCAGGAGCAAACTTGTGGAGAATATCCGTGAAGCGCTGATAAAATGCGGCATTAAGGACGGAATGACCATTTCTTTCCATCACCATTTCCGTGAAGGCGATTATATCGTCAACATGGTCATGGAAGAGATCCACAATATGGGAATTAAAGAACTGACCATCTGTGCCAGCTCCTTAGGAAAGGCCCATGACCCGATTGTGCCTTATATCGAAGACGGCACAATTGTGGGAATCCAGTCTTCCGGCGTCCGTGGAAAGATCGGAGAGGCCATTTCAACCGGAAAGCTGAGAGATTTAGCCATCATGCGTTCCCATGGAGGACGCGTCCGCGCCATTGAATCAGGAGAAGTACATATCGATATTGCCTTTATCGGAGCGCCTACCTGTGATGAATATGGAAATATGCGGGCCAACGGCGGAAAAAGCGACTGCGGCGTCTTATCTTACGCCATGGCAGATGCACAGTATGCGGATAAAGTTGTGGCAATTACCGACTGTCTGGTTCCATTTCCCAACATTCCGGCCAGCATTTCCATGGTGGATGTGGATTATGTATGCGTGGTGGATGAGATCGGAAACCCTGCTAAAATTGCAACCGGAGCGGCAAAACCGACCACGGATGTGCGCAAGATCATGATGGCGGATTACTGCACTCAGTTTGTTATCAACACGCCATATTTTAAAGACGGATTTTCCTATCAGACCGGTGTGGGCGGAGCTTCCATCGCGTCTACAATCTCCCTTGGCAAGATCATGGAAGAGCGGGGAATCAAGATGGGATTCGGCGTGGGAGGCATCACAACCCCTATGTGCGACCTGCTTGCAAAAGGGCTGGTGAATAAGCTGGTGGATACCCAGGATTTCGATATGGGAGCTATTGAATCCATTAAGAACAATCCGAACCATATAGAGATTTCAGCTTCTGAATATGCCAACCCATTTAACAAAGGGGCTTATGTAAATAAACTGGATTTCGTCATTCTGGCATCCCTGGAAGTGGATGTGAACTTCAACTGCAATGTGGTGGTTGGTTCCGACGGTATGATAACCGGAGCCCAGGGCGGCCATCCCGACACCGCGGCAGGGGCGAAATGCACGATTGTAATCGCGCCTCTCCTGCAAGGCAGGATTCCGGCTATCTGCACCAATGTTACAACGGTTACAACTCCGGGTGAGACAGTGGATGTGGTTATCACGGATTACGGCATCGCGATCAATCCCAGAAGACAGGATCTGATTGAATGCATGAAAGATGTAAAGCTTCCGTTCTGCACCATCGAGGAACTGCGGGATAAAGCGTATGCGATCGTGGGAGAACCGGATCCGGTGCAGTTTGATGACCGGGTGGTGGGAGTGATTGAGAGCCGCGACGGGACCATTATTGATGTGGTTCGGAAGATTAAGGAATATGAGTTTCAATAAATTCAGAGAATTTCTCTTTTGAGAATTTTTGTGGAATGAGTGAAAGAAAAAGACCGGTGCGAAATAATGAGCCCGGTCTTTTTTCGAGTATTTACATGAAGCATTTTACATGAAGCGTGAAGGCATTTTTGAAAATGCCTTCACGCTTCATGTAAAATGCTTCATGTAAAATGGTGCCCATCTCCGAAAAATGTGGTAAAATGAATTCATAAGTTTCAGGATAGGCATGGAATCCTGAACAGAAATTATCAGAGGATAAGGCGGCCGCTATGAATTACGATAAACTTCAAACCACAGCATCTAAAATACATACCAGACTGCTTCAAGTCCTGACAGTCATCCTGACCATCTATTTGTGGCTGGTACCCATAACCGCAGTGCTGCTGATCATCCACATTGGAAAGGCCGGATTAAAGAATTGGACAAATTTATGGCTGGGGATGGTTTTTCTGTTCCTATATATAGGCATGTTCTGCATCCTTTTCTGGATGTGTATTGTCTGTAAACGGCTCAGGATAGCAAAGCGGATTATCGTGTGGAGCATGATCTGGATTCCTGTGCTCAACTACGGCCTGGCCCTTTATGTCCGCGGGCTTGCCAGGCAGGAAGTGGATCATGATCTTCATAAGATCAGGCTGGATGATGTGCGGGTGGAGCGGCAGATCTGCCGGACAAAGTATCCTCTTCTCTTAGTTCATGGAGTGGGATTCAGGGACTTCCACTATTTCAATTATTGGGGCAGGATTCCCAGAGAACTGGTCAGAAATGGAGCCCGGGTCTATTACGGACACCAGGAAGCCTGGGGAACGGTGGAGAGCAACGGAGAGATGCTGAAAGCGAAGATACTCGAAATCATTGAAGAAACGGGCTGTGAAAAGGTGAACATCATCGCTCATTCCAAAGGCGGCCTGGATTCCAGATATGTGATCAGCGGCCTCGATATGGCGCCTTACATTGCATCCCTCACAACGATTAACACCCCTCATCATGGTTCCAGGCTGGTGGATTTCCTGAAGAAACTGCCGGATGGGATATACCGTCAGATATGCGGAATGATTGACCGGTATTTCGGCCGTTTAGGGGATATCACACCCAATGCTTACCAGGCCAGTTACCAGCTTTCGGAGGCGTATGCAAAAGAGTTTAATGAGAAATACCCCGATGTAAAAGGGGTATTTTACCAGAGCTATGCCAGTTTGATGCGGTGCGGTTTCAGCAGCAAACTTTTATGCATTCCCTACTGGATTTTAAAAATGCTGGACGCCCCCAGCGACGGCCTTGTTACGGTAAAATCCGCCCAGTGGACAAATTTTAGAGGCGTAATCAGGAATAAGTATCTGAGGGGAATTTCCCACGGGGATATGATCGATCTCACAAGGGAAGATTACCGGGAATTTCATGTCCTGGAGTTTTATATTCAGTTAGCGGAAGAATTAGGCCGGATGGGGTTATAAATAATTATTCATAAACAGTTTCCAGATTAATATTCAGGGGGGCTTTCATATGCAGGAGAGTGGATGAATAAGCTTTCTGCGCATCCCCCTTTTCGATGGCAGAAAGTATATGGCTGTGTTCCTTTAACGTATCCTCCATCCGTTTCTGATGCTTTAAAGAATAGCACGCCAGCTTTTTGATTTTATACATGTATTGGCTGAAAATTTCGATAAATGCATCGTTGCCGCTGTAACATACCAGATAATTATGAAAATTCTGATCATGTTCCACAAAATCAAAAATGTCTTTGGTAGAGGCCAGTATTTTTTGCTGCATATCCAATGAAAATTGGAGTTTGTTAAACAGCTCTTTTCCCTTTTCTGATGCAATGGTTTCTGCAGCTTTTTGTGCGCAGTAGCCTTCTATCGCAGAACGCACTTCATAAATTTCTATAATGTCCTTTTCCGTCATTTTATGCAGAGCAAAGCCCTTATTCGGTATAATATCAATCAGACCTTCCTGGTAAAGGCGATGGACAGCGTCCCGTACCGGGGTACGGGATATCCCCATTTCCAGCGCTAACTTGGATTCGGAATAGATGGTATTGTACTTCAGGGTTTCACTATTCAATTGATCTTTAATGTATTGATAAGCCTGTTTTTGCAAAACTTTAAATTCTCGTTCTCTCATAAATACCAGTTCCTTATTTTTTAATGATAACAGCATACAATAAAAAATACACAGCGTCAATAGATAATACATTTTGAAATCTATAAACAGCAATGAACTATGTAAATAATGCACAAAATTAAAACGATAATTTGTATTAAATATCAAAATTAAAAGGGGTGATTGACAGGTATACCGGTATGTAATAGTATAATATTAACAGTTGCATACCGGTATGCAATAAAAGACCAAAGGAGATTTATATATGGAAAAGGCAGGTTTTATAGGATTGGGAATTATGGGAAGGCCGATGGCAGAAAATTTACTGAAATCAGGAATGCCGTTAATGGTTTACGACATTAACCAGGATGCAGTTGCCCAATTGGTCTCATTGGGGGCGGAGCCGGGTAATCCAGAAGAGATTGGAGCAGCGTGTGAGGTGATTTTTACAATCCTTCCTAACGGAGCCATTGTCCAGGATGTGCTGTTTGGTGAAAATGGGGCTGCTAAAGGTTTAGCGGAAGGAAAAATCGTATGCGACTGCAGTTCCGTAACCCCTGCCGAATCCCGGAACTGTTATGAACGGCTGGAAAAAATGGGAGTTGGTTTTGTGGATGCGCCTGTGAGCGGCGGAGAGCCCGGGGCGGTTAACGGAACTTTGGCATTTATGGCAGGGGGAAGAGAAGAAGATTTCAACCGGTTGAGGCCGTTTTTTGATATTATGGGGGCTTCTGCCCTTCTGATTGGGGAAAGCGGCAGCGGATCCGTGACAAAACTGGCCAATCAGGTGATCGTCAATCTGACCATCGCGGCGGTTTCGGAAGCATTTGTTCTGGCGGTAAAGGCGGGAGCCGATCCGGTCAAAGTATTTGAAGCGATCAAAGGCGGTCTGGCGGGAAGCGCTGTGCTGAATGCAAAAATCCCTATGATTGTGGAACGCAATTTTAAACCGGGCGGAAAAATTTCCATCAATCATAAAGACATTAAAAATGTGCTGGCAACTGCTCATGATATGGATGTCCCAATGCCATTTTCCAGCCAATTATTTGAAGTGATGCAGGCATTGAAAGTGAGCGGTCATATGGACGAGGATCACGGCGGCATTGTCCAGTATTTTGAACAACTGGCCGGTGTGGAAGTGAAAAAGGCGGATTGATTTTTGAGGTTGGTTTTGGACCGGACTGGAGGAAAGAATATGAGAGAAGTGAAGACCATAGGAATGGAAATTCTGGATTCTTTTCAGATGCCGAATGAAGCGGCGGTGGAAGGAATGCTGAAAGAGGAACTCGATTTATTGGAGAAAAAGATTGTTGTTTTAGATGATGATCCCACCGGAGTGCAGACGGTACATGATATTTCCGTCTATACGGACTGGGAGAAAGAGACAATGAAAGCCGCGTTTGAAGAAAAGAAGTCCATGTTTTTTATTCTGACCAATTCACGTGGGTTTACCACAGAACAGACCAGGAAGGCCCATGAGGAAATGGCGGGAAATATAGCGGAAGTTTCGAAGGAACTGAAAAAAAATTTCATTCTGATCAGCCGAAGCGATTCCACCTTGAGAGGGCATTATCCTTTGGAAACGGAGACCTTGAAAACGGTCATTGAAGCGGAGCTTGGAAAATATTATGACGGAGAGATCATTTTCCCATTTTTTAAAGAAGGGGGAAGGTATACGATACATAATATCCACTATGTAAAGGATGGTAAAACTCTGGTTCCGGCTGGAATGACGGAATTTGCCAAGGACAAAACCTTCGGATATCATGCGTCCGATCTGACCGAGTGGTGTGAGGAAAAAACAGGCGGTAAGTACCGGGTGGAGGATGTGACCTGTGTTGATCTGGCGGATATCAGAGCCTGCAATGTGGAGAAGATCACCGGACAATTGATGGCAGTTCAGGATTTCAATAAGGTTATCGTTAATGCGGTGGATTATGTTGACGTTAAAATATTTATGACTGCATTTTTAAGAGCTGTAAGAGCAGGGAAAGAGTTTATCTTCCGCAGCGCGGCTGCCGTGACAAAAGTGCTTGGCGGAGTCAGTGACAGGCCGCTGCTTACACGGGAGGAACTGATAGAGGGGGATAACAAAAATGGCGGTATTGTATTAGTGGGCTCCCATGTGCAGAAGACAACCATGCAGTTGGAGGAATTACAAAACAGCTCCCGGCATATTACATTTATCGAATTCAACGCTCATTTGGTTAAAGTGGAACACGGGCTGGATGGTGAGGTGGAACGGGTGATAAATGCCGCTGAAAAAGAGATTTCAGAAGGGCGCACTGTGGCAGTTTATACCAGCCGTCAAGTGTTAAAGCTGGATACGGAGGATAAAGATCAAATTCTGGAAGCGTCGGTGAAGATATCCGCAGCAGTTACCAGCATCATCGGTAAACTGACAGTGAGGCCCAGTTTTATTGTGGCAAAAGGGGGAATTACGTCCAGTGACGTGGGAACCAAGGCCCTGCATGTGAAAAAGGCTGATGTCATGGGTCAGATTAAACCCGGCATCCCTGTGTGGATGACCGGAGCAGAAAGTAAATTCCCCGGCATGCCCTATGTGATTTTCCCGGGAAATGTCGGGGAGGTTACGACGCTGAGGGAAGTTGTTGAGATTTTAATGGGGGATTAAAAGAAATTAATCTCTTAACCGGTCCTTTTCAACATTAAAAAATAATGTTAGAATACAGGTATCAAAAGGGAGTATCCCTGAGAACGATTAACTACATATTACAGCGAAGTTGAGGATTGGTGAGAAAGATAATCCTGATGGTTTCTTATTCTCACCCAAATTTGTGCCGGAGCCACAGATTTGAACCGCAGCCGGGAAGCTGAAATTCTCAGCGCGTGCCTAAGTAAAAACGCTCCGGCATGGAGGAATAATTATGGATATTACAGGTAAGAAAATTTTTACCATCAAAGTGAAAGTGGATACCCCCATTGTGGTGGGGCAGGATGAGATAAGCGGCAGGCGTCAGCTGATTCCAATCCTTTCCGGCACATTAGAAGGGGATACGATGCACGGGGAGGTGCTTCCGGGCGGCGTTGACAGCCAGGTGATCCGTCCTGACGGAATCTGCGAACTGTCGGCCAGATACGGGGTGAAGTTAGATGACGGCAGTTCCTTCTATGTAGAGAACAACGGAATCCGCACGGTTCCGGATGAATATGTGGAACAGGTGAAGAGAGGGGAATTTATAGAACCTTCCCTCTATTATTTCTGTACCACGCCTCATTTTGAAGTCTTTGGCGAACCGTTGAGATGGATGTGTAAAAAGGTGTTTGTATGCAAGGCAACCAGGCTGCCGGATCAGGTTTTATTGGATTATTATCTGATGGAATGACCGGTCCGTTCTGCGGGAACGGATTCCGGCCATGGGAAGCTTTCATTAGAAGCTTTCATTAGAACCTTTTTCTTAGAACCTTTTTATTTAGACCTTTTTCCGAAACGATATCAGTAGTGAACCACTTCGTCCGCGCTCTGAATCCGTTTTATGACAGGCTCCGCCTGAGAAGATATGAAGTACCGGTATGTGGTTTCAGGCACAGACTGCTTCAGCTCTTCCAGGCGGTTTTCCTTGATCATCAAACGGACCCTGGAGGCGCTGATGGCTCCGCCGGAATTTTCTTTTCTTGGAATGATGCGGCATTCCAGTCCGTTCTGTTCCAATTCTTCCTTCATCACCTCATTGTAGATTCCTGTTACCTGGCTGAAAGGCTCTTCCCCCACAAACCGTTTTGTAATTCCCAAAGACCGGGCGATTTTTACAAAAATCTCAATATCCAGTTTTGCATGGGAACGGATTACGGTGTCGGAATCCTTTAAAAAATAGGAAGGGAAGGTGGCATTGGAAATCATATAGCTGCCTGTTTCGTGGCAGATCACATTGCTTAAATGGGCAGTTCCCTCTTTGACAAGCTGAAACCGTACCGAAAATGGGATGAGGGACACATCTTCGGAGACGACGAACACATGCAGCACATCACAGGCCGCGGCGGCAGTTTCAACCAGATACTGGTGGCCCAGGGTAAACGGGTTGGCATTCATCACCACAGCGCCAGTAACCGGCCCTGGTTCCTGCGATTCCATTACCAAACGGTTTAAATATCCGGAGAATCCGTCTCTGCGGTTTTCCATAAAAACTACTTTACCATCCACTCTGGCGATTTCATAAAAACCCAGGTCTTTAAAAAATTTGGCGGTGGCGCATTTGGTGTACAAGAACAGGTTTGTAATTCCACGGCCATATTGAAATTCAATCAGATGGCTGATGATCTGGTTTAACAGACCTTCACCCTGATGGGAGGAATCCACGGCCAGACACCGGAGCGTGTTGAAAAAACAGGAACCGGTTGCAGCCAACTGATAGTCTTCATCGAACAGGCCGGCCGTATACTCCAGGTTTTTATCCCGTTCAATGCCTTCTTTTTCCAGCAGTGCGTCTAACTGCTTCATTTCCCTTTTATTTTTATAATCAATCCTGCTTATGGTGTATTCCGACATAATCATCCTCCTGAAAAATATTCCAATTGCTATCAGTATACTTCATTTTAGATGAAATGGCGAATACAGAATTGATTATGGGAGATATTAACTTTAGATTATAATCAGGAGGAAATGATGAAAGACGATAAAAATTTAGATGAGAAAAAAACAGAAAAGGATATAGAAGAAAAAGAAGACGAAAAACTGGAAGAATATGGACAGATGACGCTGGAGGACAATGGTAAAAAGCAAAAAATCCATCTTTTGTCCATCATTGGAGAGATTGAAGGGCATGAAAACCTGTCGGGAAACAGCAAAGCTACTAAATATGAGCACATCCTTCCCCAGCTCGCCGCATTGGAAGACGATAATGAAACGGATGGAATGCTGGTGATTTTAAATACCTCCGGCGGAGATGTGGATGCAGGTTTAGCCATTGCGGAAATGATTGCGTCCTTATCCAAACCGACTGTTTCCCTGGTTCTTGGAGGCAGCCATTCCATCGGCGTGCCATTGGCGGTGAGCACGGACTATTCCTTTATCGTGCCTACAGGCACCATGATGGTCCACCCTGTCAGAATGACCGGAATGGTCATCGGCGCTTCCCAGACTTATGAATATTTTGAAATGATTCAGGACCGTATTTTAAGCTTTGTATCAAACCATGCCAAAATCGCCTATGACCAGTTAAAACGCCTGATGCTGAATACAGAGATGCTGACCAGGGATCTGGGAACCGTTTTAGTAGGTGAGGAAACTGTAAAAGAAGGGTTGATCGATGAGGTAGGCGGGATCAAAGAAGCTTTGGAAAAGCTGCACCACATGATCGATCTTCAGAAGAACGGCCGGTAATCCGGTAGCTGCAGCCCCGGTTCCTGTTCACAGCCCCGCAAAGCGGCACGGCCGACAGGCCGGATCCGCCAGAGGGAGCTGTGAACAGGAACAATCTGGAGCCGCCGGCTGAAACTGAAATTTGGATAACCTTGCATTTCTTAAATTTTTTTTGTATACTATGTTCAATGGTTAAATTTAAGGAGGTTTGGTTTTCGTGGCATCAACAGGAAAGAAACAGACAAAGGCATCAGCGGGCGCAAAGCGTCCGGCAGGAAGACCAAAGAAACAGACGAGTGTGAAAAAAACACAGCAGAAGGATGGCTTTATACGCGCAGAAGTAATTTTGATTGTATCATTTGCAATTTCTGTGCTTTTATTTTTGAGCAATTTTAAGCTGTGCGGAATGGCAGGAGATTTTTTGCGCGGTGTACAGCTGGGCGTTTTCGGAATGGTGGGGTATATATTCCCCTTGCTTCTGTTTGTGGGGACATGCTTTTATATGTCCAACCAGGGCAATCCGATTGCAGTCCTGAAGCTGACAGCGGTGATCGCGGCCGTCCTCACCCTCTGCGGACTAGCCCAGCTTTTATTCGGCTCATACCAGGAAGGCCAGGGGCTGACACAGTTCTATAAGGCGTCGGCTGCAAGCGGCATGGGAGGCGGATGGCTTGGCGGAATGCTTACATATGCGATGAAATCGGCCCTGGGTACGGTTGGAACCTACCTGGTGCTCATAGTACTTTTTATTATTTGCGGAGTGATCATAACAGAGCGCTCCTTTGTTTCAGTTGTGAAAAAGGGCGGAGATAAAGCATATCAGCACGCAAAAGAGGATATCGGAAGGCGCAGGGAGATTCATGCCGAGCGGCAGGAAGAAAAAAGGCGTTTAAGAGAAGAACAAAGAGTCCGGGGCGTTAATCTGGACTCCACAAAACTGATGGAACCGGCAGCGGCACTCATGCCTGAGCCGGAAGAGGAATTTACGGAACCGGTGCCGGAGATGATAAGGGAGCCTGTAATAACAGGAATGCCGGAATCTGCCGGAGAGCCGGAACCGGTCAAACAGAGGCAGGCCGATTTGTTTACCGGAAGTATTGCCGTGCCGCCGGAATATGTGGATGAAGATGCGGTTCCGTTTGATGTGGACGAAGAAGACATTTTTATAGGAGGATCTTCGGGATTTGACCAGCCGGAAGAGATCTTTGTCCGCAAGGAACAGAGAACTTTGGAAGAGATGGATATGTCCGGATTTTCCATTCCCGAGGAGACGAAGCGGGTGGTCACCGCGTCCGGTAAGATCATAGAGACGGATACGGAAGCCCTTCAGAAAAAACTTGTGAAGAAGCGGGAAGAGGCCAGGGAAGCCAAGGAAACGGGAGAGATCAGCGTACAGGACGAGATCAGGCAGACGGAGGCAAAGGTGAAAAAGGAATACAAATTCCCGCCCTTTGACCTTCTTAAAAAGGGCGCTAAGACCAACGGCTCTTTTTCCGATAAAGAATATAAAGAAACAGCCATTAAGCTGCAGCAGACCCTCCAGAATTTCGGAGTAGGGGTTACTGTAACTAATATAAGCTGCGGCCCGTCCGTAACCCGCTACGAGCTTCATCCGGAGCAGGGAGTTAAGGTCAGCAAGATCGTGGGCCTGGCTGATGATATTAAACTGAGTCTGGCGGCGGCTGATATCCGTATTGAAGCCCCTATACCGGGAAAATCCGCAGTGGGTATCGAAGTGCCCAATAAGGAGAATAACATGGTATTTCTCCGTGATCTCTTGGAAGCCAGGGAGTTTAAAGACAGCGCATCCAGGCTGTCCTTTGCGGTGGGAAAAGACATCGGCGGACAAGTGGTGGTCACCGATATCGCAAAGATGCCCCATCTATTAATTGCAGGAGCCACCGGTTCCGGTAAATCCGTATGTATCAACACCCTGATCATGAGCATCATTTACAAATCCAGCCCGGAAGACGTGAAGATGATCATGATTGACCCTAAGGTAGTGGAACTCAGCGTTTATAACGGAATCCCTCATCTGCTGATTCCTGTAGTGACGGATCCTAAGAAGGCTTCCGGGGCGCTGAACTGGGCGGTTGCCGAGATGACGGACCGGTATAAAAAGTTTGCGGATTATAATGTCAGGGATTTAAAAGGGTATAATGCTAAAGTAGATACGATTAAAGAGATCGAGGATGAGAATAAGCCTAAGAAACTGCCTCAGATCGTTATTATTGTGGACGAGCTGGCGGACCTCATGATGGTGGCGCCCGGAGAGGTGGAAGATTCTATCTGCCGCCTGGCTCAGCTTGCCCGGGCGGCGGGCATCCATCTGGTAATTGCGACACAGCGTCCGTCTGTCAATGTCATTACCGGTTTAATCAAGGCAAATGTGCCGTCCAGAATTGCATTTTCCGTTTCATCCGGCGTGGATTCCAGAACCATCATCGATATGAACGGTGCGGAAAAACTTCTGGGAAAAGGCGATATGCTGTTTTATCCTGCCGGTTACCAGAAACCGCTCCGTGTTCAGGGCGCGTTTGTCTCGGACCAGGAAGTTTCCCAGGTAGTTGATTTTTTAACCCAGCAGGAGATGACGACTGAGTATAATCCCGATATTGAAAGCCAGATTGCATCGCCTTCGGCTGCTCAGGCCCAGGCGGGAGGCAATGACCGGGATGAATATTTTGTCCAGGCGGGAAAATTCATAATAGAAAAAGAGAAGGCATCCATTGGAATGCTGCAGAGAATGTTTAAAATCGGATTTAACCGGGCGGCCCGCATTATGGACCAGTTGTCGGAAGCCGGGGTAGTCGGAGAAGAAGAGGGAACGAAGCCGAGAAAGGTTTTAATGACCATGGAGGAGTTTGACGATATGATCAGCAATGGCTGACGGTTTAACCGCCAATGAATCATAAGGAAAGAGAGGCACAGGAAGATGAAAACAGATATTCAGATTGCGCAGGAAGCAGTAATGCTGCCCATCAAAGATGTGGCGGCGGCATATGGAATTTCAGAGGACGACCTGGAATTATATGGAAAATATAAAGCCAAGGTTACGGATGAACTGTGGGAAGAGGTAAAAGACCGACCCAATGGAAAACTGGTTTTGGTTACAGCCATCAACCCGACTCCCGCAGGAGAAGGAAAGACCACAACCAGCGTCGGACTAGGGGACGCTTTATCCAGATTGGGAAAAAAGACCATGATCGCCCTTAGAGAGCCGTCTTTAGGGCCCTGTTTCGGCATAAAAGGAGGAGCGGCCGGCGGCGGATATGCCCAGGTGGTTCCGATGGAAGATTTAAACCTTCATTTTACCGGTGATTTCCATGCCATCACTTCGGCCAATAATCTGCTGGCAGCGCTTTTGGACAACCATATCCAGCAGGGCAATGCCCTTGGAATCGATACGAGACAGATTTTATGGAAACGATGCCTGGATATGAATGACAGGGCTCTGCGCAATGTGGTGGTGGGCCTTGGAAGCAAAGCCGACGGCGTTGTGAGGGAAGACCATTTTGTTATCACGGTGGCATCAGAAATTATGGCAATTCTCTGCCTGTCCAATGATATGAATGATCTGAAAGAACGCCTAAGCAGGATCATCGTTGCATATAATTATTCTGGAGAACCGGTAACAGCAGGCCAGTTGAATGCAGTTGGAGCCATGGCGGCGCTTTTAAAAGACGCCATTAAGCCCAATCTGATCCAGACCCTGGAACACACAGGGGCCATGGTTCACGGCGGGCCCTTTGCCAATATTGCCCACGGGTGCAACAGCGTGAGAGCTACGAAGACAGCCTTAAAACTGGCTGATATCGTGGTTACGGAAGCCGGATTCGGCGCGGATTTGGGAGCGGAAAAATTCCTGGACATCAAATGCCGCAAAGCAGGATTAAAGCCGGATGCCGTAGTTTTGGTGGCAACGGTGCGGGCGCTCAAATACAATGGCGGAGTGCCTAAGGCGGAGCTGAACGCCGAGAATCTGGACGCTCTGAAAAAAGGCATTGTCAACCTGGAAAAACATATAGAGAATATTCAAAAATACGGTGTACCGGTGGTGGTAACCTTAAATTCCTTCACTTCCGATACAGAAGCGGAATATGAATTCATTAAGAATTTCTGCGAAGAGAGGGGATGCGAGTTTGCCCTATCCGAAGTATGGGCAAAAGGCGGAGAAGGCGGAGAAGCGCTGGCTGAGAAAGTAATTCAAACGCTGGAAAACAAAGAAAGCCATTACCATCCCATTTATCCGGATGACATGAGCCTGAAAGATAAGATCCATACAGTAGCTGCCGAGATTTATGGAGCGGACGGAGTGACTTATTCCCCGGCTGCCAATAAAGCCTTAAAACAGATCGAAGACATGGGATTTGGAAATTTCCCTGTTTGTATGGCGAAAACACAGTACTCCCTGTCGGATGACCAGACAAAACTTGGCCGTCCTACCGGTTTTGAGATCAATGTCAGGGATGTCTATGTGTCAGCAGGTGCCGGTTTTGTGGTAGTTTTGACCGGCGCGATTATGACCATGCCGGGCCTGCCAAAGAAACCGGCCGCAGATAATATTGATGTGAATGACGATGGCGTAATTGTAGGATTATTCTAAATAAACGGGGACGGAGGATGTGATCTTCCGTCCCTGATCAGGCCAGAACACAAATAGAGATTGAGAGGTAGATATGAAATTAATCCAGTGGTTAGATAAAATGGAATATGAACTGCTGCAGGGAACTCTGGATCTGGAAGTCACGGATGTGATCTATGATTCCAGAAAAGCAAAAGAGCAGACCGTATTTGTCTGTATGATGGGATCGAGAATCGATTCCCATGACTTTATCGATGATGTGGTGCAAAAGGGCGTAAAGGCGCTGGTGATTGAAAAGGATATGGAAAACCTTCCAAAAGGAGTAACGGTAATCCGTGTGGATAATTCCAGGAACGCCCTGGCCCTTTTATCAGCGGCCCGTTTTGACTATCCGGCAGAGAAGATGGTCACCATCGGTGTGACTGGCACCAAGGGAAAGACCACCACCACCCATATGATAAAGGCGATTCTGGAAACAGCGGGAAAAAAGGTGGGCATGATCGGCACCAACGGAGCGGTGATCGGTGAAGAGACTTATCCAACCAGAAACACCACTCCTGAATCCTATGAGCTTCAGGAATATTTTTCTAAAATGACAGAAGCCGGCTGTGAATACATGATCATGGAGGTATCTTCCCAAGGGCTGAAAATGCACCGGGTGGATGGGATTTTCTTTGATTACGGGCTGTTCACCAACATCTCCCCGGATCATATCGGGCCGGATGAACACGCGGATTTTGAAGAATACCTTTACTATAAATCCCAGCTCTTAAACCGCTGTAAAACGGGAATTGTGAACAGGGATGACCCTCATTATGAGGAAATCGTCCGCCGGGCTTCCTGCGAATGCCACACGTTCAGTTTGGACGGTGACGCAGGTTTTATGGCGAAAGATATCCGGTATGTGGCGGAGCCTGATTTTGTAGGATTGGATTTTAAGGTTACAGGGGAATATGAACTGGAACTGAAGGTGAATATCCCGGGCCGGTTCAATGTATACAACGCTTTGGCGGCAGTCAGCGTGTGCAGCTTTTTGGGTCTTCCCAAAGACAAGATCTGTCATGCGCTGGAACATTTGAGCGTTAACGGCAGAATGGAGATTGTCTATGCATCACCGAAATGCACTGTCATTGTGGATTATGCCCACAATGCGGTGAGCATGGAAAGCCTGTTGAAAACCCTCAGGGATTACAATCCCAAACGCCTTGTCTGTGTGTTCGGCTGCGGCGGAAACCGCTCCAAGGACAGACGGTATTCCATGGGTGAAATCGGAGGGCGTCTGGCGGACCTGTGCATCATCACCGCCGACAATTCCAGGTTTGAAAAGGTGGAGGACATTATCGCCGATATCCGGGGAAGCATTGAGAAAACGGGAGGGGCGTTTATCGAGATACCCGACCGGAGAGAAGCCATTGAATACAGCATCATCCATGCCCAGCCGGGAGATATGATCGCGGTGATTGGAAAGGGGCATGAGGATTATCAGGAGATAAACGGAGTCAGGTATCCGTTTTTGGACCGGGCGGTCATTGAAGAGACCGTAAAAAAATTATAAGAGGCCGGGAGCCGCGAAAAAGCGAGGAAAGCTATGGAAGGAATAACAGTAAGAGATATTGTGGAAGCGACAGGGGGAAAACTGCTCTGCGGCAGCCCGGAACTTTCACTTGACCATATCAGCATTGATTCCAGGACGATGAAAGGCAGCGCCCTGTTCGTGCCATTGATCGGTGAAAAGGTGGATGCCCACCGTTTTATCGGCCAGGCGGTTGAAAACGGCGCGGCTGCCGTACTCACCAGTGAACATGACAACGCTGATTCTGCCTGCCCTTATATCCGGGTAGCGGATACGAAAAAGGCACTTCAGGATATTGGACGGTATTATAGGAAACGCCTCAGCCTGCCCTTAATCGGAGTGACGGGAAGTGTGGGAAAGACCACCACAAGAGAGATGATTGCAGCGGCTTTATCAGCCGGTTATCAGGTTTATAAAACGCCGGGAAACCATAACAGCCAGGTAGGAGTCCCCATAACCCTGTCGGAGATCACAAAAGATGACGGGATCGGAGTGATCGAACTGGGAATGAGCGAGCCTGGGGAACTGACCGTTATCGCTCAGATTGCCCGGATCGATATGGCGGTGGTGACCAATATCGGAGTTACGCATATTGAACAGCTTGGAAGCCGGGAAAATATTTACCGTGAAAAACTGACAATCCAGGACGGATTAAAGCCGGGCGGAACCCTGCTTTTAAACGGCGATGACGATATGCTGATGAATACCAGGGCGAGGGACGGTTTTAGAACGTTGTATTACGGAACCGGTGAAAACTGTGACTACCGGGCCGAAGACATTTGTTTGAAGAACGGCTTTCCGCATTTTACGGCTGTTCATGGAGCGGAGCGGGTCCAGGTGGAACTGGGCATAATGGGGATGCACAATGTGCTGAACGCCATGGCGGCTCTTGCCTGCGCCTGTGAATACGGTGTTCCCATGGAACATGCGGCGGCGGCTCTTGGACGGTTTAACGGGTTTAAAAACCGTCAGCAGATCGATACGGTAAATGGAATTACCATCATTGATGATACATACAATGCGAGTCCGGTTTCCATGAAAGCGGGGATTGATGTTCTGCTTTCCATCGAGAATAAAGGCCGGAAGATCGCGGTCCTGGCTGATATGAAGGAATTGGGGGACAACGCTCCTCAATTCCATTATGAGGTGGGAGAGTACATAAGCGGGAAAAAGGTTGACGCAGTAGCGTTGTTAGGCAGTCTGGCTGAGTATATCGGGGACGGAATTACACAGAATAACAGCGTGATTAAAGTGTTCCGGTTTATGGAGAAAGAGGAACTGAAAGGGTATCTGGACAGCGAATTGAAATCCGGAGACGCAGTCCTTTTTAAGGGCTCCAACAGCATGAACCTGGGAGAGATTTCCAGTTTCTATTTAAAGAAAAAATCAGAATAGACAGGTGGAAGAATGGCAAAGGCATATGCCAATGTAATAATTGATATTTCACATGAAAAAGTAGATAAAACATTCCAGTACAGGATTCCGGAAGCGCTGAAAGACCAGGTCAGCGCCGGAGTCCAGGTGCGCATTCCCTTCGGCATGGGAAACCATGTGAGGAAAGGGTATGTGGTGGAAGTGACGGACCAGGCGGAATATGATCCCCTGAAGATGAAAGAGATCTGCGGCCTGGTAGACGGCGGAGTGACGGCCGAATCCCGGCTCATAAAGCTGGCCTGGTGGATGAAGGAATATTACGGCTCCACCATGAATCAGGCGCTGAAAACCGTTCTTCCGGTAAAACAGCAGGTGAAAGCCAGAGAGAAACGGGTTATCAAATGCTGTCTGGAGGAAGAGGAGTTAGAAAGGGCCATCGCCCAGGCGGAGCAGAAAAACTATAAAGCCAGGGCGCGGCTTCTGGCCGTTTTCCGCCAGCGGCCTGAGATCCCTTATGAGACTGCGGTAACTGGGATGAAGCTTTCACCAGCCACCATAAAAACGATGGCGGAAAAGCAGTTGATCAATATCGTTTCGGAAACCAAATACAGGAATCCGGTTCACGCCGGAAAACAGGAATCCGCTCAGAAGATGCTCAATTCCGAACAGCAGGAGATTGTGGATAGCTTTGTACGGGACTATGATTCGGGAATCCGTAAAACCAGTCTGATCATGGGGGTTACGGGAAGCGGAAAAACGGAAGTTTACATGGAACTGATCCGCCACGTCATAGGCAGGGGAAGGCAGGTGATCGTGCTGATCCCTGAAATCGCCCTGACTTACCAGACCGTGATGCGCTTTTACAGCCGTTTTGGCAACCGTGTATCCATCATCAATTCCAGGCTGTCCGCCGGAGAACGGTACGATCAGTTTGAACGGGCGAAAAATGGGGAAATTGATATTATGATCGGTCCCAGATCCGCACTGTTTACCCCTTTTGAAAATCCAGGTTTAATTATCATAGATGAAGAACATGAAGGCGCTTATAAGAGCGAGGTGTCCCCCCGGTATCATGCCAGGGAAGTGGCCGTGGAGATCGCGGAAATGTGTGACGCCGCCGTTGTGCTGGGATCGGCCACCCCTTCTTTAGAGGCCTATGTGAGAGCAGTCCGTGGAGAGTACCGGTTATACCGGCTGACCAGGCGCGCGGTGGAAAACAGTTATCTGCCCCAGGTTTCAGTGGTGGATTTGAGGCAGGAGCTGAAGGAGGGCAATAAATCCGTGTTCAGCCGCCGGCTTCAGATGCTGATTCAGGACAGGCTGCAGAAGAGGGAACAGGTGATCTTGTTCATCAACCGCCGGGGTTATGCCAACTTTGTTTCCTGCCGTTCCTGCGGTGAGGCCATCAAATGCCCTCACTGCGACGTAACTCTGACCCTTCATAAAAATGAACAGCTTGTCTGCCATTACTGCGGCTATCAGATCCCCCTGCCAAACAAGTGTCCATCCTGCGGTTCTCCTTATATCGCCAACTTTGGCGTAGGGACCCAGAAGCTGGAAATGATGGCGGCTAAGATGTTTCCTGAAGCCAGAATCCTCAGGATGGATCTGGATACCACCTCTAAAAAAGGCGGACATGAGGAAATTCTGGCCAGGTTCGCAGAAGGCGGAGCCGATATTCTCATCGGAACCCAGATGATTGTAAAAGGCCATGATTTTCCCAATGTGACTCTGGTTGGTGCTATAGCGGCGGATTTATCTTTGTACACCTCCGATTACCGGGCAGGAGAGCGGACCTTCCAGCTTTTGACCCAGGCAGCCGGACGGGCGGGAAGAGGGGAAAAAGAAGGGAATGTGGTCATTCAGACCTATAACCCCGGCCACTACAGCATTCAGGCCGCGGCAAAACAGGATTATGAAGCCTTTTATGAGGAAGAGATGGCTTTCCGCAGCCTTATGAAATATCCGCCTGCCTGCCGGCTGCTGACCATTCAAATGTCGTCCGGATCGGAAGAAGAGCTGGCGCGGGCAGCCGAAACACTGGCTAAGTGGGCAGGTGAAGAGGAAAAAGCGGAGAATATACAGATGACCGGGCCTGTGGAAGCGTCTGTATACAAAGTTAATGATATATACAGAAAAATTTTATATTTGAAACACGTAAATTATGATATACTAATTAAAATTAGGGACAGACTGGAACAGAAGATGAAAGAGGATGTTATTTTTACCCAGGTCATGATCCAGTATGATTTTTCATAAACAGAAGCCGTTTTGACGGCAGAATGAGAGGAATTATGGCAGTTAGACAGATTAGGACAATTGGAGACGAGATATTAAATAAAAAGTGCAAACCGGTGAAGGTGATGACGCCGAGAACCGCAGACCTGATAGAGGATATGTTTGAGACCATGTATGAAGCCTGCGGCGTAGGGCTTGCGGCTCCCCAGGTGGGAATTTTAAAGCAGATTGTGGTTATTGATGTGGAAGACGGCAATCAATATGTGCTGATCAATCCCGAGATCATAGAAGAAGAGGGAAGCCAGACCGGGGCAGAAGGATGTTTAAGCGTTCCGGGCAAGGTGGGAACCGTGACAAGGCCGGAACACGTTAAGGTAAAGGCGCTGAATGAGCATCTGGAAGAATACGTTTTGGAGGGCGAAGGCCTGCTGGCCAGGGCAATCTGCCACGAGTGCGCCCATCTGCAGGGACAGCTTTATGTTGAGCTGGTAGAAGGCGAACTGATGGATGTGGAAGCCGAAGAAGAGGATGAAGAGGAGTAGATCGCAATGCGTATAGTTTTTATGGGAACACCGGAATTTTCCGTGAATGTTCTGGTATCACTGGTCAATGCGGGCCATGAAGTGACGGCTGTAGTAACACAGCCGGATAAGCCTAAGGGGAGAGGAAAGGCCGTTTTGATGACTCCGGTTAAGGAAAAAGCCCTGGAATACCAGATTCCGGTCTATCAGCCGGTGAAAGTTAAGGACCCTGAATTTATAAAAATACTTGAAGATCTGAATCCTGATGTGATTGTGGTGGTCGCCTTCGGACAGATCGTTTCGCAGGCCATTCTGGATATACCAAAATATGGGTGTGTGAATATCCATGCTTCCCTGCTTCCAAAATACAGAGGATCGGCTCCGATCCAATGGGCAATTATCGATGGTGAAAAAGAGACAGGAATAACCACCATGATGATGGATGCGGGAATCGATACGGGAGATATGCTGGAAAAAGTCATAATTCCCATTGATAAAGACGAAACCGGCGGAAGCCTTCATGATAAATTGAGCGCCGCAGGAGCTGAGTTAATTCTTTCCACCCTGGAAGGGCTTGAAAAGAAGACCATCGTGCCCGTTCCCCAGACAGACGAAGGCACCTGTTATGCCAGCCGTCTGACAAAAACGCTGGGAGACATTGACTGGAATGCTTCCGCGGCGTCCATAGAGCGGCTGATCCGGGGATTAAACCCATGGCCAAGTGCGTATACTATGTGGAATGGAAAGACGTTAAAGATCTGGTCCGCCCAGGTGGCCGAATGGAGCGGAGAAGGAACGCCGGGGCAGGTTGTGGCCTGCGATTCGGACACTCTGGTGGTTAAAACAGGAGACCAGGCGCTTTCAATTAAAGAACTACAGCTGGAAGGAAAGAAACGGATGGATATATCCTCTTTTTTAAGAGGATATGCCGTTGAATGCGGTACTGTTTTTGAAAGGAGAGAGTAATATGTTTTATTATTATGATCCAACGATGATTTTGGTGCTCATAGGAGCCATGCTGTCCATGTGGGCGTCCTCCAGAGTACAGTCTACGTTTAATAAGTATTCCAAGGTGAGAAGCATGACCGGAATGACAGGTGCGGAGGCGGCCAGAAGGCTTTTAAATGCCCAGGGCATCTATGATGTTACCGTCCGCTCGGTGCCGGGGCAGCTGACCGACCATTACGACCCGCGGAATAAAACGCTGAACCTGTCGGATTCGGTATACGGTTCCAGTTCCGTTGCGTCCATCGGCGTTGCGGCCCATGAATGCGGCCACGCAATCCAGGATAATGTGGGATACGCACCGTTGAAGATCAGAGGGGCATTCGTTCCGGTTGCCAATTTTGGGGCCAAATTATCCCTGCCTTTGATCTTAATCGGCATGTTGATCGGCTTTACCTCCTTCATAGAGGTGGGAATCTGGATGTTTGTGCTGGTTGTTTTATTTCAGGTGATCACACTTCCGGTAGAATTCAACGCCTCTTCACGGGCGGTGGCCCTTTTGGGAGAAACAGGGATATTACGGGATTCGGAACTGGATCATACGAAAAAAGTGCTTGGAGCGGCAGCGCTCACCTATGTGGCGGCCGTGGCAGCTTCTGTTTTGCAGCTGCTCCGCTTAATAATCCTGTTTGGAGGAAGAAGAAACCGTGACTAAATCGGTAAACAGCAGAGAAATCGCACTGGATGTGCTATATGAAATACTTGAGAACAACGGGTACAGCCATATTGTGCTCAGACAGGCATTGGGCAAATACCAGTATCTGGATAAGACAGAGCGTTCCTTTATCACGAGAATCGTGGATGGAACCCTGGAATATCTGATCCAGATCGACTACATGATAAACCAGCTCTCAAAAGTAAAAGTAAAGAAGATGAAGCCGATGATCCGGACCATTCTGCGCATGTCGGTATACCAGATCGTGTATATGGACCGGGTGCCGGATTCCGCAGCCTGTGACGAGGCTGTGAAGCTGGCTGTTAAAAGAAGATTTCAGGGGTTGAAGGGCTTTGTAAATGGAGTTTTACGGAATATTGCCCGGCAGAAAGAAACCTTTGTCTGGCCGGACGATTCGGTACGCTATTCGATCCCTGAGTGGATTTTAAAGCTGTGGGAAACAAAGTACAGCTCTGGTACCATAGAGGCCATGGCCCAATCCTTTTTAAAACCATCGAAACTGGCAGTGCGCTGCAATTTGGACAGAGCTTCCAAAGAACAGATTACGGAAAGTTTGAAAGAGCAGAAGGTTCGGATTGAAACTTCTGCTTATTCTGATATTATTTTATTCCTGTCGGAATATGATTATCTGGAAGGACTTCACGCCTATATGGAAGGCTGGATCCAGGTGCAGGATATGAGTTCCAGCTTTGTGGCCCAGGCGGTTCCATTAAAACAGGGGGATTACGTGATTGACGTATGCGGCGCTCCGGGCGGAAAAAGCCTCCATGTGGCCGACCGGTTAAAAGGGACAGGGCAGGTGGATGTCAGGGACTTGAGCGAACAAAAGGTGAATCTGATACGGGAAAATATAAGCAGGACCGGATTTTCCAATATTCAGGCAAAGGTTCAGGACGCCCTGGAATTTGATCCGGATTCTGTGGAAAAGGCGGATGTGCTTTTAGCCGATCTGCCCTGTTCCGGTTTGGGAATCATGGGAAAGAAGCCGGATATTAAGGTCAATATGACCAAAGAGAAGGCAGATGATCTGGCAAAGCTGCAGAGGGAGATTCTGTCGGTAGTCTGGCAGTATGTGAAACCGGGCGGGTATCTGGTATACAGCACCTGTACGGTCAATCCTGAAGAAAATGAAGAAAATGCGAAGTGGTTCAGGGATCATTATCCGTTTGAACCGGTCAATATAGAAGGACGGTTAGGGGAAAATCTGAAAGAAGAGTCCATGAAAGAAGGCTGTATCCAGCTTCTTCCCGGCATCCATCCCTGCGATGGTTTCTTCCTTTCGGTATTTTGCAGAAAGTAGATATGGAAAAGAAAGATATTAAGTCATTAAACCTGGAAAATTTAACAAAGATAGTATCGGAGCTTGGAGAAAAGCCGTTTCGCGCAAAGCAGATTTACCAGTGGATGCATGTGAAGCTGGCTGCCGGTTTCGACGAGATGACAAACCTGCCCAAACAACTGAGGGAACAATTAATAGAAACCTGTGAACTCACGGTGCTTGAAACTGCGGATATGAAAGTATCCCAAATTGACGGAACCAGAAAGTATCTGTTCCGGCTTCACGACGGCAATGTGATTGAAAGCGTTCTGATGAAATACAAACACGGCAATTCTGTCTGCATTTCTTCCCAAGTGGGGTGCCGGATGGGCTGCCGTTTCTGTGCGTCCACCTTAGACGGCCTGGAACGGAATCTGACGCCGGCGGAAATGCTGGATCAGATTTACCGGATACAGGCTTCCACAGGAGAACGGGTATCGAATGTGGTCGTGATGGGTTCGGGAGAGCCTATGGATAATTATGATAACCTGGTACAGTTTATCCGCTTGATTTCAGATGAAAACGGGCTCAACATCAGCCAGAGAAACATAACGGTGTCCACCTGTGGGATCGTGCCCGGCATCAGGAAACTGGCACGGGAACATTTTCAGATCACCCTGGCGCTTTCATTGCATGCGCCCAATGATGAGGTGAGAAAAAGCCTGATGCCGGTTGCAAAAAGTTATAAGCTTTCCGATGTGCTGGCGGCCTGCCATGAGTACTATCTGGAAACAGGCCGGAGGCTGACCTTTGAATACAGCCTTGTAAGCGGCGTGAATGATAATCTGGAAGAGGCCAGGGCTTTGGCAGACCTGATAAAGGACCAGCACGGACATGTAAATCTGATTCCCGTCAATCCCATAAAAGAACGGGATTATGTCCAGTCGGGCCAGAAAGCCATCCAGGCGTTTAAAAATTATCTTGAAAAAAACGGAATTAATGTTACTATAAGAAGGGAAATGGGCCGGGATATAAATGGCGCCTGTGGACAGCTTAGAAAAAGTTTTATGGATAAGGAGGGATGAGGATAGATGCAGGCATATGCGTTGACAGATGTTGGAAGAGTCAGAACCATGAATCAGGATTACATTTTTTCCTCATCGGCCGGGATCGGCTCATTAGCGAATCTTTTTATTGTGGCAGACGGCATGGGAGGCCATAAAGCGGGGGATTATGCGTCCAGATTTATGGTGGAACAGCTTGTGGAATATATGAATCATCAGGAAAGTATGGGCATCGTCCCTGCTTTGGAATCGGGGATTCAAAAGATCAACCGGGAATTATATGAAAAGTCAATAGAAGATGAACGTCTGTCCGGAATGGGCACCACTCTTGTGGCGGCTACGGTGGATCAGGATACCCTGTATGTGGCAAATATCGGAGACAGCCGGCTGTATGTGGTCGGAGAACAGATCAGGCAGGTGACCAAAGACCATTCCTATGTGGAGGAGATGGTTTCTTTGGGACAGATGGAGCGTGGGAGCGAGGATTACCAGGCTAACAAGAACATAATCACCAGGGCTGTGGGGACGAAGGACACGCTGAATATCGATTTTTTCGAAGTGACGCTGAATCCGGGGGAGTATATTCTCCTCTGTTCCGATGGGCTTTCCAATATGGTGGAGGATGAGGAAATCCGCCGTATCGTATCTTCGGACCGGAACTTAAAACAGAAAACAGAGGATCTGGTCAGTGAGGCCAATCACCATGGTGGGAAGGACAATATTGCCGTTATTCTTATAGACCCCCAATTAAGTGAGGTGAGGTCATGTTAAGAACCGGAATTTTTTTACAAAACCGTTATGAAATCTTAGATGTGATAGGATCAGGCGGAATGTCTGATGTTTATAAGGCCAAGTGCCATAAACTGAACCGTCTGGTAGCCATTAAAGTATTAAAGGATGAATTCAGCACAGACGCCAATTTTGTGAGCAAATTTAAGATGGAAGCCCAGGCTGCCGCCGGACTGTCCCATCCGAATATTGTAAATGTTTACGATGTTGTGGACGAAGAATATCTTCATTACATCGTGATGGAACTGATCGAGGGGATCACCCTCAAAAAGTACATAGTTAAAAAAGGCCATCTGGAAGTAAAGGAGACCATCGGCATCTCCATCCAGGTGGCTCAGGGACTTGCCGCCGCCCATGAACAGAGGCTGGTTCACCGGGACATCAAACCGCAGAACATTATCATCAACCGGGACGGTAAGGTGAAAGTGGCTGATTTTGGAATCGCAAGGGCTGTCAGCGCCCAGACCCAGGGGGCGACAGCCATCGGTTCCGTTCATTATATATCGCCGGAGCAGGCCAGAGGCAGGCTCAGTGACGCCAGAAGCGATATCTATTCCCTGGGCATTACCATGTATGAGATGGTTACGGGAAGAGTGCCGTTTGAAGGGGATAATACGGTTACCGTAGCGCTGGCCCATTTGGAAGAGCCGATTACCAGGCCCAGCGTATATAACCCCGATATACCCCAGTGTCTGGAAAACATCATTTTGAAATGTACGGAGAAGAGGCCGGAACGCCGGTATTCATCTGCGGCGGAGCTGATCGGCGATCTGAGAAAGGCGCTGGTTTCTCCGGAACGGGATTTTGTAAAACAGGCGCCCCATCAGGAAATCATGGGTCAGACAAGGCCCATTACGTCTGAGGAGATGGAACAGATTAAAGAGGGAAACCGGAAACAGGCGCCTTATGAGCCTGTGCCCTATGAACCGGAACCGATGGTGAGAAAAACACAGAGGCCTTCAGTACAGAAACCGAAAAAGGAGCCGGACGATGATATCAATCCCAAAATTGAGAAGCTGATGACTCTTGCGGGAGTTGCTGTAGCCGTTATCATTGTTGTGATCCTGGTGTTTGTGGTGATGAAGCTGGGAGGCATTTTCAGTCTGGGTTCGGGAAAAACACCGACCCAGGAAAGCCAGACGGATGTAACGGCTGAGAGCACCTTAAACGATACAGAGGTGGCCATGCCGGATGTATTTGACCTGCCGGAGGATTTAGCTGAGACGAAGTTAAAAGAGAGCACTCTGATCATGAAAATCGCCGGGTATGAGGATTCGGACACCATAGTTAAGGGCCATGTGATTTCCCAGGAGAATAAGGCCGGAACACCAGTGCCCAAGTATTCAACGGTGAATGTGGTGGTCAGCAACGGTTCCAATAAAATTGACCTGGATGAATTGAAGCTTACGGATTTGAACGGGGAGGCTGCAAAACGGCTTCTGGAGACAAAAAAACTGGTGGTATCCACGGTGGAGGAAAATAACGACACCATTGAAAAAGGCAAAGTGATCCGTTACGAGCCCCAAAGCGTAAAAGAGGGAGAAAATGTCACCCTTTATATCAGTTCCGGCCCTGCTGTGACGATGAAAATCGTTCCCAATATCACAGGGCAGATGGAAGAAATCGCCATCGGGATGCTGGTAGATGCCGGCTTTATTCCGGGAACGGCCACAACCGAACCCAGCGATACGGTGGAGCCTGGCGTTATCATACGACAGGTGGAATCGCCAAGCAGCCAGCTTCCGGAAGGATCGTCAATTTCTTATGTGGTGAGTTCCGGTCCGGCGGAGGACAGCAGGCGCTATATCGCCTCCTTAAATGAAACCTATGATCTGAGCAATCTGATCGGTCCAGGTTCGGGAACCACCAGCGTTACGATCATGATCCGTTTAAAACAGGTGGTAAACGGGGAAACTGAATATAAAACGCTGATGCAGCCCCAGACATTGAGCGGCAACATAACGCTTCCTGTAAATTTACCGGTTATCGAAGGCGCTAAAGGAGTGACGGAAGGGGAAGTGGAGATCGTGGAAACCAACACGGATGCTGTGCTGAAATCTTACCCGGTAACATTTATAGTGATGGATTAATTCAGGATGGAATGTGAATGACAGGAAAAATTATAAAGGGAATTGCCGGATTCTATTATGTTCATGACGGGAATCAAACCGTGTATGAATGCAAGGCAAAAGGAATTTTCAGAAATAAAAAGATAAAACCCCTGGTGGGGGATAACGTGGAGATCACCATACTCGATGAGGTGGAATGTGAGGGAAATATCGACCGGATTCTGCCCCGGGAAAACAGTCTGATCCGCCCGGCGGTTGCCAATGTGGATCAGGCCCTGGTGGTGTTTTCCATCCTTCACCCGGAACCGAATCTGAACCTGCTGGACCGTTTTTTAGTGATGATGAAGTGTGCCAATGTGCCTGTTTCAATTTTATTCAATAAAGTAGACCTCTCAGACCAAACGATCATAGATAAATACAAAAAGATCTATGAACCGGCCGGATATGAGGTGCTTTTTACCAGCACATATGAGGAAACCGGAATCGATATGGTCCGGGGGCTTCTGCGCGGGAAAACAACGGTTTTAGCCGGTCCGTCAGGCGTTGGGAAATCCTCCCTCATCAACATGATACAGCCGGAGGCGGGCATGGAAACGGGGACGATCAGTGAGAAGATTCAAAGGGGAAAACACACCACCAGACATTCCCAGTTGTTTTATATTGAAAAGGATACATTTATGATGGACACTCCCGGATTCAGTTCCATGTTTGTGGAAAACATGGAGGCAGAGGAGCTGAAAAATTATTTCCCGGAATTCGGGGAGTTTGAAGAAGGATGCAGGTTCCTTGGATGCGTTCATATAGGAGAAAAAATCTGTGGAATCAAACAGGCAGTGGAGGACGGCAGGATCAGCTCCAGCCGCTACGAAAATTACCGGTTGATGTATCAGGAATTAAAG
Source organism: Clostridium sp. MCC353 (assembly GCF_018785315.1). Taxonomy (GTDB): domain Bacteria; phylum Bacillota; class Clostridia; order Lachnospirales; family Lachnospiraceae; genus CHH4-2. The sequence continues at coordinate 17,242 of NZ_WQPN01000143.1, read as the reverse complement.
GACAGAAGGAGATATTAATATGTTTTGTTTAGCACCATCTATTTTGGCGGCGGATTTTAAGGAACTGGGGAAACAGGTTCAGACTGTGGATAAAGCAGGTGCCCAGTATATTCATATCGATGTGATGGACGGGGCCTTCGTGCCCAGCATTTCTTTTGGAATGCCTGTGATCGCCAGTTTAAGGAGCTGCACGGAAAAGGTGTTTGACGTTCACATGATGGTAGAGGAACCGGGACGTTATGTGGATGATATGAAAAAAGCGGGTGCGGACTTAATCTGCGTCCATGCGGAGGCCTGCGTTCATTTAGACCGTACCGTAAACCAGATTAAGGAAGCCGGATTAAAGGTGGGGGTTGCGTTGAACCCTGCCACTCCCATAAGCGTGCTGGAATACATTCTGCCCCAACTGGACATGGTGCTTCTCATGACCGTAAACCCCGGATTCGGAGGTCAGAAATTCATCCCCTATACTCTTGATAAGATCCGCAGTCTGCGGGCAAAATGCAGGGAATTGGGGCTTTCTACGGATATCCAGGTGGACGGTGGGGTGACCCCGGATAATGTCAGAACTCTGATGGAAGCGGGAGCCAACATCTTTGTGGCCGGTTCCGCTGTCTTCAACGGTGATGCGGCTGCCAATACAAAGGCATTTTTAGATATATTTAAGGAATGTGAGGATAAATGGACGGTTTAATTCTTACCGGCGGAAGCCTTGATCTGGCTTTCGCTGATTCTTTATTGGAGAAATACCGATTTGATAAAATGGTGGCAGTGGACGGGGGGCTGAAGGCGGTTAAAGAGCTGGGGCTGAAACCCGATGCCATTGTAGGGGATTTTGATACGGCCTCTCCGGAGATTGTGGATGAATATAAAAGGATGGCAGGTCCCGTTACCTGGGATATCCACAAACCGGAAAAGGACGAGACGGACACGGAACTGGCGCTGGCTGTGGCGGCCAGGCTGGGCTGCACCCGGGTGCTGATATTAGGGGCTACCGGCGGCAGGCTGGATCACCTTTTGGCCAATATCCATCTGCTTTATTACTGCCAGGAGATGGGGATGGAGGGGCGGATTGCCGATCCGCAGAACTATTTGTATCTGTTGATGGGGAAAAAGGAGTTTTATAAATCCGATGTATGGGGCAGGTATATATCCTTTATTCCTTTTACCGAACAGGTGACCGGCATAACCTTAAAAGGGTTTAAATATCCGCTGAATAAGAAGAACATCAAAATCGGCAGAGAATCCGGCCTCTGTGTCAGCAATGAGCTGACCGGGGAAAGGGGAAGTATTGAATTTGACAGCGGTATCCTGATCTGCGTGGAATCAAAGGATTAACTGGTATGGTTAAAAAGTGACAGACTGGATATTTATAGCAATCCACTTGCATGCTATGATAGGGAAAATTGATTTGCAAGGGAGAGCTTATGATGATTAACAAAGAGAATGAAAAAGTTTACAAGATTGTGATTACGGCATTGATGGCAGCTTTATGCTATGTGGCATTTACCTTTTTGAAGATCCCGATTCCCACCTTCGGCGGGGATATGGTGGCCCTGCATATCGGCAACGCGTTCTGCGTGCTGGCTGCCCTGCTTTTAGGCGGTGTTTACGGCGGGCTGGCCGGATCTTTGGGAATGACCATAGCGGATATTCTGGATCCGGTTTATATCACCAGCGCGCCTAAAACATTTATCCTGAAGCTGTGCATTGGCTTGATCGCCGGGTTTATTGCCCATAAAATTGCCCATATTACCGATAATCACGATTCTAAATACGTGCTGAAATGGACGCTGATTTCATCCATAGCAGCGCTGGGGTTCAATGTTATCATGGATCCCATTGTGGGTTATTTTTACAAAAATTTCGTATTAGGAGTGGAGTCGTCAGCGGCAAAGATCATGTCCACCTGGGCGGCGGGCGTTACATTTATCAACGCGGTAGCCGGTACTCTGGTTGTGGTGTTCGTGTATATGGCGGTGAGGCCGGTGCTGAAAAAAGCCGGATTATTCTTCCATATCGGCTGATGTCCTCCTTTTGTGTGGAGTTCATATGAATGATTATCATCAGAAAAAATTAGCAGTAATCAATGATTTGTCAGGATATGGCCGCTGTTCCCTAACAGCGGCTATTCCTGTTATATCGGCGCTGAAGGTGCAGGCCTGCCCGGTTCCCACCGCAGTCCTTTCCAACCACCTGGCCTTTCCGGCCTGTTATTTTCAGGATTTTACGGAACATATGGTTCCCTATCTCCAGGCATGGAAGCAGTTGGAACTGTCCTTCGACGGCATTTTGACCGGATTTTTGGGATCGGAAAGCCAGATTGAAATCGTTTCAGGTATGATCCGGGATTTTAAGGGAAAGAATACAAAAGTAATCATCGATCCCATTATGGGGGATCATGGGAAACCATACAAAACGTTTGATGGGCGGATGTGCGGCCGGATGAGAGAACTGGTGTCCTTAGGGGATGTGGTGACGCCGAATCTGACGGAAGCCTGCATTCTCACAGGCATGGAATATAAAAAAGACGGATGGAAACGGGACGAATTAAAGGACATGGCCCTGAAGATTCTGGATATCGGTCCGAAAGAAGTGGTAATTACCGGAATAAATGAAGGCGGATTTTTAGTGAACGTAATTGCAGGACCGGATGAGATCAGGTTCCAGAAGATGAAGAGGGTGGGGCATGAGCGGCCCGGAACCGGAGATATTTTTTCCGCCATCACAGCGGCCAGCCTTCTGCAGGGGGAGGATCTTTTGACAGCCGCCAGAAAATCAGCCGGATTTATAAAGGCATGCATTCTCAAATCAGAGGAATTAAATATTCCGGTAAACCATGGGGTCTGCCTGGAAGAAATGCTCTGTCTGCTGGTGAAATAAGGAAAAAGGTCTTTCCTTTGCGTTTAAAATGTAGTATACTCACGTATGATTATACTACATTTTTTATATCACAGGAAATCGTATCGCTATGGGTCCGCGGTATAGAATTTAGGAGGAAAATTATGTTAGATTTAAAGTTTGTCAGAGAGAACCCTGAAATTGTAAAGCAGAATATCAGAAACAAGTTTCAAGATAGTAAATTAGGATTGGTCGATGAAGTGATCGCTTTAGACGCTGAAAACAGGGCTGCCAAGTCGGAAGCAGACAGTTTAAGAGCGGACCGCAATAAATTTTCAAAGCAGATCGGCGCTTTGATGGGACAGGGGAAAAAGGAAGAAGCGGAAGAGTTAAAGGCTAAGGTGAATGCCGATTCTGCCCGCCTGGCTGAGTTAGAAGCAAAGGAGACGGAACTGGAAGCCAAGATCAAAAAGATCATGATGACCATACCAAATATCATCGATCCCAGCGTGCCCATTGGAAAAGACGACAGCGAAAACGTGGAAGTGGAACGATATGGCGAGCCGGTTGTACCGGAATTTGAAATTCCTTACCACACGGAGATCATGGAGAGCTTTGAAGGCATTGATTTAGACAGCGCCAGAAAGGTTGCAGGAAACGGATTTTATTATCTGATGGGAGATATTGCAAGACTTCATTCCGCAGTGATCTCTTATGCCAGGGATTTTATGATAGGCCGTGGGTTCACATACTGTGTGCCTCCATTTATGATCAGAAGCGAAGTGGTTACGGGAGTTATGAGTTTCGCTGAGATGGACGCTATGATGTATAAAATTGAGGGCGAGGATTTATACCTGATCGGAACCAGCGAACATTCCATGATCGGTAAGTTTATCGATACCATCATACCGGAAGACAAGCTGCCTAAGACCCTGACAAGCTATTCCCCTTGTTTCCGCAAGGAAAAAGGCGCTCACGGACTGGAAGAGCGGGGAGTTTACCGCATCCATCAGTTTGAGAAACAGGAGATGATCGTTGTCTGCAAACCGGAAGACAGCATGATGTGGTACGATAAGTTATGGCAGAACACGGTAGATCTGTTCCGTTCCCTGGATATCCCGGTGAGGACACTTGAATGCTGTTCCGGCGATCTTGCCGACCTGAAAGTGAAATCCGTGGATGTGGAGGCATGGTCTCCGAGACAGAAAAAATATTTCGAAGTGGGAAGCTGCTCTAACTTAGGTGACGCGCAGGCGCGCCGGTTAAAGATCCGTGTCAATGGAGAAAAGGGGAAATATTTTGCCCATACGCTCAATAACACGGTAGTTGCCCCGCCGAGAATGCTGATCGCATTTTTAGAGAATAATCTGCAGGCAGACGGCAGTGTTAAGATCCCGACGGCATTGCAGCCATACATGGGCGGCATGACAGAGATCAGGAAAAAATAAACAGTACGGGAAACCGTGGGAATAAGGGAGGATTAAGATGATTAAATTTAACCATTATAATTTCAACGTTTTAGATTTAGACAAAAGTCTGGCTTTTTACAAAGAAGCCCTGGGCTTAGAGCCGGTGAGAGAGAAGACCGCATCCGATGATTCTTTTAAGCTGGTTTATTTAGGAGATGGAATTACAGAGTTTTCACTGGAATTAACCTGGCTGAGAGACAGGAAAGAGCCTTATAACCTGGGGGAATGTGAATTCCATCTGGCATTCCGTACCGATGAATACGATGCCTTTTATGAAAAACACAAAAAGATGGGAATCATCTGCTTTGAAAATCCGGCTATGGGGATTTATTTTATCGCAGACCCGGACGGGTATTGGATTGAGATTGTGCCGGAACGTTGATTGAAGAAATTCTAAGAAAGAATATCCGGAATCGAAAACAATGAATGTATGACAAGTTAGAGGCAGGAAGCGGCGCCGTACGCCCTGGAAAGGGGCACAGCGCCGCTTTTATTGGTTTCATATGGTGTAAGTATTTATTACCGCCGGACACATTCCATTTTTTATTCAACCACTGTAAAATCCGCGCTGGGAATCGCCAACAGGGAATAATTGGTATGGTAGATCACGAATCCCGGTGCTCCCCCCGCTGCTTTCTTCACATTCTTCCGCTGAATATAATCGATTTCCACTTTATCATTATTCCTGCCCTTGGAATAATAGGCCGCCAGGGCGCCTGCTTCCTCAAAGACGCGGTCGGGGAGCTCTTTTCCCTCTGTTTTTACGATCACATGAGATCCCGGAATCCCTTTGGCATGGAACCACCAGTCATTGCCTCCGGCCACTTTAAAGGTCAGCTCTTCGTTCTGATAGTTGTTTTTCCCAACATAGATATGGAAACCGTCGGACGAAATGTAGTGGAAGGGCCTGCTTGTGATCTTCTGTTTTTTTGTCCCCGTATATCGGCGGCGGATATAGCCGTATTCGGTCAGCTCCTCTTTGATCTGAACCAGATCTTCTTCCAAAAGGGCGATATCCAAAGCTGTGCTGATGGACTCCAAGTGCTCGATTTCCCGTTTGGTTTCCAGGGTCAGTTCGGAAAGCGCTTCATACGTCCGCTTCATCTTGTTATATTTGTCAAAGAATTTCTGGGAATTCTCCCGGGCTGTCAGTTGGGGATCCAGAGGAATTTTAATTTCCTCATTGGTATAGTAATTTAGACATTTCAGTTCTTTTTCACCGCCGGACAGCTCATATCCATAAGTGTTCAGCAGTTCTCCGTAAACCTTATATTTTTCCCGCTTGTCCGTATCCTTCAGCTGTTTTAACTGGAGATCATACTTTTTATAATTGCGCTCCAGGGCTGTCTGCACGATTTTCCGTAAATCCACCGATTTCTGCCGGATTCTGGTGATGGCGTTTTTGGCGGCATAATAGGTTTCCAGAAGCTGGCTCACCGTATCAAAGGTGCGGGCCGTATAACCGCCCCCTTCATAGCAGGTGAGGGGTAATGCGGAAAATTCCACCGGTTCATCCTGTCTGTAAATGATATTCGGTGAAAAATTCCCTGTTTTTACATCTTCCATCATGAAAGAAAAAGTTCTGTAGAGATGAATCAGTTCCGCTTCGGACAGTCCATTGGCCGAAAGATCGGGATTCAGGGAAGCCAGATGACAGAGTTCTTCTCCGATGATGGGGCTGATTCCCGTAAATCTCATGTACAAGGCCTTTTGAAGAGGGGCAGGGGTGGAGTTCATTGCCTGCTTAAAATCCTCTTCGCTGACAGAGAGGGGATCATATTTTTCCGTCGTATGGGGAATAAAATACTCCCGGCCAGGCAGCACCTCCCGGACAGAGCTGACCTGAGCCGAAATGTGTTTGATGCTGTCGATGATCACCCCGTCTTCCCGGCAGAAAATAATATTGCTGTGTTTTCCCATCAGCTCCACGATCAGCGTTTTCTTCCGCATATCCCCCAGTTCATCCAAATGTTCGATTTCCAACTGGATAATCCGCTCCAGCCCCGGCTGGCTTACTGCGGTGATCTTCCCATTACCGATGTGTTTTCTCAACAGCATACAGAAATTAGGCGCTGTCATAGGGCTGGGCTTGTTGTTTTCCGTAAAATAGGCCAAGGGCAGGCTGGCGCTGGCCGACAGCAGAAGCCGGTACGTTTCCCTGTTATTCTTTACCGTAAACAGGAGTTCGTCCTTTTCCGGCTGTGCGATTTTCGATATTTTTCCGCCCTCCAGGCGGTCTTTTATTTCCTTTGTCAAATTTGCAATTATAATTCCGTCAAATGCCATAAATTCCCCGTTCCGCCGCTTCCTGCGGCTAATTTAAGTAGTACGAGTGATCAGTATACCACAAATTCATTTATTTTAAAATAGTGCAGGAGGCATGTCCGTTTGCAATGTGGTGTCATATCAGGTATAATGGATTGTGGAAACATTGACGATAACAGCAGTTTAAGAGCCGGATTAATGAAAAAAGAGAAAAAAAACAGATTTTTACATAACAACAGCATACGATATACGATTTTCATTTATTTTACAGTGACCGCGTTGGCGGCCAGCCTTCTCATCACCTTTTCCATTTACCAGCGGTTGTCCTCCCAAGTATTGGAGACGGTGAAGGAAGAGAACCAGAGCCTGATCAACCAGGTGGCCCGTTCGGTTGAGAGCTATCTCCGTACAGTCATGAGGCTGTCCGATTCCCTCTACTACGGGGCCGTAAAAAATGCGGATTTATCTTCGGAATCCGTTAACAGCGAGATCACACTGCTCTATGATAATAACAAGGATAATGTGAGCAATATCGCCCTGTTTTCCCAGGACGGGACCATGGTAGAGGCCGTACCGGCCGCCAGAATCAAGACGAATCTGGACGTGACAGGGGACGCCTGGTTCACAAATGCCCTTGAGAAGACGGAAAACCAGCATTTTTCCAATCCTCATGTCCAATACATTTTTGACGGGAATGAAAACCAGTACCGCTGGGTGATCTCTCTGTCAAGGGCTGTGGAGCTGACGGAAGGGCCGTCAACCGCCCAGGGCGTCCTTTTGGTGGATTTGAGCTATTCCAGCCTGGAACATTTATTCAATGGAGTGACCACAGGCACCGGCGGCTATGTCTACCTGATCAGCAGTGACGGAGAGATTTTATACCATCCGAAAATCCAGTTGATCGATTCGGGGCGGGTTCGGGAAAACAATCTGGCTGTGGCCGGATATAAGGACGGCAATTATCTGGAGGAGTTTGACGGAAAAGAGCGGATCGTCACCGTTAAATCCATCGGTTATACCGGATGGAAAGTGATTGGAGTCACCCCTAAAAATGTAGTTTCTTTGAATACGATCAAGACCAGGCTGTTCATCGTATTCATAATAATGCTGATCCTTTTTATTCTGATGCTGATTAATTCCTATATCTCATCCAGAATCACCAACCCGATCAAGGAGCTGGAAAAATCCGTAGGCAATATCGAGGAAGGGGACTTAGAAACCCCTGTGTACTCCGGCGGCTCCTACGAAATCCAGCATTTGGGTACTTCCATCAACAATATGGCCCGGCAGATCCGTGTCCTGATGGACGACATCGTGAAGGAACACGAGGCCAAGAGAAAGCAGGAGTTTGACACTCTGCAGTCGCAGATCAACCCTCATTTTCTCTACAACACCCTGGATATTATCGTTTGGATGATTGAAAATGAACAGAAAGCGGAGGCGGTCAAAGTGGTCACTGCCCTGGCCCGTTTTTTCCGCATCAGTTTGAGCAAGGGGAAGAGCATCATAACCGTAAAAGACGAGCTGGAACATGTGCGCAACTATCTGATGATCCAGCACATGCGTTTTAAAAATAAATTTTCTTACTACATCAATGCCGATGAGGACTGCCTGGAATTTGCCAGTCTAAAGCTGATGCTTCAGCCGCTGGTGGAAAACGCCATTTATCACGGCATGGAATTTATGGACGGAGACGGGGAGATCAACCTGCGGGTTTGGCAGGACGGGGATGATTTATATTTTTCCGTCCGTGATAACGGGCTGGGAATGACGAAGGAGCATGTGGAAAGCTTGTTCACGGAATCGATCCATGTGACCTCCACAAAAGGATCAGGAATCGGGGTTAAGAATGTCAATGAGCGGATCAAGCTGTATTTTGGCGAGGAATACGGCCTCACCATAGCCTCGGAGCTGGACGAAGGGACGGAAATTATCATCCGCCTTCCTGCGGTGCCCTACAGCCGGATCCAGCATAGCGGAACCACAGCTCACAAACGACCGGCAGAACGAACGGAGGAAGAGAGATGACAAAACAAGAAAAGATCATTTGGGGCCTGCTGGCGGCAGTCCTGATCATCCTGTTTCTGCTGTCCTCAACAGACTTGATTATCAAGGAGAAGAAAACAGAGATATACCCCGTGTCCGTGATCGTCGGGGATACGACGGATGATTATTATGTGAATTTCCACAAAGGCGTGGACAAAGCTGCGGATGAATACAATGTGGATGTCAATTTCATCACCTTGTATGAAAAAGGTGACGTGAAGGAACAGATGGAACTGCTGGAAAGGGAGATCGGCGACGGGACAAAAGCGGTGGTTTTGGATCCCATCAAACCGTTGGAATGCGCTGCGGCCTTGAACGGAATGACCCTTAACAGCCCTCTCATCATCATGGGAAACCTGTTTTCCCATGATAAGGTGAGAGGAGGTATCTCGGAAGATTACGGGGAATCGGGCAGGATGCTGGGAGAGGCCATTGTCAGCGGGAATCAGGCGGAAGTGCCGGTCTTTGTGTTCACAGAGGGATTGGATTACGGCTATAACAGAGAGGCGTATAACAGCCTTTTTAGAGTGCTTACAGAGGCCGGTTTCCGAACTTTTCTTTATGAAAAAGATAAAGAGAGTTCAGGAAACTCCGCTTCGTATCAGAATGAAGACTTGTTCCGAAAGGCCATAGAAGAGACGGTATCTTTGGGAAGCGGGAAAGCGGTCATTGCGGCGCTGGATGTCCAGAGCCTGGATTCGGCGGCCGACATCGTGAAGGAGAGCCAGGGCTACAGCAAATATATCTCAGGCCTTTACGGAATCGGGAGCACAACCAAAGTGCTGAACCGGATGGATCAGGGAATTGTGAAAGGGCTGGTAGTTTCAAACCAGTTCGACGCCGGTTATTTAAGCATTGTAAAAGCGGTGGAGGCCATCGAAAAGAGCCGGAAACGGGAACAGATTGTGCTGGAATCCTACTATATTGAAAAAGAAGATTTACAGGAGAGCAGGTTTGAAAAGATCCTGTATCCCATCGAGTAAAGATAACAGCGGGAGGACAAATGAAAAAGAGACAAGTATTGATTGCCGCGCTGGCGGTGATTTTTATTCTGGGGGCCGGCTGCATATACATTCAAAGCCGCAGTCATGTGGAGAAAGAGGAAAAAAAGACCCTGAGGATCGGAGTGGCGCTGTATCGCGGAGACGATCCATTTATCAACCATATCTGTGGAAAGATCGTGGAGACGGCGAAATCATATGAAAAGGAGACGGGGATCAAAGTGATTCTCGATGAGGTGGATGGAAAGGGAGACCAGAATCTGCAGAACAGCCAGGTGGACCGTTTCATTTCCCTGGGAGTGGATGCTCTCTGCGTCAATCTGGTGGACCGTTCCGTTGCCTCTTATATAATCAGCAAGGCCATGGACGCGGATATTCCCGTGGTATTTTTCAACCGGGAGCCGGTGGAAGAGGATATGAGGCGGTGGGAAAAGCTCTATTATGTGGGGGAAGACGCCAGGGAGGCGGCAGTCCTCCAGGGCGGGATTCTGGTAGACGCTTATAAAAAGGATCCATCCTCCCTGGATTTAAATGGTGACGGCAAAGTGGGCTATGTGCTTCTGGAAGGTGAAACCGGCCATCAGGATTCCCTGATCAGAACCGAATGGTCGGTCAGAACCGTGAGGGACGGAGGAGTCCCGTTAGAAAAGATTACAGGGGGAATCGGAAACTGGGAAAGGAGCCAGGGGTCCGCATGGATGGAACAGTGGCTGGACGAATTCCCGGATGAGATTGAGCTGGTGATCAGCAACAATGATGAAATGGCTCTTGGCGCGGCGGAAGCGCTGATGCGCAAGGAAATAACCAAACCGGTCAAGATCGTTGGCATCGACGGAACCCCCCAGGGAATGGAAGGCCTGCGGACGGGAAAACTGTTTGGAACAGTCCAGAGCGACAGCGAAGAGTACGCCCAGGTTGTGTTCCGGATAGCCGCTGCTGCGGGATTGGGACAGAATGTACAGGATACCGTAGAACTGAAAGACGGGAAATACTATAACTGCAGTCAGGCTGCCAGGACAGTTGATGACGAAAAAGAATAAAATTACAGAGAAAAAGGCAGGTTAACTGATGTATACGGTAATTATAGCAGACGATGAAGAAGCGTTAAGAAAAGCGATTATCAAAAGGATTGATTGGAATTCCGTGGGATTTGAGGTGATCGGAGAGGCGGAAAACGGAGCAGAGGCATTGGAGCTTGTGGAAAAACTGGGGCCGGACCTGCTGCTGACAGATATCAGGATGCCCTTTATTTCCGGCATCGATCTGGCAAGACAGGCAAGGGAAATCAGGCCGTATATGCAGATTGCATTTTTAAGCGGCTATGAGAGCTTCGCCTACGCCCAGCAGGCCATTCAATATAATATTATCAGCTATCTTTTAAAACCCATCTCCGCCGAAGAGCTGACGGAAGAGATGAAGCGGATCAAGGAAAAACTGGACAAACGGTTTGCCAATTTAAAAAGGGGGATCCAGGACGGAGACTTCAGTGAGAGGGAACGCCGGATGGAACTGGCCGAATTCCTGCTGCCCATGCTGATGGACCAGGATGAACCGATGCAGGAGCTGAGCCGGGAGAGAAAGCTTCTGATGGAACAGAGGGCCTCAGAACTGGGGCTGCGCAGATTTCCCGCCGAGAACGTCTGCTACATGGTCCTGGTGACCGGATTTTTCGGCGGCAGCGGGGAGAATATGACCGCTGTGGAACATGTGAATTTTGTGAACTCAATCCTGAAGAAATATGTGCAGTTCGGAAGTGTGATTTCCAAAAGAAAGGTGATCTCCGTCATTTCAGCCGGAGGCCGGGATATGGGAAAATATATCCATATTCTGGTGACGGAGATTTTACAGAGTGCGGAGAGAATTCTGGGCCTTAAATGCAGAATCGGCGTCAGCCGGGATTTTCCGGAAGTGTTCATGAGCGGCGTGGCCTATTCGGAGGCAGTGGCCGCCATGCACTATGTGCCTTCAGACGCTGCGGGAGTGCAGTTCATATCAGATACGGAATCAGGCGAATTCCAAAAATTCGAATACATTGAGGAAATCGTGGCGGAACTGGATCAGATCATCAAGACCGGCAGCAGGGGAGAACTGGAGAAGTTTTTGACAGGCTTGTTTTCCCGGGTCAGCGGGGAGAAAGAGATGAAGAGCAGCCGCGACCTTTTGGTTATACAGATTATAGCCTCGGTGTACCGTACCGTGAGCATGGCCCTTAATAATAATGTGCCCATGGAAGTGCTGTCCAAGTTTTCATTTTTGGAGAAGGGCTTTACCAGGGAATCTCTGGATGAGGTGCAGGCCAAGGTGACCAGCCTCTGCCGCCAGGCCCAGGATATTATCGCCAACCACAGAAAAGTCAGTTCCGAACTCTTATCAGATAAGGCGCTTCAGCTGATTGAGACGGGCTTTGCCGATGAAACCATGACTTTGGTATCTTTGAGCGAACAGCTCCATATCAGTTCCAATTATCTGAGCGCCACCATTAAAAAGACGACGGGGGAAACATTTATCAGCCTTCTGACAAAAAAGAGGATGGAAAAAGCAAAAGAGTACCTTCTCTGCACCCCGATGAAGATACAGGAGATCGCCGCCCGCTGCGGTTACAGCGACCAGCATTATTTCAGCTACTGCTTTAAAAAGTACTACGGAAAATCCCCTAATAAAATGAGAGACGGAACGGAGAAATAGGGGATATTTTGTCGTTTAGGTGATTTTTTATAATTAGCAGGGTGAATACGATAAGAATTTTAACATTTTGCATAAGAATTTCTATTTAAAATGCCCGGATATTTCTATATACTGTTACTTGTAACCAAGTTCATTAAATATCTAAGGAGGAATTTAAAATGAAAAAAATGTTAAGCGTTGCACTTGCGTGCTCTATGGCAGTCACCCTTGCAGCCTGCGGCGGCGGCTCCAAGCCTACTGAGGCTCCGACAACGGCGGCTGGTAAAACGGATACAACAGCTGCACCGGCAGACAACACAACGGCAGCACCGGCAGAAACCGAAGCGGCTAAGGTGGAGAATAAGGATAAACCGTTAGTATGGTTTAACCGCCAGCCATCCAGCAGTGCTACCGGAGCCCTTGATATGACGGCTCTGAATTTCAACGAGGATACATATTACGTAGGTTTCGATGCAAATCAGGGTGCTGAACTCCAGGGTACCATGGTTAAAGATTATATCGAGAAAAATATTGATACGATTGACCGCAACGGCGACGGAATCATCGGTTACGTTCTGGCAATCGGAGATATCGGACATAACGATTCCATCGCACGTACAAGAGGTGTCCGCAGGGCGCTGGGTACAGGCGTTGATAAAGACGGCAACATCAACAGCGAGCCGATCGGTACAAACACAGAAGGCAAAGCAACCGCTGTACAGGATGGAACCATTGAAGTCGGCGGAAAGACCTATACGGTTAGAGAGCTTGCTTCTCAGGAAATGAAGAACTCAGCCGGAGCCACATGGGATGCTGCAACAGCAGGTAATGGTATCGGCACATGGTCTTCCTCTTTCGGCGATCAGATTGATATCGTAGTTTCCAATAACGATGGTATGGGCATGTCCATGTTCAATGCATGGTCTAAAGATAATAATGTTCCTACATTCGGATATGACGCGAACAGTGATGCGGTAGCCGCCATTGCAGAAGGCTACGGGGGAACCATCAGCCAGCATGCGGATGTTCAGGCTTATTTGACACTTCGTGTTCTTCGTAATGCTCTGGACGGAGTTGATGTTAATACTGGTATCAGCACAGCAGACGACGCTGGAAACGTGCTGAGCGATGACGTATTTATCTACAAAGCAGACGAACGTTCCTACTATGCTTTAAACGTGGCTGTAACTGCTGACAACTATCAGGATTTTACAGATTCCACAATGACTTATGCACCTGTTTCAAATCAGCTTGATGAAGCAGCACATCCGACAAAGTCCGTATGGCTGAATATCTACAATTCATCTGATAACTTCCTTGGCTCAACTTATCAGCCGCTTCTTCAGAAGTATGATAAGCTTCTCAACCTCAAGGTAGACTATATCGGCGGTGACGGACAGACAGAGTCCAACATCACAAACCGTCTTGGAAATCCGAGCCAGTATGATGCATTTGCCATCAACATGGTTAAGACAGATAATGCGGCATCTTATACATCCTTACTTAATCAGTAATTTCCATTGAAATAAAGGTGGGCAGCTATTAGGGAGAAGAAATTCTCCCTAATAATTTCTTATAATAATCAGGCGTTAATCGCTTCGCCTGTGGGAAAACACTATAATACAGGAGTAAAAATAATGGCAGATAAGAAAGATGATATCGTCTTATCAATACGCGGTATGAGCAAGTCATTTGGCCGAAACCGGGTTCTGGATCGTATTAACCTGGATGTGAAACGTGGAACTGTCATGGGGCTTATGGGTGAAAACGGAGCCGGTAAGTCTACCATGATGAAGTGCCTTTTCGGCACTTATCAAAAAGACGAGGGAACTATCTTCCTGAACGGTAAGGAAGTCAGCTTTTCCGGACCCAAGGATGCTCTTGAAAACGGCATTGCGATGGTTCATCAGGAACTCAATCAATGTCTGGAAAGAAATGTAATTGATAATTTATTCCTCGGACGTTATCCGGTCAATTCCATAGGCGTAGTTGATGAAGGCAGAATGAAAAAAGAAGCTGCCGAGCTTTTCAGAAAGCTGGGCATGACCGTTAACCTCACTCAGCCGATGCGCAATATGTCTGTATCTCAGAGACAGATGTGTGAAATAGCCAAGGCCATTTCCTATAATGCCAAGGTGATCGTTCTCGATGAACCCACATCTTCGCTGACCGTACAGGAAGTCACCAAGCTCTTCGAGATGATGAGGATGTTAAAAGAGCAGGGAATCGCCCTGATCTATATCTCCCACAAGATGGATGAGATTTTTGAGATCTGTGACGAAATATCCGTACTGCGTGACGGCAACCTGGTAATGACAAAGAGTACCAGGGATGCGAATATGAACGAACTGATTTCGGCTATGGTCGGCCGTTCTCTGGATAACCGGTTCCCGCCGGTTGACAACACCCCCAAGGATGTTATTTTGTCCATACAGCATTTGTCTACAAAGTTTGAACCCCATCTGCAGGACGTCTCCTTTGATGTGAAAGAAGGCGAAATTTTCGGGCTTTACGGCCTTGTGGGCGCAGGACGTACAGAACTTCTGGAAACGATTTTCGGCGTCCGGACCAGGGCGGCGGGGCGTGTCTATTTGAACAACCGCCTTATGAATTTCAGCAGCGCCAAGGAAGCCATGGAACACGGGTTTGCCATGATCACTGAGGAACGAAAGGCAAACGGGCTGTTCCTCAAGGGGGATCTTACATTCAATACGACGATCGCGAATCTGGAGCAGTATAAGTCCGGCGTAGCCCTTTCCGATCCTAAGATGATCCGGGCGACTGCAAAGGAAATTAAAATCATGCATACCAAGTGCATGGGGCCGGATGACATGATTTCCAGCCTTTCCGGCGGCAATCAGCAGAAAGTTATTTTTGGAAAATGGCTGGAGCGCGGGCCGCAGATCTTTATGATGGACGAACCCACAAGAGGAATCGATGTTGGTGCAAAATATGAAATATACGAGCTGATCATCAATATGGCAAAACAGGGAAAAACAATCATTGTTGTTTCCTCTGAAATGCCGGAGATTTTGGGCATTACGAACCGTATCGGCGTTATGTCCAATGGACGCCTTTCTGGAATTGTTAATACAAAAGAGACAAATCAGGAAGAGCTTTTACGACTCAGCGCAAAATATCTATAATGGGGGGAATGACGGATATGGCTAATGGAAACAGTAAGACTCTGACGGTTGAACAGGAAATGAAACTGCGCCAGCCAATCGAGGATTATGTTGGTAAAATACAAAAACAGATCGACATCCTCAGAGCGGACGGCTCAAACAAGGTGGTTGCTCTTCAGAATAATATAGACAGGACGAAGAGGGACCGCAGCCTGGCGAAGGAAGAAAAAGAAGCCAGAATTGCCAGCGACAAAGCGCTGCTGGAAAAAGCGAAAGCAGTAGAAGAGAAAAACAAAGCGGAGATATCAAAATTAATTTCCGATGCGGAATCCTATCTTGCGGCACATTTTGATAAGGATTATTATCAGCCTTTGAAAGCAAGCTGCGACCAGGAAAAAATACAGGCAAAGGAAAAGAATAAACAGAAACTTGCCGAGCTGGAGAAATCGCACCAGGAAAATCTCTCAAAAATTACAGACCATCAGGAAATAAAAGACGAAAAATATGTTCATAAGAACCGTCTGTTTGACGCGAAAATGGAACTGGAAAAGGAGCTTCAGCAGATAAAAGACAGAAGGCATGCAGCCTTTGCCTGGAAATATCATCTGATCGACCTGCTCCGCATGTCAAAGTTTACCTTTATGGAGACGAGGGCACAGAAATGGGAAAACTACAAATACACATTCAACCGCAGGGCATTTTTCCTGCAGAATGGTTTGTATATCGCCATCATCCTGATTTTTATCGGGCTGTGTATCGCCACACCTATCATAAAAGGCGTACCTCTTCTTACGTATAACAATATTTTAAATATTCTGCAGCAGGCATCCCCGAGAATGTTTCTTGCTCTGGGCGTTGCCGGACTGATTCTCCTTACCGGTACGGACCTTTCAATCGGACGTATGGTTGGTATGGGAATGACAACTGCAACGATTATCATGCATCAGGGAATCAATACTGGCGCGGTTTTCGGCCATGTATTTGATTTTACAGGACTGCCCATCGGTGTAAGGGTTATTTTCGCGCTGTTTATGTGTATTCTTTTATGTACGTTCTTTACAGCGATCGGAGGCTTTTTCACAGCCAAATTTAAAATGCATCCTTTCATTTCAACGATGGCGAACATGTTAGTTATCTTCGGATTGGTTACATATGCAACAAAGGGCGTATCGTTCGGCGCCATTGAGCCGTCTATCCCTAAGATGATCATTCCGAAAATCAACGGATTCCCAACCATCATTCTCTGGGCTGTAGCGGCGATTGCAATCGTTTGGTTCATCTGGAATAAAACGACGTTCGGCAAAAACCTCTATGCGGTCGGCGGCAATCCGGAAGCGGCATCAGTTTCAGGTATTTCCGTATTCGCCGTAACCATGGGTGCTTTTATCATGGCTGGTATCCTTTACGGATTTGGTTCATGGCTTGAATGTGCGAGAATGGTCGGCTCCGGTTCCGCAGCTTACGGCCAGGGCTGGGAGATGGACGCAATTGCAGCCTGCGTAGTGGGCGGCGTATCCTTTACCGGAGGTATCGGTAAGATTTCAGGTGTTGTAGTCGGTGTATTGATCTTCACCGTACTCATCTATTCCCTTACCATCCTGGGTATTGACACAAATCTTCAGTTCGTATTCGAGGGTATCATCATCATTACGGCGGTTACACTTGACTGCCTGAAATATGTGCAGAAAAAATAAAAATCTGCTTTATATGTGTTGGCGGAAGTAACGCCATGAATCCAGGGGATGGGAACAGACGGGGGCGGAGGCCTGCTTGGAGGCTTGACGCCGGGCGGAGCGGAATCCGTTGGCGATGAAAACCGGCTTCCAACCGT
>NZ_WQPN01000142.1 GCF_018785315.1 Clostridium sp. MCC353 | reverse complement strand
CCTGCTGAAAACCTAAGTTCCACTAAACGGTTTCCACATGACCCCTGTATCGTTGGTTTCCCCGGTACCGCTCCCCGGTCCTCTGTCCCGCCGTCCGCTCTCCCCGCTTTCCTGCTGGTTTTTCTCTGGCTAAAGTAATTAAAAGCAAATTTTACATAAAGGGTGAAGGGATTTTCGAAAATGGCTTCGCCTTTTAATGTAAATCCCCACACCATTTAACATCAACCCTAAAGGCATTTTCGAAAATGCCTTGGCCTTTTACTGTTAATCCCCACCTCAGTTACTTGAAATATCTATACCATAATCTGCACGAAATACCAAACAATATCTCAATCAAACGCTTCCCTGCCTTTTCTGCTTCCCTTCTCCAAATCTTTATTTATCCTTTATCAGACCAGTACACAGCCGTGAATCCTGGGGATGGGGACGGACGGGGGCGGAGGCCCGCTTGGAGGGTTGGCACCGGGCGGAACGGAATCCGTTGGCGATGAAAGCCGTCTGGAAACCGTTAGTGAAACTTAGGCTCCAGGGATAGAAAAAGACGGGCAGAAACTGAAAACCAAATCAGTTTCTGAGA